>NZ_RXYG01000001.1:0-768307 GCF_003970195.1 Pseudomonas sp. C 49-2
TTTTCAGAAGCTTTCGAAGATTTCTTCAACAACTTCAACCACTTGCGCTTCCGATCTCTCGTCAGCGGGAGGCGAATTCTACAGCGTTACACGCTGCTGTCAACACCTCTTTTTCAACTTCCTTTTGGCTTCGATGAACTGAAGCAACCTACTGCCGAAAACTACATAACTCATTGTTTACCAAGGAGTTTTCCGTTTCGACTGCGCCGGAAGTGGGGCGAATTATAGACGTCTGAAATCTGCCGTCAACCCTTGATTTTGCTTTTCTATCAATTAGTTAAAATTGATTAAAAAACCACCAATAAAGGGCCATCAGCATCTTCTATATAGAAGATGCGACTCAAATAACACCTGCCGCCTTAAGAGCAACCACATTCGCCGCGCCCAACCCCAATACATCCTGAAGCACTTGAGCCGTATGCTCACCCAGCAGAGGAGGCGCATTGCGGTACTCCACCGGCGTCTTGGACAACCGTATTGGACTGGCAACCTGAGGCACCATCCCCGCCAACGCATGGGGCAGCGCCATTGCCAACCCGCGCGCCTTGACCTGAGGGTCGGCGAACACCTGCGCCAGGTCATTGATCGGCCCACAAGGCACGCCCACGCGCTCCAACTGCGACACCCACTCAGCCGTCGTCTTGAACACCGTCGCCTGACGAATCAAAGGAATCAGTTCCGCTCGATTCGCTACCCGCACCTTATTAGTAGCGAAGCGCGGATCATCCGCCCACTGTGGCTGCCCAGCCACTTCGGCAAACTTACGAAACTGCGCGTCATTACCCACTGTCAGGATGAAATCACCGTCGGCGGTAGGGAAATCCTGATAGGGCACGATATTCGGATGCGCATTACCCAGTCGCTTTGGCGACGCCCCTGTCGTCAGGTAATTCATCGCCTGGTTGGCCAGACAGGCCACCTGCACATCCAGTAACGCCATATCGATGTGCTGCCCGCCACCGTCATGATCCCGATGAGCCAGTGCCGCTAGTATCGCCACTGTAGAGTAAAGCCCCGTAAGAATGTCCGTCAGCGCCACACCCACCTTTACTGGCCCGGCACCGTCATCCCCCTCAGGGCGACCGGTCAGGCTCATGAGGCCGCCCAACCCCTGAATCATGAAGTCATAGCCCGCCCGCGCCGCGTAGGGCCCGGTCTGGCCAAAGCCCGTGATCGAGCAGTAGATCAACTCGGGATTGATCTCCCTGAGCGACTCATAGTCCAACCCATACGCGGCAAGCCCGCCCACCTTGAAGTTTTCAATGAGGATGTCCGACTTGGCCGCCAGCTCACGCACCAGCGCCTGCCCCTCCGGCCGCGTGAAATCGATCGTCACCGACTGCTTATTGCGATTGGCCGACAGGTAGTACGCCGCCTCACTGGTGTTCTCGCCATAGGCATCCTTAAGAAAGGGCGGCCCCCAAGCGCGCGTATCGTCGCCGCTACCCGGCCGCTCAACCTTGATCACTTCAGCCCCAAGGTCCGCAAGGATCTGGCCGGACCAGGGGCCCGCCAGTACTCGCGATAGATCCAGTACCCGCAGATGCGAAAGCGCGCCCATGGCCGTGCTCCTATTAATAGAACGCCTGAAGACCGGTTTGCGCACGCCCCAGAATCAGAGCATGCACGTCATGAGTACCTTCATAGGTATTCACGACCTCCAGATTGACCAGGTGGCGCGCCACGCCGAACTCGTCGGAAATACCGTTGCCGCCGAGCATGTCGCGCGCCATACGCGCGATATCCAGGGATTTGCCACAGGAGTTGCGCTTCATGATCGAAGTGATTTCAACCGCTGCCGTACCCTCATCCTTCATACGCCCCAGACGCAGGCAGCCTTGCAGGGCCAGAGTGATCTCGGTCTGCATGTCGGCCAATTTCTTCTGGATCAGTTGGGTTGCAGCCAATGGACGCCCGAATTGCTGGCGATCCAGGGTGTATTGGCGAGCGGTATGCCAGCAGAACTCAGCAGCACCCAAAGCCCCCCAAGAAATGCCATAACGCGCAGAGTTGAGACAGGTGAAAGGCCCCTTCAGACCACGCACGTCCGGAAAAATGTTCTCTTCCGGCACGAACACATTGTCCATGACGATTTCACCGGTGATAGAAGCGCGAAGCCCGACTTTGCCATGAATCGCCGGCGCACTCAGGCCCTTCCAGCCTTTCTCCAAGACAAAGCCACGGATGTCACCGGCGTCGTCCTTGCCCCACACCACAAACACATCCGCGATCGGGCTGTTGGTGATCCACATCTTCGCGCCCGTCAAGCTGTAACCGCCGTCCACTTTTCGAGCCCGGGTAATCATAGCACCTGGATCAGACCCATGATTGGGCTCGGTCAGGCCGAAACAGCCGATCCATTCCCCAGACGCCAACTTCGGCAAGTACTTCTGTTTCTGCGCCTCGGTGCCGAACTCGTTGATCGGCACCATCACCAGCGAAGACTGCACACTCATCATCGAGCGATAGCCGGAGTCGACGCGCTCCACTTCGCGCGCGATCAACCCATAACTGACGTAATTCAAGCCACTGCCGCCGTACTGCTCAGGAATCATCGCACCGAGCAAACCGGTCTCGCCCATCTCGCGAAAAATCGCAGGGTCGGTCTTTTCATGGCGAAAGGCTTCAAGCACGCGCGGCGCCAGCTTGTCCTGGGCGAACTGCTCGGCACTGTCGCGCACCATGCGCTCTTCTTCGGTGAGCTGTTGATCCAGCAGCAGTGGATCGATCCAGTTGAAGCTTGCCTTGCCAGCCATGAATAAGTCCTCGCGGAAAGAAACGGATGTCGTGGAACCAGCCTAGGCGCGACAAGCGCTCGGAGCAAACGAGGTTTCCGCATAGGGTTGTGCTAATTTCTCACTTCGAAACCGCCAAAAAGCGCGCATATGCGCTTTACATGTGAGGACACGGTATATGCGCAGAAAAATTCCCAGTACTACCGCCTTGGTCAGTTTTGAAGCGGCGGCCCGCCACGAAAGCTTTACCAAGGCCGCACACGAGCTTTCGATCACTCAAGGCGCCATCTGTCGACAGATCGCCAGCCTTGAGGAGTTTTTGAGTGTCGAGCTGTTTCGTCGCTCACGCCGAGGGGTAAAACTGACGGAAGCAGGGCTGTCATACAGCCGCCGCGTAGCCACGCAACTGGATGCGGTGGAGCGCGACACGCTTTCCGTCATGGGTCAGCAGGGCGCTAACACCATCGAGTTGGCCGTGGTCCCGACATTTGGTACTCAGTGGCTGATCCCTCGCCTCAAGGATTTCCAACGCCAACATCCTGAGGTCACGGTCAACCTGACGAACCGAACACGGCCCTTCCTGTTTGCCGATACCGAATTCGACGCCGCCATCTACTTCGGCGATGCCGATTGGTCCGGTACGGAATCGCACCGCCTGATGGGAGAGAATCCTGTCCCTGTGTGCAGCCCGCGACTGCTTGGTAACAGCACGCAACTCAGCCCCCAGGAAATCGCAGAACTGCCCCTCCTGCAGCAAACGACGAGACCTTACGCGTGGCGCCAGTGGTTCAACGCCCAGCAGCTGAGCGTACCTCGCGACATGACAGGCCCCCGTTACGAGCTATTCTCGATGTTGTCTCAGGCCGCCATGCATGACATGGGGATCGCGCTGATCCCGCCCTTCCTCATTCAACGCGAACTAGAGGACGGCCAACTGGTGATCACAAGCCCCGAAGCACTGAGCAGTTCGAAGGCCTATTACTTGATGATTCCTGACAGAAAGGTCGAATCCGCTTCATTACACGCATTCAGGGACT
The DNA here is from genome assembly GCF_003970195.1 of Pseudomonas sp. C 49-2. Taxonomy (NCBI): domain Bacteria; kingdom Pseudomonadati; phylum Pseudomonadota; class Gammaproteobacteria; order Pseudomonadales; family Pseudomonadaceae; genus Pseudomonas; species Pseudomonas sp. C 49-2. Next base: position 3,773 of record NZ_RXYG01000001.1, read on the forward strand.
GGCTGATCGACCAGTCACAGCGCTACAGCCCTTGTATTTAAAGGTCAAAATAACATTATTGACTCTGTAGTCAGCAAATTTTCAATCCTACAGATATACATATATGTCGCATTTCAACAGACTGTATCTGTCAGGCGAAAATAGGACTCAAAGCCATGATCTATATGGCTTGCAGCGACTAATACAAGCCAATGACCGACTATTCACACCAACGATGTCAAAAGATTGCAGAAGCGCCTGCAGCCCTTTAAGCCCATGTATTTGAAGAGGTTATTTCAGCGTGTTGCGACAATCAGTCACAGGGTGACTTGTAGTTAATTTTTCGTCACCCGTCATAATCCCTTGAAGGCCGTAAAGTTCGCCTGCAAAATGCCGCGCCCCGCTGTCATTTCAGCGGGATCGTGCTGATCGGCCGCCCCAGTTGCGCCACTCGCGGTGCACTGGCCTTTTTACAAAAAGATCAAAAGCAAAAAGATCATGCAGGAGATTTGACGTGCACATTGGTGTTCCTCTCGAAACCCAGACCGGTGAAACGCGGGTGGCTGCCACCCCGGAAACCATCAAGAAGCTGATCGGCCAGGGCCATAAGGTCACTGTACAAAGCGGAGCCGGCATCAAAGCCAGCGTCGTCGACAGTGCCTATGAAACGGCAGGCGCAACCATTGGCAGTGCCAACGATGCGTTTGGCGCCGAGCTGATCCTCAAGGTGGTAGCCCCCAGCGACAGCGAACTTGCGCTGATCAAAAGCGGCACCGTATTGGTGGGCATGCTCAACCCGTTCAGTAACGAAACCATCGCCAAGCTCGCGGAGCGCGGCATCACCGCCTTTGCCCTCGAAGCTGCGCCGCGGACCTCGCGCGCTCAAAGCCTCGACGTGCTGTCGTCCCAGGCCAACATTGCCGGCTATAAAGCCGTGCTGCTTGCCGCTCATCACTACCCGCGCTTCATGCCGATGCTGATGACCGCCGCAGGCACCGTGAAGGCCGCACGCGTGCTGATCCTCGGCGCCGGCGTTGCAGGCCTGCAAGCCATCGCCACCGCGAAACGCCTCGGTGCAGTGATCGAAGCGTCTGACGTACGCCCGGCCGTTAAAGAGCAGATCGAATCCCTCGGCGCCAAGTTTGTCGACGTGCCTTACGAGACCGATGAAGAGCGCGAATGCGCCGTCGGTGTCGGCGGCTACGCCCGCCCAATGCCGACCAGTTGGATGCAACGCCAGGCCCTGGCCGTGCACGAACGCGCCAAGCAGGCCGACATTGTCATTACCACCGCCCTGATTCCCGGCCGCAAAGCGCCGACCTTGCTCAGCGCCGAAACCGTCGCACAGATGAAGCCCGGCTCCGTGGTGATCGACCTTGCCGCTGCCCAAGGTGGCAACTGCCCTCTGACAGTTGCCGACCAGGTGGTCGTCGAGAACGGCGTGATCATTTGCGGCCCGACCAACCTCGCCGGCGCTGTCGCCGCCGATGCGTCAGCCTTGTACGCGCGCAACCTGCTGGACTTCCTGAAGCTGGTCTTCACCAAGGAAGGGCAGTTTGAAATCAACCTCGAAGACGACATCGTCGCCGCGTGCCTGATGTGCCGCGACGGCCAAGTCATCCGCAAAAACGCCTAAGCAGGGATTCAGACGATGGAAGAGCTTATCTCCCCCGGTATCTACAACCTGATCATCTTTGTGCTGGCGATTTATGTCGGTTACCACGTGGTCTGGAACGTTACCCCCGCGCTGCACACACCATTGATGGCGGTAACCAACGCCATTTCCGCGATCGTGATCGTCGGCGCCATGCTGGCTGCGGCCCTCACTGTCACGCCACTGGGCAAGACTATGGGCACCCTGGCCGTGGCACTCGCCGCAGTCAACGTGTTCGGCGGCTTCCTGGTCACCCGCAGAATGCTTGAGATGTTCAAGAAGAAAGCCCCGAAAGTAAAAGAAGAGGCGCCTAAGTAATGAGCATGAATCTCGTCACGACGCTCTACTTGATCGCGTCGATCTGCTTCATCCAGGCTCTCAAGGGCCTGTCGCACCCCACCACGTCGCGACGCGGCAACCTGTTCGGCATGCTCGGCATGGCGCTGGCGGTGCTCACCACCGTGGGCCTCATCTATAAGCTGGGCGCTGAGTTGGCTACCGCAGGCATTGGATACGTAATCGTTGGCCTGCTGATCGGCGGCACCGCCGGCTCGATCATGGCCAAGCGCGTAGAAATGACCAAGATGCCTGAACTGGTAGCGTTCATGCACAGCATGATCGGCCTGGCTGCAGTGTTCATCGCGATTGCCGCGGTGGTCGAGCCGCAGTCCCTGGGCATCGTCAAACACCTGGGCGACTCGATTCCTGCCGGTAACCGCCTGGAACTGTTCCTCGGCGCGGCCATCGGTGCCATTACCTTCTCCGGTTCGGTGATCGCCTTCGGCAAATTGTCCGGCAAGTACAAGTTCCGCCTGTTCCAGGGCGCACCGGTACAGTTCGGCGGCCAGCACAAACTGAACCTTGTGCTCGGCCTCGCTACGCTGGGCCTGGGCCTGGCGTTCATGTTCACCGGCAACCTCACCGCCTTCGCGCTGATGCTGGCCCTGGCCTTCGTGCTTGGCGTGCTGATCATCATCCCTATCGGCGGTGCGGACATGCCTGTGGTCGTCTCGATGCTCAACAGCTACTCCGGCTGGGCAGCGGCGGGCATCGGTTTTTCGCTGAACAACTCGATGCTGATCATCGCCGGCTCTCTGGTGGGCTCCAGCGGCGCGATTCTGTCGTACATCATGTGCAAGGCGATGAACCGTTCCTTCTTTAATGTACTGCTCGGCGGTTTCGGCAATGCGCCGGATGCCGGTGCAGCGGCGGGCTCTAAAGAAGCACGCCCGGTCAAATCGGGCTCGGCTGACGACGCGACCTTCCTGCTGACCAACGCCGATACCGTGATCATCGTCCCGGGTTACGGCCTGGCCGTAGCACGTGCACAACATGCGCTCAAGGAACTGACCGAGAAGCTGACCCACCACGGCGTCACCGTGAAGTACGCGATCCACCCAGTGGCCGGCCGTATGCCAGGGCACATGAACGTCCTGCTCGCCGAGGCCGAAGTGCCTTACGACCAGGTGTTCGAGATGGAAGACATCAACTCCGAGTTCGGCCAGGCCGACGTGGTGCTGGTACTGGGCGCGAACGACGTGGTCAACCCGGCCGCCAAGAACGATCCGAACTCACCGATCGCGGGCATGCCGATTCTCGAAGCCTTCAAGGCCAAGACGATCATCGTCAACAAACGCTCAATGGCCAGCGGCTACGCCGGCTTGGACAACGAGCTGTTCTACCTGGACAAGACCATGATGGTCTTCGGTGATGCCAAGAAGGTCATCGAAGACATGGTCAAAGCCGTCGAGTAACACTGCTTCAGCGCAATACTCGAAACCCCGGCCTCCTGTAGGCTGGGGTTTTTTATTACCTCATGAAACCCGACCAAAGGCTCTAAATCGCTGCCTGGCATTCGACCATGGTAGCGGGCCGAATTTTTTTGAAATCACTAAACTGCGCACCTTGCTTCCGTAGCCTGAGATAACAATCCATGTACCGTGATCGTATCCGCTTGCCTTCGTTGTTGAACAAGGTCATGAGCGCGGCAGACGCCGCCGCACTGATCGAGGACGGCATGACCGTCGGCATGAGCGGCTTCACCCGTGCCGGTGAAGCCAAGGCCGTCCCCCACGCTCTGGCCGAACGCGCCAAGACCTCGCCGCTGAAAATCACCCTGATGACCGGCGCCAGCCTGGGAAATGACCTGGACAAGCAACTGACCGAAGCGGGCGTACTGTCGCGACGCATGCCGTTCCAGGTCGACAGCACCTTGCGCAAGGCGATCAACGCCGGCGAAGTGATGTTTATCGACCAGCACCTGTCGGAAACCGTCGAGCAGCTGCGCAACAATCAGCTCAAGCTACCGGATATTGCGGTGATTGAAGCGGTCGCGATCACTGAGCAAGGCCATATTGTGCCCACCACGTCTGTGGGCAACTCGGCCAGCTTTGCGATTTTCGCCAAGCAGGTGATCGTCGAGATCAACCTGGCGCACAACCCGAACCTGGAAGGGCTGCACGACATTTATATCCCGACGTACCGGCCAACCCGTACGCCGATCCCGCTGGTGAAGGTCGATGACCGGATTGGCAGCACTGCTATTCCGATCCCACCGGAAAAGATCGCCGCCATCGTCATCACCAACCAGGCCGATTCCGCCTCGACCGTGACGCCACCCGACAGCGACACCCAAGGCATCGCCAATCACCTGATCAATTTCCTCAAGCAGGAAGTCGACGCCGGCCGCATGACCAACAAACTCGGCCCGTTGCAGGCCGGCATCGGCAATATCGCCAATGCAGTAATGTGTGGCTTGATCGAATCGCCGTTCGAAGACCTGACCATGTATTCGGAAGTGTTGCAGGATTCGACCTTCGACCTGATCGACGCGGGCAAGCTGAGCTTTGCTTCGGGCAGCTCGATCACCTTGTCAGAACGGCGCAATGCCGACGTATTCGGCAACCTGGAGAAGTACAAGGACAAACTGGTGCTGCGCCCGCAAGAGATCTCCAACCATCCGGAAGTGGTGCGTCGCCTGGGCATCATCGGCATCAACACCGCGCTGGAGTTCGACATCTACGGCAACGTCAACTCCACCCATGTCTGCGGCACGCGGATGATGAATGGTATTGGCGGCTCCGGGGATTTCGCGCGCAATGCGCACCTGGCGATCTTTGTTACCAAATCCATTGCTAAAGGCGGGGCGATTTCCAGCGTGGTGCCGATGGTCAGCCATGTGGACCACACCGAGCATGACGTCGATATCCTGGTCACCGAAGTTGGGCTTGCCGACCTGCGTGGCCTGGCGCCACGGGAACGAGCGCGGGTGATCATCGATAACTGTGTGCACCCTGCCTATCGCGATGCCCTGAACAGTTACTTCAACGCTGCTTGCGCCGTCGGCGGGCATACGCCCCACATCCTGCGCGAAGCACTGAGCTGGCACATCAACCTGGAAGAAACCGGGCATATGCTCAAGGCGTGATTGATACAGATCCGGGCTGATGCAAAAACAGTTTCATCAGCCCGGCATTCTCAACGCCACTCCTGCAAAAAACTGTACTGCTGTACCGGTCATTTCCTACCGAAATATCCCACACATCACCTCGAAAACACCAGTTTCGCACCACTTCAGTGCAGATAGGTACAGTTGCCTCATTTCTGTACAGTACAGCACCCATAAACAGTTAACTGGCCCCTCACAATACAGGTGAACTGTATCTAGAGAGTCTTGCGTCGGAAGAGGATCATTGGCGTCAGTTAAACCACTACCTAATCCCGCCACAAGCGGAAGGATGTCATCATGGAACGTACACTCAGTTCCGATCTGTTCTTCGAAGAAAAAGCTGTAAACACCCAGGCCTCCCTGCCTCTGCGCGTTATCGCCAACCTGATGTTGTGGCAGCGCCGCATCTCCAGCCGCCACCAACTGGCTCGTCTGGATTCGCGTCTGCTGGCTGACGCAGGCATCAGCGAAGCTCAACGCTACGAAGAGCTGAGCAAGCCGTTCTGGCGCTGATTTAGCGCTCGCTGGCCCTGACCTACCGGGTCCACCGCCAGCACCCTGATTTGTCAAAGCAAAGCCCGCCCCGGGAAACCGGAGGCGGGCTTTGTTGTTTTCGGGGTATGGGTTTTCAACGGGAAAACAGTGACACAATTCGTGGACAGGTACAGTTTAAAAAATACAACAGTTAAGCAGTACAATTTAACTCCAGTGTATCTGTATCGGTCACATCCTCTCGCTGAACATGGTGTTCCAAGACCTCATGAAAGGTGCACGCCATGGACACGCCATCCCACAGCTATAAGCGGTTGTTAAGTCGAGCCGCTTCGATCCTCGCCAAATGGCTACGCCAGGCCTATGAACGGCGCCAACTGTCTCAGCTTGATAGCCGTGAACTGTCCGACCTGGGCATCAGCCCTGGCGACCGAATGAACGAGCTGTCCAAACCGTTCTGGCGTGACTAGGCAGTCAAGACGCTTCCCGAACGGATAAACGGCGGCTTAATATCCAGTCACCACGTGGCGAACCGCGTAGTACGGGCGTCTGATCCCCAATGGCTGCCCTGCGCCACCTTATCCGTTCATCTACAGGAGTCATCCCATGTCCCGTCTTCGCCTGCTGAGTGCCGCCGCCCTGTTGGCCCTGGCTGCCAACGCCAACGCGACCAGCTTCATCGTGACCACCGACTCCATCGTCGGCGCGCTTAAAGCCACCTCCGACGCTACTTCCGATGCCACCTCGTCCCTGCGCGACAATAAAGTCGTGCGCGCCGCCCGTGACGACGCCGCCAGCTTTGTTGCCAGTGAAGGCGCCATCCGTGGTGTGAAACTGGAAAGTGCCCTGGCACAGATTCGCCAACAAGCGCCGCAGTTGAACACCGCGACTGACGCACAGTTGGCCCAGGCCATCCTGGCGATCTGAATACAGGGCTGATGCCTGGGCGCTGGCTCTCGCCCGGGCATTACGCTAGCCTTGGCGCTCGTTTTAAGTTGTCGAGTCCCATGGCTTTTTCATACCGCCTTTTAATAGTTCCACTATTGCTTTGTGGCGCCTGGTCGCCCGTGGCTTCGGCTTTCGACCTGAGCACCCAAAGCACCGTCGCCAGTGCGTACGCCACCAGCAAGGTGACGTCCGCGCCCTTCGACAGAAAAGTGATTATGGCCGCCCAGGACGACGCGGCTGCGTTTATCGCCACTGACGGCCAATGGCGGGGCGCACGGCTGGAATCCGCGCTGGATTATCTGCGCCGCAGCCAACCAAAACTTAACGCCAGCGACCTTGAACTGGCGCAAGCAATTCTCGTCCAATAATCATCTTTGTATTCCATCTTTTTCATTGGAGTCATCTCATGCGTAGCCCGCTGATCGCCGCCGCCCTTGGCCTGCTGTTATTGGCCGACGTTGCCCAGGCACAGACCCTGGTGGCCACCAGTAACATCATTGTTCGCGCCTCTGGTCGCACCATTGATTTCACCTCGGACACCACCACCTCCATACGCGACTCCAAAGTCGTGCGCGAAGCCCACGACGACGCTGCCAGCTTCGTCGCCACCAACGGCGAAATCCGTGGCGCACGCCTGGAAGCCGCCTTCGACACCCTGCGCACACGTCTGCCGGAAGCCCGCGACGCCAGTGACCAGACCCTCGCCGAAGCTATCCTCGCACTGTGAGGCGAATTGCCGCCTGGCTCCTGGCCGGGGTTGTGCTGCTGTGCGCCAGCGCAGCCCAAGCCGGCCTGCAACTGCGGCTCAAGACCGATGGCTTGAGCCCGGCTGAACAGCAGGCCAGCCAGGCGTTGCTCGACGAAGCGATGCGCGCTTTACCGCCTAGCTTCATCGAGCAGTTGGACCGGCGCATCGATGTCGGCTGGACCGACAAGATGCCCGAGAACGCCTACGGGCAAGCCTCCCTGGTGTCCGAGCTGGACCTCAACCGCAACTTGCTCGCCAGCCTGACCGACGGCAGCGCCGCCACCCAGAAGACCAATCGCCCCCACGGCACCGTGCGCCGCGAAATGCTCGCCACCGTGCTGCATGAGCTGACCCACATTTATGACCGTGCACGCCTGTGGTCCAAAGCAGACCGCGCACTGATCAACCGCTGCAGCCGCCAGAACAATCTCACCGGCCTGATCGGCCTGCCTGATCAATGCCGTGGCCAGAATGGCCGACGTTTTACCCTCAGCGATGACCCGCGCCTGCTGGACCTTGCCGGCTGGCCGCAATACGTCGGTCGTCGTGGCGAACGCGAACAGAACAACCATCAGGTCGCACGCAGCCCGGACATCTACGAAACCACCAGCCCCTTGGAATTCGTCGCAGTCAACATGGAGTACTTCCTGCTTGACCAGAGCTACGCCTGCCGCCGTCCCTCGCTGTTCCGTTATTACAAAGAACACTTTGGCTGGGCGCCGCCGAACCAAGAAACCTGCGCCAACACCTATGCGTTCCTGAACGCCGGCAACGATTTCGCCAAGACGCCGCTGGGCCATGTCGACCCGGAGCGCGTCTACGAAATCGACTACCTGCTGGCCGAAGCCAATCAAAACCTGGTGAGCCGCTGGGGCCACAGCATGTTGCGCCTGGTGATCTGCGCGCCAGGCCGTCCGCGTGGTCCGGATTGTCGGCTGGATCTGGACCAGCACCTAGTATTGTCCTACCGCGCGTTTGTCGGTGACGTACAGCTGTCGAGCTGGGACGGCCTGGTCGGCAAATACCCGTCGCGCCTGTTTGTCCTGCCGTTGGCGCAAGTGATCGACGAGTACACCAAGACCGAGTTGCGCGGCCTGGCCTCCGTGCCGTTGAAACTGACCCGCCAGGAAATCAACGACACCGTCGAGCATGCCGCCGAGATGCACTGGAGCTACGACGGTAATTACTTCTTCATTTCCAACAACTGTGCGGTGGAGAGCCTGAAACTGTTACGCAGTGGCAGCGCCAACCCGCAACTGACCGGCCTGGACAACATAACCCCCAACGGTTTGCTTGAGGTGTTGAGTGCTCGTGGCCTGGCCGACACCAGCGTACTGGACGACAAACGCCGGGCGTTACGCCTGGGCTATCACTTCGACTCCTTCCGCGAACGCTACCAAGCGATGTTCGATGTACTGCGCAAGCATCTGCCGATCCAGCAGACCCAGGTCGAAGACTGGCTGTCCCTCAGCGCAGAGGAGCGCCGCCAGTGGTTCGGCCAGGCCGATCTGCGCACCAGCGCCGCATTGCTGCTGCTTGAACAGGCGAGTTTTCGCAAGCAGTTGATGCTGGCCCAGGACGAAGTCAAACAACGCTACCTCGGCGCCCGCGAGCTGAAAAACGGCGGCATGGAGAAAGCCAACGCTACGCTGCAACAGATCCTTGCCAACAGCGGCTTCCTCAGCCGTCCGGCAGAACTCTTGGGCAGCGGCGGCTACGGCCTGCCGCAGCCTTCGGAAGCCAAGCGCCTGGAATCGGAAAGCGCCGAGCGCCAGAAGCAACTGCAATCACTGACTGGCGAGCTGGATAAAGAGGTGAGGGCGCTGCTGGACCCCTCGCGCTCCGCCGAGATTGCCGCCTGCGAAGCCAACCTCAAGCAGGTAGGCGAGCATTTGCGGGCCTTGCACAAGGCGGCAGGCGGCCTGGAACTGCCCTGAAACCCCGCCGCAGAATCTGTAGGAGCGGGCTTGCCGGCGATGCAGACACCTCGGTCGTTCAGTTGAACCGAGGTGATGCTATCGCAGGCAAGCCAGCTCCCACATTTGGTCTGTGCAAACCTGAAGACCATATACCTACCCTCCATCGTCTGTTTTGTCAGCGAAAGCTGGCTGAAAGCTTACCCGTCTAGGATCGCCCCCACTGCCGGCAACAGACCGGCTGTTAACAACAACAATGGTGATTCCCGATGTCCGCTCGTACCCGCCTGTTCGCCCCAACTCCACCCGTACGCCTCGTGCCTTTCGTTCTGCGCTGACCCCCTCGGTTCGCCATTCCCTAGCCGCGCTACGCCTGGAGTATTCCTATGCTGACTTTCCTTGGCTTTGCCATGGTCATCACGTTCATGTTCCTGATCATGACCAAGCGCCTATCCGCGCTGATCGCCCTGATCATCGTGCCGATCCTGTTCGCGCTGTTCGGCGGTTTCGCGCCGGAGATCGGCCCGATGATGCTCGCGGGCATCACCAAGCTCGCGCCGACCGGCGTGATGCTGATGTTCGCCATTCTCTACTTTGCCCTGATGATCGACTCCGGCCTGTTCGACCCGGCCGTGCGTAAGATCCTCAAGATGGTCAAGGGCGACCCGCTGAAAGTCTCGGTCGGCACCGCCGTGCTGGCCCTGGTGGTGTCCCTCGACGGTGACGGCGCTACCACCTACATGATCTGCGTGGCCGCCATGCTGCCGCTGTACCAGCGCATCGGCATGAGCCCGCGGATCATGGCTGGCTTGATCATCCTCGCCGGTGGCGTGATGAACATGACCCCTTGGGGTGGCCCGACCGCCCGCGCCGCCAGTGCGTTGCATGTGGACCCGTCGGACATTTTCGTACCGATGATCCCGGCCATGGCCGCCGGCGTCGTCGCAATCCTGGTGATCGCCTACATGTACGGCCTGCGCGAACGTGCACGCCTGGGTGAATTGCACCTGCAAGGCGACGAGATCGACCACAGCGAAATCAGCGTGTCGCAATTCCCGGACGCTCGTCGCCCGAAACTGATCTGGTTCAACGGCGCGCTGACGTTCGCCCTGATGTGCACGTTGATCGCCGGCCTGTTGCCGCTGCCGGTGCTATTCATGGTGGCGTTCAGTATCGCGATGATCGTCAACTACCCGTGCCTGCAGATGCAGAAAGACCGCGTCGCCGCCCACTCCGGCAGCGTATTGGCGGTGGTGGGGCTGATCTTCGCGGCCGGTATCTTCACCGGCATCCTGTCGGGCACCGGCATGGTCGATGCCATGTCCAAGAGTCTGCTGGCCGTTATCCCTGACGCGCTGGGCCCGTACCTGGCCGTGATCACCGCGCTAGTGAGCATGCCGTTTACGTTCTTCATGTCCAACGATGCGTTCTACTACGGCGTATTGCCAGTACTCGCCGAAGCCGCCAGCCACTACGGCATCACTGCGGCAGAAATGGGACGTGCGTCGATCGTCGGCCAACCTGTGCACCTGTTGAGCCCGCTCGTACCCTCGACCTACCTGCTGGTCGCTTTGGCCGGTATCGAGTTTGGCGATCACCAGCGCTTTACCCTCAAGTGGGCAGTGCTGGTGTGCCTGTGCATAATGGTCGCCGCTTTGCTGATGGGGATTATTCCGCTGTTCAGCACTCTATAATCCAAACACCCAACCGCGCGGCGCTGCAGCTTGCGCGGTTTAACACTCGCTCAAAGGAATACACATGGAATGGCTGACCAATCCGGAGATCTGGATTGCCTTCTTCACCCTGACGGCCCTCGAGATCGTCCTGGGCATCGATAACATCATCATGATTTCGATCCTGGTCAGCCGCATGCCCAAGCATATGCAGGCGCGCACCCGGATCTTCGGCCTGGCGCTGGCCATGGTCACGCGCATTCTGTTGCTGCTGTCGATCACCTGGGTGATGCAACTGACCGCCGACCTCTTTGTGGTCTTCGGCCAAGGCATTTCCGGTCGCGACCTGATCCTGTTCTTCGGTGGCCTGTTCCTGCTGTGGAAAAGCTCCCAGGAGATGTACCACGCGCTTGAAGGTGAAGACGAAACCCACGACGAGCCGAAGGGCGCCGGTGGCAAGTTCATCTACACCATCATCCAGATCGCGATCATCGACATCGTGTTCTCCCTGGACTCGGTCATCACCGCTGTCGGCATGGTGTCCCATGTTCCGGTCATGGTCGCGGCGATTGTCGTGGCGGTATTGGTGATGATGTTGGCTGCTGGCACCATCAGCGAGTTCATCGACAAGCACCCGTCGCTGAAAATGCTGGCGCTGTCGTTCCTGCTGGTCGTGGGTACCGTGCTGATCGCGGAATCCTTCGATGTGCACGTGCCAAAAGGCTACGTCTACTTCGCCATGGCGTTCTCGCTGGCGGTGGAAGCGGTGAACATCAAGATGCGCACCGCCATCGCGAAAAAGAAAAAACAGCAGGATCCGGTGAAACTGCGCAAAGACATTCCGGGTCAATAAACCCGAGCCAGACAAAAAGGGGCTTTTTAAGCCCCTTTTTTGCATCCACAAAAAGTTGATTTCATGACAGTTTTGTTTCAATCCCCACTTTAGCTATGCGATGCTGGCGCAGAGCCCATTCGCCAACTACAGCTTAAGTACAAGACGTAGAGCGGCACGCGGCAACTTTCATTCGCTCACTTTAGAGCGCACCCACACGGGGGGCCGAGCATGCTGACCTTGCTCAATCTGCTTTCCGCCGTGACCCTGCTTATCTGGGGCACGCACATCGTCCGTACCGGCATCCTGCGGGTCTACGGTTCCAACTTGCGCCAAGTCATCGGGCAGAACATGTCCAAGCGCTGGCTGGCGTTTATCGCCGGTATCCTGGTGACGGCCATGGTGCAGAGCAGCAACGCCACGGCGATGCTGGTGACCTCCTTCGTCGGCCAGGGCCTGATGGGCCTGATGCCCGCCCTGGCGACCATGCTCGGGGCGGATGTCGGTACTGCGTTGATGGCGCGGGTGCTGACGTTCGATTTGTCCTGGCTGTCGCCGCTGCTGATTTTTCTTGGGGTGATTTTCTTCCTGTCGCGCAAGCAAACGCGGGCAGGGCAGTTGGGACGCGTGGGGATCGGCCTCGGGCTGATCATCCTCGCGCTGCAACTGATCGTGGAAGCCGCCGGCCCCATCACCCACGCCCAAGGCGTGAAAGTGTTGTTCGCATCGTTGACCGGCGACATCTTGCTCGACGCCCTGGTCGGCGCCTTGTTCGCGATGATTTCCTACTCCAGCCTGGCCGCTGTCCTACTGACCGCGACTCTGGCCGGCGCAGGCGTGATCGGCTTGCATGTCGCGATCGGCCTGGTGATCGGCGCCAACATCGGCAGCGGCGTGTTGGCCTTCCTCAGTACCAGCATGCAGAACGCGGCCGGGCGCCAGGTCGCGCTGGGCAGCCTGCTGTACAAATTGATCGGCCTGTTGCTGATCATTCCTGTGCTGGACCCGCTGGTGCTGTGGATGGATGGCTTGGACTACAGCGCCCAAGGCATGGTCATCACCTTCCACCTGCTCTACAACGTGAGCCGTTGCTTGATCCTGTTGCCCACCATCGGCCCGATGGCAAAACTGTGCGCCTGGCTGCTGCCCGAGCGTGAAGAGGTCAACGGCAAAGCCAAGCCGCGCCATCTGGACCTGACGGCACTCAGCACCCCAAGCCTGGCCCTGGCCAACGCCGCCCGTGAAACCCTGCGCCTGGGCGACCTGATCGACAACATGCTGACCGCCATGCAGGAGGTGCTGCGCGGCAAACAGACCGCCATCACCCAGGAAATGCGCAGCCTCAGCGACGACGTCGAATCGCTGTACAGCGCGATCAAGCTCTACCTGGCGCAAATGCCCCGCGAAGACCTCAGTGAACAGGACAGCCGGCGCTGGGCCGAAATCATCGAGCTGTCGATCAACCTGAAACTGGCCGGCGACCTGATCGAACGCATGCTGCGCAAAGTTCAGCAGCAGAAAACTTCCCAGCGTCGCCAGTTCTCGGAAGTGGGCCTGGAAGAACTCACTGGGCTGCACAGTCAGTTGATCGCCAACCTGCGCCTGGGCCTGTCGGTGTTCCTCAGCGCCGACCCGGAAAGTGCCCGCCAATTGCTGCGCGAAAAACGCCGATTCCGCGCCCAGGAACGCCGCCTGGCCCACGCGCACGTGAGTCGCCTGCAGAGAAAAATCGTACAGAGCCTGGAGACCAGCTCCCTACACCTGGAGCTGATTGCGGACATGAAACGCCTCAACTCGTTGTTTTGCAGCAGTGCTTATGTAGTGTTGGAAACGTCCGACACCGGCGCGCTCTCCGCCGAAGATATTGCCGACATCACACATTCGCCCTGAACGTACTATGGCCCGCGAAGTCAGTTAAAACTGACCTCACTCGCCAGGAAGCTTGTTATGCGTCGCCTGTTGTTCGCCTGTCTGCTCATGGGCTCTGCCCATGCCTTTGCCTTTGACCGCCTGCAAGTCGAGGGCTACACCTTGCCCAATGGCCTGCAATTGCTGCTCAAGCCGGGCACCGAACGCGGGCATGTGGCGATCCGCCTGGTGGTGGGCGTGGGTCTGGATGACTTCAGTTGCGAGGACAAAGAGCTGCCGCACCTGCTGGAACACTTGCTGTTCAGCGGCATCGACGGCGGTGGAGAAGGTGAGCTGGAAGACCGCATGCAAGCCCTGGGCGGCGAGTGGAATGCCTATACCAGCAACGCCGACACCACCTTCGTGATCGAGGCGCCCGCGCAAAACCAGCGCAAGGTGCTGGACCTGCTGCTGGCGATCCTCACCCGCACCGAATTGACCGACGCCAATATCGACGCCGCCAAGCGGGTGGTGGAGCGCGAAGACGGCGGCCACTACTCACACCTGCAACGCCTGCTGGATCGCCAGGATCTAGGCCACACCGCCAGCAATCAACTGGCCGTCGAGCTGGGCCTCAAATGCGCCGAACGCGCCGAGGTCGACCATCTGACTCGCGACCAGTTGGAGAACCTGCGCAAAAACTGGTACGCGCCCAACAACATGAGCCTGATCATCGTCGGTGACCTCGACAAACTGCTGCCGGCCTATCTGGAACGTACCTATGGCCAGCTTGACCCGGTCGAACCGACGGAACACCCGGCACTCCCGGAAATCCAGCATGCCGCCGCCACCCACCGCGAACTGATCCACGGCTGGGTCGGCGATAGCGCCAAACTGCACTGGCTGTTCCCTGAGCCGGTACTGGACGACGGGCATGATGAAACCTACGACCTGCTCAAGGACTACCTCGACTGGGCGTTGTACCGCCAACTGCGCCTCAAGCACGGCTTGTCCTACGGCCCGTGGAGCGAGCGCGAAGTGCTCGGTGGCGTCGGCTTCCTCAGCCTGAATGCCGACCTGGAGCGGGAAAACCTCCCCAAAGCTGAGCAGGTCTTGCAGGACCTCAGGGCGCAGTTGCTCAAAGACGGTCTCGACCCGGCGGTATTCGCCCGCCTGCAACAGGCCGCCGTCGCCCGTCAGGCCTGGGCCGTGCAGGGCAACAGCGCACTGGCCGACTATTACTGGAGCGCTTCCGGCGATTACAACAACGGTCACTTCAGCGACCCGGTCAAACGCATCAAGGCCGTGAGTCTGGACCAGACCAACCAGGCCATGCGCCAAGTGTTCAAGCAACCCGGCTACTGGCGTATCGAGAAGCCGCTGCTCAGTTACGACCTGCTGAGCTGGATCGGCGCCGGTGTCCTTGGGCTGATCGCCTTTGTGTTGATCGGCGTGCGGCTTTATCGCAAACGGATCGCGTAATGACGCAACGGACGACGGGCTAAGACGTTATTCTGTCTAGGATTTTTTCCTACAAAGACTGCGAACCGCCAGATGCCAAACCTGACCCACGTAATCCAGCGCATTCTCGAGCTGATGAAGCGCTACCCAGGGGTGATTGCACTCGGCGGCTTCATCTCGGGGGTGGGCAGCTTCATCCTGGTGGACCGCCAACAGGGCATGGCCAGTTGGATCGCGGTGATCATGCTGGTGAGCTGGCTGTGGCTGATGCTGGAAAACAGCTTCACCCAAATGTTCACCAAGGTCTTCAAGCGCGAAATCCCCGAACCGCTGCTGCGCTATGCAACCCAGATGATCCATCAGGAAAGTCTGTTTTTTGTGCTGCCGTTCTTTTTCATCACCACCGCCTGGAACAGCGGCCAATCGATTTTTACCGGCCTGCTCGGCGCGGCGGCACTGGTGTCGATTGTCGACCCGCTGTACTACAAATGGCTGGCGCCCAAACGTTCACTGTTCCTCGCGCTGCACACCTTCACACTGTTCGCCGCGCTGCTCACCGCGCTGCCGATCATCCTGCACCTGACCACCGCCGAGAGTTACAAATTGGCCCTCGGCGTGGCCATGGCGTTGTCGATCCCAAGCCTGGCCGTGAGCCTGCCGCTACGCAGCCTTAAAGGCTGGGCGATGTTGCTCGGGGTCACGGCCGCCATTGGTTGCGCCGGATGGTTCCTGCGCAGTTGGGTGCCACCAGCCACCTTGTGGATGACTGAAGTGGCCATCAGCACACAGTTGCAAGACCGCACGCCGGGCGACGACCTCAAGGAAGTCACCGCCGCCCAACTGCGCAGCGGCGGGCTGTACGCCTACACCGCCATCAACGCACCGCGCGGGTTGGATGAGCGCATCTACCATGTGTGGCAATTCAACGGCAAAGAGGTCGACCGCATCGCCTTGGATATCCATGGCGGACGCAAAGAGGGCTACCGCGCCTGGACCCACAAGCAGAACTTCCCCGGCGACGCCGCGGGTCGCTGGCAAGTACGCGTGCTGACTGAAGACGGGCAGGTAATCGGCGTGCTGCGCTTCAAAGTGACGGACTCAGCACAAACGGACAACCCAAAGTAGGCAGGTTCGTGCTATTACGTAGGAATTGTGGATAGCCAAACAAGCTCGGAGCTTATGACCCCCCCTACGACGGCCGGTGCAGCCCACCTCGATACGTCCACCACCCCGCCACAGCTGAGGATTACGGGGGACTGGACGCTTGCCCACTATGCCAACCTGAAGAAGCTGTCGGACAAGCTCGACGGCCAATACGACGCCGGCGCACGCATCGACCTCAACGGCCTCGGCGCCCTGGATACTGCCGGCGCGTCGTTGCTGGTGGAGTTGCTGGGGCCAAGCCGCATCGAGCAATCCGCCGAACAGACCGACTGCAGCCTGTCTGCCGCCGACCGCGCCCTGCTCAAGACCGTCTACCGCTCCCTGAATGACTTTTGCGTGCCGGACAAAGCACCGGAAGAAGCCGCTGGCATTCAGGTGCTAGCGCGCATTGGCCGGGCGGTGGACACCGTCTGGCAGGACAGCAAGAAACTGCTGGGTTTTATCGGCCTGATTCTCGAAACCTTCGCCCGTGGCATTTTCCGTCCCAAGCGCTGGCGCATCACGCCCATGGTCGCGCATCTGGAGCAGGTCGGCCTCGACGCCGCGCCCATCGTGGCCCTGCTGACCTTTTTGGTGGGTGCCGTGGTGGCATTCCTCGGCGCCACCGTGCTCAAGAGTTTTGGCGCGACTATTTTTACCGTCGACCTGGTGGCGTTCTCCTTCCTGCGGGAATTCGGCGTGTTGCTGACGGCGATCCTGATCGCCGGTCGCACCGCCAGTGCCTTTACCGCCCAGATCGGCTCGATGAAGGCCAACGAAGAAATCGACGCAATCCGCACCCTGGGCCTGGACCCGATGGAGTTGCTGGTGCTGCCTCGCGTACTGGCGCTGCTGGTGGCATTGCCGATGCTGACCTTCCTAGCGATGCTCTCGGGGATTGTCGGCGGCGGCGTGGTCTGCGCGGTGGCCCTGGATATTTCGCCGGCAATGTTCCTGTCGCTGCTTCAATCGGACATTGGCGTCCAGCACTTCCTGGTGGGCATGGTGAAAGCGCCGGTTTTTGCGTTCCTGATCGCCGCCATTGGCTGCTTGGAGGGCTTCAAGGTCAGCGGCAGTGCCGAGTCGGTCGGCGCCCACACCACCTCCAGCGTGGTGCAATCGATCTTTGTGGTGATCGTGCTGGATGCGGTCGCCGCGCTGTTCTTCATGGAGATGGGCTGGTGAGTCGTCTACACCGAGCGCCCGCCGAGGCGGTGATTGAAGTGCGCGGCCTATGCAATCGCTTTGGCAGCCAGAGCGTGCACGAGAACCTCGACCTGGATTTGTACAAAGGCGAGATCCTCGCGGTGGTCGGTGGCTCCGGCAGCGGCAAGTCGGTGCTGCTGCGCAGTATCGTCGGCCTGCGTCGACCCAGCGAAGGCGAAGTGCGGGTGTTCGGCAAGAACCTGCCGAGCCTGCCGGAACATGAGCGTTCCCTGGTGGAACGGCGCTTTGGCGTGCTGTTCCAGAAGGGCGCGCTGTTTTCTTCGCTGACCGTGACCGAAAACGTCGCGCTGCCGTTGATCGAACATGCCGGCCTCAGCCGCCGCGACGCCGAGCACTTGGCCGCGGTGAAACTCGCCCTGGCCGGGTTGCCATTGTCGGCGGCCGACAAGTACCCGGCGTCACTGTCCGGCGGCATGATCAAACGCGCCGCCCTGGCCCGTGCGTTGGCCCTGGACCCGGACATCCTGTTCCTCGACGAACCCACCGCCGGCCTCGACCCGATCGGCGCGGCGCAATTCGACCAACTGATCCTGACCCTGCGCGATGCGCTGGGCCTGAGTGTGTTCCTGGTCACCCACGACCTGGACACGCTGTACACCATCACCGACCGTGTGGCGGTGCTGGCGCAGAAGAAAGTGCTGGTGGCCGATGCCATCGATGTTGTCTCGGAAACGGACGACGCATGGATCCACGAATATTTCCACGGCCCCCGTGGCCGCGCGGCATTGGATGCCGCTCAATCGCTTAACGAGGTATGACATGGAAACCCGAGCCCATCATGTGATGATCGGTCTGTTCAGCGTGATCGTGGTGGTCGGCGCGATGCTGTTCGGCCTGTGGCTGGCCAAGTCCAGCGTCGACAGCGCCTTCCAGGACTACGAAGTGATCTTCAACGAGGCCGTCAGTGGCCTGTCCCAGGGCAGTTCGGTGCAGTACAGCGGGATCAAGGTGGGCGATGTCATCAGCCTGAGCCTGGACCCCAAGGATCCGCGCCGCGTCCTGGCACGTATCCGCCTGGCCGGGCAGACGCCGGTCAAGGAAGACACCCAGGCGAAGCTGGCCCTGACCGGCATCACGGGTACCTCGATCATCCAGCTCAGTGGCGGCACCCCGCAGAGTCCCGAACTCAAGGGCAAGGACGGTAACCTGCCACAGATCATCGCCTCACCATCGCCCATCGCGCGACTGCTGAACAATAGCAACGACCTGATGACCAGCATCAACCTGCTGCTGCACAACGCCAACCACATGTTCTCCCGCGAGAACGTCGAGCGCCTGAGCAACACCCTGGACAACCTGCAACAAACCACCGGCGCCATCGCCGACCAGCGCGGCGATATCAAGGTGGTGATGCAGCAACTGATGCAGGTGAGCAAACAGGCGAGCGCTGCCCTGGAGCAGACCACTGTGCTGATGCGCAACGCCAACGGCTTGCTCAACGAACAAGGCAAGCAGGCCTTCGGCAGTGCCGAACAGGCCATGAAATCCCTTGAACAAAGCACCGCGACCATCAACACCTTGCTGACAGACAACAAGGACTCGGTGAACAGCGGCATGCAAGGCCTCAACGAACTGGCGCCGGCCGTGCGCGAACTGCGCGAAACCCTCGGTTCGCTACGCGCCATCTCCCGCCGCCTGGAAGCCAACCCCAGCGGTTACCTGCTGGGCAGCGACAAGAACAAGGAGTTCACGCCATGAAGCGTGCTTACCAAATGATCGCCCCTGTGGCCTTGGCGCTGGTGAGCGCGTGCTCGATCCTGCCCAAGGCCGACCCTTCGGATGTGTATCGCCTGGCCGCGACACAGGCTGCCAGCCAGGCCACGCCGGTCAGTTGGTCGCTGCGCGTGAACAAGCCGCAGACCAGCGAATTTCTCGACAGTCCGCGCATTGCCGTGGTGCCCAATGGCGACCTGATCAGCAGTTATGCCAACTCGCGCTGGAGCGACCCGTCGCCGGTGCTGCTGCGCAACCGCTTCATGGACGGCTTCCAGCGCGATGGCCGGGTGACGCTGCTGAGCACCGACGACACCAACCTGCAGTCCGACTATGAGCTGGGCGGGCAATTGCAGGCATTCCAGAGTGAATACCACGGCAGTGCGGTGGAGGTGGTGATTCGCCTGGATGCGCGGTTGGTGCGCGGCAGTGACCAGCGAATTGTTGCCAGCCGACGGTTTGAGGTGCGGCAGCCGGTGAGCGACACCAAGGTGCCAGCGGTGGTGGCCGGGTTTGGGCAGGCGGGGGATCAGTTGAATAAGCAGGTGGTGGATTGGGTGGTTGCGCAGGGCAATAGTGCACCGAAACGCTGAGGGCCTCTTCGCGGGCAAGCCCGCTCCCACATTTGACCGTGTTCATCCTGACGAAACGCGGTCGAATGTGGGAGCGGGCTTGCTCGCGAAAGCGGTATAAGCCTCAGCCAAAGAACCAGTAGCACACCGCAATAGCCGCCACGACACCGGCCAACTCCGCCAGCAACGCACACCCCACCGCATGTCTGGCCCGTTGAATTCCCACCGATCCAAAGTACACCGCCAACACATAGAAGGTGGTCTCAGTACTGCCCTGAATCGTCGCCGCGACCAGCGCCGGGAAGCTGTCCACACCTTGAGTCTGCATGGTCTCGATCAACATCGCCCGCGCAGCGCTGCCGGAAAACGGCTTGACCATCGCAGTCGGCAAGGCATCGACAAAGCGTGTGTCCATACCGGTCCAGGCGACCACATGGCGAATGCCTTCCAGGCCGAAATCCAGGGCGCCCGAAGCGCGCAACACACCCACGGCACACAGCATCGCCACCAGGTACGGCAGCAGGTTCTTGGCCACGTCGAAGCCTTCTTTTGCGCCTTCGACAAATGCCTCGTAGACCTTGACCTTGCGCAACGCGCCGATCACCAGAAACAGCATGATCAACCCGAACAGCGTGAGGTTGCCGAGGATCGACGACAAGCCAGCCAGCGCCGTCGCGGAAAGGGTCGCCAGCAATGCCATGAAGCCGCCCAACACCAGTGCACCCGGAATCAGATAGGCCAGCACCACCGGGTCCCACAGCCGCAGGCGCTGCATGATCGCCACCGAGAGCAGGCCGACCAGGGTTGAGGCGCTGGTCGCCAGCAGGATCGGCAGAAACACCAGCGTCGGGTCCGCCGCGCCTTGCTGGGCGCGGTACATGAAGATGGTCACCGGCAGTAGCGTCAGCGACGACGCGTTGAGCACCAGGAACAGGATCTGCGCATTACTCGCGGTGTTGGGGATGGGGTTGAGTTCCTGCAGCGCCTTCATCGCTTTCAAACCGATAGGCGTCGCCGCGTTATCCAGGCCCAAGCCGTTGGCGGCGAAGTTGAGGGTGATCAAACCGATCGCGGGGTGGCCGGCAGGCACTTCCGGCATCAGGCGGCGAAACAGCGGGCCAAGGGCCTTGGCCAACCAATCGACGATTCCGGCCTTCTCGGCGATGCGCAAGAAACCCAGCCACAGGGTCAGGGTGCCGAACAGCAGCACCATTACTTCCACCGACAGTTTGGCCATGGCGAAAATGCTTTCGACCATTGCCGCGAAAATTCCGGCGTTACCGCCGACCAGCCATTGCGCCAGTGCCGACACCATTGCCACGACAAAGAAGCCAAGCCACAGGCCATTGAGCATCAGTTGAATCCCCCAAAGAATGGAGCGAATGATAGCGGGGCTGGCAGAAACGACAAACCCCGGAATTATCCGGGGTTTGTCTTAGAGCTGTAGTGCTATCAGCTGCGGGTCGCTTGGGCGGCCGGCGCGGCTTCCTTGCTGCGCCAGTGCGGCAGCGAGTTCCAGTAGCGCTCGCCCTTGGCGTCGTCGTACATGCCTTCCCAACGGGAGATGACCAATACGGCCAGGGCGTTGCCGATCACGTTCAAGGCGGTACGCGCCATGTCCATGATGCGGTCGACACCGGCGATGAACGCCAGGCCTTCCAGCGGAATGCCCACGCTGCCCAGGGTCGCCAGCAGCACCACGAAGGACACGCCCGGCACACCAGCGATGCCTTTGGAGGTGACCATCAGGGTTAGGACCAGCATCAACTGCTGGCCAACCGACAGGTCGATGCCATACAGCTGGGCAATAAAGATTGCCGCGATGCTCTGGTAGAGGGTCGAACCGTCGAGGTTAAACGAGTAACCGGTCGGCACCACGAAGCTGCAGATGGCTTTCGGCGCGCCGTAGGCTTCCATCTTCTCGATCACGCGCGGCAGCACGGTTTCGGAACTGGCGGTGGAGTAGGCCAGGACCAGCTCATCCTTGAAGATACGGATCAGCTTGAGGATCGAGAAACCAAACAGGCGAGCGATCAGACCCAGTACTGCAAAGGCAAAGAACAGGATGGCGACGTAAACCAGGATCACCAGCTTGGCCAGCGGCAGCAAGGAGGCGAAGCCGAAGTTGGCGACGGTCACGGCGATCAGTGCGAATACGCCGATCGGGGCGTACTTCATGATCATGTGGGTGACTTTGAACATGCTCTCGGACACGCCCTGGAACATGGTCACCAGTGGCTCGCGCAGCTCAGGCTTGAGGCTCGACAAGCCCAGGCCGAACAGCACCGAGAAGAAGATGATCGGCAGCATTTCGCCACGGGCAACAGCGGCGAAGATGTTCGACGGGATCAGGTTGAGGATGGTCTCGATGAACGCATGCTCATGCTGCACTTCGGCGGCGGTGGCGGTGTACTTGGAGATGTCGACGGTACCCAGGGTACTCATGTCGATGCCGGCGCCTGGGTGGAACAGGTTGGCCAGCAGCAGGCCGACCACGATGGCGATAGTGGTGACGATTTCGAAGTAAAGGATGGTTTTGACGCCGATACGCCCGAGCTTCTTCGCGTCACCGACACCGGCAATGCCGACGATCAGCGAGGAGATCACAATCGGGATCACGATCATCTTGATCAGGCGGATAAAGATATCGCCCGCTGGCTGCAACACATTGCTGATCCACCAGGCCTTTTCAGCACTGAAATGGTTGAGCACTGCACCGATTGCGATCCCCAGCACCAAACCGATGAGGATCTGCCAGGCGAGGCTTAGCTTTGCCTTCTTCATGTCATTACCCTTACTTCAAGTGAACTTAAGGCAAATGCGCCAGCTGCAACGCTCGAGAGCGAAAAAGTGTGTGCATCTGCCTCCATGGAAGGTCACCGCAGCATGGCCGAAATGGCTTACTGGCAGGCGAAAAAAGGCGCAACTATTCCCATGCAAGGGAGCGACGTCTAATGCCGTAAACGCCTACCCTATGCCGAATCGGCATGGCTTTTTTTCATAATAACTGTCCGAACGGTCAGTTCAAATGTGACATTTTGTCCGACATACATGCCGTGAACCGGCCAAACCCGGCTCGCTCAGAGAATTAGGACGTCTTTCAAGCGCTGGCAGAAATGCTTGGGAATTCCGTTGTTTAGTGTCGGAAATGTCCTATGGGCACCATCAAATTTTATCGATAGATGGTCGACCGGACATACCAAGAAATGGTTCTGAACAAGCAGAAGGGAAATATTCGACTAAGGAGGGCATAACAAAAGAGAAATAAGCCCGCCGCAAGTTCAGCAAGCCGTGAGCTTGTGAACCTGCGTCGCAGCTTTTCGCCTGACCCGGCCCTTGCGCAGGCACTCCCTGTGCCCGTAGGTCACGCCGATCCCGATTGATCAGAGCAACCCGACCCCTTGGTCATGCATCACCCTTGGCGAGCGATGCAAACAGAAAGAAGCGAGGGGCTTCTTCCTATGGACGCAGGCTTCGCAGACGACAGACGCGTCATCAGGCGGAACCTAATACCAATTCGGATCTTTCTTCAGCTGCTCCATGAGCAACTTCTGCATGCCTTCATCCGGCTTACCGATAAAACGGTAATCGGCATGCCGCGTCGGGGATTTGTCCGCCGGAAGACCGGCCGGGACTTCCACCAACATGGCGTAGGCATCTTCCTTGTCGAGGCTGAAGGCAACGATCAGGCGTTTGTTCAGGCACGTGTCAGCGGTTTCGCATAGCGGCCCGACCAAATACTTGTCGCCATCTTCTTCCACGGCATTCATTTGTTCGGCCGTACCGGACAGGTTCATCACCCATTCCGGCAGACGTTCTTCTTTCTTCACCACGCCTTGCCAGGTTTCGCGGTATTGCGGGTCCGCACTGAGCAATTCGTTGGCCCGGGATTGGCCGTCATTGGCGGCCATCGCCAAGCCGCTGCCGCCCAGGAGCAGGGCGGCAGCAAGAGCTTTAAGGGACAAAGTCGTCATGTTCAGCCTCGGCCGCGACGACCAAAGAAGAAGGAAGCGATGAACATCACCAGGAAGACCACAAACAGAATTTTTGCGATACCCGTGGCGGTGCCCGCGATACCACCGAAGCCCAGGACTGCAGCCACAATGGCGATGATCAGAAATGTGATTGCCCAACTCAACATGGTGATTCTCCTTACGCTTTTATAGGGGTAACAGCGGTAGTGCCGTGCAGCCGCTCAATACAAGCGGCTGTTGGTGCCTAGAACACCCAACGCTCCTGGGATGGCAGTTCACTCAGGGCAGACTCCTGGTCAACCATCCGCAATTGCGGGGCTGTTGCATCGGCAGCAACACTGCCAACGGAACGGAAATGGGTTTGGGTCATGGCCGGACGTTCAAACTGGGGGATCTGCTGCTGACTCTGCTGCCAATGTTGCAACTGTTGGCCGCCAATCAGCGTGACCATCAGGGCCAGGCTGGCAAACAGGCCTTGTTGCAAGCGCAGTGGCGATACACGCAATTGGCTGAGGCTTTGGCGAGTCATGCTGCTGTTCTCCCGCATTTTGATTATTCGTTGGGAGAGGTATTGCAGAGTGCATGCCAGCTTTTTTACAAAATAAAACTCAATAAAATCAATGAGTTGAATATTGACGATTGGGTTGCCCCCCAGCATCCTGCACGATGCCCCTCTGAGGGCCGTGCGAAATGCACGATGGCCAGCGGTCGGATCAATGGATAGAAAACGGAATGAGTGTTGCCCAAGTGGCAAGACGGCATGAAAACGCCATCAGCCGGGGCTTTGTAGGCAACGGTGCAGATAGCTGCGCGACGCTGCCTTTTATCGATCAGAATAAACCATGCAACTTGCCCGATTATTCCGGGACTAAACACCATCATTCATAGTTTAAGGAGCGCGGGACAGATGGAATCAGCCAAGGAACTTCAAGGCCGCATTCTTTTAGTGGATGACGAATCCGCGATCCTCCGCACCTTCCGTTATTGCCTGGAAGATGAAGGCTACACCGTAGCCACCGCGAACAGCGCCGCTCAGGCCGATGCCTTGATGCAGCGCCAGGTGTTCGACTTATGCTTCCTCGACCTGCGCCTGGGCGAGGACAATGGCCTGGATGTACTGGCCCAGATGCGTATCCAAGCGCCGTGGATGCGTGTTGTGATTGTGACCGCCCACTCTGCAGTCGATACCGCCGTTGATGCGATCCAGGCCGGCGCTGCCGATTACCTGGTCAAGCCTTGCAGCCCTGATCAACTGCGCCTCGCCACCGCCAAGCAGTTGGAAGTACGCCAACTCTCCGCACGCCTCGAAGCCCTTGAAGGCGAAGTGCGCCAGCCCAAAGACGGCCTCGATTCCCACAGCCCTGCAATGATGGTGGTACTGGAAACCGCGCGCCAGGTGGCCGGCACCGATGCCAATATTCTGATCCTGGGCGAATCCGGTACCGGTAAAGGCGAACTCGCCCGCGCCATCCACGGCTGGAGCAAGCGCTCGAAAAAATCCTGCGTCACCATCAACTGCCCGTCGCTGACCGCAGAACTGATGGAAAGCGAGTTGTTTGGTCATAGCCGCGGTGCGTTTACCGGCGCCAGCGAAAGTACCTTGGGCCGCGTTAACCAAGCGGACGGCGGAACGCTGTTTCTCGATGAGATCGGCGACTTTCCCCTCACATTGCAACCCAAGTTGCTGCGCTTTATTCAGGATAAGGAATACGAGCGCGTGGGCGATCCGGTCACTCGCCGTGCCGACGTGCGTATTCTGGCAGCCACCAACCTGAATCTGGAAGACATGGTCCGCGACGGCCGCTTCCGCGAAGACTTGCTGTACCGCCTCAATGTCATCACCTTGCACTTGCCGCCGCTGCGCGAGCGCAGTGAGGACATCCTGACCCTGGCCGATCGCTTCCTGGCGCGCTTCGTCAAGGAATACGCCCGACCGGCGCGTGGCTTCAGCGATGAAGCGCGCGAAGCACTGCTCAACTACCGCTGGCCCGGCAATATCCGTGAACTGCGCAACGTGGTGGAGCGCGCCAGTATTATCTGCCCGCAAGATAAGGTGGAAATCACCCATCTGGGCATGGCCGAACAACCTGGTAACAACGCCCCACGCATCGGCGCGGCACTCAGCCTGGATCAGTTGGAAAAAGCTCATATCGGCGCCGTGCTCGCCACCAGCGACACACTGGACCAGGCCGCCCGCACCTTGGGCATCGACGCGTCGACCCTGTACCGCAAACGCAAACAGTACAACCTGTGAGCTGCACCTTATGAAGTTAGCGATGAAGCTGCGTACTCGGTTGTTCCTGAGTATCTCAGCGTTGATCACCGTCGCCCTGCTGGGCTTGATCCTGGGCCTGGTCAGCGTCATGCAAATGGCCAAGACCCAGGAATCCCTGATTCGCAGCAACTTCATCACACTGGACTTGGGGCTGAAGCTGCGCCAGAGCTTGGGCGATCAACTGATCATGATGCTGGAGGAACGCCCCGACCCTGAGGCACTGCAAGCCTCCAAGCAACGCTACTTCGACCTGCTGGACCAGGGCATCGCCCATGAGCAGCGCGACGATCGCGGGACTGGGTTCAGTGAGGCCCGAGGCCAGTATCAGGATCTGCTGGACGCCTTTGACGAATCCCAGCAACCGACGCCTCCTCCAGGCTCCAAGGAAAAGCTCACCGAAACCTTCAATACGTTGCGCAACGGCCTGATCAACGAACACAAGCAGGCGTTGGAGAACATCAGCAACAGCGAGCACAAATCACGTGAGCGCGCGTTGCTGATCGCCGGCTTGCTGGGCTTGGTGGGGCTTGCAGTGCTGATCATCGGGTTTGTGACCGCCCATGGCATTGCCCGGCGCTTCGGCGGGCCGATCGAAGCTCTGGCCAAAGCCGCCGACAAGATCGGCCAGGGCGATTTCGAGGTCACGCTGCCGATCTCGTCCGCAGCAGAAATGAACCAGCTGACACGCCGCTTCGGCATCATGGCCGAAGCGTTGCGCCAGCATCAGGCAACCAATGTCGATGAGTTGCTGGCCGGCCAACAACGTCTGCAAGCTGTACTCGACAGCATCGACGATGGCCTGCTGATGATTGACCGCCAAGGCCGTCTGGAACACCTCAACCCCGTGGCCCAGCGTCAATTGGGCTGGGACGAGGAACGCCTCGGTCAAGGTCTTGGCGAAGCACTGGCACGCCCCGAGCTGGATGAGCAACTGCAACTGGTACTGCGCGGTGGTAACCTGGAGCGGGCGCCGGACGATTTGGAAGTGGAAGTGGAAGGCGAACTGCGCCTGCTGACGTACAGCCTGACCCCGGTGAGCCATACCCAGGGGCATATCCTCGGCGCAGTGATGGTGCTGCACGACGTCACCGAACAACGCGCCTTCGAACGGGTACGCAGCGAGTTCGTATTACGCGCCTCCCATGAACTACGTACGCCGGTGACCGGCATGCACATGGCATTCGGGCTGTTTCGCGAGCGTGCGAAGTTCCCGGCCGAGTCCCGTGAAGCGGACTTGCTGGATACGGTCAATGAAGAAATGCAGCGACTGATGCAGTTGATCAATGACCTGCTGAATTTCTCGCGCTACCAGAACGGTCTGCAGAAGCTAACGCTGGGGCCGTGCGATGTGACTGACCTGCTGGAGCACGCCCGTGCACGCTTCGTAGAGCCGGCCAATGCTCAGAACATCGAATTGCTGGTAGAAGCTCAATCCGATTTGCCTCGGTTGTATGCAGACCAGGCACAGCTTGAGCGGGTGTTGGACAACCTGCTGGGCAACGCCCTGCGCCACACGGCGGCGGGTGGGCAGATTCGCCTGCAGGCGCGCCGTCATGGTGAGCGAGTGATTGTCAGCGTCGAGGACAACGGCGAAGGCATCGCTTACGGGCAGCAGGGACGGATCTTCGAACCCTTTGTCCAGGTGGGCCGCAAGAAAGGCGGCGCCGGCCTGGGCCTGGCGCTTTGCAAGGAAATCGTGCAACTGCACGGCGGCCGCATGGGCGTGTATTCGCGGCCGGGGCAGGGCACTCAGTTTTATATGGCGTTGCCGCTTTAAGTTCGATTCAACGCGCGCAGGATTGCGGCACTCTCCGCATCCGGTGTGCCGTCAAACAGCGACGGCCGGAAATGCATCTGGAACGCCGCAATGACATGGCGCGTGGCGACATCCAGCTCCCCGGTCTGAGGCGTCTGGTAACCCAGACGGGCCAATTCTTCCTGGAACCAGGTAATGCTCGGTAGCTCCGCCGCGTATTGCATCTGGAACCGCGCAACAGCCTGGGCATTCGGCCACACGCCCAACCCTTCATCGGCCAGGCGTTTCCAAGGGAACAATGGGCCCGGGTCCAGCTTGCGCAACGGTGCGATGTCACTGTGGCCAATGATGTTCTTGGGGTCGATGCCGTTGCGCTTGCTGATGTCCTTGAGCAACACCACCAGGGATTTAACCTGCGCTTCGGAGTACGGGTACCACAAGCGACCGGTCGGGGTGTCCTTGTAGCCAGGGTTCACGATCTCGATGCCGATGGAGCTGGAGTTGAGCCAGGTGCGGCCCATCCATTCGCTTTCGCCGGCATGCCAGGCGCGCTGGCTTTCATCCACCAGCTTGTAGATGGTGCCGGAGGCGTCGTCGCCGATCAGGTAATGACTGCTGACCTGGCCGTGGGTAAGCAATGCCAGGGAGCGTTCAAGGTTCGTGGAGGTGTAGTGGACAATCACGAACTGCACGCGGTTGTCGTGGTTCACCGAAGGATGGCTGGTGTCCAGGCGCGGGCCGCTGGCGCAACCTGCGAGCAGAAGAAATACAAAGGCGAAGTACAAGGATTTCATGGCGGAAGACATTACACGGAAGACGATAATGCAACAGTGTAACGTACCCTTTGTGACCCAACCGTCAAATTACAAAATGGAACATCTTTTATGCGGCCTGCACCTGGTTCCTTCCCGCCGCCTTGGCCCGGTACAGCGCCTCATCGGCACGTTTGAGCGCCAGGTCACTGCGCTCTCCCGGCTGAAACTGCGCCACCCCCATTGAAACGGTGATGGTCACCGGTTCGCCCTTGAAGTGAAACGGGCACGCTTCAATCGCTGCGCGCAACACTTCGCCCGCCGCCAGCGCATCCGACAGAGAAGAGTTTGGCATCAGCAACACAAACTCTTCCCCGCCAAAACGCGCGATAAAGTCGCTCGGACGCAGGCGCTTGCGCAGCACGTTGGCGATGATCTTCAGTACCTTATCGCCGGCCAAATGGCCGTAACCATCGTTGATGCGCTTGAAATGATCCAGGTCCAGCATCGCCAGCGACAGGTGGTTGCCACGCTGGTGCCAGGTGTTGACCTCCTGATCCAGGCGCTCGCTCCAGGCCGCGCGGTTGGGCAGCCCGGTGAGCGGATCGATCAGGGCCTTCTGGCGCTGCACCTCCAGGTGCTCGCGGTAGCCCTGGGCTTCCTGCTCCATATTGGCAACACGCTCGGCCAAGCCTTTGAGACGCGCTGCCGTTTCCTGCTCGCGCTGGTCACGCTGCTGCTGATGCTCGTCCATTGTGCCCAGTAGGCCTTCAAGGTGGCTTTCCAGCACGTGCTTGAGGCTGTCCAGGTCGGCAGCTTCCTGCACGCTGCTTTGCAGGCCGTCGACCTGTTCGCGGATCTGCGTGTCCAGCTCGCGGGCGGCAGAACGGCTATCGGCGTGTCCGTCGCTGGCGACCTGCAAGTGCCCCTGGAAGGCTTCCAGCCGCTCGTTGAGCTGCTTGAGATATGCCTCGAACTCATGCTGACCACTGTCGGTGATCGCCAGCATCAATACGGCAAGGTCGTCGAGGATCGGCAGCAGTTCGTACCAGTTCAGACCGTGGGCAAGGCGCTCACGCATGGCTTCGGCCTGGGGTCGGTGGCGCTCGGGCAGCGAGAGTTCCTCCAGGAGGCCGAGCAGGGTGTCCTCGATGTGCTTGGCCACGGAGCTGTAGGACGGTTCCGGCGAGTCGGGCAAGGCATAGGCGCCATCCGCTTGCAGCTCGTCGGGATCTGGCTCTTCGACCTCCAGCACCGGAGGCAGCGACAGACTACCGATGACGGTCTCATCCGGCGCTTCGACCTGAACCTCAGGCGTTTCGATGAAGGCGGCGAGCGCGCTTTCCGGCGCAGGCTCTTCGACTTGAGGCTCGGGCTCGACCCGCGCTACTGGCGTTTCAATGGGTGCGGCTTGAGGCGGGGCCTCGTAGACGAAGGTTTCGCTGGAGGGCTCGGCCAGCTTGGCGGGCGCTACGGGCTCACTGACAGGGGCAAGCGTTTCTTGACGCTGCGGCGCAAAGGCGCGCAACGCTTGCGTCAGTTCCTCGGATTGCTCGGGCGGCTGTGGCTCGGCATCCGCAGGCTTGGCTAACGCAGGCTGCGGGGCCAGGCGGGGCGTCGGTTCATTTTCCACCGCCTCGTTCACGACTTCTTTGGAGCCAAACAAGCGCTGCAAAAGCCCGGGCCCCGGACGCGGGGTTTCGCCGTCCGGCTCCAGGTTGTTCAACGCCTGGCCTTGCAGGCCACTCAATTCGCTGAGCAGCAAGGGAATCTCGCGCGCCTGGCTGACTCGGCCGTCTAGCTGCTTGGCGAACGTCTTCAGCGGACGGGCCACTTCACGCGGTAGCGGCAGCTTTTGCAGTTGCGTGACCAGGGACGTCAGCGCCGTGCTGATCTGGTCCACCCGGGTTTCACGGCGCTGTTCCGAATCCAGCACGGCCTTTTCCAGGCGCGGCAGCAAGGCGGCAAGGGCGGCGTCCATATCATCGGTGCGGACAACGTCGCGCATTTCCTTCATGCATTGATCGACCGCGCGGTCGGTGCCCTCAGCGGCCAGGGTGCTGCGCACCAGCCCACGGCGCAGCAGGTCGAGGCGGGCCGCCCAGCGACGTTCGAGCTTTTCTTGTTGCTCGATGCTTTTAAGGTATTTTTCTTTCCAGCGCTGGGCGTCGTCGCTCATGCAAGGGGTCCGCGAGGGCCGGAACTCAACGCGGGCAACGCATCAGCCGTGAGCGAACCCGGCAGACGAATCTCTACCGCGACCGGCAGGTGATCGGAGATGGGCTGCGCCAGCACCTGCACACTTTCAAGTGTGAGGGTAGGACTGAGCAGGATATGGTCAAGACAGCGTTGCGGGCGCCAGCTAGGGAAAGTGGCTTCGGCTTGTGGCGCCAGTAGCCCGAGGTCGCGCAACGGAGAATTCTGCAACAGGTCACTGGCGTGGGTGTTCATGTCCCCCATCAGCACCTGATGTTTGTAATTGCCGATCAGCTCTCGGATGTAGGCCAGTTGCATGGTGCGGGTGCGGGCACCCAGCGCCAGGTGCATCATCACCACCACCAAGGCTTCCGGGCCTTCGCCAAACCGTACGAGGATCGCGCCCCGGCCCTTGGGGCCTGGCAGCGGGTGGTCTTCGATAGCGGAGGGTTTCAAGCGGCTGAGCACGCCATTGCTGTGCTGCGCCAGGCGCCCGAGGTTGCGATTGAGTTGCTGATACCAGTAGGGGAAGGCACCGAGTTGGGCCAGGTGTTCGACCTGGTTGATGTAACCGGAGCGCATGCTGCCGCCGTCGGCTTCCTGCAGGGCAACCAGGTCGAAGTCGCTCAACAGGTTGCCGATCTTCTGCAGGTTGCCAGCTCGACCGTTGTGGGGCAGCAAATGCTGCCAGCCACGGGTGAGATAATGCCGGTACTTCTCGGTACTGATACCCACCTGGATATTGAAGCTCAGCAGACGCAGGCGGCTGTCTGCCGGCAGGCCTGTGGATTCCAGGTGATGTTCGTTGACCTGCGGGTCATGCAGGCCAACCACACGTTCGGTACCCCAGCGACGCATGACAGGCCCCTTACTTGGCTGCGCGCTCTTTGGCGATCAGCTGGTCGGCAACATTGAGGGTCTGCTCAGGACCACCGGAGGTGCCCAGGTCGAAACGGTATTTGCCGTTGACGATCATGGTCGGAACGCCTTGCACGCCGTACTTCTGCGCCAGCTCTTTGGCCTGTTTGATCTGGCCCTTGATGGCGAAGGAGTTGAAGGTGGCCAGGAACTTGTCCTTGTCGACACCTTGGGTGGCCACGAAGTCAGCCATTTCGTCTGGCTTGGTCAGGCGCTTGCCCTGTTTCTGGATCGCATCGAATACTGCGTTGTGGACCTTGTGCTCCACACCCATGGCTTCCAGGGTCAGGAACAGCTGGCCGTGGGCATCCCATGGGCCGCCGAACATGGCGGGGATGCGTCTGAAGTTGACGTCCTTGGGCAGTTTCTCAACCCATGGGTTGATGGTCGGCTCAAAGGCGTAGCAATGCGGGCAGCCGTACCAGAACAGCTCCACTACTTCGATCTTGCCGGGCTCCGAAACCGGAACAGGGTTGGTCAATTCGACGTAGGTTTTACCGGCTTCAAGCGGCACGTCGGCAGCTTGTGCGGTCATGCCGAAGAGGCTGGCAGTGACGAGAGCGGCGCTGAGGATCAGATTACGCATGCTTTACTCCTGGACAAATAAAGTCGCCTCACGCGACCTTTGTTGTGACAGGTCTACGCGGGCATGAGTTCGTTAGTGTAACGGTAGCGGCCACAAAAAAGGGCAGCCTAAGCCACCCTTTTTATGCTTGCATCGATGGATTAATCGAGCGTTAACGTTGTGTGTGCACCTCAGTGCAGGCCCTGGATGTAGCTGGAGACCGCCGCGATGTCTTCATCACTCAGCTTGCGAGCAATGGTGCGCATGATTGCCGCGTCGCCATCGTTGGCACGCCCGGCCTCTTCCTTGCGGAAATCGGTCAACTGCTTGGCGATATAGGTGGCGTGCTGGCCGCTCAGGTGCGGGAAGCCGGCGGCGGCGATGCCCGCGCCATTGGGCGAGTGGCAACCGGTGCAGGCGGGCAGGCCTTTTTCCAGGTCACCGCCACGGAACAGTTTCTCGCCACGGGCGACCAGTTTCGGATCAGCAGCTCCCACGCTGCCCTTCTGGCTGGCAAAATACGCCGCGATGTCTGCCAGGTCCTGATCGCTGAGGTTGGTCAACAAGCCGGTCATTTCCAGGACCGTGCGCTTGCCGGACTTGATATCCTGCATCTGCTTGCTCAGGTAACGTTCGCCCTGGCCGGCCAGTTTGGGGAAGTTCGGCGCCGGGCTGTTACCATCCGGTCCATGGCAAGCACCACATACGGCGGCTTTCGCCTGGCCCGCTGTAGCGTCGCCTGCAGCATGGGCAGCACCGGTGATGCCCAAGGTCAACAGCAGACTCACGATCAGTTTGTTCATCAGCTAATCCAACTACGGCTAAGGGGTTTAAGAGTTATCTACCGGGTTTACTCACCATCAATTGAATGACGGCCTGGTAATCCTCAGTACTGCAGTCCATGCACAAACCACGCGGCGGCATTGCCTTGAAACCCTGGGTCACGTGCTGCACCAGCGTGTCCACGCACACTCGGTTGTACACCGCTTCCGGATCCTGTGTAGCCTGAGCGCCGTAAAGCGGGGCCAGGACACCGATAGCGAGCAACCACTTGGTCATACGTCGACCATTTCAGGGTTTGAGAGCGTTTTGCGTTCTAATGCGCAATAAAGGTCTATCGCTCCCGTGAACTTCATCCTTCGCTGGGACAAAGCACACACAAAATCTGCGGCATTATATACTGGCGCTACTGAAACGGAAACGACACCGCTTGCCGCACCCTTTTTCGGCACCGCCCACATCGGAAATCTCATGCAACTCAAGAATCCCATCCTCGGTCTGTGCCAACAGTCCACGTTCATGCTCAGCGCCGCCAAAGTTGACCAATGCCCCGATGACGAAGGCTTTGAAGTCGCCTTTGCCGGCCGTTCCAACGCTGGCAAGTCCAGCGCGCTGAACACCCTGACCCACGCCAGCCTGGCACGCACCTCGAAAACCCCGGGCCGCACGCAACTCCTCAATTTCTTCAAGCTAGACGATGATCGGCGTCTGGTCGACCTGCCGGGCTACGGATATGCAAAAGTACCTATCCCGTTGAAGCTGCACTGGCAGCGTCACCTGGAGGCTTACCTGGGTGGCCGCGAGAGTTTGAAGGGTTTGATTCTGATGATGGACATCCGCCATCCGATGACCGACTTCGACCTGTTGATGCTCGACTGGGCCGTCGCCAGCGGCATGCCGATGCACATCCTGCTGACCAAGGCCGACAAGCTGACCTACGGCGCAGCCAAGAACACCCTGCTCAAAGTGCAGTCCGACATCCGTAAAGGTTGGGGTGATGCGATCACTATCCAGCTGTTCTCGGCGCCCAAACGCATGGGCCTGGAAGAGGCTTACACGGTGCTGGCAGGCTGGATGGAATTGGCAGACAAGGGCGCGGAACTGGCCGAATAACTTTTCTGCAGGCAAAAAAAACCCCGGACTTCTTATGGGGAGGGGAAGTTCGGGGTTCAAGTTCCGGACCGCTAGGGCGGGGTCCAGATATCTGCCAACACTTAACACAACATAGGAGCATTGAAGGGCTTCACCACCCATTCAGTAACTCTGAGTAGCAGTTCACGGGTTAAGTTCCGGCAGGTTCGAAAAACTATTTGAAATAACCGACGGCGATTTCCGGACTAAAGCACTCTGCCAGCACGCAAGGTGATGGCAGAGTCCCGGACTCAGTGCGCTTCATCCCAGTTGTTGCCCACGCCCACTTCCACCAGCAGCGGCACATCCAACTGCGCGGCAGCGCTCATGTGCTCGCGAATCTTCTCGCTGACCTGCGCTACCAGATCCTCACGCACCTCCAGCACCAGTTCATCGTGCACCTGCAGGATCACCTTGGCATCCAAGCCTGAGTCGGTCAGCCAATTGTCCACCCGCACCATGGCTTTCTTGATGATGTCCGCCGCCGTGCCCTGCATCGGCGCATTGATCGCTGTACGTTCTGCTGCTGCGCGCTCTTGAGGCTTGTTGGAGTTGATGTCCGGCAAATACAGGCGGCGGCCGAAGAACGTCTCGACATAACCCTGATCAGCCGCCTGGGCGCGGGTGCGCTCCATGTACTCGCGAACCCCGGGATAACGGGCGAAATACACATCGATATACGCCTTGGCCGTCTTGGTATCGACGCCAATGTCCTTGCCCAGCTTCTGCGCGCCCATGCCATAGATCAGGCCGAAGTTGATCGCCTTGGCGCTGCGGCGTTGATCCGAAGTGACCTCGCCCAGTTCAACCTTGAACACCTCTGCCGCCGTGGCGGTGTGCACGTCCAGGTTGTCGCGGAAGGCGTTCATCAGGCCTTCGTCCTTGGACAGGTGCGCCATGATCCGCAGTTCGATCTGCGAGTAGTCCGCCGCCAACATTTTGTAGCCCTTGGGCGCGACGAACGCCTGGCGGATCCGCCGCCCTTCGGCGGTACGCACCGGGATGTTCTGCAGGTTCGGATCACTGGAGGACAACCGCCCGGTCGCCGCCACCGCCTGGTGATAGGACGTGTGGATGCGCCCGGTGCGCGGGTTGATCTGCTCCGGCAGGCGATCGGTGTAGGTACTTTTCAGCTTGCTCATGCTGCGGTACTGCATCAGCACCTTGGGCAGCGGGTAGTCATCTTCGGCCAGCTTGGCCAGCACTTCTTCAGCCGTGGATGCTTGGCCCTTGCCGGTTTTTTTCAGTACCGGCAGGCCGAGTTTCTCGTAAAGGATCGCGCCGAGCTGTTTGGGCGAGCCCAGGTTGAACTCCTCGCCAGCGATCTCGAACGCCTGGCGCTCCAGCTCGACCATCTTGTTGCCCAACTCGATGCTCTGGATGCCCAGCAAATCCTTGTCGACCAGCGCGCCTTGGCGCTCGATACGGGCCAGCACAGGCACCAACGGGATTTCGATATCCGTGAGCACACTCGCCAGGCTTGGGATGGCGGACAGTTGCGCAAACAGCGCCTGATGCAGGCGCAAGGTGATATCGGCGTCTTCTGCCGCATACGGGCCAGCCTGCTCCAGCGCGATCTGGTCGAACGTCAGCTGCTTGGCGCCTTTGCCGGCGATGTCCTGGAAAGCGACAGTGTCGTAGTCCAAGTACTTCTTGGCCAGGCTGTCCATGTCGTGGCGGGTGGCCGTGGAATTGAGCACATAGGATTCGAGCATGGTGTCGAAGGCGATGCCGCGTACGGTAATGCCGTGCGCCGGGTCGCCACCGATGGCGCAGTTGGCCAGGATGTTCATGTCGAACTTGGCGTGCTGGCCAACCTTGAGCTTGGTCGGGTCTTCCAGCAGCGGCTTGAGGGCCAGCAGTACGGTGTCGCGATCCAACTGCTCCGGCGCACCGATGTAGGAATGGGTCAGCGGGATGTAGGCCGCTTCGTGGGGCTGGACGGCGAAGGACACGCCGACCAACTGCGCCTGTTGGGCGTCGATACCAGTGGTTTCGGTGTCGAAAGCGAACAACTTCGCGTCGTTGAGCTTTTTCAGCCAAACATCGAAGGTCGCCTGGTCGAGGATAGTGGTGTAGCTCGCCTCTGTCGGCGCCACTGCCTCAACGACTTCCTCAGCAACAGGTGCCGCCTTGAGCTCCACACGCTTGGCGTCGCGCTGGATTTCATCAAACCAGCTCTTGAACTCCAGCAGCGTATACAGCTCCAGCAGCTTCTCGCGATCCGGCTCGATCAGGTGCAGGTCATCCAGGCCGACATCCA
Source organism: Pseudomonas sp. C 49-2 (assembly GCF_003970195.1). Taxonomy (NCBI): domain Bacteria; kingdom Pseudomonadati; phylum Pseudomonadota; class Gammaproteobacteria; order Pseudomonadales; family Pseudomonadaceae; genus Pseudomonas; species Pseudomonas sp. C 49-2. The sequence goes on from NZ_RXYG01000001.1 coordinate 40,037, forward strand.
ATGGCACATCGCACTTGATCGTCGCCAACTGGTAGGAAAGAAACGCACTCTCGCGATGTTCTTCCAGCTTGGCCGGCAGCGTCTTGGCGCCACGGATAGGCAGGGTCGGCACGATATCCAGCTGTTCATAAAGCTCTTTGATGCCGCCGTTCACGCCGACGAGCAAGCCGGAAGCAGTCTTGGGACCAATGCCCGGAACGCCTGGAATGTTGTCGGACGAATCCCCCATCAGCGCCAGGTAGTCGATGATCTGCTCCGGAGCGACGCCGAATTTCTCCTTTACGCCGTCGATATCCATCGAACTACCGGTCATGGTGTTGACCAAGGTAATGTGCCCGTCGACCAGCTGCGCCATGTCCTTGTCACCGGTCGAGATCACCACCGGGCGGTTGGCAGCCGCGCTGCTGCGCGCCAGGGTGCCGATCACGTCATCGGCTTCGACGCCTTCGACGCAGAGCAACGGGAAACCCAGGGCGATCACACTCTGGTGCAGCGGCTCGATCTGCAGGCGCATGTCATCGGGCATGCTCGGGCGGTTGGCCTTGTATTCGGCGTACATGTCATCGCGAAAGGTCCCACCCTTTGCGTCGAACACCACCGCGAATGGGCTGCCCGGATACTGCTTGCGCAGGCTCTTGAGCATGTTCAACACGCCCTTGACCGCACCGGTGGGCAGGCCTTTGGAGGTGGTCAGCGGTGGCAACGCGTGGAAGGCGCGGTACAAATAAGAAGAACCGTCCACCAGGACGAGGGGTGCTTGGCTCATGAGCAGAATCAACCTTTTCGGCGGGTCAGGCGCTAGAATAGCCGGACCAATGACGACAAAGGGACAAGGTTATCATGCGTACATTCAATCGCCTGCTGTTGACCGGCTTGATTGCACTCGCTCCGATGGCTGCCATGGCGGCAGACGATGCGCCTGGGGGCGATCCGGAAGTGACCATTCGCACGGAAGGCGACAAGACCATCCAGGAGTACCGTCAGAACGGTTTCCTGTACGCAATCAAGGTAACGCCGAAGGGCGCGCCTCCGTATTTCCTGGTGCGCGCGGACGGAACCGATGCGAACTTCATCCGCTCTGACCAGCCGGATATGCTGATCCCGTCATGGAAGATTTTCGAATGGAAATGATTTCTTAACTTCAATTGGCGCCGCGCACTGCGGCGCCCGTACTGGCAGTTTTAACCATGTCTGTGTTCACCCCCCTGGCTCGGCCCGAGCTGGAAACCTTTCTCGCCCCTTACGGCCTCGGCCGCCTGATCGACTTCCAGGGGATTGCCGCCGGTAGTGAAAACACCAATTTCTTTATCAGCCTGGAGCAGGGCGAGTTCGTCCTGACCCTGGTTGAACGCGGTCCGGTCGCGGAAATGCCGTTCTTCATTGAACTGCTCGACGTGCTCCACGACGCCAATCTGCCCGTGCCCTACGCCCTGCGCACCACCGACGGCGTGGCCTTGCGCGAGCTGAAAGGCAAGCCGGCACTGCTGCAACCGCGCCTGGCCGGCAAGCACATCAAGGATGCCAACGCCCAGCACTGCGCCCAGGTGGGTGACCTGCTGGGTCATCTGCACCTGGCAACACAGGGCGAGAAGGTACTGGAGCGCAAGACCGATCGCGGCCTGGACTGGATGCTCAGCGAAGGCGCGCAGTTGATTTCGCACTTGAACCACGCACAACAACGCCTGCTGCAGGATGCACTGAACGAGATCGAAACCCACAAGGCCCAGATCCTCGCCCTGCCGCGCGCCAACGTCCATGCCGACCTGTTTCGCGATAACGCGATGTTCGAAGGCACGCACCTTACAGGCTTGATTGACTTCTACAACGCCTGCTCCGGCCCGATGCTGTACGACGTGGCAATCGCACTGAATGACTGGTGCTCGGACGCCGATGGCGTGATCGACGGGCAACGCGCCCGGGCATTGCTGGGAGCCTATGCAGGCCTGCGACCGTTTACCGCCAAGGAAGCCGAGTTGTGGCCGACGATGCTGCGCGTGGCCTGTGTACGGTTCTGGTTGTCACGCCTGATCGCGGCTGAGTCGTTTGCCGGGCAGGACGTGTTGATCCATGACCCGGCGGAGTTCGAGCATCGGCTGGTGCAGCGTCAGCACGTGACTGTGCAACTGCCCTTCGCACTCTAACCTTTGTAGGAGCCGGCTTGCCGGCTCCTACAAGGACTCCAGGCAACCCGCCAAGTCATTACCCAACTTCTCCAACACCTGCTCATAACCCTGAGCGGTAGCCGGGGTATACCCGCCCAACGCATCCAACTCCGCCAGCTTCACCGGCAAATCGGAGACCAGCGTTTCAGCCAGGCGCGGACGCAACGGCGGCTCGCTGAACACGCAGGTCTTGCCCACTTCCTGCAAACGCGTACGCATCGCCGCCACATGCTGGGCGCCGGGTTGTACCTCCGCGGCAACGCTGAACACACCAGTGTGCTTGAGGCCGTAAGCGTCTTCGAAGTAATCGAAAGCTTCGTGGAACACGAAGTAAGGCTTGCCATCGATCGGCGCCAGGCGGGCTTTCAGACGAGCGTCCAGCACATCGAGGCGCTCTTCGAAGGCCTTAGCGTTGCTCTGATAACGCGCGGCATTGGCCGGGTCGGCGGCAGCCAAGTCAGCCGCCATGCGCGCAGCAATCACCCGAGCATTCACCGTCGACAACCACAAGTGCGCATCCAGGCTGCCCGGGCGGTGATCGTGGTCGTGTTCGTCGGCTTCATCGGCGTGTGAGTGGCTATCTTCGGCAAAACGACGCAGCTTCATGCCTGGCAGGTCCTGCACTGCCACTGTCGCGGCCGTACGACCTTTCAGCACGCGCGGCAGGAAACTCTCCATATCCGGGCCGATCCAGTACAGCAGGTCCACCGACTGCACGCGCCGTACGTCGGATGGACGCAGCGCATAGTTATGCGGCGATGCACCCGGCGGCAGTAAAACCTCAGGAACCGCTACTCCGTCCTGCACAGCTGCGGCAATCAGTTGCAACGGTTTGATGCTGGTCAGCACTTTGACCTCGGCCTGAGCGGCGCTCGCGATGAACAAACTGGTGACAAATACGACAAAAACGGGAAAAAGTCGGGACACGATGACCACTCAATGGCGTAGGAACGGGTAACATAATAACGTCTCTATCAAATGTCTGCCGCCGCTTATGCCTAAAACACCGCTTGCCAGCCGTCCCCACGACCACTCTCACTGCGTGCATACCGCGCTGTCGGAGGCCGATACCCTGTGCACACAGAAGGGTCTGCGCCTGACCGCCTTGCGTCGCCGCGTGCTGGAACTGGTGTGGCAGAGCCACAAGCCGCTGGGCGCCTACGACATCCTGGGCGTGCTCAGTGAGCAGGATGGCCGCCGCGCCGCGCCGCCAACCGTGTACCGTGCGCTCGACTTCCTGCTGGAAAACGGCCTGGTGCACCGCATCGCTTCGTTGAACGCCTTTGTCGGTTGTAGCCACCCGGAACACGCGCACCAGGGCCAGTTCCTGATCTGCCGCGAGTGCCACGCCGCCATCGAGCTTGAACAAAAAAGCATCAGCGACGCCATTATCAAGAGCTCTGCCGACGTCGGCTTCCGGGTCGAAGGGCAAACGGTCGAAGTGGTCGGCCTGTGCGCGGGCTGCCAGGGGGCTTGATGAGCAACGCGTTAATCCGCCTGGAACAGGTCGGGGTCACGTTCGCCGGGCAAGCCGTGTTGGATAACATCGCGCTAAGCGTCGAGCCTGGGCAGATCGTCACCCTGATCGGCCCCAACGGCGCCGGCAAGACCACCCTGGTGCGCGCCGTACTCGGCCTGCTCAAGCCCGACACCGGCAGTGTGTGGCGCAAGCCCAAGCTGCGGGTCGGCTACATGCCGCAGAAGCTGCACGTGGACCCGACCCTGCCACTGTCCGTGTTGCGCTTCCTGCGCCTGGTGCCGGGCGTGGACCGTGCCCGCGCGCAAGCGGCGCTCAAAGAAGTCGGCGCCGAACAGGTAATCGACAGCCCGGTGCAAAGTATCTCCGGCGGCGAAATGCAGCGCGTGCTGCTGGCTCGTGCCTTGTTGCGCGAGCCGGAACTGCTGGTGCTGGATGAACCCGTGCAAGGCGTCGACGTCGCCGGCCAGGCCGAGCTGTACAGCCTGATCACCCGTCTGCGCGACCGCCATGGCTGCGGCGTGTTGATGGTGTCCCACGATTTGCACCTGGTGATGAGCACCACCGACCAGGTGGTGTGCCTCAACCGTCACGTGTGCTGCTCTGGCCACCCGGAACAAGTCAGCGGCGACCCGGCCTTCGTCGAGCTGTTCGGCAAGAACGCCCAGAGCCTGGCGATCTACCACCACCATCACGACCACGCCCATGACCTGCATGGCGCCGTGGTCGACGATCCCGCCACACCTCATACCCACGTTCATGGAGATAGCTGCAAGCATGGCTGATTTTCTGCTCTACGCCCTGCTGGCAGGCTTGGCTTTGGCGTTGGTGGCGGGCCCATTAGGTTCGTTCGTGGTGTGGCGGCGCATGGCCTATTTTGGCGACACGTTGTCACATGCCGCGCTCTTGGGCGTCGCCATGGGCTTTTTGCTGGATGTCAGCCCGACTATTGCGGTAACCGTGGGCTGCCTGCTGTTGGCGGTATTGCTGGTGACCCTGCAACAACGCCAGCCACTGGCCTCCGACACGTTGCTGGGCATCCTGGCGCCCAGCACGCTGTCCCTGGGCCTGGTGGTGCTGAGCTTCATGCATGAAGTGCGCATCGACCTGATGGGCTACCTGTTCGGCGACCTGCTGGCAATCAGCACCACTGATCTTGCGTGGATCCTCGGTGGCAGCGCGGCCGTGCTGGTCTTGCTGGTGGCCCTGTGGCGACCGTTGCTGGCAATCACCGTGCATGAAGAACTGGCCACGGTGGAAGGCTTACCCGTGCCAAGCCTGCGCATGGCCCTGATGTTGTTGATCGCCGTGGTGATTGCTGTCGCGATGAAGATTGTCGGCGTATTGTTGATCACATCGCTGCTGATCATTCCCGCAGCCGCCGCCCAGCGCCATGCCCGTTCGCCGGAGCAGATGGCGGTCGGCGCCAGTGTGCTGGGGATGCTTGCCGTGTGCGGGGGCCTGGCGCTGTCCTGGTTCAAGGACACGCCAGCCGGGCCATCGATTGTGGTCACGGCCGCCGCCCTGTTTCTGCTGAGTTTTGTCCTGCCCCGTCGAGGGGTGTAGACTTGCTCGCTTTTTGCGCAAATAGAGAGTCGCAGGAATGAAGCCGTTCACCTCCCGTTATCTGCTCCTTGCCGCATTTTCCCTGCTGCTGGGCGCCTGTCAAAGCACACCGCCCGCCGCCCCCGAGGCCCCGGACGCACGCGCTGCGGCCATCGCGCAGCTGGAACAAAACCTGGCCAGCAGCGAGTTGGCCACTGCCGAAGACCAACTGGCGGCACTGCAAGCCCAGTCGCCCAACGACCCGGCGCTGGAAAACTATCAGCGTCAGTTGGCGGAAGCCTACCTGCAGCGCAGCCAGATCGTGCTGCAAAAGGGTGACGTCAACGCCGCTGCAACCGCCCTGAGCCGCGCCCGCGCCCTGATGCCCAAGGCGCCCGCACTGACCGGCGGCGTCAACAGCGCCATCACCCACGCCCGCAAAGTGGAGCTGGATAAAGCGGAGGAGGCCCTCAAGGCCGCCGAAGCCAAGCCCGCCGCCAAGGTCATCGACCCAGCGGCGCCAAGCACCACCGTGGCGCTGAACCTCACCAATATCGAAGAACTGCGCCACCAGCTGGATGCAATTGCGACCGACGTGGTGAATTACCAGTGCGACGTGAGCATCCAGGCGCCGCGCACAGAGGATTACCCGTGGCTGGCCACGTTGCTGACCAAACGGGTGAAGCGTATCGATTCGGGGTATGACCTGAAGATTCACCGGCAGATTCTGAAGAACATTCCGGCGCAGGTCGTGCTGATTCCGCGCAAGGCGGACTAAAAAAGCATCGCCGGCAAGCCGGCTCCTACCCCTCAACCTGTAGGAGCCGGCTTGCCGGCGATAGCGATCTAACCGACAACCAATAGCTTAAGCTGGAATCGCCTTGGCCTTAGGCTCGCGATCCCAGACCCGATGCTGGCCGATCGCGGCAAAAAACGCCTTGAACGCCTTGGTATCCGATCCCACGATCAGCCCCGCATCCACCTCAAGTTTCAGCAGGTCCAACAACGGCTTCGCGTCACTGGCGACTGTAATCGCCTTGAGGTGCTTGTACGCCTCTAACAGGAAGTGCAACGCCACCCCATCACCGCTCAAGGCTTTCACCGAGTCCTTCCCGCCAGGGACGAACACCGCATCAAACGCAATGGACGGCATGCCTTCCATCGACGCATCCACCGGCAGGCTCTTGCCATCGGCCGTCTTCACTGGCGCCGAGGTTGGCCCCAGCAGCTTGGCGTGCGCCCCTTCTGCTTCCAGTGCCTTTTTCAATGTGGCAATCGCCACGCCGTCCACGCCATTGGCTGCCAGGATCGCCACCTTGCGGGTCTTGATATCGCCCGGTAGCAGGTTCGCCTGGCTCAACGCTGGCGAGCGCTCCGGCTTGGTTTGACGCTCCGGCACGGTGCCTTTGGTCGGTGCTGGCAGCCCCAGGTTCTGGGCCACGCGCTTGGCCAGCTCCAGGTCGATATTCGCCAGGATCTCGTTGACCTGGCGCGCGCGAATAAACTCACGCTCTACCTTGCCCAACTCAAAGCTATACGCCGCGATGATGTGCTCTTGCTCGTGCTTGCTCATGCTTCGGAAGAACAGGCGCGCCTGGGAGAAGTGATCGCCGAATGACTCGCTGCGCTCACGGATCTTGTGGGCATCGATGCGCTCCGGATAAGTCTCGAAGCCACCATCCTGTGCCGCAGGCGGAGTTTCTTTAGGCCAGCCGCCATCAATCGAATTCGGCTCGTAGGACGCACGACCTTTATCGATGGTGCTGCGGTGCATGGCATCACGCTGGTTGTTGTGCAGCGGCGTCACGGGCTGGTTGATCGGCAACTGGTGAAAATTCGGGCCGCCCAGTCGGCTGATCTGTGTATCGGTGTAGGAAAACAACCGACCTTGCAGCAGCGGGTCATTGGAGAAGTCGATACCCGGCACGATATGGCCCGGGCAAAACGCGACCTGCTCGACTTCTGCAAAGAAGTTATCAGGGTTGCGGTTCAGCACCATCTTGCCCAGCGGGGTGATTGGCACCAGCTCTTCCGGAATCAGCTTCGTGGGGTCGAGAATGTCGAAGTCGAAGGCATGCTCCTTATCCTCGGGGATAACCTGCACACCCAACTCCCACTCGGGGTAGTCGCCCATTTCAATGGCTTCCCAGAGATCGCGACGGTGGTAGTCGGTATCTTTACCGGCCAGCTTCTGCGCCTCGTCCCACACCAGCGAGCAAGTACCCGCCGTAGGGCGCCAGTGGAATTTGACGAAGTTGGATTTGCCCTCGGCATTCACCAGTCGGAAGGTGTGCACACCAAAGCCCTGCATGCTGCGCAGGCTTTTTGGAATGGCGCGGTCAGACATTGCCCAGATCACCATGTGAGCGGATTCAGGCTGCAGCGAAACGAAGTCCCAGAACGTATCGTGCGCCGATCCGCCGGTAGGAATTTCATTGTGTGGTTCAGGCTTTACGGCGTGCACGAAGTCAGGAAACTTGATCGCGTCCTGAATGAAAAACACCGGCATGTTGTTGCCCACCAGGTCGAAGTTGCCTTCTTCGGTGAAAAACTTAACCGCAAAACCGCGCACATCACGCACCGTATCGCCTGAACCACGCGGGCCCTGCACGGTGGAAAAGCGCGTGAATACTGGGGTTTTATGCCCAGGGTCACGCAGGAACCCAGCCTTGGTCAGCGCCGAATGGTTCTCATACGTCTGGAAATAACCATGGGCGCCAGTGCCACGGGCATGCACGATGCGCTCCGGGATGCGCTCATGGTCAAAGTGCGTGATTTTTTCACGCATGATGAAGTCTTCCAGCAGCGATGGGCCACGGGAACCGACTTTCAAGGTGTTCTGGTTGTCGGAAATCTTCACGCCTTGGTTGGTACGCAGGGCCTGGCCGGTCGCATCGGAACGGAATGTCTCCAGGGCCTGCAGCTTGGCGTTGGTGTTGCCACGGTCCAAGGTATCGGTGCCCGCGAGTTCACTCTTCGGCGGGGTGGCTGGCTTCTTGGTACTCATCAGACAAAACTCCTTATTCAAATTGGCCAGAGCGATCCCCGGCTCGTTTGAGCAAAACCCCAGGCACGGCACCTGGGAAATCGAGTTGCTTAAGTAGTGACTGACGAGGTTTTGGGCCGTTCCTTTTTTATGACCTTTGATCGCGTTATTGCCAAATCGCTGGATGAATGCGAAATAAATGCTAAGAAACGCTATACGGACAGGCTAAAATGCGCGCCCGGCTAACCGCTGATCCCTTTTCCATGCGCCCCACAAGGTTCGCTACGTGATCGAGTTTCAAAACGTCCATAAAACCTACCGCGTCGCCGGTAGGGATATTCCCGCGCTGCACCCCACCAGCCTGACCGTCGAGAACGGCCAGGTGTTTGGTCTGATCGGTCATTCCGGCGCGGGCAAAAGTACACTGCTGCGCCTGATCAACCGCCTCGAAGAACCGAGTGGCGGCAAGATCACGGTGGATGGCGAAGAAGTCACTGCCCTGGACGCCAACGGCCTGCGCCGTTTCCGCCAGCAGGTCGGGATGATCTTTCAGCACTTCAACCTGCTCGCGTCCAAGACTGTTGCCGACAACGTGGCGCTGCCACTGACGCTGGCTGGCGAGTTGTCGCGTAGGGACATCGACCTGCGCGTCGCCGAATTGCTCGCCCGTGTCGGCCTGTCGGACCACGCCAAGAAGTACCCAGCGCAGTTGTCCGGTGGCCAGAAGCAACGCGTCGGCATCGCCCGCGCCCTGGCGACCAAGCCAAAGATCCTGCTGTGCGACGAAGCCACCAGCGCCCTCGACCCGCAGACCACCGCCTCAGTGCTGCAACTGCTGGCCGAGATCAACCGCGAGTTGAAGCTGACCATCGTGCTGATCACCCATGAAATGGACGTGATCCGCCGCGTCTGCGACCAAGTGGCGGTGATGGACGCTGGCGTGATCGTCGAGCAAGGTTCGGTGGCCGACGTATTCCTGCACCCCACGCACCCGACCACCAAGCGCTTCGTGCAAGAGTCCGAGCAGGTCGACGAAAACGAGCAACGCGACGACTTCGCCCACGTGCCAGGCCGTATTGTGCGCCTGACGTTCCAGGGCGAAGCGACCTACGCGCCGCTGCTGGGCACCGTCGCCCGCGAAACGGGTGTGGACTACAGCATCCTCGCTGGTCGTATCGACCGCATCAAAGACATCCCTTACGGGCAATTGACCCTCGCCGTCACCGGTGGCGACATGGAAGCCGCCTTTGCGCGCTTCACCGCCGCTGACGTCCACATGGAGATCCTGCGCTAATGGACGTCCTGTTGAGTTTCTTCGCCAATATCGACTGGTCTGAAATCTGGCTCGCCACCGGCGACACCATGACCATGCTGTTCGGTTCGCTGTTCTTCACCGTGGTGCTCGGGCTGCCGCTGGGCGTGCTGCTGTTCCTGACCAGCCCGCGCCAACTGTTCGAACAGAAAGGCCTGTACGCGCTGCTCTCGTTGATCGTGAACATCCTGCGCTCGCTGCCGTTCATCATCCTGTTGATCGTGATGATCCCGTTCACCGTCCTGATCACCGGCACTTCGCTGGGCGTGGCGGGTGCGATTCCGCCGCTGGTCGTAGGTGCGACGCCATTCTTTGCGCGCCTGGTGGAGACCGCGCTGCGTGAAGTGGACCGCGGCATCATCGAAGCCACCCAGTCCATGGGCGCCAGCACGCGCCAGATCATCACCAACGCCTTGCTGCCCGAAGCCCGTCCTGGCATTTTCGCGGCGATTACGGTGACGGCGATTACACTGGTGTCCTACACCGCAATGGCCGGTGTGGTCGGTGCCGGTGGCCTGGGTGACCTGGCCATCCGTTTCGGTTACCAGCGTTTCCAGACCGATGTGATGGTGGTCACCGTGGTGATGCTGCTGATTCTGGTGCAAATTCTGCAAACCGTCGGCGACAAGCTGGTGGTGCACTTTTCTCGAAAATAACGGCCATTGCCGGCCGCACGCCGGTACATGCCCGAACAAGGAGCTTGTTGGATGAAAAAACTACTGGTTGCTTTCGCCGCCGTTGCCGCGTTTTCCGCCCACGCCGAGACCATTACGGTCGCCGCTTCGCCGGTGCCCCATGCGGAAATCCTGGAATTCGTGAAACCTGCCCTCGCTAAAGAAGGCGTAGACCTGCAGGTCAAAGTCTTCACCGACTACGTGCAGCCGAACGTACAAGTCGCTGAAAAGCGCCTGGACGCCAACTTCTTCCAGCACCAGCCGTACCTGGATGAGTTCAACAAGGCCAAGGGCACTCACCTGGTGAGCGTTGGCGCCGTGCACCTGGAACCCCTGGGCGCCTACTCCAGCAAGTACAAGAAGCTGAATGAGCTGCCAAGCGGCGCCAACGTGGTGATCCCGAACGACGCCACCAACGGCGGCCGCGCGCTGTTGCTGCTGGCCAAGAACGGCCTGATCACCCTGAAGGACCCGACCAACATCCTGTCGACCATCAAGGACATCACCGGTAACAGCAAAAACCTGAAATTCCGTGAACTGGAAGCCGCGACCCTGCCGCGCGTGCTGACCCAGGTCGACCTGGCGCTGATCAACACCAACTACGCGCTGGAAGCCAAGCTGGACCCGTCCCAGGACGCACTGGTCATCGAAGGCAGCGACTCGCCTTACGTGAACATCCTGGTGACCCGCGAAGACAACAAGGACTCGGACGACGTGAAGAAGCTGGTTGCCGCCCTGCACACGCCTGAAGTGAAGAAATTCATCGAAGAGAAGTACAAAGGCGCAATCAAGCCGGCGTTCTGATGTAACCCGATCTCCCAAACACTGGAGATCAAAAAATGTGGGAGGGGCGGTGCGACGATTCGACTTGCCCCTCCCACATTTGTTTGGTGTCGCCTGTTAGTTGCGCTTCAACAGCCCCGGCAACTGCGCCACCAGCTTCTGGTTGTTCAACGGCGCACGGATGAACCCACGCTGGGTTCCATCCGGCCCGATCAGCGCCAGGTTTCCGCTGTGGTCGACGGTGTAGTTGGGCTTGCTGGTATCCGCCGGAATGAACGGAATGCTCACCGCATTCGACACCTTCTGCACCTCCTCCACATTTGCACCGGTCAGGCCTTGGAACTGCGGATCGAAGTAACCCAGGTACTGCTTGAGCTGAGTCGGCGTGTCGCGATGCGGATCGACGCTGACCAAAATCACCTGCAACTTATCCACAACGTCCTTGGGCAGTTCGCTCTTGATCTGGCGCAGTTGGGCGAGGGTGGTCGGGCAGATGTCCGGGCAGAAGGTGTAGCCGAAAAACAGCAGGCTCCACTTGCCTTTCAATTCGTTGACCACCACCGACTGGCCTTCCTGATTGGTCATGGTCACCGGCGGCAGCTGGCGGCTTTGCGGCAACAGGATGATGCCGGCGTCGATCAAGGCAGTGGGGTCGCCCTGGCCCTTGCCCGATAGCACTTTGTTAACGGTCAGGCCCATGATCAATGCCACCAGGGCCACCAGGATGAAGACAGTTTTTTGAGTTCGAGTCATAGGTTCAACAGTAGGTAGTGGTCGAGGAGCAGCGCGATAAACAGCAGCAGCAAGTACCAGATAGAGTACTTGAAGGTGTTGATCGCCGCGTGCGGCCGACCGCCACGGTACAACACCCAGGCCCATTGCAGAAAGCGCCCGCCCAATACCAGTGCACACGCAAGGTACAGCAGGCCACTCATGTGGATCACATAGGGCATCAGGCTCACCGCCAGCAGGGCGAAGGTGTAGAGCAGGATATGCACCTTGGTGTAATGCTCACCGTGAGTGACCGGCAACATCGGAATATCGGCCTTGGCGTATTCCTCCTTACGGTGAATGGCCAGGGCCCAGAAGTGCGGCGGGGTCCAGGCGAAGATGATCAGCACCAGCAGCAGGGGCTCGGCGCTGATATGCCCGGTGACCGCGACCCAGCCCAGCAAGGGCGGCGCAGCACCTGCCAATCCACCGATGACGATATTCTGCGGCGTCGCCCGCTTGAGAAAGCCGGTATAGATCACGGCATATCCCAACAGCGAAGCCAACGTCAGCCAGGCTGCCAGCGGGTTGGTGAACGCCAGCAGCAGCGCCAATCCTGCAACAGCTAGAAACAATGCAAAGGCCAGCGCCGCCAGCGGTGATACACGGCCCTCTGCCAACGGCCGCTTATGGGTGCGCGCCATTACGGCGTCGATCCGCCGGTCCACCACATGGTTCACCGCCGCCGCGCCGCCCGCGCACAGAGCAATCCCCAGGTTGCCGAACACCAACACCGTCCACGGTACACCCGCACGGGTCGCCAGGAACATGCCCACCAATGAGGTAATGAGCATCAACACCACCACTTTCGGCTTGGTCAGCTCCAGGTAGTCACGCCAGATTGCCTGGCCGTGACGCGCGCCGATCAAGGTCGCCATGGCATCTCTCCTTTAAGCGTGATGAGGCCCGATACATGTTTGCGCGGTATAAAACGCCAGCCGAACGGCAGTTGGTTGCGCACCCGGACCAGGCTGGTGCGGGCGTGGTAATTGACCAGCACCAGACTGAGCAACAACGCGGCGCCCCCGGCGTTATGGCCTACAGCCACCGCCAGCGGCAGCCCGAAAGCCACATTGCTCAGGCCCAGGCAGATTTGCGCGGCCAGGGCGACCAGCAATAAACCCGTCAAACGCGTCATGCCCACCGCGCGCAATTGCCAGGCCAGGCCGAGCAACACCAGGCTGACGATGACGGCGCCGATGCGGTGGGTCAGGTGGATGGCGGTGCGCGCTTCACTGTCCAACTGACCGCCCAGGTAGTTGGGCCCGATGTGCTGGGTGAGATGAAATCCGTTGGCGAAATCCGCTGCCGGCCACCATTCGCCATGGCACGTCGGCAGATCAACACAGGCCACCGCCGCGTAGTTGGAACTGACCCAGCCCCCCAGCGCAATCTGGCCGATCACCAGCACCAGGCCCGCCGTCGCCCAATATTGCAGACGCTTGGGCACGATCAACGCGGGCAACACGCCGGACAAGCGCAGGGTCAGCAGAAACAGCAGGCTCAAGGTCGCAAAGCCGCCCAATAAATGCCCCGTCACCACCTGCGGCCATAACTTCAGCGTCACCGTCCACATGCCAAACGCCGCCTGGGCAAACACCACCGCCAGCAGGAACAGCGGCAGCTTCACCGGCTGGCCCGGATCACGCCGATGACTCCAGGAACGCGCGGCCAGCAACACAATCAGCAAGCCCAGGGTGCCAGCGAAGTAGCGATGAGTCATCTCGGCCCAGCCCTTGTCGGCCTCCACCGGCGTGTCGGGGAAATGCAGCTCGGCATGGGCCAACTGGGCTTCGGTCTTGGGCACGCTGATGAAGCCGTAGCAGCCCGGCCAATCCGGGCAACCCAGGCCCGCGTGAGTCAGGCGCGTATAGGCGCCGAGCAGCACGACGATCAAAGCCAACAAGGTGGCAAACAACGCGAGGCGAAATCCAGGTTTGGCCATGACGGTGCCCTTATCCGATGTTCGACAGTTTCAGCAGGTGGCGCAGGTCGTTGAGCAAATCCTTGCCCTTGACCTTGGCGTCGTAACGCAACACCAGGTTGCCGTGGGGATCGACGATCCACAGCTGCGCGTCACCCGGCGCGGCGGCGCCTTTGCTGAAGGTCGGCAAATCCAGCGGGTAGCGTTGCAGTTGCGGGTATTCAACTTTCAGCTTGGTTTCATACTCCGCGCTCACCGGCTGCGCGCTGGCCAAGGCATGGCTGGCGCGGGAGGCATCACGGCCTAGGCTGATTTGCAGTTGCCGTGCGAGGTACACCAGTTGCTGGCAATCCGCCGCACAGACGGTGGGCGCGGTCACCAGCAGTTGCCAGCGCTGCTCATCGGTTTGTACGCCAATATCGGCGCGGGTCTGGCCGTTGCCGATCATCTCGCCGTGATAGCTGCGGCTTTCAGGCACCCAGAACTGCAGCTTGTACATGAAGGTGGCCAGCGCCATCGGGCCGATCACCATCATCAGGATCAGGATCAACTGCCAGCGGCCTTTGCGCCGATTCGGGGCTTCAGACATGTTGAGTGGATTCGTGGCCGCTCCCATGGGGCTTCTCCTTTTTGTTGTGCCATCCGAGGTAGAGGTAAAGCGCGAGCAACGCCAGCGACATGGCGAACCACTGCACGGCATACGCCAAGTGTTTTTCCGGGCCCATGGCGACGATCGGCCAGGTGGTTTCGTAGGTGCCGAGGCCGGCTTCGGCCCGCAACTCATAGGCGAAACCGTTGCGACCCAACTCGGCCCAGAGCGCGGCAGGGTGCAAGGCCGTGAGCAGACGCGGCCATTGCGCAGTCGTGGGGTCCGGGTGCAACTGGAAGGTTTCGCCAGGAGCGACGTACACCCAGGCATCGAGATTCACCGGCTGATCCGGCGTGGTGAAGGCGGGTGGCGTGCGCCGATCCGGCCAGGGCAGCCAACCGCGATTGAGCAACAGCCACAGGCCACTGGCCTGGTCGTGGAAGGGTTGCAGCAGCTCTACGCCGGCCTTGCCGTCGCGCATGCGGTTGTCGAGGAATACGCTGTGCTCGGCGTCGAATTGGCCGCGCAGACGAACGCGGCGGAAGGCTGGATCGGTCGTGTCGTTCAGTTGCGCGCTGCTGATCGGATCAGCCGCGCGCCGCTCGGCGTAGCTGTCCACCAGCAGCTGTTTTTCATGGCCGCGAGACAACTGCCAGAACCCCAGGCCGACCATCAACGGCAGCAGCACCAACACCACCAATGTCGGTGCGATTCCTGGCCGAAAGCATTTTATGGCGCTGGCTATACTTGTTTTCATTGCCCGCCCATCCCATTGGAGCCAGACCATGCTCAAAGCCGCTATTGCCCTGATGCTGATCGCGACCGTTGTGAGCCTGTTCAGTGGCTTGTTCTTTCTGGTCAAGGACGAGGGCAACTCTAATCGCCTCGTCACTGCCTTGACCGTGCGTGTCGTACTGGCCGTGATCACCGTGGCGCTGATCGCCTGGGGCTTTTTCAGCGGCCAGCTGGTGTCTCATGCACCGTGGTAAGGCTTTTCACAGCACATAGACGAAGAAAAACAGCCCGATCCACACCACATCCACAAAGTGCCAATACCAACTGGCCGCCTCGAAACCGAACTGGTGCTCGGCATTGAAGTGCCCCTTGAGGATGCGCATCAGCATCACGAACAGAATGATCGTGCCGATGGTGACGTGGGCACCGTGGAAACCGGTGAGCATGAAGAACGTCGCGCCATACACCCCCGAGCCCAAGGTCAGGCCCAGCTCTTTATAGGCGTGGATGTATTCCTCGGCCTGAAACCCCAGGAACGCCAGGCCCAGCAGCACGGTGATCGCCAACCAGAGTTTCAGCGCGCCGCGATGACCTTTGCGCAGCGCGTGGTGGGCGATGGTGATGGTCACGCTGGAACTCACCAGCAGAATAGTGTTCACCAGCGGCAGGCCCCACGGGCTGATGGTGCCTTCCGGTGCCGGGTACATTTTCGGGTCGGGGTTGTTCAGCAACGGCCAGGCAAACTCGAAGTTCGGCCACAGCATGTGCGCAATGCCCTTTGAGCCTTCACCCGCCAGCCAGGGCGCCGACATGTGTCGCACATAAAACAGCGCACCGAAGAAGGCGATAAAGAACATCACCTCGGAAAAGATGAACCAGGTCATGCCCCAGCGGAACGAGCGATCCATCTGCGAACTGTACAAACCGGCGCGGCTTTCCTTGATCACCGCGCCGAACCAGCCGAACAGCATGTAGGCCAATAACAGCCCGCCGACGAAAAAGATCCACGGGCCGTGGGATTCCGCCCGCGCGGCCTTGAGGTCGTTGAACCACAGGCCCAGCCCGTACACCGTGATCAACAGGCCAAACGTGGCAATTATTGGCCATTTGCTTTGCGCTGGTACGTAGTACGTATCATGAGACGACATGTATTCGCTCTCCTGATTGAGGGGGCAAACAGTAGCTAGCCGCCGCTGTGGGCAGCCACCGGCGGTTGGCGCGCAGTAATATCAAACAGCGTGTACGCCAGGGTCAGATGCTTCACATCCTTGGGCATGTCGCGGTCGACAATGAAACGCACCGGCATCTCAATGCGCTGGCCCGGTTGCAGCACTTGCTGGGTAAAGCAAAAGCACTCGGTCTTGTGGAAGTACATCGCCGCTTCGGCCGGGGAAATACTGGGCACGGCCTGGGCAGTCATCGGCTTGTCGGTGGGGTTGTGGGCCACGAACAACATCTCGGTCACCGCGCCCGGATTGACTACCACTTCGTCAGCCTTGGCGTAAAAATCCCAGACCATGTCGATGGCGTTGGTAGATAGGAACTGCACCCGCACCTGGCGTGAAGCATCGACAACCTGTTCACCCTCGTACTGCCCGGCCGTCTTGCCATTGATACCGAACGCTTTGCACATCACGTCGTAGATCGGCACCAGGGCAAAGCCGAAGGCGAACATCGCCACCACCAGGATGAGCAGCCGAGTAACCAGGCGCTTGATAGGCACGGACTCAGCCATGGCGACTACCCCGCTTTTGATTTTCTGTGGGAGCTGGCTTGCCTGCGATAGCGGTGTGCCAGGCACCGAATCTACCCACTGCCACACCCCCATCGCAGGCAAGCCAGCTCCCACAGGAGACCGTGTCGGCCTGCACCAAGGTGTTCATTTGACCTCCGGCGGGGTGGTGAAGGTGTGGTACGGCGCCGGCGAAGGGATGCTCCACTCCAGGCCTTCGGCGCCGTCCCAAGGCTTGGCCGGTGCGGGTGTACCGCCACGGATGCACTTGATCACAATGAACAGGAAGAAGATCTGCGTGGCGCCGAACATGAACGCGCCAATCGACGAGACCATGTTGAAATCGGCGAACTGCAAGTTGTAGTCCGGCACTCGCCGCGGCATCCCCGCCAGCCCGACGAAGTGCATCGGGAAAAACGCCATGTTCATGCCCACGAAGGACAGCCAGAAATGCAGCTTGCCCAGGGTTTCGTCGTACATGTGGCCGGTCCATTTCGGCAGCCAGTAGTAGGCCGAGGCGAAGATGCCGAAGATTGCGCCAGGCACCAGTACGTAATGGAAATGCGCCACCACGAAATAGGTGTCGTGGTACTGGAAATCCGCCGGTGCAATCGCCAACATCAGCCCGGAAAAGCCGCCGATGGTGAACAGAATCACGAACGCCACGGCAAACAGCATCGGCGTCTCGAAGGTCAGCGAGCCTTGCCACATGGTGCTGACCCAGTTGAACACCTTCACCCCCGTGGGCACGGCGATCAGCAGAGTGGCGTACATGAAGAACAACTCGCCCACCAGCGGGATGCCCACCACGAACATGTGGTGCGCCCACACGATGAACGACAGGAACGCGATGCTCGCCGTGGCGTAGACCATCGAGGTGTAGCCGAACAGCGGCTTGCGCGAAAAGGTCGGGATGATCGAGCTGACGGCGCCGAAGGCCGGCAGGATCATGATGTATACCTCGGGATGGCCGAAGAACCAGAACACGTGCTGAAACAGCACCGGGTCACCACCGCCAGCCGCACTGAAGAAGCTGGTGCCGAAGTGGATGTCCATCAGCATCATGGTCACGCAACCCGCCAGCACCGGCATCACCGCGATCAGCAGGAACGCGGTGATCAGCCACGTCCAGACGAACAGCGGCATTTTCATCAAGGTCATGCCCGGCGCACGCAGGTTGAGAATGGTGGCGACCACGTTGATCGCGCCCATGATCGAACTGATGCCCATCAGATGGATCGCGAAGATGAAGAACGTCACGCTTTCCGGGGCATAGGTGGTGGATAGCGGCGCGTAGAAGGTCCAGCCAAAGTTCGGCCCGCCACCGGGCGTGAACAGCGTCGAGACCAGCAGCAGGAACGCTGCCGGCAACAGCCAGAAGCTGAAGTTGTTCATGCGTGGCAGGGCCATGTCGGGGGCGCCGATCATCAGCGGGATCATCCAGTTGGCCAGGCCGACGAACGCCGGCATCACCGCGCCGAACACCATGATCAACCCGTGCATGGTGGTCATCTGGTTGAAGAAGGCCGGCTGCACAATCTGCAGGCCGGGCTGGAACAGCTCGGCGCGGATTACCATGGCAAACGAGCCGCCGAGCAGGAACATGGCAAAGGCGAACCACAGGTACATGGTGCCGATGTCTTTGTGGTTGGTGGTCAGCACCCAGCGCATCAACCCCTTGGCGGGGCCGTGGGCATGGTCGGCGTGACCATGGTCATCGATCACAGCGCTCATGGCCGTTCTCCTGCAAGCGAGTGGGCGGGGCGGGTCGAGGTAAACGCCTTGAGAGAGGTCATTTGCTTTCCGCCTGCTTGATGGCCAGCACGTCTTTAGGCGTGACCATGTCGCCTTTGTTGTTGCCCCAGGCATTGCGCTCGTAGGTCACTACGGCGGCGATGTCCACTTCCGAGAGTTGCTTACCGAAGGCCGCCATCGCGGTGCCGGGCTTGCCGTGGTAAACGATGCTCAGGTGGTCAGCCGCAGGGCCGGTGGCGATCTTCGAGCCCTTGAGCGCCGGAAACATCGGCGGCAAGCCCTGACCTTCGGCCTGGTGACAGGCCACGCAGGTGGTGTGGTAGACCTTGTCGCCACGCGCCACCAGCTCCTCCAGCGTCCACTCTTTGGAGGTCAGCTCCTTGAGCTTGGCGGCCTCTGCCTTGCGCTCGCCCAACCAGGTCTCGTAGTCGGCCTTGGACTTGACCTCGACCACGATGGGCATGAAGCCGTGGTCCTTGCCGCACAGTTCGGCGCACTGTCCACGGTAGATGCCGGGTTTCTCAACGCGGGTCCAGGCCTCGTTGACGAAGCCGGGAATGGCGTCGCGCTTGACCGCAAAGGCCGGCACCCACCAGGAGTGGATCACGTCGGCGGCCGTTACCAGGAAGCGTACTTTAGCGCCCACCGGCAGCACCAGCGGCTGGTCGACTTCCAGCAGGTAATGTTCGCCCTTGGTGGCCTGGTTATGGATCTGCTCGGCGGGCGTGGCCAGGTTGCTGAAGAACTCCACGTCCTGGCCCAGGTATTTGTAATGCCACTTCCACTGATAGCCGGTGACCTGGATATCGATATCCGACTCACTGCTGTCGTAGATATTGATCAGGGTCTTGGTGGCCGGAATGGCCATCGCGATCAGGATCAGCAAGGGCACCACCGTCCAGAGGATTTCCACGGTGGTGCTCTCGTGGAACTTGGCCGCGACCTGGCCCGTGGACCGGCGATGAACGATCATCGACCAGAACATCGCGCCAAACACGATGATGCCGATCACCACACAGATCCAGAATATGGTCATGTGCAGGTCGAACACAGCGTGACTGACTTCTGTCGCCCCCGGCGCCATATTCGTTGTCCAGGCGGCATGTGCCTGGCCGAATACCGACCACAACAGGAGGCCCATCCAAACGTGTGGATGTCGCATCATTGCGGGTTCCCCTTATCGTTCTTGTTATCCCGCCGGTTTGCACCTGCGTCGAAGGGAGCGGCTTCCATACTGCTTACAACCGCCTGGCCTTGCCTGCTTATGCAGTCTGGCGTCATCAGCTAATCGCGTACAAATCCGAGTATAGACAGGCTCTGCAACCCCGCAATGTGTAGGGGCAAATGAGTAGAAATGATGTGTCAGGGCTATTAAAACCGGGGGCGGAATCGTTTATCCGACGAACGATGGCAATTCGATATAACGCGCGCGCATAACCATGAAATAATTATGACAAATGCGTCTTAGGCGCTCGTATAAACGAGCTACCTTATCCTCTCCCTTTTCCTACGCCTGCATCACTGGAGCTTTCATGAACACCGCCGCATTGCGCGAGCAGATTTCCCGTGCCCATCAACACGAAGCCAGCACGGGCCAGCTTGCCCAGCAACTGGAAAAACAATTGCCGCACCTGCATTCGGCCATCGCCCTGGCTGACGGTGATCGCAACATTGTCATGACCCGCTTTGTCAGCGCCTACATCGACCTCGTCCCGGATTTGCTGGACGCCGCCAACGACGTGGCCCGCGAGGCCGGTATCGAGAGCCAGATCAAGCCGGTGCTGAAGATCGCCGAGCATTTCTTTCTGCAACCGCCCGCGATCCTGGCCGGCCACGAAGGCCTCGACAGCCTGCTGGACGAGGCCTACCTGGCGCATCGGTTGGTTGAAGAGGTGAACGATCTGTATATCAAGCACTTTGGCCAGCCGTTGATTCCGGCCGACACTACCGTGGCCAATGTCATCGCCCACCAGCTGATCGGCGAGACCTTCGCCAACCAACTGGATGAAGCGGTGCATCACGCGGTGGATGAAATGCTCAACGAAGACAGCTTTGCGCTGGAGTCGGTGGAGGTTTATCGCGAGACACTCAAGAGCCCGAATACGGAAGCGGCGTGGAAGCGCTGGCCGTGCCTGTCGCGGCAGCTGGGGGTTGAGCTGACGTTGGATCAGCCGGCTTAATTTCCTGGGTCGCAAACGATCAAATGTGGGAGCCGGGTTTGCCCGGCTCCCACAAGGTTGCTTGGTGGTTAGGCTGGCGCGGAACCTATCCCCGTCGTCATCCTGACCCGACCTTCCAGCCTTCGCTTCAACCCACGCGCCTCGATCACCAGCGTCGAGCCCTTGGCCGCATTGGCTCGCCCCCATTCCTCCAGCAACTCCAGGCAGGAATGGTCGATGTAACTCAGGTTGCTCAACGGCACATGCAAGGTCGTCCCTGTCGGCACCGCCGACAGCACCTGGGTCAGCGCCGGCACTTTCAGGAAAGTAGCCGCGCCCGTCAGACGCAGCTCCATTTCACCCTCCTGGGGCAAATCGATCAGGCTCACTTTCAGGCGTGACGCCTTGAACGCCAGCTTGACCAACGTCAACCCGAAGCCCACCAGCACACCGGTCAGCAGGTCGGTAAAGATGATCGCCAACGCCGTGGCCGCGTAGGTAAACATCGGCATCCGCCCATAACGTCCCAGTGCCTTGAACGCCTTGATGTCCACCAACTTGATCCCGGTGTACACCAACACACCCGCCAGGCTCGCCACCGGAATACTTTGCAGCACACTCGACAGCAACAGCACGAACGCCAGCAGCCACAGGCCGTGGAACATAGCCGACAGACGGGTGGTCGCACCGGCCTGCACGTTAGCCGAGCTGCGCACAATCACACCGGTCATCGGCAAGGCACCGACCAGACCACAGAGCATGTTGCCTACACCTTGGGCAGATAATTCCTTGTCAAAATCAGAACGCTGACCACTGTGCATACGATCGACCGCCGCAGCGGAAAGCAGGGTTTCGGCGCTCGCAATAAACGCCACGGCAAAGGCGGCGATCAGCAGTTGCGGATCGGCCAGGTTCAGCAAGTCACTGGGGCGCAGCCAGTCAATCGCATCCGCGAGGTTTTCCGGGACTTCCACGCGCTTGACCTGCAGCGCCAGCACCAGGCTGACCACGGTAGTCAGGCCCACCCCCAACAAGGCCCCCGGCACAAAGCGCAGGCGTTGCGGGCGTAATTTATCCCAGGCGTACATCACCAGCATCGTCGACAAGCCGAGCAATCCCGCCTGCCACCCCAGGCCACCGCCCAGGGCTGGGATCGCCTCGGCCAACGCCGCCGGGAACCCCGCCAGGTTATCCAGCCCGGAAGGCTTGGGCGCGCCGTCGAGCATCACGTGAATCTGGGATAGCACAATCAACACGCCAATCCCCGCCAGCATGCCGTACACCACCGCCGGCGCTGTGACGCGGAACCAGCAACCCAGGCGCAACCGCCCGGCCACCAATTGCAGGAAGCCCGCCAGCAACAGGATCGGCCCCAGCATCAGCATGCCGTGCTGGCGCACCAGCTCGAACACCAACACCGCCAAGCCCGCCGCCGGACCACTGACCTGCAGCGGCGATCCCGCCAGCCAACCCACCACCAGGCCACCGATGATCCCGGTGATCAGGCCTTTTGCCGGGGGCATGCCGGAGGCAATCGCGATCCCCATGCACAGGGGCAGGGCGACCAGAAACACAACCACGGAAGCCAGCAGCTCCCGTGGCAGTACAGCTTTCAATTGAGCAGCACGCATGATGACTCTCCCGAGGCATTCGCCGGGCGCGGCAAAGCCTGGCTGCGTCCATGGCAGCCACCGCTTTACCCGGCAGGGAAGTGTTTTAGAAGCGCGCTTTAGGCGTCGCGGAAGGAATCGGCCCGTCGCCGCTCAGCGATCGGAACGCTGACTGGTCCGCATCGTAGGCCCGGATTTCACTGGTCTCGATGTTGTAGATCCAGCCATGGATAAACAGCTGACCATTGGCCATGCGCGAAGCCACGGAAGGGTGGGTGCGCAAGTGTTGCAACTGGGCGATGACGTTTTCTTCAGTCAGCACTTTCATGCTCTCGCCTTCATTGGCACAGTCGCAGTTGTCCTCGACCATGGACCTTGCGACCTCGGCGTGCCGCAGCCAGGCCCTGACTGTTGGCATCTTCTCCAGGCTGGCGGGGTTGAGTACCGCACGCATGGCGCCGCAATCGGAGTGCCCGCAGACAATGATGTGCTGCACGCCCAGGGCCAGCACCGCGTACTCGATAGCCGTGGACACACCACCGTTCATCTGGCCGTAAGGCGGCACTACGTTACCGACGTTACGCGTCACGAACAGGTCGCCAGGCGAACTTTGTGTGATCAACTCAGGCACGATGCGCGAGTCGGCACAGGTAATGAACATCGCACGCGGGCTTTGGGCCGTGGCGAGTTTCTTGAAGAGTTCTTCCTGCTGGGGGAAGACGTCGTGATGGAAATGCAAAAAGCCGTCAACGATATGCTGCAACGCTGCATCGGCGGTTTCAGCCACCGGAGAGGCAGAAGCCGACGCAGCCAACGGCTGTTTATCCTTGTCACTCATGATTCATCCTCTTGATTAATGCAGGGGAGTGTTCAAATCAGTTCGACGCCGGGCCAGGCGAACAGTTGCAAACGCCTCAAACCCGGGCCGCCGACTTATCAGTCACTCGCTGAACAAGGTACCCGCCGAAACTTAACTCAAACTGAATGAACCGCTCTAGATCGCGGGTTTCAGTGATATCAAAACGCGACTATTCTTACAGGAAGGGTGCATTCCTCCTCTTAAGTCTACAACAAAGCCATCTGCCTGCCCGGTGGACAGAACGCAGTGCAATCCAGATTGAAACCTTCTCGCTGATTAAGCCCCAGGCGCTTGATTGCCTTGCTGAAGCGCTGGGCCAGCAAATCGGCAAACGGCCCTTCACCGCGCATGCGTACGCCGAAGCGACTGTCATACACCTCACCGCCACGCACCTGGCGCACCAAGCTCATCACATGGGCCGCGCGCTGCGGGTAGTGCGCCGCCAGCCACTCCTCGAACAACGGTGCCACCTCCAACGGCAAGCGCAGCATCATGTACGCCGCGCTTTGCGCGCCCGCAGCATGGGCCTCGGTCAGCAGGCTCTCCAATTCGCTGTCGTTGATCATCGGAATCATCGGCGAACACAGCACGCCCACCGGAATCCCCGCCTCACGCATCACCCGAATCGCCCGCAACCGCGCCTTGGGTGCTGCCGTGCGTGGCTCCAGGATGCGCTTGAGTTCATCGTCCAGGCTGGTGAGGCTGATCATCACCGCCACCAATCGCCGGCGCGCCAACTCGGTGAGCAGGTCCAGGTCTCGCAGAATCAGCGAGCCCTTGGTGATGATGGTCACCGGGTGTCGATAGCGCAGGAGCACTTCGAGGGTTTGCCGGGTAATCCTGTACTCGCGCTCGACCGGCTGGTACGGGTCGGTATTGGAGCCCAGGTTGATCGGCGCGCACACATAGCCTGGCTTCGAAAGCTGCTGCTCCAACACGTCCGCGGCGTTGGTCTTGGCGATCAGTTTGGTTTCGAAATCCAACCCCGGCGACATGTCCCAATAGGCATGGCTGGGCCGTGCGTAGCAGTAGATACAGCCATGCTCGCAGCCACGATAAGGGTTGATGGAGCGATCGAACGGCAAGTCCGGCGAGTTGTTACGGGTGATGATGCTCTTGGCCGTTTCGATACGCACTTCGGTGCCCTGGGTCGGTGGCACTTCCTGGAACCAGCCGTCATCCTCGGCCACGCTGACGGTAGGCGCAAAACGGTTATGCAGATTGGTGGCCGTGCCCCGGCCACGGGGCGGCAGCGGAGTAGACATGAAAGCGCCTCGATACTGTTTTTATATACAGTATCGAGGCGCGAGGGTTCTGACCAGTGCCGTTTGGCGGTCAGGCAAGCCTCATTGCTTCTGCGTCACTTGCCCCAGGTCATCGCCGGAGGTGGTGCGCATATCGTTGTGGCGCAGGTCCTTCACATCGCTGGCCTTCACCGGCGCGCCCTGATTGCCCCAACTGCCACGTATGAAGCTGACCACATCCGCCACTTCCTGATCCGACAGCCGCCAGGCGAACGCCGGCATGGTGAAGGTCGACGGTGCCGCGTGGGTCGCCGGCAAAGTGCCGCCGTTCAACACGATGTTGATCAACGACGTGGCATCCGCCGTTTGCAACACTGGGTTGCCCGCCAGCGCCGGAAACACCCGCGTGTAGCCATGGCCGTCGGTACGGTGGCAAGCCGCGCAGTTGTCGATGTACACCGAGGCGCCGCGCTGGCTGTCATCGCCTTTCCATAACGCCTCGGCCGCTTGCTTGTCGTACTGATGCGGCTGATCCTTGGGATCCACCGCCGGCAGGCTCTTGAGGTAACGGGCGATAGCGGTCAGGTCATTTTCCGACATGTACTGCATGCTGTGGACGACAACGTCGCTCATGCCACCAAACACCGCGCTGCGGTCACTGCGGCCGGTTTTGAGGAACTGCACCAGTTGTTCCTCGCTCCAGCTGCCGAGGCCATCCTTGTGGTCACCGCGCAGGCTCTTGGCGATCCAACCTTCCAGCGGCGCGCTGCCGGACAAGAAGGCGTTTCCGTCAGTGGCACTCAGGGCTTTTTCCTGCATGGTCAACGCCCGCGGCGTGTGGCACGCACCGCAATGGCCAAGGCCTTCCACCAGGTAGGCGCCTCGGCTGATGACCGGGTCGGCGGCTTGGGCCTGATGCTCCTCGACAGAAGGCGCAAACATCCAGCGCCATGCCGCCAACGGCCAGCGCATGCTCAAAGGCCACGGAATGTCGCTGTCCTTGTTCTCCTGGGCGACGGGCTCGACACCTTTCATGAAGTACGCATACAACGCCTGCATATCGCTGTCGCTGACGCGTGCGTAAGACGGGTAGGGCATCGCCGGGTAAAGCGTACTGCCGCTCTTGGCGACGCCATGGCGCACGGCCTTGTCGAAGTCCTCGAAGCTGTAGTCGCCCAGACCGGTCTTGTCCGGGGTGATGTTGGTGGAATAGATCACGCCAATCGGGGTTTCCATTGGCAGGCCGCCGGCAAAGGGTTTACCACCTTTGGCCGTGTGGCAAGCCACGCAGTCACCCGCGCGGGCCAGGTATTCACCTTGCTTGATCAAGTCCGTTTCAGCGGCGCTGACAGAGCAGCTGCTGAAAAGCGCGAAGGTCGCGATAACAAGTGCTTTCATGGTCATCGCTCCTTATGCCTGAACCAGTGGGCCGGGGTTTTTCAGATACTGCTCACGGATTGCCCGCGCCGACCAGTAGGTCAACGCTGCCACCAAGCCTGTAGGGTTGTAGCCCAAACCTTGTGGGAAAGCGGATGCGCCTGGGACAAACACGTTGTGCACATCCCAGCACTGCAGGTAGCGATTCAACGCACTGGTTTTCGGGTCGGCGCCCATGATCGCGCCACCGTTCAAGTGGGTGGTCTGGTACGACGCCGTGTTGAAATGCTCGCCGACTTTTTTGCCGAGCACAGCAATGGCCTTGGGGTTCATCGCCTCAGCGACCTTGCCCATTTTCTCGACCATGAAGCGGTTCATCTTGATGTCGTTTTCCTGCCAATCAAACGTCATCCGCAGCAAGGGCTGGCCGTAGGCATCGCGGTACACCGGGTCCAGATCCAGGTAGTTACCCCGGTAGGACTGATGGGCACCGTGGGCATCCATCGACACCTGGTGGGTGTAGTAATCGGCGGTGGCACGCTTCCAGGCACTGCCCCAGGCCGGAGTGCCCGGCGGGTTTGACGTACCGGCAATCGGTCGGCTGCCAGCCTGGTTTACCCACATCGGCGAACCGCCCACAAAACCATGAGGCCCGTGGTCGAAATTGTCGGCGTTGAAGTCATCAATGGCCACGCCGTTGCCACCCGCACCGATGAAGTTGTTGGTGTGAGTGTCTTTGTCGAAGAACGCCTTGATGGTCGCCATGTTCTGGTAGGCGAAGTTTCTGCCCACCACGCCCTCGTTGGTGATCGGGTCGTAGGGCTTGCCAATGCCGGAGAGCAGCATCAAACGCACGTTATGGAACTGGAACGCGCCGAGGATCACCAAGTCCGCCGGTTGCTCGCACTCCCGGCCCTGGGCGTCGATGTAAGTCACGCCAGTGGCCTTGCTCTTGGTGCTGTCGAGGTTGACCTTGAGCACGTGGGAGTTGGGCCGCAGTTCAAAGTTCGGCACCTGGCGCAGCGCTGGCAGGATGTTCACGTTCGGCGAGGCTTTGGAATACATGTAGCACACGTAGCCGCTGCAAAAACCGCAGAAGTTGCAAGGGCCCATCTGGGCGCCATAGGGGTTGGTGTAAGGCCCCGAGGTGTTGGCAGACGGCAGGTTGTAGGGTTTGTAACCCACTTCACTAGCCGCTTTCTGAAACAGCTGTGCGGAGACGGTGTTTTTCTGCGACTCCAACGGGAACGGGTTGGAACGGTCGGGCGCATACGGGTTGCCGCCACGGCCTTCGCCGACCAGTTGGCCTTTGACGGTCCAGGCTTGCCCAGAAGTGCCAAAGACTTTTTCCGCGTAGTCGAAGAACGGCTCCAGCTCTTCGTAGCTCACGCCGAAGTCCTGAATGGTCATGTCCTTGGGAATGAAGTGCTTGCCGTAGCGTTCCTCGTAGTGGCTGCGCATGCGCAACTCGATCGGGTCGACACGGAAATGCACGCCCGACCAGTGCAGACCCGCGCCGCCCACACCATTGCCCGGCAGGAACGCCCCCAACTGACGGTTGGGCAGGGCGACGTCATTCACGCTATGACGAATGGTCACCGTCTCCTTGGAGATATCCTGGAAGAGTTTCTTACGCACGCTGTAGGTCAATTCGTCGATGACCTGGGGATAGTTGCCGTCCGGATAAGTGTCCTGCATCGGGCCGCGCTCCAGCGCTACCACGTTGAGGCCTGCTTCCGTCAGTTCCTTGGCCATGATCGCGCCGGTCCAGCCGAATCCTACGATTACTGCATCCACTTTCTTCATGATGGTCGCCACGTTTATGCCCTCTCGCCGCGGATGGAAACTGCCGGGAAGGGGTATTGCTCGTTGCGTTCAACCCAGTCCATGAAGTCGGCGCGGGCGCCGGGGAAGCCGATCATGGTCCAGCCAACCATGCCTTTGTTGCCGCCGTGGATCGGGTCGCAGAAGAAGCCTTCCTTGGTGTTTTGTAGCAACAAGTTGAAGAAGATCTTTGGCGGCACCGCATCAAAATGCGCCGTCACCTCACTACCGCCAGCCTCCAGACGCCGCAACATATCGTCTCGGGTAGCGCTGTCTTGCGCGGCAAAAACTTTGCCGTTGAACGCCTTCGACCATGCATCCGTCGCGGCAATGCCCAGGCGATAGATCTCTTTGGGCACCAGTTTGGACTGCCAGCCCATCTCCGACGGCGCGTCGGCGTTGAAAGGACCTTGCATGAACCAAAGGGCACCGCTGGCGTACGGCGTGTTCATCTGGCGGTCGATATATTCCGGTGCACCGGCTTCCAGAGCACCTGGGCCTTGGGCATCAGCAGGAATTAATTGCGCGACGGCGGCGTTGATGAACGCCCATTCCTCGGCGGTGAAATAAGTTGGCTCGTAGGCCTTTTCGCTGGTTGTAGGCTTGGCTGGCGCGGCTTGCGCCGGCTCAGGCGTCGCCATCAGCATTGAGCCGCCAAGGCCGGTGCTGGCAACCGTGACCACCGGGATCAAGGTCAAGGATTTGCGCAAAAAGTCACGCCGCGGGTTGTCTTGATCTTGATCAGACATGGTGGCACCTCATCATGTGGTCACGGGTTCATCAGCCGACTTCTAGCGAGCGGCTTGGTATTTACGGCAATCAATAGTTACAAATGATAGCAGGCTATGCATCGGAGGAATCGTTTCAGCGACTAAAGACTGATGATTCACGATTCTTTGACGCCCCCCTCACGCCTCATTGACCCCCCTTGGACCAACCTGAGCGGCATTCACCAATCTCCTGCCCGGTCATGTCATCCATGCTCAAGAATCAATGGCTGCCGGCCTTCGGCCTCGTGTTCATCGCGCTGTTCTCGAGCGCTTTCGCTCAAGCCGACGAGC
This sequence comes from Pseudomonas sp. C 49-2, assembly GCF_003970195.1. Taxonomy (NCBI): domain Bacteria; kingdom Pseudomonadati; phylum Pseudomonadota; class Gammaproteobacteria; order Pseudomonadales; family Pseudomonadaceae; genus Pseudomonas; species Pseudomonas sp. C 49-2. The sequence continues at coordinate 68,616 of NZ_RXYG01000001.1, forward strand.
CCATCTCCATCCGTTCCCCCGAGTGGGCACAACCGGTGGGAAGTCAATACAACCTTCACCAGATGACGCCCACGCTCTATCGCAGCGGGTTACCCGACAGCAACGCAGCGCCGCTGCTGGAAGAGCTCAAGATCGGCACCGTGATCAATTTCCTGCCGGAATCCGATGCTGACTGGCTCAAATCGCCCGATATCCGACAAGTACAGCTGACTTATCGCACCAACCATGTCGATGATTCCGACGTGCTGGCGGCGTTGAGAGCCATCCAGGAAGCCGAAACCAACGGCCCGGTGCTGATGCATTGCAAGCACGGCTCTGACCGTACCGGCCTGATGGCGGCGATGTATCGGGTGGTGATTCAGGGGTGGAGCAAGGAAGATGCGCTGAACGAGATGACCTTGGGCGGCTTCGGCACCAGTAACGGCTTCAAGGACGGCGTTCGCTACATGATGAGTGCCGATGTCGCCAAGTTACGCAAGGCGTTACTCAATGGAGAATGCAGCACCAGTGCCTTCGCCCTGTGTTCGATGAAGAGTTGGATGAACACTGCCAACACTGGCTCCTGAATTCAAACCACGGTACCGGGTGTAACGTCTAAAAATAAACGCACCGCTTCAACCAACGATCTAGAGTGACCGGGAGCAAGCACTAGCTCGCGAAACGCACGACCCGTCTGCGGGTTGAACACCCCCTCTTGCTCAAACCTTTTGAAGGCTGCACGTGCCAGCACTTCAGACCATTGGTAAGCATAAAACCCGCCCTCGTATCCCGACACCATATGGCTGAAGCCATTGACGTAACGCACAGCGTCCAGCGCTGGCAGGTGCCCGACCTCACGGTTGGCGCTTGCGAATACCTGCTCAATTGCGCGTCCGTCGCCGTGGGTGCGATGCACTTCAATATCAAACAGCGCCAGGGTCAGCGACTCTGCGCGCTCCCAAGACGTTTGAGTGTTGGCATACACCACTTGCTGTCGGGCCACGGCCTCAGGCAACTGCGCGCCGGTTTCGACATGGCTTGACAGCCAGACAAGACATTCAGGGGAATCACACCAGCGCTCGAAGAACTGGCCGCAGAACTCCGCACTGTCTATGCCCAGGTCATCAATGCCCATTTTGGTGCGATAACCCACGCCCATCAGCATCTGCTGCAAGCAATGGCCGAACTCATGGAACAGGATCTTGAGCTGCAGATGCGCAAGCAAGCAGGGCTCATCAGGGGTCACTTCAAACTGGCTGCAGAGCACAACCACCGGTTGCACTCTTTGCCCTTCAGCCGTGGTCCAGCGGTTTTTCAACGAAAACGCGTTGGGAAAATCATCGCTGTTTTGCAAAAACGGTACGAAATATATCTGCCCCAATACTTCGCCATAGGCCTGCACCTGCAAGAGTCGAACCCCGGGAGCCCAGGAGTCGAAGCCATCGAGCTCACTGATTTCGATGTCGAACAGGCGCTTTAGCAAAGCAAACAGGCGGATCAGGGTGGTATCCAGCGGGAAATAAGCGCGCAACGTCTCTTCAGCAACGCCGCTGGTCTGTTGCCGGATGATCTGCGCCAGATAGGCGTAATCCCAGGGCTGCAGATCGGTCAACCCAAGTTCACGGCCCAGCGTGGTGAGCTGACGTTTGTCATGCTCGAAGGCCGTACGTTGCGACGCAACTTGATCACGAATAAACGTCAGCACCTGATCTTCGGTATCCAATACCTGAAGCTCAAGCGCCAATCGAACGAAGTTGGCGTGGCCCAAAAGCTTGGCTTTTTGATGACGGCTGACCATTAGCATTTGCAGCAGCGGGCCATTGTCGAACTGCCCGGCATGCGGGCCGATATCGGACGCACGCGTGTTGTAGGCGATGAAAACCTCCTCTCGCAAAGCGCGATTTTGCGCGTACGCCATGAGGTCTCGGTAGGTCTCTTCATTCAGGGTAATCAGCCAACCTTCCAGGTTGGCGGCACGGGCCTTTTGCGCCATACGCGCCTTGAAGGTTGGCGTAAGCCCCTGCAGGTGTGATTCGTCGGTGATGTGTTTGCGCCAAGCGTTGTTTGCCTGTTCCAACCGGCTAATGAACAACTGCTGAAGCCCGGCAATTTCAAGGTTAAGCGTCACCAGCCTCTGCTGCGAGACAGGTTCCAATTCGATACCGGCCTGTTCAAACTTTTTCAGCGTACGCCTCAGCAAACTCTGACGGGACGCATCGAACAGTCCTGCCGCTGAACTGGCCGCCAACGCTTTGTAGCAGTCAAATAGCGCGCGGTTACTGGTTAGATCGCGCACGAACTCTCTGCCCCGGAACGTGGCTTGCGCGGTGGCTCGTTTCCATTTTTGTTCAGTGTTTACGCTGTCGAGTATGTAAATCACCGTTAACACCTCGTCGATCCGCGACGTCACCGCCTCTATGGCAAGCACGAGATCGTCCCAGTTCGGGCTGTGTCGCTGGCTGGCAATAATGCGGCCCACCTCGGTGCGACCGCGCAGCACGATCGCATCAACGGCAGGTACAAGATGTTCGGCACGAATGGCCGAGAAAGGCGGCAGGTGATAGTCCTGCAACAGGGGATTGGGGTCGTGCATTGGGCATCCTTGAAGACAACAAGTGGGAGTTGTCATCCTGGAATACAACGCAGGAGAGAAGGGTGTAGATGCTTAACGCTCCTCGCCCCAAAACTTTGGTTTCAGGGCGAGAAACATCAAATGGGTCAGTCTTTTTTCAACTTCGGATTCGGAAAGAACTGCACCGCCTGCACCTTGGGGTCCGCCGGCGCTTTCAACGCAGACGTATTCACCCGCGTGCCCAATTCCTTGGGCACCGACAACCCCTGGTCATTCAGCGTGTCGGTATAACCGCAGGCCACGCACTCGCGATGGGGCACGTTGTCTTCGGTCCACATCTTCAACTTGTCCGGCTCGCTGCACGCCGGACAGACCGCCCCGGCGATAAATTGCTTTTTGGTGATCACAGGCCCTTCACTCATGCTGCCGCGTCCTCACTCAGGCCGCTGTGACGCAAGAGTGCGTCAATCGACGGCGCACGTCCGCGGAAGTCGACGAACAGCACCATCGGTTCCTGGGAACCGCCACGCGCCAGGATCGCCTCGCGGAAGGCGCGGCCGGTCTCAGCGTTGAGCACGCCCTCTTCTTCAAACTTAGAGAAGGCATCCGCAGACAGCACTTCAGCCCACTTGTAGCTGTAGTAACCCGCCGCGTATCCGCCAGCGAAGATGTGCGCGAAGCTATTGGGGAAACGGTTGTAGGCCGGCGGACGCATCACCGACACCTCATCGCGCACGCCTTCCAGCACCTGCGCCACGCTGCGGCCATCACCGTGGGTGGCGTGCAGTTCGAAGTCGAACAGCGAGAACTCCAGCTGACGCACCATCATCAGGCCGGACTGGAAGTTCTTAGCCGCGAGCATTTTTTCCAGCAGGTCCTGAGGCAGCGCTTCGCCGGTTTCGTAGTGACCAGAGATCAGCGCCAGCCCTTCCGGCTCCCAGCACCAGTTCTCCATGAACTGGCTCGGCAATTCCACCGCATCCCAGGCCACGCCGTTGATGCCGGACACACCCGCGTGTTCAACGCGGGTCAGCAGGTGATGCAGGCCGTGGCCAAACTCGTGGAACAGGGTGGTCACTTCATCGTGGGTCAGCAGGGCAGGCTTGCCGCTGTCTGCCGGGGTGAAGTTGCACACCAGGTTGGCCACCGGGCTTTGCAGCACGCCGTCGATTTTGCGGCGACGGTCGCGCGCGCCGTCCATCCACGCGCCGCCACGCTTGTTGGCGCGGGCGTACAGGTCGAAGAAGAAGCGGCCCACGTGCTGGCCGTTTTCCTTGATTTCAAACAGGCGGACATCCGGGTGCCAGGTGTCGAAGCCCTTTTGCTCGGCGATTTCGATGCCGTACAGGCGCTGCACGATGGCAAACAGGCCGCCCAGCACCTTGTCGATCGGGAAATAGGCGCGCAGGGCTTCCTGGGACACGCTGTAGCGTTGCTCACGGAGTTTTTCGCCGTAGAAACCGCTGTCCCAGCTTTGCAGCTCGGCGCAGCCTTGTTCGGCGGCGTAGGCCTTGAGCTGTTGCAGGTCTTGGGCGGCAAACGGCTTGCTGCGCTTGGCCAGGTCGCGCAGGAAGCTCAGCACCTGATCGCTGGACTCGGCCATTTTGGTGGCCAGGCTCAGTTCGGAGAACGACGCATAACCCAGCAGCTTGGCCAGCTCCTGACGCAGGTCGAGGATCTGTTCCATCACCGGGCCGTTATCGTTCTGACCGGCATTCGGGCCTTGGTCCGACGCACGGGTGCAGTAGGCCGCGTAGACTTCTTCACGCAGGGCGCGGTCCTGGGCGTAGGTCATCACCGCGTAGTAGCTTGGGAATTCCAGGGTGATCAACCAGCCGTCGAGGCTTTTGGCCTGGGCGGCGGCAGCCATTTGCGCCTTGGCCGAATCGGTCAGGCCGGCGAGGGTGGCTTCGTCGGTGACGTGTTTGGTCCAGGCCTGGGTGGCGTCCAGCAATTGGTTGGAAAACTTGCTGCCCAGCTCGGACAGTTTGCTCTGCACTTCGGCGTAGCGTTTTTGCTGCTCCGGCGGCAGATCGATACCCGACAGACGGAAGTCACGCAGGGAGTGTTCCAGGATGGTTTTTTGCGCCACGTCGAAACCGGCGGCTTCCGGGCTGTTGGCCAGGGCTTCGAAGGCCTGGAACAGCTCGCGGTTCTGGCCCATCTCGGTGGAGTAGGCGCTCAACGCCGGCAGGCAACTTTCGTAGGCTTCGCGCAGTTCAGCGCTGTTGCACACGGCGTTGAGGTGGCTGACCGGGCTCCAGGCGGCGCCCAGGCGGTCATTCAGTTCATCCATGGCCAGGACCAGGCCGGCCCACGTCGGATTTTTCCCCTGGCTTTGCAGGATGCCTTCGATGGCGACACGGTTGTCGGCGAGGATCTGTTCGATGGCCGGCTGGACGTGCTCGGCACGGATCGCCGAGAACGGCGGCAGGTCGTAGGACTGCAGAAGAGGGTTGTTCGCGCTCACGGTTGGCACCTTGGCTGAAGAAACATGTAAGAACAAAGATGGGGCCATCTTAATTACAATCAACGTCCACCGCAGCTATCAGCAGAAGAGAGAGAGGCTATCGTGACCCTTCGCACCTATCAGAACCACACGCCAGCCTTGGGCGCCGGGGCTTTTGTCGATATTTCGGCGGTGGTGATCGGCGATGTCGAAATCGGCGCCGACAGCTCGGTCTGGCCGCTGACCGTGATCCGTGGCGACATGCACCGCATCCGCATCGGTGCGCGCACCAGCGTGCAGGATGGCTGCGTGCTGCACATCACCCACGCGGGTCCGTTCAATCCGGATGGCTTCCCACTGCTGATCGGCGACGATGTGACCATCGCCCACAAAGTCATGCTGCATGGCTGCACCGTTGGCAACCGCATCCTGATCGGCATGGGCAGCATCGTGATGGACGGCGCCGTGGTGGAAGACGACGTGATCATCGGCGCTGGCAGCCTGGTGCCGCCAGGCAAGAAACTCGAAAGCGGCTTCTTGTACGTGGGCAGCCCGGTTAAACAAATCCGCCCGCTGACTGACAAGGAGCGCGCCTTTTTCACCTACAGCGCCGCGAACTACGTGAAGCTCAAAGACCTGCACCTGGCTGAAGGATTCGATCAATGAACTACCAAACCGTGCTGTTCGACCTGGACGGCACCCTCACAGACCCGCGCGAAGGCATCACCCGCTCGATCCAGTACGCCCTCGGCAAACTCGGCATTGATGAGCCGGACCTGACCAAGCTGGAACACTTCATCGGCCCACCCTTGCTGCAAGCCTTCATGCAGTTCTACGGCTTTGATGAAGCCAAGGCCTGGGAAGCGGTGAATTTCTACCGCGAGCGTTTCAAGGTGACCGGCCTGTATGAGAACCACGTGTTCGAGGGCGTGATGCCGTTGCTGGAGGACTTGAGCGGCCAGGGGCGCCAGCTCTACGTCGCGACGTCCAAGCCTTGGGTATTCGCCCGCGAGATCGCGCGGCACTTCGATTTTGCCAAGCACTTCAAGGTGATTTACGGCAGTGAACTGGACGGCACGCGCACCAATAAAGTCGAACTGATCGCCCACCTGATGAGCGAGGAAGGCCTGGACCCAGCCACCACCCTGATGATTGGTGACCGCAAGCATGACCTGATCGGCGCACGCAGCAACGGGTTGGATTCGGCAGCGGTGGGGTATGGCTTTGGCAGTTTTGAAGAGCTGAATGCCGAGGCGCCGACTTGGCATTTTGAGACGTTGGCGCAGATGCACCAGGCATTTTTGCAGCGGCCTTAAAATAGCTATCGCAGGCAAGCCAGCTCCCACAGTTGAAAGCGTTCTCATGTTGAAAATCGGTCAACTGTGGGAGCTGGCTTGCCTGCGATGAGGCCCTAAAGGCCACCACCTTGCAAGTGCCTCAACGCCGCTTTGCGCTGCGCCACCGGCATCCCGCCCATCTTTTCCACAGCCTTATAAAACCTCACCCAATCCCCACCTTCCTGCGCAAACAACGCCGCAAACGCCGGCACCCATTGGTCGTACAGCCCAAATGGCAACAGCCGCGCATTGTTCATGGGCTGGTTGATCCAGGCGTCATAACGTTTATCGCCGCCCCATTGGCTGTCGCGCAGTTGCCGGTAATCGCTGCGCAAACGCTCGAACTCAGCCACCTTGGCCTGACGCATTGCATCAGCGGCCAACGATTGGGCATAGAGCTTTTCCAAACGTTGCCGGGTATCGAGAACCAACTGGATAAACTGATCACGCTGCTTGGATGTGGACAAGCTATCAGGCGCCAACCCCCGCGCAGCGCGCCATTGGCGTGTACCTTCCTGCTCGACGAAATTGGCAAACGACTCATTGAACTCGGTGTCGTCCTTCACATAGAAACGCTGGTGCGCCAGCTCATGGAAGATCAGCGTGGCCAGGCGTTCATCGCCCCAGTTCATCATCGAGTTCATGATCGGGTCGTTGAACCAGCCTAAGGTCGAGTAAGCCTCTACGCCACCGATCGACACGTCCATGCCACGCTGCTTCAACAACGCCGCCTCACCACGCGCCGCACCTTGGTTGTAATAGCCGCGATAGGCCACACAACCGGCAATGGGGAAGCAATGGGTTTCAGGGGACAGGGAAAATTCCTGCGTGGCGAAGACATTCCAGACCACATAGGGCCGACCGATATCGGCGTACAACCTGTAGCTCTGGTTGTCCGGCAGGTGCAAATGCTCACTGGCGAACGTGCGCGCTTTTTGTGATTGCACCAAGTGTTCGCGCAACAGCGGTGGGCGGGAAGGGTCGGCAATGACCTGCGCCACCGGCTCTCGGGCCCGCAACAATTGCCATTGGCCGCTGGCCAACTGGCTGTAATAACTGACACTGGAGCAGCCGCTGAGCAGCACGACCATCAACCCTGGAATAAAACGCCTGACCATGCCGCGACCGCTCCTGGGTAATTTGCTCGCCAGACTATCGCGCCTGCGCGGAATTTTTCCATGGCTCGACGTGTTTATACTCATAGGAAGTCTGCCGCCGTCGCAGCAGGCTAAATTCTTTCTTCCCGTTGAGTGCCTGCCATGCGCCAGCTCTTGTTACCCGTCGCTGCTTTGTTCCTCAGCGCCTGCACGACAACACCCGTGCCACCGATGGATCCGCAACAGGCGTGGGTCGATTTCACTACGCCGACGCCGGGCTCCAAGCTGGTCATGGCGCAGCGCCTGGACGGCAAGAACCTGGATGACGGACGTTTCTTCCAATTCCCGCCCGGCCATCACGAATTGATGGTGCGCTTCGACTTTGAAGTCCCGGCCGGCGGCGGTTTGGGTGGGCTCAGCCAGATGATGTATCGCACCTGCTTCATGACCCTGGAATATGACCACTTCCAGGCCGGCCAGCGTTATGTGCTGGAAGGGCGCTCGCTGGCCTTCACGCCGAATATCCGGTTGTATGATTCGGCGCGTCAGTTGCTCGCGGAGGAACGCAGCGTCAACTGCATCTGATCAGTCGTTGTTTTTCTGGTAGATGATGCGCTTGGTGCCGTTTTCGCACGAACCGACAATCATTGCACTGTCGTGATTCTTGGCTTCTTCGGCGGTGATGATTTCCAGGGTATACGAAGGAATCGCCTTGGCCTGGATCTTCACTTCAATCTCTTTCCTGAGCTCTTCACAATCTTTTGGCGCGGCCACGGCCGAAGTGGCCAATACACCGCAAATGATCGCCAAGGCAAAACGTTTCATGTGTGAAGCTCCCTGAATGCATTGCGCACGGGTGTGCGCCTAGGCTGCATGGTAATAGGACCACACTTACAAAACACGAGTTCTGATTTGAAGCAGATGTTTTAGCCACCCTAAAAACCACTGTAGGAGCTGGCTTGCCAGCGATGACGACCTCAAAAACCATGTAAATCTGAGGGCCTCATCGCCGGCAAGCCGGCTCCTACCGGTTTAGCGGTGTCAATTTACGAGCGTGCCATCCAGGGTGATAGTCGCATTCAGCACCTTGGACACCGGGCACCCTTCCTTGGCCTTTTTGCTCAATTCATCGAACTGCGCCTGGCTCGCGCCCGGAATCTTGGCCTTGAGGATCAGGTGCACGGCGGTGATCGCAAAACCACCGTCGACCTGGTCCAGGGTCACTTCGGCCTGGGTGTCGATGCTGTCAGCCTTGAGCCCGGCATCGCCGAGAATCATGGAGAAGGCCATGGAGAAACAGCCGGCGTGGGCCGCACCGATCAGTTCTTCCGGGTTGGTGCCCTTGCCACCCTCGAAACGCGCCTTGAAGCCGTAGGGCGCTTCACGTAGCACGCCGGTTTCCGTGGAAATGGAACCCAGGCCAGTCTTCAGGTCACCTTCCCAATGCGCGGATGCTTTTTTCACGATACTCATAGCGGTCTCCTCGAACGGTGGTTTTGCGTCAGTAAGGGTTCTGAGAGTAGTCGGACTGGCAAAGTTCATCCTGTCGGAGAAACCTAGCAATACAGTAGGAATTTTCCTGGCGCGCTATTGAATCTCGGGTATATGCCCTTATTGCATAGGTATGCACATGAAGCGGCAGGTTTTGGTTCGTCTAAAAAGCCTGCGGCCCCCTTGGAGAAGCAGGCTTATGAAATCGCTGTCCGACGTAAAATTTTCAACCCTCGACCTAGTGCCCGTGCGCGCCAATGGCAGCCCGGCGCAGTCGCTGCGCAATTCCCTGGACCTGGCCCAGCACGTGGAAAAGTTCGGTTACAACCGTTTCTGGGTGGCCGAGCACCACAATATGGACGGTATCGCCAGCTCTGCGACTTCGGTGTTGCTGGGCTACCTGGCAGGTGGTACCTCGACCATTCGCGTCGGCTCCGGTGGTGTGATGCTGCCCAACCATGCGCCGCTGGTGATTGCCGAACAGTTCGGCACCCTGGAGAGCCTCTACCCCGGCCGTATCGACCTGGGGCTGGGCCGCGCACCTGGCTCCGACCAAATGACCGCCCGCGCCCTGCGACGTGAGCGCTCCGGCAGCGCGGATGAATTCCCGGAAGACGTGGCCGAGCTGATGGCCTACCTAGGCCCACGCACCCCCGACCAACGGATCATCGCCGTGCCTGGCACGGGCACCAATGTGCCGGTGTGGCTGCTCGGTTCAAGCTTGTTCAGCGCACAGCTGGCAGGTGAACGCGGTTTGCCCTACGCCTTCGCCTCGCATTTCGCACCCCGCCTGATGCATGAAGCGATTCGCGTGTACCGCAATCACTTCAAACCTTCAGCCGTGCTGGATAAACCCTACGTGATGCTCGGCATTCCCTTGGTGGCGGCGGATACCGACGAGCAGGCTGATTACTTGGCAACTTCGGTCTACCAGCGCATCCTCGCCCTCATGCGCGGGCAAAGCCTAGTGCAGCGCCCGCCGGTAAAAACCATGGACGGCCTGTGGCTGCCCCATGAAAAGGATGCGGTCGGCAGTTTCCTTGGCCTGGCCATGGTAGGCAGCCCGGCGAAGATCCGCGCCAAACTGGAAGTGCTGATCGAGCAGACCGGCGCCGACGAGTTGATCTTTACCTGCGACCTGTACGAACACGCCGACCGGATTCATTCCTACGAACTGCTGGCGCAGGTGATGAAGGGCTAAAACCTTCAGACATAAAAAACCGACGCAGCGCGTCGGTTTTTTATGTCTGCAACACGGGGTTAACCGCGCTTGTAGGCAATTTCCTTGGTGCCACCCTCGCAGGTGCCGACCACGGTGTGATCGCTCGGCGTAGCGCCTTTATCCACCACTTCCAGCGAATAACCCGAAGCGCCCTTGGCGTCGATTTTCGCTGCAATTTCGCTTTTCAGCTCTTCACAAGGCTTGCCCGCCGCCAGGGCTGTGCCGGCAATGCTCAACAAACCTACCGCTAACAGGAACTTCTTCATCCGTTACTTTCCTTGCGCTGATCTAAAAGAGCGTGCCGACGCTTGTGGCATCGGCACCCATTGGTTGTAGCGCAGGTTATGGCAATCGGCCAGTCAGCAAGTTCAACCGACGCGATCAACTAGTGGCAATTCGGAACCCCACCTTTAGGGTGACCTGAAAGTGCGCAGCCTTGCCGTCCTTGATGTGACCACGGGTCTCAGTCACCTCGAACCATTCCAGATGCTTGATGCTTTTATTGGCCTCGGCCAGCGCATTGTTGATGGCGTCTTCAATGCTGGAGGTGGACGAGCCCACCAGTTCGACTTTCTTGTAAGTGTGATGATCACTCATGGCAGTTCTCCTAAGGGTCGTTAAACAAGCGTAGCAGTCAATGTTCGTACTGCTTCTGGCGACTGTTCGTACCCGAAAGTTCAGATTTACTGCACTTTCTGAAACGGCCGTAGTCGGTATCTACACACGCCACTCAATCACTTCAGGAGAGTCCACATGGCCAACACTTCTTTACGCAAAGCGTCGCTGGAAAGCATGGAAGCCGAGATTTCGAGCCTGCTCAAGTCTTTGGAAAGTCTCAAGGACGATGCATCCGACGAGTCGCGCAAAACCTTGAAGGCCCTGAAAAGCAATGCCGAGAATGCCCTCAAGCATTCCCGCCACCTGATCAGCGACGCCTACGAAGAAAGCAAAGTCAAAATCCGCGAAACCGGTGTTGCAACCCGGGACTACGCACAAGAGCACCCATGGACCACAGCCGGCGTTGCCGTCGGTGCGCTGGGCCTGCTCGCGGCTTACCTGCTGTGCAAACGCGGCGATTAAAGCGGTTCGCGCCGTAGCTCAGCCTTGAGCCACTGCGCCAGTTGCCCGGCGCGCCCGTCTGCGGCGCGCTTTGGCAGCCACAGCGCCAGGTGCGCCGGGGTTTCGCTGAATCCCCACGGAGCCACCAGGCGACCCGCGCGCAGGTCTTCAGCCACCAGCGGCTGAGGCGCGATCGCCACGCCCAAACCTGCCACTGCGGCCTCCAGTAAATAATACAAATGCTCAAACCCTTGGCCGTGTTTCAACGCGCCGGGCTCGATGCCGTGCTGCGCCGCCCAACTGGGCCAAGCTTGCGGGCGTGATGTGGTGTGCAACAGCTTTTCACCACACAAGGCCTCGGAGGGCGCCTCGCGCAAGCGTTCATAGCCGGCAAAGCGCGGGCTCATCACCGGGCCGATGCGTTCACTGGCCAGCTCATACACCTGCATATCCGCCGGCCATGGCGGTTCAGCGAACACCAACAGCGCATCCAGGCCTGGGCGGCGCGGGTCCAGATCCCCATCGCCCGCCGACAGGTGCAAGCGCAGGTCCGGCAAGTCGGCGTTCAAGCGGCCCAGGCGCGGGATCAACCAGCGCGCCAGCAGGCTGCCCGAACAGCCGAGTACAAAAGGCGCATCGGCGCTGGCCTGGGTCAGCTCGGCACACACATCCCTCAGGCGCTCGAATGCCTCCGCGCTGGCATCCCGTAGCCGGACGCCTGCATCTGTGAGTTTAAGGCCGCGACCTTCCTTGACGAACAAGCTGATACCCAAATGCTCCTCCAGCACCTTCAACTGCCGGCTGACGGCACCGTGGGTCACATGCAATTGCTCGGCTGCCTGACTGACGCTGTTCAATCGCGCAGTCGCTTCAAAGGCACGCAGGGCATTGAGGGGCGGGAGGTCTCGGCTCATCTGTGAGTTTTCCTGACAGGTTGCGGCGATCTTATCGGTTTTCAGCATGGAACGTCAGGGGTAGAGTGACCCTCATTGCTTCCCACACCCCTTCTTTCCTGGAGCGTCCCATGACTCAGTCCCAGACCGATCTACGCAACGGCCCAGACGCCAACGGCCTGTTTGGCGCGTTCGGCGGCCGTTACGTCGCTGAAACCCTGATGCCGTTGATCCTCGACTTGGCCCGCGAATACGAAGCGGCCAAGATCGATCCGGCTTTCAACGAAGAACTGGCCTACTTCCAGCGCGACTACGTCGGACGCCCAAGCCCGCTGTACTTCGCCGAGCGCCTGACCGAATTCTGCGGCGGCGCCAAGATCTACCTCAAGCGCGAAGAGCTGAACCACACCGGCGCGCACAAGATCAACAACTGCATCGGCCAGATCCTGCTGGCCCGGCGCATGGGTAAAAAACGCATCATCGCCGAGACCGGCGCCGGCATGCACGGCGTGGCCACTGCCACCGTGGCTGCGCGCTTCGGCCTGCAATGCGTGATCTACATGGGCACCACTGACATCGAGCGCCAGCAAGCCAACGTGTTCCGCATGAAGCTGCTGGGCGCGGAAGTGATCCCGGTGGTTGCCGGCACCGGCACCCTGAAAGACGCGATGAACGAAGCACTGCGTGACTGGGTGACCAACGTCGACAGCACCTTCTACCTGATCGGCACCGTGGCCGGCCCGCACCCGTACCCTGCAATGGTGCGCGACTTCCAGGCCGTGATCGGCAAGGAAGCCCGCGACCAGTTGCAAGCCCAGGAAGGCCGCCTGCCGGACAGCCTGGTGGCGTGCATCGGCGGTGGCTCCAACGCCATGGGCCTGTTCCACCCGTTCCTGGACGACACCAGCGTCGAGATCATCGGCGTTGAAGCGGCCGGCCACGGCATCGAGACCGGCAAGCACGCCGCCAGCCTCAACGGTGGCGTACCCGGCGTACTGCACGGCAACCGTACGTTCCTGCTGCAGGATGACGACGGCCAGATCATCGACGCCCACTCGATCTCCGCAGGCCTGGATTACCCTGGCATCGGCCCGGAACACGCCTGGTTGCACGACATCGGTCGCGTCCAGTACACCTCGGTGACCGACGACGAAGCCCTCGACGCCTTCCACAAATGCTGCCGCCTGGAAGGCATCATTCCTGCCCTGGAAAGCGCCCACGCCCTGGCCGAAGTGTTCAAATGCGCACCGACCCTGCCGAAGGATCACCTGATGGTGGTCAACCTGTCCGGCCGTGGCGACAAAGACATGCAGACCGTGATGCACCATATGGAAACCGCCAAGCAGGAGAAACACTGATGAGCCGCCTGCAAACCCGCTTCGCACAGCTTAAAGAACAAAACCGCGCCGCCCTGGTGACCTTCGTCACGGCCGGCGACCCTGGCTATGACACCTCGCTGGCGATCCTCAAAGGCTTGCCGGCCGCCGGCGCCGACGTGATCGAGTTGGGCATGCCGTTCACCGATCCGATGGCCGACGGCCCGGCGATCCAGCTGGCCAACATTCGCGCGCTGGAAGCCAAGCAGAATCTGCTGAAAACCCTGCAGATGGTCCGCGAGTTCCGCCAGGACAACAACGACACGCCGCTGGTGTTGATGGGCTACTTCAACCCGATCCACAAATACGGCGTGCCGCAGTTCATCGCCGACGCCAAGGAAGCCGGCGTGGACGGCCTGATCGTGGTCGACATGCCGCCCGAGCATAACGGCGAACTGTGCGACCCGGCCCAGGCCGCTGGCATCGACTTTATCCGCCTGACCACGCCGACCACTGACGATGTGCGCTTGCCGACAGTTCTGAATGGCAGCTCCGGTTTTGTGTACTACGTGTCGGTGGCCGGTGTGACCGGTGCTGGCGCTGCGACCCTGGAGCACGTCGAAGAAGCCGTGACCCGCCTGCGTCGCCATACCGACCTGCCGATCAGCATCGGTTTTGGTATCCGTACGCCGGAACAAGCGGCGGCCATCGCCCGCTTGGCTGACGGTGTCGTCGTAGGTTCGGCACTGATCGACCATATCGCCAATGCCAAGAATGACCAGCAAGCCATCGACGGCGTGTTGAGCCTGTGTGCGGCATTGTCGGAAGGCGTGCGTAACGCTCGTAAGTAAGCGCCCCGTAAGCAGTAGGTAAAGTTCCTGATACAGAGGAATCAACCCGCCCGGGCACGGCCTAAACAGCAAGACCAAGGGATTTCGAACCTCGTTCGAAATCCCTTTTTTGCTTGTGTGCCCTGAGGAATACCCGATGAAAATGCCTAAATCCGTGATTGCCGGCCTTGGCGTGCTGGTGCTTGGCGCCAGCGCCCTGGTGCAGGCCGCGCCTTATGACCAAGGCGGCCCTGATCGTGGCGGCCCGCAGGGCCAGCACGAACAACGCGGCGACGACCATCGCGGCCCGCAGGACAACCGTCGCGGCGGCCCGCCCCAGGATTTCGGCCCAGTCCGCCAGATCATCCACGACAACCACGGCCAGTTCGCCCGTGGCGCACCGCCACCGCCGAATGTGCGCCTGGTGCGTGGCCAGCCGTTGCCCCGCGGCTACTACGGCGAACGCCTCGACAACCGCGCCCTCGCACGCCTGCCGGTGTACCCAGGTTATGAGTGGCGCCGTTCGGGGCCGGATGTGGTGTTGATCGCCGTGGGTACGGGCATCGTCTATGAGATCCTCGACGGCGTCCTCAACTGAAACCCACCCACGGTAGGAGCCGGCTTGCCGGCGATGGCGGTCTTGAGGGCGCTATCGCCGGCAAGCCGGCTCCTACAGGGCTGTGGTTATTTGAGTTCGATGCGTTCGACTTTGCCTACGAGCAACACGTAGGAAAGCGCCCCGAGCAACGCCAGCACCGCGATATAGGTAATCGCCGGTGCAAACGAATCGCCACTGGCCAGAAAGCCAATCACGATCGGCGTGGCAATCGCCGACAGGTTGCCGATGAAGTTGAACACCCCACCGGTCAGCCCCAACAGGCGCGCCGGTGCCAAGGTCGACACCAGCGACCAGGTAATCGACGCCAACCCATTACCAAAGAACGCCACCGCCAGGAACGCAATCACCCACGCCGTCGAATCCACATAGTTGGCACCGATGATCGCCGTGGAGATCAGCAGCCCGCCGATGATCGGCAACTTGCGGGCAAAGCCCACCGACGCACCACGACGAATCAGCCAGTCGGAAAAGATCCCGGAACACAGCACGCCGACAAACGCCGCGAGGAATGGCAACGACGCCAGCAAGCCGGACTTGATGAAGTCCATGCCGCGGTATTTCACCAGGTAGGTCGGGAACCATGTCAGGAAGAACCACAGCGTGGAGTTGAGGCAGAACTGCCCCAGGTAGATGCCCCACAGCTTGCGCTTGCTCAACACGATGCCCAGGTCGACCCAACTGAACGGCGCCTTGGCAGCTTTTTCCTGCATATCAACCAAGCCGCCACCTTCACGGATCAGGTCGATTTCAGCGGCGTTCGCGCCTTTGAAGTCTTTCGGCTCACGGTACACCGCGTACCAGATAACTGCCCACAGGATCCCCACGCCACCGGTCGCGACAAACACCATGTGCCAGCCAAATGCATGCTGCAGCCAGGCCAGTACCGGCGTCAGGAATGCCAACCCGACAAACTGCCCGGAGGTATAGACGCCAATCGCCGTGGCGCGCTCGCGCTCAGGGAACCAGGTGGTGACTACGCGGCTGTTGATCGGATAGGCCGGGGCCTCTAAAGCCCCTACTGCCATGCGCAACACAAACAGCGCGATAAAGCTGGCCGCGAAGCCGAGCATGACGGTGGCGATGGACCACAACAGCAGCGCCGCCGTGTAGAGAATACGCGGCGGCACGCGGTCCACCAGCCAACCGCCGGGAATCTGCATGGCGGCGTAGGTCCAGCCGAACGCAGAGAAAATCAGCCCGACGTGCACCGGGTCGATCCCCAGTTCACTGGTCAGGGCCGGGGCGGCGATGGACAGGTTGCTGCGGTCGAGGTAGTTGATCACCACGGTGATAAACAGCAGCACCATGATGAAGAAACGCTTTCTGGTAGGCGTGACTAAAGAAGCCTGCCCGGTGAAGGATTCAGGGTGCATGGGGGGTGCCTCTTCTTATGTTTGTTGAGGACAAGTCTTACTGAAGGAACCGGATCTAAATGTGGGAGCTGGCTTGCCTGCGAAGACGGTGTATCAGTGCCAGCGATGCAAGCTGACCCACCGCCTTCGCAGGCAAGCCAGCTCCCACATTCTTTACCGCGTTCCTTCAGAGGACTATTACCACTCGGCGAAGCTGCCGTCGGCATGCCGCCAGATCGGGTTGCGCCAGCGGTGGCCGATGGCCGCGCGTTCGATCACGTATTCCTCGTTGATCTCGATGCCCAGGCCCGGTCCGTTGGGGATCTTCACGAAGCCTTGGTCGTAGTCGAACACCCCCGGATCGCGCACATAGTCGAGCAAGTCATTGCTCTCGTTGTAGTGGATGCCCAGGCTTTGTTCCTGGATAAACGCGTTGTAGCAGACCGCGTCCAGTTGCAGGCACGCCGCCAGGGCAATCGGGCCCAGCGGGCAGTGCAGGGCCAGGGCCACGTCGTAGGCTTCGGCCATGTTGGCGATCTTGCGGGTTTCGGTGATGCCACCGGCATGGGACGCATCCGGCTGGATGATGTCGACGTAGCCTTCGCTGAGCACACGCTTGAAATCCCAACGCGAGAACAGGCGCTCGCCCAGGGCAATCGGCGTGCTAGTCAGCGGTGCCAGCTCTTTCAGCGCTTCGTAGTTCTCGCTGAGCACCGGCTCTTCGATGAACATCAGTTTGTACGGGTCGAGTTCCTTCATCAGCACCTTGGCCATAGGCTTGTGCACCCGGCCATGGAAGTCGACGCCGATGCCGACGTTGGGGCCGACCGCATCACGTACGGCGGCGACGTTGGCCAGAGCCAGGTCGACTTTTTCAAAGCTGTCGACGAACTGCAGTTCTTCGGTGCCGTTCATTTTTACCGCCGTGAAGCCACGGGCCACGGCCTCTTTGGCGGCGCGGGCGGTGTCTGCGGGGCGGTCGCCGCCGATCCACGAGTAAACGCGGATCTTGTCGCGCACCTGGCCACCGAGCAAGTCGCTGACGGATACACCGAGGGCCTTGCCCTTGATGTCCCACAGCGCCTGGTCGATGCCGGCGAGGGCGCTCATGTGCACGGCGCCGCCGCGGTAGAAGCCGCCGCGATAGAGCACGGTCCAGATGTCTTCGATATTGCGTGGGTCTTTGCCGATCAGGTAGTCGGACAATTCTTCAACGGCCGCTGCCACGGTGTGAGCGCGGCCTTCGACTACGGGCTCACCCCAGCCGGTCACGCCCTGGTCGGTCTCGACCTTGAGGAAGCACCAGCGCGGCGGGACGATAAAGGTCGTCAGTTTGGTGATTTTCATCTGTTATCTCTCTTATAGATGCAGCGCCTGTGGGCGCGAAACTTGATTCAGTTCAGGGCTTTCCAGGCGGCGACATAAGCCTGGGCGCGGCTCGCTACCTGATCCACGGTCATACCCGGTTTGAACAACCCGGAACCCAACCCGAAGCCTTTCGCGCCGGCGTCGGTGAACACCTGCATGTTGTCCGGGGTGATGCCTCCCACCGGCAGCAGCAAGGTGCCGGCCGGCAAGACCGCCAGCCACGCCTTGATTACCGAAGGGCCCATTTGCTCGGCGGGGAACAGCTTCAACACGTCAGCACCTTCGGCCAGTGCCGCAAAAGCTTCGGTGGGCGTGGCCACGCCCGGGGACAGAAACAGGCCCGCGGCTTTGGCGGCACGCAACACCTTGGCATCGCTGTGGGGCATGACGATCACCTGGCCACCGGCAGCCTTCACTTGCTCGACCTGCTCTGGCGTCAGCACCGTGCCGGCACCGATCAGGCAATCGGCGGGCAAGCTGTCGCGCAGGGTGCGGATACTGGTGTAGGGATCAGGCGAATTCAGCGGGACTTCGATCACCCGAAACCCCGCCTGGTACAGCACCTGGCCGACTGCCTGGGCTTCGTCAGGGCGAATGCCGCGCAGGATGGCGATCAAACCGTTTTGCGCGAGTGCTTGCTTGAGCATGTCAGGCCTCCAGTACAGGTTGAGTGAGCCCGGCGGCAAAGGCCAGTTGCCACAGGCCGCGCTCGGTGGCTTCCTGCGCCAGGCTGACGTGGGCAAAGCCGCAGAGGGCGAGGGCGCGTTGATAGCGGGCGCAAAGGGGCGCGGCGCCGACCAGGATGATCGGCTTGTGTTTGGCGCTGTCGGGAAGACCGGCGAGTTCATGGCCGATAAGCAAGCCGGACAGGTAATCGGGCTGTTGGTCAGCGGCGAGTTCGCCGGTGAGCCCCAGGGTGCGGGCACTGAACAAGGTGGACAGCACGCCGCGCTGGCCGTCTTCGGAAAGCGCCACGTGCACGCCTCGGTCGAAGGCTTCGACCTGGAATTGTTCGGACGGCAGCTGAGTACGCCCAAGGATGCTGTGTTTGCTCAACACCGCAAACAGCTCGCCGGTCATAAAGGTATCGAAATGCGTGATGCAGCCCTCGACCACCTCGACCCACTTGGAATGGCTGCCCGGCAGGCCGATCAACACATCGGCGCCCAGCCCTTGCAGCACGCCCAGCACTTGGGTTTCTTCGCCACGCATCACGTTGGGCAAGCCGACCTGCTCGATCACGCCCGGCACGATGTGCACGTCCACGCCGCGCAGGCTGTGCACCTGATGCAGCGCCTGGCCGAGGCTGGCGACATCGACCGGGGTATTGCGATAGGCCGCTTCGCTCCAGCCCTGGGCGCTGCCGACCATGCCACAGGCAATTACCGGTAACCCCGGCTGGGCGTCGAGCCAATCCCCGCACGCCGCATCGAACGCCAACTCGAAGCCGTTGCTGCAACGCACGCCGGCAATGTCCCGGGGTTCGCTGGGCAAATGCATGATGCCCCACCCCAGCGAGCGTTGTTCCAGCACCACGCCGGCGGGGCCGAGTTTATAAGCACGAAGGGAGCTGGTTCCCCAATCGAGCGCGATCAATTGCGCCTGCATCGCTTCACCTGAGTTCTGAGCGGATGCAGCGAATATAAACCTACGCGAACGCAAGTCTCAATATATAAATATCAATCCCATATTTAGGGATGCCATTTAAGAAAAGGCTGACAGGTTCAGCTCCCGCATCGCCCCCATCCAGACGGCATAGTCAGTGTGGTCCTTCAGGTCATCACCGGTTTCGGGGTGCAAAAAAACCACCAGGCCATTGCGATGAATCACCAACCACGGCAACACGACACCGATGTACTCAGGATCGAACGCCAGCTGGCAGCTCCAATCCGGGTGCGGGCCCACCGGTCGTTCGTGCACACGGCCCATGCGCAGTGGGAAGAGTTTGGCGGCGTCTTCGCACAAGGTGCGCGCCTGTTCGATGGTGCTCGCGTCGAAGTAGATATGGGCGTGGTAGCCCTTGATACGTTGCATGGCGGACTCCGGATCCAATATGCGCCAGATGCTAGACCGCAATGGACGGCAGGGCCAGCCCGGTCAGCGACTGCGCGCTGCTGGCTTGCTCCGCCACCAGCCAGTCAACGAAACGCTCGACCAATTGCCCCCGACGTTTGCGCTGGGGTTGCACCACGTAATAGCCAAAGCGCGAGATCACCGTGTCGCTGACCGGCCGGCACAACCAGCCCTGTTCCAGCAGGTTATCCACAAGGTGCCGCCAGCCGATGGCCACGCCCTGGCCGGCAATCGCCGCCTGAATGAGTAGGGTGTAGTTGTCGAAACGCAGTTGGCCCGGCGTTGGTACGCTGGCGATGCCCAGTTCGCGAAACACACCGCTCCAGTCGAACCATTGGCTGTTGTTTTCCTGGCGCAGGTGCAGCAGCGGAAAATCGTGCAAATTTTGCACAGTCAGCGGCGTGGCCTGTTCCTTGAGCCACATTGGGCTGCACACCGGGAACACTTCCTCGTTGAACAACCATAGGCTGTCGCCCTGCTTGAAACGGCCGTCACCAAACAACACTGCCACGTCGATATCGCTGCGCAAGGTGGCGTGGTTGCGCTCGCTGGTCACCAGGCTGACATCGACCTGCGGGTTGGCCTGGTGAAATCGATGCAGGCGCGGCATCAGCCAATAAGCGGCGAAGGCGAAGTCGGTGGCGACTTGCAGCACTTCATGCTGGTCCTGTTGGGTGATGAGGCTCAGGCCCTGGTTGATGCCCTGCAAACCGCCCTGCACATGCTCGAACAGCAGGGCGCCGGCGTCGGTCAGTTCGATCCCCCGGTAGATGCGATCAAACAGGCGGATCGCCAACTGTTCCTCCAGGCGCTTAATCTGTTGGCTGATGGCCGGCTGGGTGGTGCCCAGTTCCATCGCAGCGGCGGTAAAGCTGCGATGACGTGCGGCGGCTTCGAAAGCACGCAGCAAATCGAGGGACAGGTCACCAAGGGCTTCATACATAAGCTGTGCTTATCCTAGACATTGCTTTTCATGGGCTTTACCCCACTTTTCATGGGCTTCATGCTCTTTCGCATAAACACCGCCTATGGAATGCCGATAGATCATGAAGCGCAAGAACATTCTTTTCATCATGGCCGATCAAATGGCCGCGCCGTTGCTTCCGTTCTACGGTTCTTCGCCTATCAAACTACCGAATTTGAGCCGCCTCGCCGCACAAGGCGTGGTGTTCGATGCCGCCTATTGCAACAGCCCGTTGTGCGCGCCGTCGCGTTTCACCCTGGTGAGTGGGCAGTTGCCGAGCAAGATCGGCGCCTACGACAACGCCGCCGATTTCCCCGCCGACGTGCCGACCTACGCCCACTACCTGCGCCGCCTCGGCTACCGCACCGCGCTGTCGGGCAAGATGCACTTCTGCGGTCCCGACCAGTTGCATGGCTACGAAGAACGCCTGACCAGCGACATCTACCCCGCCGACTATGGCTGGGCGGTGAACTGGGATGAGCCGGACGTGCGCCCCACTTGGTATCACAACATGTCGTCGGTGCTGCAAGCCGGGCCGTGCGTGCGCACCAACCAGCTGGATTTCGACGAAGAGGTGGTGTTCAAGGCCCAGCAATACCTGTTCGACCATATCCGCGAAGACGGCGACCAGCCGTTCTGCCTGACGGTGTCGATGACTCACCCCCATGACCCGTACACCATTCCCAAGCCGTTCTGGGACCTGTACGACGACGCTGATATCCCGTTGCCTACAACACCCGCGCAAAGCGATCTCGACCCACATTCCCAGCGCCTGCTCAAGGTCTACGACCTGTGGGACAAACCGCTGCCGGTGGATAAGATCCGCGATGCACGCCGTGCCTACTTCGGCGCGTGCAGCTACATCGACAGCAACGTCGGCAAGCTGCTGCAGACCCTGGAAGACACCGGCCTGGCCGATGACACCCTCATCATCTTCTCCGGCGACCACGGCGACATGCTCGGCGAACGTGGCCTCTGGTACAAAATGCACTGGTTTGAAATGGCCGCCCGCGTACCGCTGCTGATCAGTGCGCCAGGGCAATTCGCGGCGGGCCGCGTCAGCAAAGCCGTGTCCACCGCCGATCTGTTGCCGACCCTGGTGGAACTGGCCGGCGGCGAGCTGGACCCGCGCCTGCCGCTGGACGGCCGCTCGCTGGTCCCACACTTGCGAGGGCAGGGCGGGCACGACGAAGTGTTCGGCGAATACATGGCCGAAGGCACCATCAGCCCGCTGATGATGATTCGCCGTGGCGCCTACAAATTCATCTACAGCGAAGACGACCCTTGTCTACTGTTCGATGTACACAACGACCCTCGGGAGCAGGAAGAACTCAGCCAGTCGCCGCAGCATCAGGCGCTGTTTGCAGCCTTCCTGGACGAGGCGCGGGCCAAATGGGACATCCCGGCGATCCACCAGCAGGTGCTCGCCAGCCAACGCCGCCGCCGTCTGGTGTTTGAAGCACTGACCCAGGGCAAGCTGAAGAGCTGGGATCACCAGCCACTGGTGGACGCCAGTCAGCAATACATGCGCAACCATATCGACCTCGACGACTTGGAGCGCAAGGCACGTTATCCACAACCCTGCCAAAACCAATAACACTGAGGGAAGGCCATGCAAAAGTTAACTGTGATGCTGGGGCTCCTGGCGCTGGGAAGCGCCAATGTTTACGCAGACGCCAGTTGTGAAACGGTAAAGATGGCCGATCCGGGCTGGAGCGATATTGCGGCCACCAATGCCATCACCGGTTTCCTCCTGACGGGCATGGGCTATAAACCCAAGGTCGACACCCTGGCGGTGCCGATTACGTTTGGCGGGCTCAAGGACGGCCAGGTGGATGTGTTCCTGGGCAACTGGATGCCGGCGCAGCAGGGCTTCTATGACAAGTTCGTGGCCAATGGCGACGTGGTGCAATTGGCGAAGAACCTCGACGGCACCGAGTTCACCCTCGCCGTGCCGGACTATGTGTGGGACGCCGGGGTGCATGACTTTGCCGACCTGAACAAATTTGCCGACAAGTTCGACAAGAAGATCTACGGCATCGGCTCCGGCGCGCCGGCGAATATTTCGCTGCAGGAGATCATCAAGAAGAACGACTTCGCGCTCGGCCAGTGGAAGTTGGTGGAGTCCAGCGAACAAGCGATGCTCGCCGAAGTGTCGCGCGCCGTTAAAAAGCAGAAGTTCGTGACCTTCCTCGGCTGGACCCCGCACCCAATGAACGTGCAGTTGAAAATGCACTACCTCAAAGGCGGCGAGAAATATTTTGGTGACACCGGCAGCGTGTATACCTTGACCCGCAAGGGCTACGCACAGGCCTGCCCAAACGTAGGAAAACTGCTGACCAACCTGAGTTTTACCCAGGAGATGGAGAACAGCATCATGGCCGAGGTGGCCAACAACAAGGTCAGCAATGCCGATGCGGCGAAGGCGTGGATCAAGGCCAACCCGGCGGTATTGGATAAGTGGCTGGATGGCGTGAAGACCGTAGATGGCAAGGATGCGCTGGCGGCCGTAAAAGCCAAACTCTAAGCCTCACCGCCAAGCCCTGTGGAAACTGGCTTGTGTGGGAGCTGGCTTGCCTGCGATGCAGACGACTCGGTCTGTCAGTTAGACCGAGGTGATTCTATCGCAGGCAAGCCAGCTCCCACAGGGGCCGGTGTGTGCTGATACCCTGATGCAAACCTTTCAATCCGAGCCTTTCATGCCCCGGCCCAACCGCCATACACTTTTCCCCTTCCTCGCCTGGCTCCCGCGCCAGACCCGCGCCAGTGTTGGCCGGGATGCGATGGTGGGCCTCAGTGGCGCGGTTCTCGCCTTGCCACAGTCAATTGCCTACGCGCTGATCGCCGGTCTCCCACCCGAATACGGCCTATACGCCGCGATCATCCCAGTGCTGATCGCCTGCCTCTGGGGTTCGTCCTGGCACCTGATCTGCGGTCCCACGGCGGCGATTTCCATTGTGCTCTACGCCAGCGTCAGCCCGCTGGCCGTGCCGGGCTCACAGGACTACATCACTCTGATCCTGTTGCTCACCTTCCTCGCCGGGGTGTTCCAGTGGCTACTGGGCATGCTGCGTTTTGGCGCGCTGGTGAATTTTGTCTCCCATTCGGTGGTGCTCGGTTTCACCCTGGGTGCCGCCGTGGTGATTGCGCTCGGGCAACTGCCCAATCTGCTGGGGCTGGATTTGCCGAGCCAAGCCACGGCGATCAACAGCCTGCTGGCACTGATCCACCATAGCGGCGAATGGGATCATGCCTCACTCATCCTCGGACTCGGCACCTTGCTGGTTGGCGCACTGCTCAAATACCTCGTACCGCGCTGGCCGACCCTGTTGATCGCCCTGGCGCTGGGCAGCCTGGTGGCGTGGCTGTGGCCGGCGATGTTCGGGCATGTGGCGCTGGTCAGTTCGTTTATCGGTAAACTGCCGCCGTTCAGCCCGTTGCCCATGGACCTGGACGTGATCCTGCGCCTGCTGCCGAGCGCCGTGGCGGTGGGCATGCTGGGGTTGGTGACCAGCCTGTCGATTGCCCGCTCGCTGTCGGCACGTTCGCAGCAATTGCTCGACGCCAATCAGGAAGTGCGTGCGCAGGGCTTATCCAACATCGTTGGCGGATTTTTCTCCGGGTATTTGTCAGCCGGTTCGTTCACACGCTCTGGTCTCAGCTACGAGGCGGGCGCCTGTTCGCCGTTGGCGGGCGTGTTTTCCGCATTGTGGGTGGCACTGTTTGCGCTGTTTGGCGCGGCATTGATCGCCCATATTCCGATCCCAAGCATGGCAGCGAGCATCTTGCTGATCAGTTGGGGGCTGGTGGACCGTCGCGGTATTCGCGCTTTATTCCGCGTCAGTCGCGCCGAATTCGTGGTGATGAGCCTGACCTGCGTCGCCACCTTGCTGCTGGAGCTGCAAACAGCGATTTACGCCGGGGTGCTGGCGTCGCTGTTTTTCTACCTCAAGCGCACGTCGCAGCCACGGGTTCAGCAATGGCGTGATGGTGATGAGGATGTGCTGCGAGTGGGCGGTTCGATCTTTTTCGGCGCCAGCCACTACCTGCAAGTGCGCCTGCAAAGCCTACAGGGCGAACGGGTGGTGATCGAGGCGCAGCAGATCAACTTTATCGACTATTCCGGGGTGGAGATGCTGCACCAGGAGGCGCGGCGCTTGCGGGGGTTGGGGCGCAGCTTGACGTTGCGTCGGGCGCGGCCACAGGTCGTTGAAGAACTGAAGAAGCTGGAGGGGGCCGACAAGTGCCCCCTCCATTTCGAAGACTGAACCCACCCCCTGTAGGAGACCGGTTTGCCGGCGATAGCGCCCGCGAGGTCAGCACACGTCTTGAGGGCCAATCGCCGGCAAGCCGGCTCCTACAATGACCGTGCCCACGTCAGATCGATGTCAGGCCAACTGACGGCGCAGTTCAGCCAGTACGGGCGCCGAATCCGGGCGCACACCGCGCCACAGGAAGAACGCTTCCGCCGCCTGTTCCACCAACATGCCCAGGCCATCCATCGCCACGACTGCGCCTTGTTCGTTGGCCCAGCGGCAGAACGCGGTCGGCTTCTTGGCGTACATCATGTCGTAGCAAAACGTCTTGCCTGGCTCGATCAGGCTGCCGGCAATCGGCGGTACATCGCCTGACAGGCTGGCGGAAGTGGCGTTGATGATCACGTCCACCGGCTCACGCAGCCAGTCGAAACCACTGGCGGACACCGGGCCAAGATCATCGAACAACTCGGCGAGTAGTTCGGCCTTTTCCACGGTTCGGTTGGCGATGATCAGCGAAGCGGGCTGTTCGGCCAACAACGGTTCCAATGCGCCGCGCACCGCGCCTCCGGCGCCCAACAACAGGATGCGTTTGCCTTGCAGGCTCAACCCGGCGTTGACCGTGAGGTCGCGCACCAGGCCAGCGCCATCGGTGTTGTCACCCAATAGGCTGCCGTCGGCCAGCTTGCTCAGGGTGTTCACCGCGCCCGCGCGTTGGGCGCGTTCGGTCAAGGTGTTGGCCAAACGGTATGCCTCTTCCTTGAACGGCACGGTGACGTTCGCACCACGGCCTTGTTGAAAAAACTCACGGGCACAGCCGGTGAAATCTTCCAAGGGCGCCAGCAAGGTGCTGTAGTCCAGTTGCTCGCCGGTCTGCTCGGCGAACATGCGATGGATCAGCGGCGACTTGCTGTGGCCGATGGGGTTGCCGAACACGACATAGCGGTCCATCAGACAGCCGCCTTGGGCGCGGTCAGGCCCAGCCAATCACGGTCTTGCAGGAAGTAGTCGGTGAGACGCGCTTCTTCGCTGCCGGCCTCGGCTTTCCAGTCGTAGCTCCAGCGCACTTGCGGCGGCAACGACATCAGGATCGACTCGGTGCGCCCGCCCGATTGCAGGCCGAACAGGGTGCCACGGTCGTAGACCAGGTTGAATTCAACGTAGCGGCCGCGACGGAATTCCTGGAATTCGCGCTGCTGCTCGGTGTAGGCGGTGGCCTTGCGGCGCTGCACGATCGGCAAGTAGGCGTCGATGTAGGCGTCACCGATGGCGCGGATGAAGGCGAAGCAGGTGTCAAAGTCCCATTCGTTCAGATCATCGAAGAACAGGCCACCGATGCCGCGCGGTTCGTTGCGGTGCTTGATGTGGAAGTAGGTGTCGCACCAGGCTTTGTAGCGCGAATACACGTCTGGACCGAACGGTGCACAGGCCTGCTCGGCCACGCGGTGCCAGTGGATGCAGTCTTCGTCGTTGCCATAGTAAGGCGTGAGGTCGAAACCACCGCCGAACCACCACACCGGCTCTTCGCCTTCTTTTTCAGCGATGAAAAAGCGCACGTTGGCGTGGGAAGTCGGTACGTGTGGGTTGTGCGGGTGGATCACCAGCGACACCCCCAAGGCCTCAAAGCCACGGCCGGCCAGCTCAGGCCGATGCGCGCTGGCGGACGGTGGCAGACCGCTGCCAAACACGTGGGAAAAGTTGACGCCGCCTTTTTCGATCACCGAACCGTTTTCGATCACGCGGGTGCGACCTCCGCCGCCCGCAGGCCGGGTCCACGCGTCTTCGATAAAGCGAGTGTCCGTCTCAAAGGTTTCCAGGGCGCTGCAAATGCGGTCTTGCAGGTCAAGCAGGTAGGCCTTTACAGCCTCGGTGCGGGTAGTCATGGCATCACCTTGAATCGGGCAAAGCTACGCGAGGCCATTGGGCGTCGGCGGCAAATGGGCGCACAGGATACCACTGCACCCGGTTGCGCCGCAGTTGACGAAGATCAAGCTTAGGAGTGGGATAGGGGGCTATGCGAATTCGACCCAAGGAGAAGGCAGATGGCAAAACGTATCCAGTTCAGCGCCCATGGCGGCCCCGAAGTGCTTGAGTATGTGGACTACACGCCGGCCGAGCCGGGCCCGCAGCAGGTTCGCGTGCGTAACGAGGCGATTGGCCTCAACTTCATCGACACCTATTTCCGCAGCGGCCTGTATGCGCCGCCCGCATTGCCATCGGGGTTGGGCGCAGAAGGCGCCGGGGTGGTCGACGCGGTCGGCAGTGAGGTCACTCAATTCAAAGTCGGTGACCGCGTGGCCTACGGCAGCGGCCCGCTGGGCGCCTACAGCCAACTGCATGTGTTGCCCGCCGCCAACCTGGTACATCTGCCGGACGACATCAGCTTCGAACAAGCCGCCGGCGCCATGCTCAAGGGCCTGACCGTGCAGTACCTGCTGCGCCAGACCTATGAATTGAAAGGCGGTGAGACCATCCTGTTCCACGCTGCGGCCGGCGGCGTAGGCTCCCTGGCCTGCCAATGGGCCAAGGCGCTGGGCGTTAAGTTGATCGGCACGGTCAGCTCGCCGGAAAAAGCCGCCCTGGCCAAATCCCTCGGCGCCTGGGAAACCATTGACTACAGCAAGGAAAACGTCGCACAGCGCGTGCTGGAATTGACCGACGGCAAAAAAGTGCCAGTGGTGTACGACGGCGTCGGCAAGGACACCTGGCTGACCTCGCTGGACAGCGTAGCGCCGCGTGGGCTGGTGGTGAGTTTCGGCAATGCATCAGGCGCGGTGGACGGGGTGAACCTGGGGATCCTGTCGGCCAAGGGCTCGTTGTACGTCACCCGGCCGACCCTGGCGACCTACGCCAACAACCCGCAAAACCTGCAGGCGATGGCGGATGACCTGTTCTCGATGATCAAGAGCGGCAAGGTGCGCATTGATATCAACCAGCGCTACCCGCTGGCGGAAGCGGCGAAAGCGCAGACGGAGTTGTCGGGGCGGCGTACGACTGGCTCAACCATTTTGCTGCCGTAAGACAATGGATATCTGGAGTCTGTAAGGGCCTCATCGCGGGCAAGCCCGGCTCCCACATTTGACCGCGTTGTCATGAAAGACGCGGATCAGGTGTGGGAGCCGGGCTTGCCCGCGATGGCCGCACCTCGGTCTCAGGAAGGCCGCACCACCTCACCCGTCACCAGGTCGCGAATCAGGCTCGGGTTCTTGCGCCCACCCAGGGCGCCACCCAATACCAGGTCCACTTGGCCACGGAAGTATTGCTCCACGCGAATCCGCGTGCGCGCCGCCGGGCGACCCTGTGGGTTGGCCGAAGTAGAAATCAACGGCCCTACCAGCGAGCACAAATCCCTCACCAGCGGA
Source organism: Pseudomonas sp. C 49-2 (assembly GCF_003970195.1). NCBI lineage: Bacteria > Pseudomonadati > Pseudomonadota > Gammaproteobacteria > Pseudomonadales > Pseudomonadaceae > Pseudomonas > Pseudomonas sp. C 49-2. The sequence continues at coordinate 96,855 of NZ_RXYG01000001.1, forward strand.
TGGTCAGTCACCCGCAGCGCTACGGTGTCGTGCACACCCGTCACCCACTCCGGTAACAAGTCCTGATGGGGCACCAGCCAGGTGTTCGGCCCTGGCCAGGTGCTGGCCATGCGGTCGATCCAGTCCTGCGGGAAGTCTTCGAACAGAAAGTCGAACTGACGGATGTTGTCCGCCACCAGGATCAGGCCCTTGTCCACCGAACGGTTCTTGATGGCGAGCAAACGGTCCACTGCTTCTTCGTTCCACGGGTCGCAGCCCAAGCCCCAAACCGCTTCGGTTGGATAGGCAATCACCGCGCCTGCGCGAATTTCTCGTGCGGTTTCCAGCACACGCCACCGGTTGACCATTGTTCACTCTCCAGACTAAAGCTCTGCGCAGTTTACCGATCTTCTTTACAAAACCTAGCAGCGCGCAAGCCAGCGCCCGCTTTCGCAGATGACCTGACCTTCGAGCTCAAGCTCCGTAAGGGTTGCCAGCACCTGGGACAACGATCGCCCACTGGCAATCGCCAAGGCTTCACTGGTGTGGGGTGCCGCGTGCAGCAGTGCCACCAACGGATGGACAACAGGCATCGGGGCAGGGCGTGACAACGCCTGCCAACCACGCAAACCTTCCAGGATGTGTTCGATAGTCTCCACCAACACCGCGCCATCGCGGATCAACTGATGACAGCCCTTGGCGCCGGGATGGTGGATGGAACCCGGGATCGCATACACCTCGCGCCCTTGCTCCGCCGCCAGCTTCGCCGTGATCAGCGAACCGCTGGCCATGCTGGCTTCCACCACCAACACACCCAGGGACAGGCCACTGATGATCCGGTTGCGGCGGGGAAAATTGCCCGCCTGGGGCGGTGCGTCCAGAGGAAACTCGGAAATCACGGCGCTGCCTTGGTCAATCATCGCCGCCGCCAGCCGTCGGTGGCGCTGTGGATAAAAGTTTTCCAGCCCGGTGCCGAGCACACCGATTGTCTGGCCACCCACATCCAATGCCGCCTGATGGGCTGCACCGTCAATGCCTAACGCAAGGCCACTGGTGATGACAAAACCGGCGCTCGCCAGACTGCGCGAAAACGCTGCCGCCGTGTCCATGCCGGGACGCGATGCACGACGACTACCCACCATCGCGAGTTGCGGTTTTTCCAGGATCGCAGGGTCACCGGCGACGAATAGCAACGGCGGCGCGTCATCGATCTGGGCAAGCAGTGCGGGGTAGTCAGGCTGGTCCCACATCAGTAAATGCTGGGCCGGACGGGCCAGCCAGGCCAATGCCGCGCTGGCGCCGTCGCGGATTTCATGACTGCGCCGGGCATCGGCGCTGATGGCCGGCAACCCCAGCGAACGCCAGGCACTGGCAGGTGCGCTGATGGCTTTTGAGGCAGAGCCGAAGGCCTCGATCAATAAGCGAAAACGTTTCTGACCCAGTTCCGGCAGCCTGTGCAAGCGTAGTCGAGCTTCCAGCTCTGACGGGGATATTTCGTGGTTGTTTGTCGGATACATCTGATCATCCTTGACCGTAACAAGCTGTGGATAACTCTGTTGGTAACTTATTTAGCAGGCTATTCATTGCGTTTGATGAGCAGTCTCGAAACGGTCCATCACTGCCAGGGGTCGTGAGGCATTGAGAACCAGGCCGTAACTGAGTTTTTCGTAGGTGCGAAACACCAGCAGGGTGCCGGCGCGTTCATCGGGCAGTTTGGTCGGTGCGCCGGTCAGGCTGTCGCGAACCTTGGCGCCGGTCTTGATCACGCTGAGCAGTTGGCCTTCGGCCAGGCCGTCACGACGACCCTTGTTCAGGGTCACGGCATCCAGCACGCCGATCTGGGTCACGCCCTTGGGGATATCGATGATCTGCCCTTCGATAAAGGCCGTGGTTGGCGAGACCGCAAAGGCTGTCGGATCGGCCGGAGGTTGTGCACGCAACAGACGGTCACCGGGTCGCACCTCCTGGGTAATACGTTGCACGGCCAGGGTGGTGAGGTCGCCAGCCGTTACAAAACGGGCGGTGCCAATGTCGTCGGCGTTGATCCCCAGCAGCTCTCGGGTCTGCGGGTCGGTGTAGACCTTGCCGCGTCGGAATATGCCGTAATGGGGTTGGGAAGGGTCCAGGTTGCCCCTGGCATGCACCCGCTCGCCATTGGCGCCGAGCACGCGGCCAGACTCGGCAGCGACGATGTACGGCGCGTTGTCCAGGTCCTGGGGTGTATCAAGGATGCGGTTATGCAGCAGGAATCGCTGGATAGCCTGTTGCGTCGGTTGTTCCAGGCGCTGGATGGGCTGGGGCAGCAGGGCCATGGAAAACGGGGACCACAGCAGCAAGACGAGTAGCGATTTCCTCATGGGGTGAATCTCCTTTATTATGTGCGTTCGCGTGAAATGCCTTGGCCTTCGCGGCTTTTAAGGGTTTCACACCGGTCGTGTGGGTCCATCCCAACGCCGATTTGCCTCTACCTCACATGTGCAGCAATTACGCTTATGGCTATTTTGAACATCCTCGAATTCCCCGACTCGCGCCTGCGCACGATCGCCAAACCGGTGGCCGTAGTGGACGACAAGGTTCGTCAGTTGGTCGATGACATGTTTGAAACAATGTATGAAGCCCCGGGTATCGGCCTCGCCGCGACCCAGGTCAACGTGCATCAGCGCGTCGTGGTCATGGACCTGTCGGAAGATCGCAGCGAACCGAGGGTGTACATCAACCCCGAGTTCGAACCGCTGACCGACGAGATGGGCGAATACCAGGAAGGCTGCCTCTCCGTGCCGGAGTTCTACGAGAACGTCGAACGCCCGCTGCGCGTGAAGATCAAGGCCCTGGACCGCGACGGCAAGCCATTCGAGCTGATTGCTGAAGGCCTGCTGGCGGTGTGCATCCAGCACGAATGCGACCACCTCAACGGCAAGCTGTTTGTCGATTACCTGTCCACGCTCAAGCGCGACCGGATCAAGAAGAAGCTGGAAAAAAAGCATCGCCAGCAAGCTTGATGCCCCCTTCCAAAGGCTTGCTGCGGCAAGCCTTTTTCTTTTGTGACTGCTTTTAACCGAGACCTCCCATGACCGAGCCACTGCGCATTGTTTTTGCCGGCACGCCTGAATTTGCCGCCGAACACCTCAAGGCCCTGCTTGCCAGCCCTTATGACATCGTCGCGGTGTACACCCAGCCGGATCGCCCGGCCGGTCGTGGGCAAAAACTGATGCCGAGCCCGGTCAAGCAACTGGCGTTGGCGCACAACATTCCCGTGCTGCAACCGCCGACCCTGCGCAACGCCGAGGCCCAGGCCGAACTGGCCGCGCTGAAGCCGGACTTGCTGGTGGTGGTGGCCTACGGCTTGATCCTGCCGCAAGTGGTGCTGGATATCCCACGCTTGGGCTGCATCAACAGCCATGCCTCGCTGCTGCCACGCTGGCGCGGTGCGGCGCCAATCCAGCGCGCCGTAGAAGCCGGTGACAGCGAAAGCGGTGTGACCGTGATGCGCATGGAAGCCGGCCTGGACACCGGCCCCATGCTGCTCAAGGTCACCACCCCGATCACCGGCGAAGACACCGGAGGCAGCCTGCACGACCGCCTTGCCGAGCTGGGCCCACCTGCTGTGATCCAGGCCATCGCCGGCCTGGCCGCCGGCACCCTGGAAGGCGAAGTGCAGGACGACAAGCTCGCCACCTACGCCCACAAACTCAACAAAGACGAAGCGCGCATCGACTGGAGCCGCCCGGCTGTGGAGCTGGAGCGCCTGGTGCGCGCCTTCAACCCATGGCCGATCTGCCACAGCACCCTCAACGGCGAAGCCTTGAAAGTGCTGGCCGCCACCCTGGCCGAGGGCAGAGGCGCTCCCGGTGAGATCATCGGCGCCAGCAAGGACGGCCTGTTGGTCGCCTGCGGTGAACAGGCGCTGTGCCTGACTCGTCTGCAACTGCCCGGTGGCAAGGCGCTTAATTTCAGCGATTTGTTCAACAGCCGTCGTGAGAAATTTGCCGTGGGCACCCTCCTCGGGGCTGTCCAATGAACCCACGTCTGGCCGCCGCCAAGGCTCTCGCCGCCGTCCTCCAAGGCAAGGCTTCGCTGAACAGTTCATTGCCGACCCAGTTGGACAAGGTCGAAGACCGCGATCGCGGTTTCACCCAGGACCTGGCCTTTGGCACAGCACGCTGGCAGCCACGCTTGTCGGCGCTGGCAACCAAATTACTGCAAAAGCCGTTCAAGGCGGCCGATGCGGATGTCGAGGCGCTGCTGCTGGTGGGCCTCTATCAACTGCTCTACACCCGCGTGCCCGCCCACGCCGCTATCGGCGAAACGGTCGGTTGCGCCGACAAGCTAAAAAAACCCTGGGCCAAGGCCCTGCTCAACGCCGTGCTGCGCCGCGCCCAGCGCGAGAGCGAGGCGCTGCTGGCCGAGCTGGAACATGACCCGGTGGTGCGCACCGCCCATCCGCGCTGGTTGCAAAAGTCCCTGAAGGCGTTCTGGCCTGAGCAGTGGGAAGCCATTTGCGCGGCGAACAATGCGCACCCGCCGATGATCCTGCGGGTCAATCGTCGTCATCGCAGCCGTGACGCCTACCTGCAATTGCTCAACGAGGCCGGCATCAACGCCACGCCATGCGTGTACAGCGTCGACGGCATCGTGCTCGAAGCCGCCACTGACGTGCGCAGCCTGCCGGGCTTTGCCGAGGGCTGGATCAGCGTGCAGGACGAAGCCGCGCAACTGGCCGCCGACCTGCTCGACCTGGCGCCGGGCCAGCGCGTGCTCGACGCCTGCTGCGCGCCAGGCGGTAAGACGTGTCACATCCTGGAAGTCGAAAAAGGCCTGGCCGGTGTCGTCGCTGTCGACCTGGAGGCTAAGCGTCTGGTGCGCGTGCGCGAGAACCTGGCGCGCCTGGGCCTCAGCGCCGAGCTGATCGCTGCCGACGGCCGTGACACCGCCACCTGGTGGGACGGCAAGCCGTTCCAGCGCATCCTGCTCGATGCACCGTGTTCCGCCACCGGCGTGATCCGCCGCCACCCGGACATCAAGCTCACCCGCCAACCCGACGACATCGCCGCCCTGGCCGTGCTGCAAGGCGAGCTGCTCGACGCGCTGTGGCCAACCCTGGAAGTCGGCGGCATCCTGCTCTACGCCACCTGTTCCACCTTGCCGACGGAAAACACCGAGGTGATCGAAGCCTTCCTCGCCCGCACCAGCGGCGCCCGAGAGCTGGACCTTGCCACCACGGCCGGCATCAAGCAGCCCCATGGCCGCCAGTTGCTCGCGCAAGAGGGCGGACACGATGGCTTCTACTACGCCAAACTGATCAAGATCGCCGCCACGCGCGGCTGAATGGTTTTAAGGGAGTGACCGGATGAAAATCATCATCCTTGGGGCAGGGCAGGTCGGCGGTACGCTGGCCGAACATTTGGCCAGTGAAGCCAACGACATCACCGTGGTCGACACTGATGCCGAGCGCCTGCGCAACCTCGGCGACCGCCTGGACATCCGCACGGTGCAGGGCCGCGCGTCGTTTCCAACCGTGCTGCGCCAGGCCGGCGCCGACGATGCCGACATGCTCGTCGCCGTGACCAACAGCGACGAAACCAACATGGTCGCCTGCCAGGTCGCCCACACCCTGTTCCATACCCCGACCAAGATCGCCCGTGTACGCGAAGCGGCCTACCTGACCCGCGCCGGTCTGTTCGACAACGACGCGATTCCCGTCGACGTGCTGATCAGCCCGGAACAAGTGGTCACCCATTACATCAAGCGCCTGATCGAAATTCCGGGCGCCTTGCAGGTGATCGACTTTGCCGGCGGCAAGGCGCAACTGGTCGCGGTAAAGGCCTATTACGGCGGCCCGCTGGTGGGCCAGCAACTGCGTCAGTTGCGTGAGCACATGCCCAATGTGGAAACCCGCGTCGCGGCGATTTTCCGGCGCGACCGCCCGATACTGCCCCAGGGCGATACCGTGATCGAGGCCGACGACGAAGTGTTTTTCATCGCCGCCAAAGCGAATATTCGTGCAGTCATGAGCGAAATGCGCCGCCTCGATGAAACCTATAAGCGCATCGTCATCGCGGGCGGTGGGCAGATCGGCGAGCGTTTGGCCGAAGCCATCGAAAGCCGCTATCAGGTGAAGATCATCGAGATGAGCCCGGCACGTTGCCGGCATTTGTCCGACACCCTCGACAGCACCGTCGTACTGCAAGGCAGTGCCTCGGACCGCGACCTGCTGATGGAAGAGAACATCGCCGACGCAGATATCTTCCTGGCCCTGACCAACGATGACGAAGCCAACATCATGTCGTCGTTGCTGGCCAAGCGGCTGGGCGCGAAAAAAGTGATGACCATCATCAACAACCCCGCCTACGTGGACCTGATCCAGGGCGGCGATATCGACATCGCCATCAGCCCGCAGTTGGCGACCATCGGCACCTTGCTGGCCCACGTACGCCGTGGCGATATCGTCAGCGTGCACTCCCTGCGCCGGGGTGCGGCGGAAGCCATCGAGGCGATTGCCCACGGCGACTCGAAGTCGAGCAAAGTGATCGGCAAGGCCATCCGAGACATCGGCTTGCCGCCGGGCACCACCATTGGCGCGATTATTCGTGATGAAGAGGTGATCATTGCCCACGACGATACGGTGATCGAAACCGGGGACCATGTGATTCTGTTTCTGGTGGATAAAAAACATATCCGCGATGTGGAGAAGCTGTTCCACGTGGGGTTGAGTTTTTTCTGATGACGCTATCGCCGGCAAGCCGGCTCCTACAGGATCCTTTGTATGCTTGAGTCACTGGAAAAAATGCTGGCCAAGGGTGTGGATAATTCCCTGCTGCGCTTTGGTTTGGGCAAGGGTTATTTGGACCTGAAGGACAACGCCAAGGCGGCGGAGCATCTGCAGAAATGCGTGGAGTTCGACCCCAAGTATTCGGCGGCGTGGAAGTTGTTGGGTAAGGCGCAGTTGGGCTTGGAAGATCGTGCGGCGGCGCGGCTGGCGTGGGAGAAGGGCATCGAAGCGGCCCAGGCCCATGGCGACAAACAGGCCGAAAAAGAGATGGCGGTGTTCCTGAAGAAACTCGACCGCCAACCTTGAGCCGATCCCTTGTGGGAGCTGGCTTGCCTGCGATGGCATCAACTCGGTTTAACTGAAAGACTGAATTGCCTGCATCGCAGGCAAGCCAGCTCCCACATTAGATCTTCATGGGTCTTGAGTCAGGGGTGGCTCAATACCACCGCGCCTCACCCGGCGGGCGTTTCTTGAAGCGCTTCATGCTCCACATGTACTGGCTCGGATAAGCGCCGACATAACGTTCTACCACCTTGCTCATCGCCGCGCAGGACGTGGCGGTGTCGGTGCTGTACATGTCTTCCGGCGCCGCTTCCAGGATCACTTTGTAACCCGAACCGTCCGGCAGCCGCAGCGCATGCAGGAACACGCCGACGGCCTTGTGGCCCGCCAGCATGTTCGGCACGAATTTGCTGGTCAGCGCCTGAGTGGCGAAGAATGGCACGAAGATCCCGGCGGATTCGGCCGGCTCCGGGTCGGCGGGGATACCTACCTGGCCGCCTTTGCGCACTTCCTTGATCACACTGAGAATGCCTTCCTTGGTAGAAGCGGCCACACGGTTGCCCAATTGCACGCGCTGCTTGCGCAGCAATTCGTCCACCGCCTTGAGCTTGGGCGGGCGGTAGAAAATGATCGGTTTGCATTGGCTGCAATAGAAGTGGTTCAGCACTTCCCAGTTGCCCAGGTGGCTGGTGATGCCGACCACGCCTTTGCCCGAGGCGAGGGCTTCGTGCAGCACTTCCAGGCCTTCGACTTCACGCACCAGGTCAATGGAGCGCTGGGCCGGCCAGATCCAGGCGCAGGCGCTTTCGGTCAGGGACTTGCCGATGTCCATCAGGCTGCGGCCGACCAGCGCTTCGCGCTCGGCTGGGTTCATGTCCGGGAAGCATTTGGACAGGTTGATCCGCACCGTGTCGCGGGAGCGGTTGGGGGTTTTCCACATGATCCAGCCAATGGCCGTGCCGACGGCCTGGACAGCGCGCCAGGGCAGTAGGGCAAACAGCCGGAGAGCGCCTACCAGCAAGGCGCCTTTAAACTTTTCCACAGGTCACTCCTGATCGTGTGTGGTGCGCAAAGCCGGCATTCTAACCGGCGTTGGCCAAGTCCGCGTAACGGTCGCAGTCTTGAGTGTGGTCCATGACCATGCCCGAGGCCTGCATGAACGCGTAGCAAATGGTTGGCCCGACGAAAGTGAAGCCGGCTTTCTTCAAGGCTTTGCTCATGGCTTCAGCCTGCGGTGTAATCGCCGGCACTTCGCTGCGATCCTTGAAATGATTGACCCTGGGTGTGCCGCCAACAAAGGACCAGAGCAACCCCACCGGGTCCTCCAACGCCAGCCAGGCAGCGGCATTGCGCCGGGTGGCGTTGAGCTTCAGGCGATTGCGCACAATGCCCGGATCCTGCATCAGCGCTTCGATCTCCTCATCGGTCAACCGCGCCAATCGCTGCGCGTCAAAACCAAACAAGACCTTTCGATAATGCTCGCGTTTGCGTAAAACGGTGATCCAGGAAAGGCCCGCCTGGAACCCTTCGAGCAAAAGCAACTCGAACAAACCCTGCGCATCGCGCAGCGGCGTTCCCCACTCCTGATCGTGATAAGCCATGTACAGCGGATCTTCAGAACACCAAAAGCAGCGTGGCATAAGGCTCCAGGGGATGGTGGCGCGGCCGAATCGGGTATACTCCCGCTCTTTAAATCGCAGCCCAAGTAACAGGTGAATTTCGTGAGCCAGCCTACGCCAGCCGTGCGTACCTTCCAAGACTTGATCCTCGCCCTCCAGCAATACTGGGCCGAGCAAGGTTGTGTGGTACTTCAGCCCTACGATATGGAAGTAGGCGCCGGCACTTTCCACACCGCTACATTCCTGCGGGCCATTGGCCCGGAAACCTGGAACGCCGCTTATGTGCAGCCCAGTCGTCGCCCGACTGACGGCCGCTACGGCGAAAACCCGAACCGTCTGCAGCACTACTACCAGTTCCAGGTGGTACTGAAGCCGAACCCGGATAACTTCCAGGAACTGTACCTGGGCTCGCTGAAACATGTCGGCCTGGACCCACTGGTCCACGACATCCGTTTTGTCGAAGACAACTGGGAATCGCCGACCCTGGGCGCCTGGGGCCTGGGCTGGGAAGTCTGGCTCAATGGCATGGAAGTGACGCAGTTCACTTACTTCCAGCAAGCGGGTGGCATCGAGTGCTACCCGGTGACCGGCGAAATCACCTACGGTCTCGAGCGCCTGGCCATGTACCTGCAAGGCGTGGACTCGGTCTACGACCTAGTGTGGGCTGATGGCCCGTTCGGCAAAGTGACCTACGGCGACGTGTTCCACCAGAACGAGGTGGAGCAGTCCACCTACAACTTCGAACATGCCAACGTCGACAAACTGTTCGAACTGTTCGACTTCTATGAAAGCGAAGCCAAGCGCCTGATCGAACTCGACCAGCCGCTGCCGTTGCCAAGTTATGAAATGGTGTTGAAGGCCTCCCATACCTTCAACCTGCTGGATGCCCGCCGTGCCATCTCGGTCACCGCGCGCCAGCAATACATCCTGCGTGTACGCACCCTGGCGCGTTCCGTCGCCCAAGCCTACCTGCTGGCTCGCGCCAAGCTGGGCTTCCCGATGGCAACCCCGGACCTGCGTGATGAAGTGTTGGCTAAGCTGGAGGCTGCACAATGAGTGCTCAAGATTTCCTGGTTGAACTGGGCACAGAAGAGCTGCCACCCAAGGCACTGAACACCCTGGCCGACGCGTTCCTGGCCGGTATCGAAAAAGGCCTGCAGACCGCTGGCCTGAAATTCGCCGCGAAAAAAGTCTACGCCGCGCCGCGTCGCCTGGCCGTGTTGCTGACCGCGCTGGAAACCCAGCAGCCGGACCGCAGCATCAACCTCGACGGCCCGCCACGCCAGGCGGCTTTCGATGCTGAAGGCAACCCGACTCAAGCTGCACTGGGTTTTGCCAAGAAGTGTGGCGTCGAGCTGAGCGAGATCGACCAGAGCGGCCCGAAACTGCGTTTCAGCCAGGTCATCACCGGCAAGCCGACTGCCAGCCTGTTGCCGACCATCGTTGAAGACTCGTTGAATGATTTGCCGATCCCCAAGCGCATGCGCTGGGGTGCACGTAAAGAAGAGTTCGTACGTCCGACCCAATGGCTGGTGATGCTGCTCGGTGACCAGGTCATCGATTGCACCCTTCTCGCCCAGAAGTCCGGTCGTGATTCCCGTGGTCACCGCTTCCATCACCCGCAAGCTGTACGCATCACCTCGCCGGCCAACTACGCCGCCGACCTGCGTGCCGCCTACGTGCTGGCCGACGCCAACGAGCGTCGCGAGTTGATCAGCAAGCGCACCGAAGAGCTGGCTCGTCTGCAAGAAGGCACCGCCATCGTGCCGCCAAGCCTGCTCGACGAAGTGACCGCGCTGGTCGAATGGCCAGTGCCGCTGGTGTGTTCGTTCGAAGAACGTTTCCTCGACGTGCCGCAAGAAGCGCTGATCACCACCATGCAGGACAACCAGAAGTATTTCTGCCTGCTGGATGTGGATGGCAAGTTGCTGCCGCGCTTTATCACCGTGGCCAACATCGAAAGCAAGGACCCGCAGCAGATCATCGCCGGTAACGAGAAAGTCGTTCGCCCGCGCCTGACTGACGCCGAGTTCTTCTTCAAGCAAGACAAGAAGCAGAAGCTGGAAGACTTCAACCTGCGCCTGCAGAACGTGGTGTTCCAGGAAAAACTCGGCAGCGTCTACGACAAGGCTGTGCGGGTTTCCAAGCTGGCCGCCTACATTGCGCCACGCATTGGTGGCGATTCCGCCTGGGCTGCGCGTGCAGGCCTGCTGTCCAAGTGCGACCTGGCGACCGAGATGGTCGGCGAGTTCCCGGAGATGCAAGGCGTTGCCGGCTACTACTACGCACTCAACGACGGCGAGCCAGACGATGTTGCCCTGGCGCTGAACGAGCAGTACATGCCACGCGGTGCCGGCGCTGAACTGCCGACCACCCTGACCGGTGCAGCCGTGGCCATCGCCGACAAGCTGGATACCCTCGTCGGTATCTTCGGTATCGGCATGTTGCCAACCGGCAGCAAAGACCCCTATGCCCTGCGCCGAGCGGCCCTGGGCGTGCTGCGTATCCTCATCGACAAGAAGCTGGACCTCGACCTGACCCAGGCCGTGGTGTTCGCCGTCGGCCAGTTTGGTGCCAAGGTCAAGCAAGCCGGCCTGGCCGAGCAAGTGCTGGAGTTCGTGTTCGACCGCCTGCGTGCGCGCTACGAAGACGAAGGCGTGGACGTGTCGGTGTACCTGTCGGTACGTGCCCTGCAGCCGGGTTCGGCGCTGGACTTCGACCAGCGCGTACAAGCCGTGCAGGCCTTCCGCAAACTGCCGGAAGCCGACGCCCTGGCCGCCGTGAACAAGCGTGTGTCGAACCTGCTGAGCAAGGCCGAAGGCCTGGGCAACGCAGAAGTCGACCCTGGCCTGTTTGCTGATGCCAAGGAGTTCTCGCTGAACTCGGCCATCGCCAAGGCTGAAAACGCCGTGAAGCCGCTGATCGCCGAGCGCAACTACGCCGAAGCCCTGGCGCGCCTGGCGACCTTGCGTGAGCCGGTGGATGCGTTCTTTGAAGCGGTGATGATCAATGCCGACGATGCCGGGGTGCGGAAAAACCGCTACGCCATGCTGGCGCGCCTGCGCGGCTTGTTCGTCAATATCGCTGACATTTCGACGCTGAGCTGACCATGTTGAAACTGCTGATTCTCGATCGGGACGGGGTGATCAATTATGACTCCGACGCTTACATCAAGTCGGTGGCGGAGTGGATTCCACTGCCCGGCTCGATCGAGGCCATCGCGCAGTTGAGCAAAGCCGGCTGGACGGTGGCCATCGCCACCAACCAGTCCGGCATCGCCCGTGGTTACTACGACATCGACACCCTGGACGCCATGCACGCGCGCTTGCGCACGTTGGTGGCGGAGCAGGGCGGTGAGGTGGGGTTGGTGGTGTATTGCCCCCACGGGCCGGATGAGGGCTGCGATTGCCGCAAACCCAAGCCGGGCATGTTGAAAACCATTGCAGAACATTACAAGGTGCCGTTAGCTGGGATATGGTTCGTCGGGGACAGCCTCGGTGACCTGGAGGCGGCCAAAGCCGTCGACTCTCAGCCAGTTTTGGTTAAGACCGGAAAAGGCGAAAAGACCCAGGCGAAAAACCTGCCGGTAGGCACCTTGATTTTTGACGATCTGGCGGCCGTTGCCGCAGAACTTATCAACAACTAGCCGCCCTCGACTTCCTGAACAAGGATTGCTCGGGAGTGCGCTTTTAGCAGGCGGGCCGTGTCCCGCAACGGTAAATGCCGCCATGTCGATTTTGCAGGCCATCAGAACCTTTTTCTTTTACCTGCTGCTGGGCACCAGTTCGTTTCTCTGGTGCACCCTGAGCTTTTTTATTGCGCCCTTCCTGCCGTTCAAGGCGCGCTATCGTTTTATCAACGTCTACTGGTGCCGCTGCGCTTTGTGGCTGACCAAGGTGTTCCTGAACATCCGTTTCGAGGTCAAGGGCGCGGAAAACGTCCCGGACCAGCCCTGCGTGATTCTGTCGAACCACCAGAGCACCTGGGAGACCTTCTTCCTGTCGGCGTACTTCTCGCCGTTGAGCCAGGTGCTCAAGCGTGAGTTGCTGTATGTGCCGTTCTTCGGCTGGGCCATGGCCATGCTGCGTCCGATCGCCATCGACCGTGATAACCCCAAGGCCGCGCTCAAGCACGTGGCCAAGAAGGGCGACGAGCTGCTCAAGGATGGTGTTTGGGTGCTGATCTTCCCCGAAGGCACACGTGTGCCCTACGGCACGGTAGGCAAGTTCTCACGCGGAGGTACGGCTTTGGCGGTCAACGCCCATCTGCCGGTACTGCCGATTGCGCATAACGCCGGCAAGTTCTGGCCAAAGACCGGCTGGGCTAAACGCGAAGGCACCATCACCGTGGTGATCGGTGAACCGATGTACGCCGAAGGTGAAGGACCCCGCGCCATCGCCGCGCTGAATGACCGCGCCCAGGCGTGGAATGAAGCCCAGCAACGGGCCATGGGATCGCTACCGCCGGTGCCGGTTGTAGTCGACACGCCGGTCATCTGAGCATCTGTGGATAACCTGTGCACGGTTTGTTGGCGAATCGTCTTTTTTGTCTTTTAAGAGGCTGATTTACTTACATATTTCCCAAGCTCATAAAATCACGGAAAAGGTGCATAAGTTTTTTCCGCCTAAAAAAACCGGTTCTTGCGACCGGTTTTTTATGCACAGCAGAAAAGTACGTTTTTCAGTCTTCCAACAGCGGCAGTTGAAGGCTGAATGTGGTGCCTTTGCCCACCACGCTTTCGCAACTGATGCGCCCGCCGTGACGCTCCACCACGGCCTTGACCATGGTCAGTCCCAGCCCCAGGCCTTCACTGCCCTGGGCTGAATCGAAGCGACGGTATTGGCTGAACAGCTCCGGCAAGTCCGCCGCGGCAATCCCCGGGCCCTGGTCGCTGATACGGCATTCCAACCAGCCTTGCTCGCTACTGTGCCCCAACCTCACGGTCGTCCCGGAAGGCGAATACTTGATCGCGTTCTCCAGCACGTTGAACAAAGCCCGTGTGAGCAGTGACTGGTCGGCAGAGACCATACCTTCATCCGCTTCATCCAAGTCATGGACCAAATGAATCCCTTTAAGCTGGGCAATCAGTGCCACCTGGTCAAAAGCATCCATGACCAACATGGCGAACAGCGTCGGTTGGAATTGGTAACCGTCAGCCTCGGCTTTCGCCAGTTGCACGAAGGATTCGGTGAGGCCCAAGGCACGGCGAACCTGCTGTTCGATCAGGGCGAACACCGGGGACTCGCCGTTATGCACATCCAGCAGCGCAAGGATCGCTGAATGGGGCGCGCGCAGGTCGTGAGAGAGGAACCGCAACATGGTCTCGCGGTGTTGCTGGGCTTCGCGCTCCTTACTCAAATCCGTCAGGCTCAGCAGCCAACCAAGGGCGACATCGCCTTCAGCCGGCAGCAAGGGCGCAAGCTCCATGCGCAGGCTGCGCTGGTGGATGTCCCGAAACTCCACAAGTTCCAGTACCGACAGGGCAGGGCGCACGCCATTGTGCAGCGGCGGGTAGCCCAGGTCGGCCAGTTGCTCCAACAGGTTTTCGTTGACCAGATCGTTGCCGAACACGTCCCGGGCAATGCGGTTGGCCAGCAGGATATTGCCCTTGGGGTCGGTAATCAGGGTTGCCACCGGCAGGCACTCCAGGCCATCGGCCATGAAGCGCCGTGTGTCGCGTGTGCGGCTCACGGCTTGTTCCAGGGCAAAGATACGCGCCTGCAACACATCGCCTTTGCTGGCGGGCGCACGGCGGCGTTCAGGCAGGACTTTGGGTTCGTTGTCCAGCCGCGCCAGTTCCCAACCGAAATAGGCGAGGATCACACTGAGGCGGCGCCAGTTCCAGATCAGGTAACTGAGCAACAAGCCGATCAGACAGGCCGCAGGCGACCACCAGTGGCCCAGGCGTAATAGGGCTAGGGAGCTGACTAATGCGACGGCCATGCAACCCAGCGTCATCCACAGCGCATAGCGCGGGCGATAGAGCAGCAGGCCCAATAGCAATGCGACCAACGAGGTCGCCATCAAGGCCGCGAGCCAGCCTGGCAGATCAACGATGCTGCGGCCTTGAAGCAAGCCATTCAGCACGTTGGCCTGGATCTCTACGCCTGCCGTAGTGCCCACCGTCGAAGACAGAGGTGTGACGAAACGATCGCCCAACCCGGAGGCTGTCGACCCCACCAAGATCAAACGACCACGTAGTTGCTCGGGAGCGACTTCACCGCGCAGTACGCTGGCGTAAGACACACTGGGAAAATGGGTATGAGGTGCAATAAACGGGATGCGGATAGCGTGTTCCCGATGCCAGTGCGGAGTAATCGATTGCAGAGGCTCGCCCGGCATTTCAGACAACTCGCCACTCATCTCATAGGCCAACCAGGCCAACTGCGGTGCCGTGGCATCAGGCGGGCCTTCACGCAGGTAGAGGCTGCGGACCACGCCGTCGGTGTCTGCTTCAACATTGATGTGGCCCACGCCTTTGGCGCATTTAAGCAGGGGCATCATCTGCGTGTCCGGTTGGCTGTAGTTCGCAGCACCTTCACGCACCAGGGGTAGCAAGACATTGCCAGCGTTGCAGACCGACTCGGCCAGGCGTTTGTCATGAGTGGAGTCACCGGGCTCACTGAAGATCACATCGAACAAAATGCCTGCCGGTTGCGCGGCGCTCAGACGGTCGATCAGGTCGGCGTGCAGGCTGCGTGGCCAAGGCCATCGTCCGAGCTTTTTAAGGCTGGAATCATCGATCGTCACCAGCAGGATACGTGGATCGACGGGTAGTGGTGCGAGGCGACGCAGGCTGTCGTATAACGGATTGTTCAAGGCCAGGCCTGGGCTCAGCGACAGGTAGGCGGTGATAGGCAGCAGCAGCAAACCTATCCACAACCACTCGCGCACCAGACCGTGGAACAGGCGCTGGGCATGGGTGGGTTGTCGTTTTTCGGCCTTGCCCCAGAGCATCATTGGTCAACGTACCTGGGCAGTCGGCGGGTAGTAGAAGATGTCATAGACCCCGGTTTCTCCCTCCAGGCCGTTTTCGTCGTAAGCCGACAAGCGCACGTGATAGAACGAGGCTTTGAGCCCAGTGAAGCTCATTTTCGGCGCGCTGGAAAAGTTTTCCTGCTTGATGTTCATAAAGGCTTTGTCGGTGGCGACCTGGGCACGGTAGCGCTGGGCGCCGGGCAATGGCCGAAGGTACAAGCTCCAGACCGGCGCGTCGCCTTTTTGGCCGTCTTGGCCCATGAGCTTAGGTGCGGGAAGCAGCGCCACGGGATTGAGGTCGCCCTGTTTTTTGAAGAGCAGACCTTGGCGGGCGTCAACTTTGATCTCGCCTGTCCGTTCTCGGTTTGCGGCTACCTGACCGTCCAACACTTCCAACAGCGATCGCTCAGCGTCATTGCGCACTCGAAAGTGCGTGCCCCGTACGCCCAGCACACCGACCGGCGTCACGATCTGGAAGCGATCATGATCGCTGGCGCGCTTGATCACATACGCCTCGGCCTGGCCTTGTTCGAGCACCACCTGGGGAATCGACAGTTTCTTCTCCACGCGCAACCGCACCTGGGAGTCAGAGGGCAACACTACGCGGGATCCATCACCGAGCAACAGGCTGACGAACGCCGAAGCCGAGGTCTTCACACCTTCCCGTTCATCAATGGTCATGCCTTCCAGCAAGGGAGTTACCTTGCCCTGGTTGTCGAGTTTCCAGGCCTCACCGGTGAGATGCTGGACCACGGCAGGCAGAGGCTGGGCTCGGCACAGGAAGTCGTCGTCGATATAAGTTGCACGAACCTTTGTAGCAGCACCCGCCGAGCCAATCACCATGATCAACAAAGAGGGAAGGGCACGGCGTAAGCAATTGGAAGGAACAAACATGGCGCTCATAAAGTCAGGTTTCCAGAGGGCATCAGCGCACAGGAGTTTACGGCAGCACATGCGTCGGCTGATCCTTTTCCTTAGGGTCAGGAGCCGGTATCTTTCCCACATTGGTATCGAGGACTTTCAATGGGTCAACCGCTCATTGATCCCAGCGTATAGAGAGATCCGAGGGGTCGATGAATCTGCGCACAATTCTTCAGATTCAAAAACCGGCCGACGGCTGCCGCACTCTTCAAATGAAAGGACCCACCCATGCGTGTCGCAATACTGGATGACGAACCCGCCGAACTGCGCCGGGTGGAACAGACACTGCGACAAATCCCCAGTACCGCAGAACAGCCTTGGTCCCTGCATTGCTTTGAACGTGGCGAAGACCTGCTCCGCCAACTGCGCCGGGAAACCTTCGACCTGCTGATACTCGACTGGCAATTGCCGGATATCACCGGGATCGCGTTGCTGCGCTGGACCCGCGAACACATGGAGTCGCCGCCCGCCGTCATCATGCTCACCAGCCGTGATGCCGAGAGCGACATCGTCACCGCGCTCAACAGTGGCGCCGATGATTACGTCAGCAAACCTTTCCGTCCTAATGAATTGAAAGCACGGGTCACGGCGGTTCTGCGTCGGCATGGACTGCAAAAGTCTGCCACCCACGAAGTGCAGAGTTTTAATGACTTGACCTTTGATGATGCTGAATTGACCGTGACCCGCGCGGGCAAACCGATCAACCTCACGGAGCGTGAGTACCGTTTGGCTAGCTGCCTGTTTGCCAACCTGGCACGCCCCCTTTCTCGCGAGTACCTCTACGAGCGGTTCTGGACCCATGAAGAAATGGTGTCCTCGCGGCCGCTGGATACGCATATCTACCGGCTAAGAAACAAGCTCGGGCTGACCGCGGATCGGGGTTGGCAGTTGCTGACCATCTATGGATATGGCTACCGCTTGGAAAGTGTCGCAGCGGCGTCCCAAGCCTGATCCGTTGATGTTCCACGTGGAGCATTTTCAAAACCAGTGATTTTTACCCAATAAAAAAGGCCAACGTCTAAACGTTGGCCTTTTTAATCTGACGGGCTTACCGGGATCAGAAGTCCAGGTTAGAAACCGCCAGGGCATTGCTCTCGATGAAGTCACGACGAGGCTCGACCGCATCACCCATGAGGGTGTTGAAGATCTGGTCCGCGCCAATGGCGTCTTCGATGGTCACGCGCAGCATGCGACGCTGTGCCGGGTCCATAGTGGTTTCCCACAGCTGATCCGGGTTCATTTCACCCAGACCTTTGTATCGCTGGATGGTGTGGCGCTTGGTACTTTCCGCCATCAGCCAGTCAAGGGCTTCCTTGAATTCCTTGACCTGCTTCTTACGCTCGCCACGCTGAATATAAGCGCCGTCGTCCAACAAGGTGCTCAGTTGAGCGCCGAGGGTCACCACGGTCTTGTAGTCATTGCTGCCAAAGAAATCGCGGTTGAAGGTGACATAGTTCGACAGGCCGTGGGAGATCAGTTCGACCTCTGGCAGCCACACGTTACGTTCACGGTCTTCACGCAGACTGGCTTTGTACACAAGGCCAGACTTCTCGACAGTACGCAGGCGCACTTCGTACTGAGCCAGCCAATCCTGCATCGCTGCGTGATCGCCCAACTGTTCCAGGCTGACGGCCGGCAGGTAGATGAAATGCTCGGTCAGCTCCTGAGGGTACAGGCGCGACAAACGCTTGAGGGTCTTCATCACCATGCGGAAGTCGTTTACCAAACGCTCCAGCGATTCACCGGAAATTCCCGGCGCTTCGTCGTTCAAGTGCAGGCTGGCATCTTCAAGGGCCGACTGCGTCATGTACTCTTCCATGGCGTCGTCGTCTTTGATGTATTGCTCTTGCTTGCCCTTTTTCACTTTGTACAACGGCGGCTGAGCGATGTAGATGTAGCCACGCTCGATCAGCTCCGGCAACTGACGGAAGAAGAAGGTCAGCAGCAGGGTACGGATGTGCGAACCGTCGACGTCAGCATCGGTCATGATGATGATGTTGTGGTAGCGCAGCTTGTCGATGTTGTACTCGTCACGACCAATACCGCAGCCCAATGCCGTGATCAAGGTGCCGACTTCCTGGGAAGAAATCATCTTGTCGAAGCGAGCCTTCTCGACGTTGAGGATCTTACCTTTCAACGGCAGGATGGCCTGGGTGCGACGGTTACGACCCTGCTTGGCGGAACCGCCAGCAGAGTCACCTTCCACCAGGTACAGTTCGGAGAGGGCAGGGTCCTTCTCCTGGCAGTCAGCCAGTTTGCCTGGCAAGCCGGCGATATCCAGCGCGCCTTTGCGGCGAGTCATCTCACGGGCTTTACGCGCCGCTTCACGGGCACGCGCAGCATCGATCATCTTGCCGACGACCAGCTTGGCTTCGTTCGGGTTCTCCAGCAGGAAGTCGGAGAAGTACTTGCCCATCTCCTGTTCAACGGCAGTCTTCACTTCGGAAGACACCAGCTTGTCTTTGGTCTGGGAGCTGAACTTAGGATCCGGCACTTTTACCGAGATAATCGCGGTCAGGCCTTCACGTGCATCGTCACCAGTGGTGGCGACTTTGTGCTTTTTGGCCAAGCCCTCGGCTTCGATGTAAGTGTTCAGGTTACGCGTCAGTGCCGAACGGAAACCCACCAAGTGAGTACCGCCGTCGCGCTGAGGAATGTTGTTGGTGAAGCACAACAGGTTCTCGTTGAAGCTGTCGTTCCACTGCAGGGCGATTTCCACGCCGATGCCGTCTTCACGCTGGATGTTGAAGTGGAACACCTGGTTGACCGCAGTCTTGTTGGTGTTCAGGTATTCAACGAACGCACGCAGGCCGCCTTCGTACTTGAACAGCTCTTCCTTGCCGCTGCGCTCATCCTTGAGGACGATGCCCACACCGGAGTTCAAGAACGACAGTTCACGAATACGCTTGGCCAGGATGTCCCAGCTGAAGTGGATATTCTTGAAGGTTTCAGCCGATGGCTTGAAGTGGATCTGTGTACCGGTGGTTTCACTGTCGCCGACGATTTTCATCGGCTCTTGTGGAACGCCGTGAACGTAGGTCTGTTCCCAGATCTTGCCGCTGCGGCGAACAGTCAGGATCAGCTCTTCGGACAGTGCGTTCACTACCGAAACGCCCACACCGTGCAAACCGCCGGAGACTTTATAGGAGTTGTCGTCGAACTTACCGCCGGCGTGGAGTACGGTCATAATGACCTCTGCTGCCGAAACACCTTCTTCTTTGTGCACGTCTACCGGAATACCGCGACCGTTGTCGCGCACGGTAATCGACTCATCCGGGTGGATGATGATGCTGATGTCGTCGCAGTGACCGGCCAAAGCTTCGTCGATGGAGTTGTCGACCACCTCGAACACCATGTGGTGCAGACCGCTACCGTCATCAGTGTCGCCAATGTACATACCGGGACGTTTGCGTACGGCATCCAAACCTTTCAGCACTTTAATGCTGGTCGAGTCGTACGTGTTTTCTTCGCTCATGCCTTCACTCCCGATGGTCGTGGGTCTGGGTGATACGGCCTTGTTCCACGTGGAACAAAGCGACTGGCGTTTCCGTCTGCCAGCCTTCCCTCAATAATTCGTGGTCTACACAGGTGATAAACACCTGGCAGCGTAATTCTTCCAACAAGCGGCATAGCGCGCGGCGGTGTTGCTCGTCGAGTTCTGACGGCAAGTCATCCACCAGATAAATACACTGTCCGCGTCGGGCCTGGCTAACCAGATGGCCCTGGGCGATACGCAGTGCACACACCACCAACTTCTGCTGGCCACGGGACAAGATGTCCGCGGCATTGTGAGCGCCTAATCTAAGACGCAAATCAGCCCGTTGGGGTCCGGCCTGGGTATGACCAATTTGCTGATCCCGTTGCAAGGACGTCGCGAGCACTGCACTCAGCTCACGTTCTTTATCCCAACCACGGTAGTAACTCAGCGTCAGACCCTCGAGATCCAACAACTCACTCAAGGTCTGTTCAAAGACTGGTTTCAAGGCTTTGATATAGGCACGGCGGTATTCATCTATTTCGTCGCTGGCCAGGCACAGTTCCCGGTCCCAGGCCGCTTGCGAAGCGGCGTCAAGTGTACCATGCCGCAGCCATGAGTTCCGCTGCCGCAGGGCCTTCTGCAGGCGCTGCCAAGTGGCCATGAAACGCGGTTCCACGTGGAACACTCCCCAATCGAGGAATTGCCTGCGGATTTTTGGTGCACCTTCCAACAGACGAAAACTGTCGGGGTTGATCAATTGCAGCGGCAGGATCTCTGCCAACTGCGCAGCACTGCGTGCATTTTGCCCGTCAATGCGAATCTGGAACTCTCCGCCGCGATCACGGGATATCCCCAGGCTGCTGTGCCCACCTTCAGCGAGTTCGACTTGGCCAAACACAGTGCACGCCAATTGCTCGTACTGAATCACCGGTAACAAGCGAGCGCTGCGAAAGGATCGGGCGAGCCCCAGCAGATGAATGGCTTCCAGCACGCTGGTTTTGCCACTGCCGTTTGCGCCGTGGAGGATATTGATGCGAGGGGAGGGGGAGAAGGTCACCGGGTGCAGATTGCGCACCGCGGTGACCGAGACGCGACTGAGGGACATCTAGCTTCTGCTGAGCATGATTACAGGCGCATCGGCATGACAACATACGCCGAGTCGTCGTTGTCGGACTCCTGCACCAGGGCGCTGCTGTTGGAGTCCGACAGAATCAGGCGAACCTGTTCGGTGGTCATCACACCCAGTACGTCCAACAGGTAGCTCACGTTGAAGCCGATTTCCAGGGAACCACCGTTATAGTCGACGCCCACTTCTTCTTCCGCTTCTTCCTGCTCCGGGTTGTTCGCCTGGATTTTCAGCTGACCGTTAGCCAGTTGCAGGCGGATACCACGGTACTTCTCGTTGGACAGAATCGCGGTACGGCTGAACGCTTCACGCAGCGCCTGACGATCACCCAGTACCAGCTTGTCGCCACCTTTAGGCAGCACGCGCTCGTAATCCGGGAACTTGCCGTCAACCAGCTTGGAGGTGAAGGTGAACTCACCAGTGGTCGCGCGAATGTGGTGTTGACCCAACACGATGCTGACGTTGCCTTCCGGCTCGGTGAGCAGGCGTGCCAGTTCAAGGATACCTTTGCGCGGCACGATCACCTGGTGACGGTCCGGCTGACCGATATCGGCGCGCATCGAGCACATGGCCAGGCGGTGACCGTCGGTGGCCACGGCGCGGATAATGCCTTCCGACACTTCCAGCAGCATGCCGTTGAGGTAGTAACGCACGTCTTGCTGGGCCATGGCGAAGCTGGTGCGTTCGATCAAACGACGCAGCTTGCTCTGCTCCAGGCTGCAGGTCAGCGAGCCCGGGCCTTCTTCAACGGTCGGGAAATCATTCGCCGGCAACGTGGACAGGGTGAAACGGCTGCGGCCGGCCTTGACCACCAACTTCGCATCATCGACCTTGATGTCGATCAGCGCGTCGTTCGGCAGGCTCTTGCAGATGTCCATCAGCTTGCGCGCCGGTACGGTGATCTCGCCCGGCTCGGCAGGCTCTTCCAGCTGCACACGACCGACCAGCTCGACTTCCAGGTCAGTACCGGTCAAGGACAATTGCTGGCCTTCGACTACCAGCAATACGTTGGAAAGCACCGGCAAGGTCTGTCGGCGCTCGACGACGCCTGCGACCAGTTGCAGGGGTTTCAACAGGGCTTCGCGTTGAATGGTGAAATGCATGGTCTAGTCCCTTGCCTTAATAAGCTGCGCTGGTGTCATCAAGTGGTCAGTGTACGCAGCAGGTTCTTGTAGTCCTCGCGAATATCCGCGTCGGATTCCTTAAGTTCGTTGATCTTGCGGCACGCGTGCAAGACCGTGGTGTGGTCGCGCCCGCCAAACACATCACCGATTTCCGGCAGGCTGTGGTTGGTCAACTCTTTGGAGAGCGCCATGGCCACCTGCCGAGGACGTGCCACCGAGCGCGAACGGCGCTTGGACAGCAGGTCGGAAATCTTGATCTTGTAGTACTCGGCCACGGTGCGCTGGATGTTATCCACACTCACCAGTTTGTCCTGCAGTGCCAGCAAGTCCTTCAGGGATTCGCGAATCAGCTCAATGGTGATGTCGCGGCCCATGAAGTGAGAGTGTGCGATGACCCGCTTGAGCGCGCCTTCCAACTCACGCACGTTGGAGCGGATGCGTTGAGCGATGAAGAACGCCGCATCGTGGGGCAAGTCGACCTTGGCCTGATCGGCTTTTTTCATCAGGATCGCAACGCGGGTTTCCAGCTCCGGCGGCTCTACCGCAACGGTCAGGCCCCAGCCGAAGCGGGATTTCAGACGTTCTTCCAGGCCTTCGATTTCTTTCGGGTAACGGTCACTGGTCAAGATGACCTGCTGGCCACCTTCAAGCAGCGCGTTGAACGTGTGGAAGAACTCTTCCTGGGAACGCTCTTTGCGGGCAAAGAATTGAATGTCATCGATCAACAACGCATCTACCGAGCGGTAGAACCGCTTAAACTCGTTGATGGCGTTGAGCTGCAAGGCCTTGACCATGTCAGCCACGAAGCGCTCCGAGTGCAGGTACACGACCTTGGCATTCGGGTTCTTCTTTAATAGATGGTTACCCACAGCGTGCATCAAGTGAGTCTTACCCAAGCCAACACCGCCATAAAGGAAGAGCGGGTTGTAACCGTGCTTGGGGTTGTCGGCGACCTGCCAGGCAGCGGCGCGAGCCAGCTGGTTGGACTTACCTTCGACGAAGTTCTCGAAGGTAAAGGTGCGGTTCAGGTAGCTGGTGTGCTTGAGCGCGCCTTCGACCTGCACAGTGCGCTGTTCGGCGCGAACTGGGGCTTGTTGGGAGGCGGCGCCTGCCATCGGGTCGAAGCTGTCGCGGGATGGCTCTTCATTCTCTGGAGCGTTTTTTTGCGCAGAGGATTTGGAGGGCGCCGGTGCAGGCGCGGGCGCACTGACAGCAGGTGCTGTCGCTGCCTGGGCTTGCGACGCAGCCAGTGGCGCATTCGGCGCAGCGCGAGGCGCCGAGCTACGTTTGCTGCCTATTAATAAGGAAAGCACGGGCGCGAGGCCGTTGCCATGTTCATCGAGCAATTCGAGAACGCGGCTCAGGTACTTCTCATTGACCCAGTCGAGAACAAAACGATTGGGCGCGTAGACACGCAACTCGTCGCCTTCGGCTTCGACCTGTAGCGGACGGATCCAGGTGTTGAATTGCTGGGCAGGCAGCTCATCGCGCAAAAGCTCCACGCACTGCTGCCAAAGTTCCACTGACACGGATATCCCCTAAGTTGAAAGCCGGTGAGGCAAAAACAGCCGCCATTGTAGCGGCGAGCCGCCCACTTATCCACATGTAGCTTGATCACAGGCCGGCCAAAATCAACGTCTTAACGGTAATAAAGGCGACCAATGGTCTGTGTATAAGCTCTGTGGATAAGCCTACCTAAGGTCGTTGTACAAGTGGGGTCGAAAGTCTGTGGGTAACTGGCCTGTGGATAACAACCCATTCCACACACAGCTTATCCGACAGCGCAGCACAGGCAGAGCACCGTTTCTCCCCCGTGTTGTCATTCTCTGTACATCAGGTGGAATATGGCCTCAAGGCAGTTATCCACAGAGGAAGGCCTGCCTAGCTTTTATAAGCTTTACAGAAAAGCTTTAAATAACTTCCTTCTTTATTTTTATATCTATCCCATGACAGGTGGAAGCCTGGCGGACAGAAATGACCGGATGGCCTGTGGAGATCTAATTAAAGGAAAAGCTGGTTGGAAATTGACCTAGAGGCTTGCTTTCACTAGAATCGCCGGTCTCTTAAAACGGGGGCCATTCCGGCCCGTTGTGGACGAACCAGGTAACAACGCCATGAAACGTACTTTCCAACCAAGCACCATCAAACGCGCCCGCACCCACGGCTTCCGTGCTCGCATGGCTACCAAGAACGGCCGTGCTGTCCTGTCGCGTCGTCGCGCCAAAGGTCGTGCGCGTCTGGCAGTTTGATAATCCGGTACTGGTGGTGAGTCAGGACTTCAGTCGGGAAAAGCGTCTGCTAACCCCCCGGCATTTCAAGGCAGTCTTTGACTCCCCCACCGGCAAGGTTCCGGGGAAAAATCTCCTGCTCCTTGCGCGTAACAACGATCTTGATCACCCCCGTCTCGGGTTGGTGATCGGCAAGAAGAGCGTAAAGCTCTCCGTTGAGCGCAATCGCCTCAAGCGTCTGATGCGCGAATCGTTTCGCCTCCACCAGGACACTCTGGTTGGTTGGGATATTGTTATCGTCGCGCGCAAAGGCTTGGGTGATGTAGAAAACCCCGAATTGATTCAGCATTTCGGCAAGCTCTGGAAACGTCTGGCGCGTACCAACAAACCAGCTCCAGCGGCCAACACCGAAACTGTAGGGGTAGACAGCCTTGATGCGTAAACTGGCCCTCGTTCCGATCCAGTTTTATCGCTATGCCATTAGTCCTCTGATGGCCAACCACTGTCGTTTCTACCCCAGTTGTTCCTGCTACGCGTTAGAGGCCATAGAAAATCATGGTCTTCTGCGCGGTGGCTGGCTGACCTTTCGTCGTTTAGGTCGCTGTCATCCGTGGAATCCCGGTGGTTATGACCCGGTTCCACCTATCCCTACCTCCCGTTCTTCTTCGATGGCCGAGTAATCATGGATATTAAACGCACGATCCTGATCGTCGCCCTGGCAATCGTGTCCTACGTCATGGTTCTTAAGTGGAACCAGGACTACGGCCAAGCTGCCCTGCCGACTCAGAATGTTGCTACCAATCAGGCTGCGCCGGCTATTCCGGACACCCCGCTGGGTAACAATGCGTCCGCGAGTGCCGATGTTCCCAGCGCGAATGGCGAGACAAGCGCCCCTTTAGAAACGCCAGTGGTCACCAATAAAGACCTCATCCATGTCAAAACGGATGTGCTCGACCTGGCTATCGACCCACAAGGTGGTGATATCGCGCAGTTGAAACTGCCGCTGTATCCACGTCGCCAAGACCATCCGGATGTTCCGTTCCAACTGTTCGATAACGGTGGTGAACGTACTTATCTGGCGCAAAGTGGCCTGACCGGCACAAACGGTCCGGATGCTCGTGCTACCGGTCGTCCGGTTTATTCGACCGAACAGAAGACTTATCAACTGGCTGATGGCCAGAACCAGTTGAACGTTGACCTGAAATTCAGCCTCGACGGCGTCAACTACATCAAGCGTTTCAGCTTTACCCGTGGTCTGTACGACTTGAAGGTCACTTACCTGATCGACAACGAAAGCGACAAACCATGGAGCGGCAACCTGTTTGCCCAGCTCAAGCGTGATGCCAGTTCCGATCCTTCTTCCAGCACCGCCACCGGCACCGCGACTTACCTGGGCGCCGCCCTGTGGACAAGTAGCGAACCGTATAAAAAAGTGTCGATGAAAGATATCGACAAGGGCTCGCTGAAAGAAACCGTCCAAGGTGGCTGGGTAGCCTGGCTGCAACACTACTTTGTGACCGCCTGGATCCCGAGCAAGGGCGACGCGAACCTGGTTCAAACCCGCAAGGACAGCCAAGGCAACTACATCATTGGCTTCACTGGCCCGGCGTTGACCGTCGCGCCAGGCGCCAAGGCTGAAACCAGCGCCACGTTGTACGCCGGCCCGAAAAGCCAGGCTGTGCTGAAAGAGTTGTCCCCAGGTCTGGAATTGACTGTGGATTACGGCTTCCTGTGGTTCATTGCCCAGCCGATTTTCTGGTTGCTGCAACATATCCACAGCATTGTGGGTAACTGGGGTTTCTCGATCATCTTCCTGACCATGCTGATCAAAGGGATCTTCTTCCCTCTGTCGGCAGCCAGCTACAAGTCGATGGCGCGCATGCGTGCCGTAGCCCCGAAACTGGCGGCGCTGAAAGAGCAGCATGGCGATGACCGGCAGAAAATGTCGCAGGCCATGATGGAGCTGTACAAGAAAGAGAAGATCAACCCGCTGGGTGGATGCTTGCCGATTCTGGTGCAGATGCCGGTATTCCTGTCGCTGTACTGGGTACTTCTGGAAAGCGTGGAAATGCGTCAGGCTCCGTTCATGCTGTGGATAACTGACCTGTCGATCAAAGACCCGTTCTTTATCCTGCCGATCATCATGGGCGCGACCATGTTTATCCAGCAGCGTTTGAACCCTACTCCGCCGGATCCGATGCAGGCCAAGGTAATGAAAATGATGCCAATCATCTTCACCTTCTTCTTCCTGTGGTTCCCTGCTGGTCTGGTGCTGTACTGGGTGGTCAACAACGTGTTGTCGATCTCTCAACAGTGGTACATCACACGTAAAATCGAAGCGGCTACCGCAAAAGCCTCTGCGTAATTTACTCTGTGGATAACCACTCAAGACGCCCCCTAGTGGGGCGTTTTGCTTTCCGTCACTTTAGTTCTGGAACCTGCTGATGAGCGCTCCTCGTGAAACCATCGCTGCTGTCGCTACCGCTCAAGGTCGCGGCGGTGTCGGTATCGTTCGTATCTCCGGACCGCTCGCCGGCAAGGCGGCTGAGGCTATCAGCGGCCGCGAGTTAAAGCCGCGATATGCCCATTACGGGCCATTCCTGGATGCAGATGAAACGGTGCTGGACGAAGGCTTGGCCCTTTATTTCCCTGGGCCCAATTCCTTTACTGGGGAAGATGTCCTGGAATTGCAGGGCCACGGCGGCCCGGTTGTGCTGGATATGTTGCTGCAGCGTTGCCTGCAACTGGGCTGCCGTCTGGCCAGGCCTGGGGAATTCAGCGAACGCGCCTTTCTCAACGACAAGCTCGACCTGGCCCAGGCTGAAGCCATTGCTGATTTGATCGAAGCCAGTTCTGCACAGGCTGCACGCAACGCACTGCGCTCGCTGCAGGGCGCGTTCTCGCTACGTGTGCATAACCTGACCGAACAACTAATCAACCTACGCATATACGTCGAGGCGGCGATTGATTTTCCCGAGGAAGAAATCGATTTCCTCGCCGATGGCCATGTATTGACGATGCTCGATAAAGTCCGTGATGAGTTATCCACAGTGCTGCGTGAAGCCGGGCAAGGTGCGCTGCTGCGTGACGGCATGACGGTGGTGATTGCTGGACGGCCCAATGCAGGCAAATCCAGTCTGTTGAATGCACTGGCGGGGCGCGAGGCCGCCATCGTCACTGAGATCGCCGGTACCACCCGGGATATCCTGCGCGAACATATCCACATCGACGGCATGCCACTGCACGTGGTCGACACAGCCGGCTTGCGCGACACCGATGACCAGGTGGAAAAGATCGGCGTGGAACGCGCGCTCAAGGCCATCGGCGAAGCGGATCGAGTTCTGCTGGTGGTGGATGCGACGGCGCCCGAGGCTGTGGATCCTTTCGCGTTGTGGCCGGAATTCCTTGAGCAACGGCCGGACCCGGCCAAGGTCACCTTGATTCGTAACAAATCCGACCTGACGGGTGAAGCCATTGCGATGGAAACCAGCGCGGATGGCCACGTCACGATCAGCCTGAGCGCCAAGTCGGCGGGTGAAGGCCTGGAACTGCTGCGCGAGCACCTCAAGGCCTGTATGGGCTACGAGCAGACCTCGGAGAGCAGCTTCAGTGCGCGCCGTAGGCACCTGGAGGCGTTGCGCCACGCGAGCGCAGCGTTGGAGCACGGCCGGGCACAGTTGACGTTAGCGGGGGCAGGGGAGCTGCTGGCAGAGGATCTCCGTCAGGCGCAGCAGTTGTTGGGAGAGATCACCGGTGCATTCAGCTCCGATGATTTGTTGGGCCGGATCTTCTCCAGCTTCTGCATCGGCAAATAAAAAAGTTATCCACACGCCCTGTAGGCACTGGCTTAGCAGCGATAGCGGCCTGAAGAACACCACATTCTTCAGGCCCTCACCCATTACCAGTTGTACGAAACCGTCCCAAGCAGCGTGCGGCTATCCCCCCAATAGCAGCGGCCCGCATCGTTGCAACCAGATACATATTCCTTGTCGAACAGGTTCTTGGCGTTCACATCCACAGACCAATGTTTGTCAATTTGATAGCCAACGGCTGCATCCACCAAGGTGACGCTTCCTGCATCCAACTTCCCGTATAGCGTTGGCGCGGTGTAGGAAAAGGTGCTGTCGAAATAACGCACACCGCCGCCCATCGACAAACCTTTGAGTTGGCCATCAAGGAAGCGGTACTTGCCCCATACCGAAGCCTGGTTGCGTGGAACCCCCGTCATCTGGTGCCCTTCAACCAGCGATGTAGCCGAATCCTTAGTAATCCGAGCGTCAGTGTAGGTGTAAGCGGCCGTCACATTCAGGTTGGGCGTGATGTTGCTGTTCACCTCGACTTCCGCACCTTTGGCCCGGCTTTCGCCCACCTGGCGATAGCTGTTGGTGGTGGCGTCGAGGTAGGTGTCGTCTTCCTTGCGCAGGTCATACACCGACAGGGTCATCGCCGTATCCCAGCCGATCGGCTCGTACTTCACACCCACTTCGTACTGACTGCTGGTAATCGGCTTCAGCGGTGACCCGGCATTGGAGATCTGCTGCACCGGCACAAATGCGGTGGAGTAGCTGACGTACGGCGTCAGGCCGTTGTCGAACTGGTACATCACCCCGCCTTGGTAGGTGAACTTGCGATCTTCCGAGCCGGTGTTACTGGCCTTGTTGACCTTGTCGCGGAAATCGCTGTCGACCCAGTCCTGACGGCCACCCAGCAGGAACAGCCAGTGGTCGTACTTGCTCTGGATCTGTGCATAAACGCCCTTCATCTGCTGCTCGAGCAAGGTGTTTTGCACTGCCACCGGCGTAAGCGGATCACGCAGATACACGGGGTTATACACATTGATGGTGCCGGCGAAACCGGCGTCCCAATCCTGATTGAACGAAGTGCGGTCATAGCTGGCACCAAACAGCACTGTGTTTTCCAGGCCGCCCACCTGGAATTTGCCTTCCAACTGGTTATCCAGGGAATACACCATCGACTTGTTATAGCGGTCATAGGCGGTCATGTTCAGTTGCGTACCAAACCCGCGGTTATTCAGGGCGCTGGGCCAGGTTTCATGGCGGTTGATGCGCGACTGCATATACCGCGAGTTCTGGCGGAACTGCCAATCGTCGTTGAAGCTGTGGCTGAATTCGTAACCGGTGCTCCAGGCTTCACGTTCAAATGTGTTCCAGTCCGGGTCGCCGAGCATGGTGTGCTTGGACAGCTTGCCATTGGGATTTGTCAGCAAGGTGCCGGCCGCCGGTAGGCCAAGTTCGAGATTGGTGTGGTCCTTTTGATAATTAGCCAACAGGGTAAGGGTGTTGTAGTCGTCGAAATTCAGGGTCAGTGATGGCGCGATGTACAGGCGATCATCAGGCACATGGTCGGTCTGCGTGTCGGATTTGCGACCGAGCATCACAACTCGGCCAAGAATATTGTCACTGTCATTGAGCGGTCCCGAGATATCCACACCCAGTTGACGCCGATTATTCGAGCCATACCCCAGCTGGACTTCACCTTGCGGCGTGGCTGTCGGGTGCTTGCTCACCAGGTTCACCAAACCGCCAGGTGCGTTTTCGCCGTAGAGCAGGGAAGAGGGGCCACGGAAGATTTCGACGCGCTCCAGGCCATACGGCTCACTGGTGGTGTCATACCGATTGCCTTGTACACGAAGGCCATCTCGCAGCAAACCGTAGCCGTAATCGGTGGCATTGAAACCACGAATGAAGAACAGGTCACCGGCCAGACCGTCGCCGGCAGCAAAGGGTGGCGCAAAGATACCTGGCACGTAGCCCAACACTTCCGTCAGGGTCTGTGACTTCTGGTCCTTGATGCGCTGACCGGTGACTATGGATACCGAACGCGGTGTTTCTGACAGAGGCGTACTGGTCTTGGTACCGACACGGCTGTTTTGTGCCTTGTAACCCACATCCCCGGCGATCTCCTGGTTGAACCCGTCCTGTTGATAAGTGCTGACCGTGGTGGGCGCAAGCGTGAGTTGCCCAGCAGGAATGGCCTGCAGGACATAGCTGCCGGGCGCCTGGGGTACCGCTTGTAACCCCGAGTTCTGCAGCAACAGCGCAAAGCCTTGCTCTACCGAATAGTCGCCTTCAAGCCCGGTCGAGTTCAAACGCGCGGTTTGCTGGGGCGAGAAAGATAGAATCACATTCGCCCGAGCGGCAAATTGGCTCAACGCATTGTCCAGGGGGCCCGCCGCAATAGCGTAGTGCTGCACCGCGCTGGCGGCCAGGACATCAGTGGATAACAAAATACCGCCGGTGGTTGCCGTGCCGAGTAGCAGGCTGCATGTCATACCGTGGTAGGAAAGTCGCTGGCGGAGCTTGGAAGAGAGGCGCATAAGTGGATAAGCCCTGAAGGTGGCGTCGTGATTACCTGTAGGGCCGTGTCAGATAAAAAAAAGATAACCCCTTGTGCGGATACTTTTTGCAATCAACCGATTCGTTTCACCGAAACCCAATAGCGGGTGAAATACTTCACCTGGATCGGCAGGGTTGCCTGCAGATTGGCCAGTACCGCATCGGTGGAATCCAGGCGGAAGGTCCCGGAGACACGCAGGTGTGCCGACGCCAAGTCGCATTGCAGAACACCCGGGCGGTAGCGGGCGAGGTCTTCGATCACATCCCCGAGGCGAGCATCCAATACGATCAACTGACCATCGACCCACGCCGCTTGTGAGCCGCGGTAAGCGTGGTTAAGCCCCACGTGTTGGCGATCGAAGTCAGCGCTTTCACCGGCACTGAGTAGCCACGCGTGATTGGGTTGGTCACCAGGCGCTACGCTCACCCGATCCTCGAGGACGCCGACACGTGTGGAGTCTGGCAACTGGCGCACGGTGAAGGTGGTGCCCAGGGCCTGGATTCGGCCTTGGCGGGTCTCGACATAAAAGGGCGTCTGGCCACCCCGCTTGCCGGTGTGGATAAGTACTTCACCTTCACGCAGGCGAATCAAACGCTGGCGCCCATCGAATACCACGTCAATTGCCGTACGGGTGTTCAGATCAATCCGCGTACCGTCAGCCAGCTCGATACGCCGGCGCTCACCCACGGACGTCCGGTAGTCGGCCCATACATTGCCCAGGGGCGTGTGTTGCTGGACATTCCAGCCGAGGTACCCGGTACCGCCCAGCACCAGCATCCACTTCAACACCTGGCGCCGTTGCTGGCTGGTCGACAAGGCCCGGCGGGTGAAATCCTGGGGCAGGGCGCCGAGACTGCGCTGCAACTGCTCCATCTGGTTCCACGCAGCCTGATGGGACGGATCGCCGTTGAGCCATTGTTGCCAGGCTTGGCGCTCGGCGGCGGTAGGGGTTTGGGATTGAAACTGTACATACCAACTGGCAGCGGCCTCGAAGGTCTTGCGATCAGGCGCCGCCATTACAAGCTGGCCATGATCAATGCGCATTCGGTCAATGCACGGATCATGTGCTTCTTCACGGTGGTCAGTGAAACCTGAAGCTGATCGGCAATCTGTTGATAAGTCAGGCCCTCGATCTGCGACAGCATGAATATCCGGCGTGCTCGCTCGCCGAGTGCCGACAAGGCTTTATCCACAGCCACCAACGTCTCGATGATGATGGCTTTGTCTTCTTCGCTGATGGCTATGGCTTCAGGCCGTTCGGCCAAGGTTTGCTTATAGGCCTGTTCGATGGCATGTCGACGGTAGCGATCAATCACCAAGCCCCTGGCAATGGTCGCCAAATAGTCTCGCGGTTCAACGATCTGCGCCGCATGCCGCCCGCCCAGGATGCGCACGAACGTGTCGTGCGCCACATCGGCCGCATCGCAGGCGTTATGCAACTTCCCTTTGAGCCACCCGTGCAGCCAGGAATGGTGCTGCTCATAGATGTTCTGGACCGCAGCCGTGTGTGAAGAAGGGGACATAGGGCATGACAAGGTAGGTTAATGATAATCGCTATTATTAACTGCCCTATCGTTTTCTCACAATAGATCTCTTTTTTTGCTGTGCTCACCACCGAGTGGAGGTTTCAGTTGACGTTGTCGTGGACTGAATATGGACAGTTACACCGATTTCTGCGAATTAAGCCCTGTGAATAACCGCCTCTGTGCCCAGTTGATAACAGGGCCTGAAACCTGAGTAAAAACCCGCCTGTGGATAAGCACCTGTTTAATCCACAGGCTTAAAGCACTTATCCAAGCCCCTCATTGGCACATGACCACAGACTTTTGAATCGCTGTACACAACGTAAACAAAGGCCTGTAGAGATCTATCCACAGAAAGGTAGCTACATAGAAATAAACATAAAAACAAAGATTTAATAAATTTCTCTCTTTTAATTTCTATTGTCTGTGATTCATCCACAGCTGGTTAAATTTTGTGCAAAGGGTTCTTTAGGAAGGGCTAAGTCCCTATACTTGCCGCCAAAGCTCTAAAACTCTTTCAACAGACAATTCCTGATTACCTACATAAGCAGGCACGAGGTGCGTGGTGGATTTCCCTTCCCGTTTTGAAGTGATCGTCATCGGCGGCGGTCATGCCGGTACCGAGGCAGCACTGGCGTCAGCACGCATGGGCGTAAAAACCCTGTTGTTGACGCATAACGTGGAAACCCTCGGAGCAATGAGTTGCAACCCCGCCATTGGTGGGATCGGCAAAAGCCATTTGGTCAAGGAAATCGATGCCCTTGGCGGCGTGATGGCCACGGCTACCGATAAGGGTGGTATTCAGTTTCGTGTGCTCAACAGCCGCAAAGGCCCAGCCGTACGGGCTACCCGGGCTCAAGCCGACCGCATCCTGTACAAGGCTGCTGTGCGCGAAACCCTGGAAAACCAACCGAACCTGTGGATATTTCAGCAAGCCGCGGATGACCTGATCGTCGAACAAGACCAGGTACGCGGGGTTGTCACGCAAATGGGCCTGCGTTTCTTCGCGGAATCCGTGGTGTTGACCACCGGCACGTTCCTCGGCGGACTTATCCACATTGGTATGCAGAACTATTCCGGCGGTCGCGCCGGTGATCCGCCGTCGATTGCTTTGGCAAAACGCCTGCGTGAATTGCCGCTGCGTGTCGGCCGCCTGAAAACCGGGACCCCGCCGCGTATCGACGGGCGTTCTGTGGACTTCTCGGTGATGACCGAACAGGCCGGCGATACGCCGATCCCGGTCATGTCGTTCATGGGTTCCAAAGAACAGCACCCGAAACAGGTAAGCTGCTGGATCACCCACACCAATGCCCGCACCCACGAAATCATTGCTGCGAACCTCGATCGTTCGCCGATGTACTCCGGTGTGATCGAAGGGATCGGCCCGCGTTATTGCCCGTCGATCGAAGACAAGATCCACCGCTTTGCCGACAAGGAAAGCCACCAGGTCTTCATCGAGCCCGAAGGCTTGACCACTCATGAGCTGTACCCGAACGGCATTTCCACTTCCCTGCCGTTCGACGTGCAAATCCAGATCGTGCAATCGATCCGCGGCATGGAAAACGCACACATCGTGCGTCCGGGCTACGCCATCGAATACGACTATTTCGACCCGCGTGACCTGAAGTACAGCCTGGAAACCAAAGTGATTGGCGGTCTGTTCTTCGCTGGCCAAATCAACGGAACCACCGGTTACGAAGAAGCCGGCGCCCAAGGTTTGCTGGCCGGGACCAACGCAGCATTGCGTGCGCAGGGCAAAGACAGCTGGTGCCCACGTCGAGACGAAGCGTATATCGGCGTTTTGGTCGATGACCTGATTACCCTGGGCACCCAGGAACCGTACCGGATGTTCACTTCCCGGGCGGAATACCGTTTGATCCTGCGCGAAGACAACGCCGACCTGCGCCTGACCGAAAAAGGACGTGAACTTGGCCTGGTCGATGATGTGCGTTGGGAAGCCTTCTGCAAAAAACGCGAAAGCATTGCATTGGAAGAACAGCGCCTGAAAAGCACCTGGGTCCGCCCGGGCACCGAGCAAGGCGACGCGATCGCTGAAAAATTCGGCACGCCGCTGACCCACGAGTACAACTTGCTCAACCTGCTGTCCCGTCCGGAAATCGACTACGCTGGTCTGGTCGAAGTGACCGGCCAGGGCGCGGAAGATCCACAGGTCGCCGAGCAGGTCGAAATCAAGACCAAATACGCCGGTTACATTGACCGCCAACAGGACGAGATCGCTCGCCTGCGCGCCAGTGAAGACACCAAGCTGCCTGTGGATATCGACTACACCGGGATTTCCGGCTTGTCGAAAGAAATCCAAAGCAAGCTGGGGATAACTCGTCCCGAGACATTGGGCCAGGCTTCACGTATTCCCGGCGTCACCCCAGCAGCCATTTCGCTGTTGATGATTCATTTGAAAAAACGCGGCGCGGGCCGTCAGTTGGAGCAAAGCGCTTGAGTTCGTTGGTCACCTCGCAACACGCAGAAGAGTTATCCACAGGCGCACGCCAGTTGGGCGTCGACCTGACCGAAACCCAGCACGAGCTGCTGTTGGGGTATTTGGCGTTGTTGATCAAATGGAACAAGGCTTACAACCTGACCGCAGTGCGTGATCCCGACGAAATGGTGTCCCGTCACTTGCTCGACAGCTTGAGCGTGATGCCATTCATCGAAAACGGCCGCTGGCTTGACGTTGGCAGTGGCGGCGGCATGCCTGGTATTCCGTTGGCCATCCTGTTTCCCGAGTCCCAAGTGACCTGCCTGGACAGCAACGGCAAGAAAACCCGTTTCCTGACCCAGGTCAAACTCGAACTCAAGCTGGATAACCTGCAAGTTATCCACAGTCGCGTCGAAGCCTTCACGCCTGAACAGCCTTTCAATGGAATTGTTTCCAGGGCGTTCAGCAGTATGGAGAACTTCAGCAACTGGACCCGCCACCTCGGCGACCGCGATACCCGCTGGCTGGCAATGAAGGGCGTCCATCCAAGCGATGAGCTGTTAGCATTGCCGGCAGACTTCCACCTCGATAGCGAACACGCCTTGGCTGTACCCGGTTGCCAAGGCCAACGCCATCTGCTGATACTGCGCCGCACGGCATGATTGGGAACACAAGCAAGAATGGCTAAGGTATTCGCGATAGCGAACCAGAAAGGTGGCGTGGGCAAAACCACCACCTGCATCAACCTCGCAGCATCCCTGGTCGCCACCAAGCGCCGGGTGCTGTTGATCGATCTCGATCCACAGGGCAACGCCACCATGGGTAGCGGTGTGGATAAACACGGCCTGGAAAACTCGGTCTACGACTTGCTGATTGGCGAGTGCGACCTGGCCCAGGCCATGCACTACTCCGAACACGGCGGTTATCAACTGCTGCCGGCCAACCGCGATTTGACCGCGGCGGAAGTGGTGCTGCTGGAAATGCAGATGAAGGAAAGCCGTCTGCGTAGCGCCTTGGCGCCGATCCGCGAGAATTACGACTACATTTTGATCGACTGCCCGCCGTCACTGTCGATGCTCACGCTGAACGCGTTGGTGGCAGCTGATGGGGTGATTATCCCCATGCAGTGCGAGTACTACGCACTGGAAGGCTTGAGCGACCTTGTGGATAACATCAAGCGTATCGCTGAGTTGCTCAACCCGAACCTGCAGATCGAAGGCTTGCTGCGGACCATGTTCGATCCGCGCCTGAGCCTGATGAACGATGTGTCGGCGCAGCTCAAGGAACATTTCGGTGATCAGCTGTACGACACGGTGATCCCGCGCAACATTCGTCTGGCCGAAGCGCCAAGCTACGGCATGCCCGCGCTGGCGTACGACAAGTCATCCCGTGGTGCCATTGCCTACCTGGCCCTAGCCGGCGAGATGGTTCGTCGCCAACGCCGCAACTCACGCACCGCTGCAGCCCAGCCAACTTAAGGAATCCCCATGGCCGTCAAGAAACGAGGTCTCGGACGTGGACTGGATGCACTGTTGAGTGGTCCGACCGTCACATCGCTTGAAGAACAAGCGGTGCAGGCCGACGAGCGCGAGTTGCAGCACCTGCCGCTGGACCTGATCCAGCGCGGCAAATACCAGCCACGCCGGGACATGGACCCCCAGGCACTGGAAGAGCTGGCCAATTCGATCAAGGCCCAAGGCGTGATGCAGCCAATCGTGGTACGCCCGATTGGCGGCGGCCGCTTTGAGATCATCGCCGGTGAGCGCCGCTGGCGCGCCAGCCAGCAGGCCGGCAAGGAAACCATCCCGGCGATGGTGCGCGATGTACCGGATGAAACCGCCATCGCCATGGCGTTGATCGAGAACATCCAGCGCGAAGACCTCAACCCGATCGAAGAAGCGATCGCGTTGCAGCGTTTGCAACAGGAATTCCAGCTGACCCAGCAACAGGTGGCCGAGGCGGTGGGTAAATCCCGCGTAACCGTGTCCAACTTGCTGCGTTTGATTGCGCTGCCGGAAGTCATCAAGACCATGTTGTCCCACGGCGACCTGGAAATGGGCCACGCCCGTGCTTTGCTCGGTTTGCCGGAAAATCAACAGGTTGAAGGGGCGCGACACGTTGTCGCACGGGGGCTCACCGTTCGCCAGACCGAGGCGTTGGTTCGCCAGTGGCTCAGCGGCAAACCTGCACCGGTCGAAACGGCTAAACCTGATCCGGATATCGCCCGTCTCGAGCAGCGCCTGGCCGAG
This sequence comes from Pseudomonas sp. C 49-2, assembly GCF_003970195.1. Lineage (NCBI taxonomy): Bacteria > Pseudomonadati > Pseudomonadota > Gammaproteobacteria > Pseudomonadales > Pseudomonadaceae > Pseudomonas > Pseudomonas sp. C 49-2. The sequence continues at coordinate 133,925 of NZ_RXYG01000001.1, forward strand.
CGCCTGGGCTCTGCGGTGCAAATTCGCCACGGCAAGAAAGGCAAAGGGCAATTGGTCATCGGTTATAACTCGCTTGATGAGCTCCAGGGCGTCCTTGCCCACATCCGCTGAAACATTTGCTTATGTAGCGTGTGATCGGAAATCACTACCCGACAGTTGAATAGGGGCAGAACCGCCCCTATACTCTGCGCGCATTTTGTCGGCACAAATTATGCCAAGTTATTGATTTCCGGCAGCCGACCATTGAGGAGCAAGAGTGATGGAAACCCGCACGCCAAACACGTTGCCGTTCCATCGCTTGGCCGTTTTTCCGGTTTTATTGGCTCAATTTGTCATTTTGCTGATCGCCGCATTGGCGCTTTGGTATTGGCATGGAGTCGTTGCCGGATATTCAGGACTCTGCGGAGGCCTGATAGCCTTGCTGCCCAATATGTATTTTGCTCACAGGGCCTTTCGGTTTTCCGGCGCCCGAGCAGCCCAGGCTATCGTCCGGTCATTTTATGCCGGCGAGGCAGGGAAACTGATTTTGACGGCAGTGCTGTTTGCACTGACCTTTGCAGGTGTGAAGCCATTGGCGCCGCTGGCTGTATTCGGCGTCTTCGTGTTGACCCAACTGGTCAGCTGGTTCGCTCCCCTGCTAATGAAAACAAGACTTTCGAAACCTTAGGGCGTTTGAGGCAACCATGGCAGAAACAACCGCTTCGGGCTATATCCAGCACCACTTGCAGAACCTGACCTTCGGTCAGCTTCCTAATGGCGGCTGGGGCTTTGCCCACTCCGCAGCAGAGGCCAAAGAAATGGGCTTCTGGGCTTTCCACCTGGATACTCTGGGCTGGTCGGTCGCATTGGGTCTGATCTTCGTCTTCATTTTCCGCATGGCGGCAAAGAAGGCGACTTCCGGTCAGCCAGGTGCTTTGCAGAACTTCGTTGAAGTACTGGTCGAATTCGTCGATGGCAGCGTGAAAGATAGCTTCCATGGCCGTAGCCCGGTGATCGCACCGCTGGCACTGACCATCTTCGTCTGGGTGTTCCTGATGAACGCCGTCGACCTGATCCCGGTTGACTGGATTCCTCAGCTGGCCATGGCGATCAGCGGCGACCCGCACATTCCATTCCGTGCCGTATCGACCACTGACCCGAACGCTACCCTGGGCATGGCCCTGTCGGTCTTCGCGTTGATCATTTTCTACAGCATCAAGATCAAGGGCATCGGCGGCTTCATCGGCGAACTGACCCTGCACCCGTTCGGCAGCAAGAACATCTTCGTTCAAGCCCTGCTGATCCCGGTGAACTTCCTGCTGGAATTCGTGACCCTGATCGCCAAGCCGATTTCCCTGGCTCTGCGACTGTTCGGCAACATGTATGCCGGCGAGCTGGTATTCATTCTGATCGCTGTGATGTTCGGCAGCGGCCTGCTCTGGCTTAGCGGCCTGGGCATTGTTCTGCAGTGGGCGTGGGCTGTGTTCCACATCCTGATCATCACCCTGCAGGCCTTCATCTTCATGATGCTGACCATCGTCTACCTGTCGATGGCGCACGAAGAGAACCATTAAGACCAGTCTCGACTAGTCTGATGTCCTTCCCGGTCAAACGGGAAGGTAGGCCCTACCGGGCTATGAAACGATTTGTTTTACCGCTTTAAAATCTAAAAAACCTAAACCATACGACGTAAAAGTCGGGAGGAAAGATGGAAACTGTAGTTGGTCTAACCGCTATCGCTGTTGCACTGTTGATCGGCCTGGGCGCCCTGGGTACTGCCATTGGTTTCGGCCTGCTGGGCGGCAAGTTCCTGGAAGGCGCAGCGCGTCAGCCAGAAATGGTTCCAATGCTGCAAGTTAAAATGTTCATCGTCGCCGGCCTGCTCGACGCCGTGACCATGATCGGTGTTGGTATCGCTCTGTTCTTCACCTTCGCGAACCCTTTCGTTGGTCAACTCGCCGGTTAATCACTCGTCTTTTCGAGTGATTGGTGTGTTGTGCAACGAATGAGCGAGGTATTGGCGTGAACATTAATGCAACCATTATTGGTCAGTCCTTAGCGTTCTTGATTTTTGTCGTTTTCTGCATGAAGTTCGTATGGCCTCCGGTCATCGCAGCTCTGCACGAACGTCAGAAGAAGATCGCGGATGGGCTGGACGCTGCAGCACGAGCAGCTCGCGACCTGGAGTTGGCCCAAGATAAAGCGGGTCAACAACTGCGCGAAGCGAAAGCTCAAGCAGCCGAAATCATTGAGCAAGCCAAGAAACGCGGTAACCAGATCGTTGAAGAGGCTGTTGAAAAAGCCCGTATCGACGCTGACCGTGTGAAGGTTCAGGCTCAGGCCGAGATCGAGCAGGAACTGAACGGTGTCAAAGATGCGCTGCGTGCCCAACTGGGTGCTCTGGCCGTCGGCGGTGCTGAGAAGATCCTGGGTGCCACAATCGATCAAAACGCGCACGCGGAGCTGGTAAACAAACTGGCTGCTGAAATTTAAGCGAGGGCGATCATGGCAGAATTGACCACGTTGGCCCGACCTTACGCTAAGGCAGCCTTCGAGCACGCCCAGGCCCACCAGCAGCTGGCCTCTTGGTCAGCCATGCTCGGCCTGGCTGCAGCAGTGTCGCAAGACGACACAATGCAGCGCGTGCTCAAGGCCCCGCGACTGACGAGCGCAGACAAGGCCGCCACTTTTATTGAAGTGTGCGGCGACAAGTTTGATGTGAAAGTGCAGAACTTCATCCACGTCGTTGCCGAAAACGACCGTCTCCTGCTTCTGCCGGAGATTGCCGCTCTGTTCGACCTGTACAAGGCCGAGCAAGAGAAGTCGGTAGACGTTGAAGTGACCAGTGCTTTTGCATTGAACCAAGAACAGCAAGACAAACTCGCCAAGGTTCTCAGTGCACGACTCGACCGGGAAGTGCGCCTGCAAGTTGCGGAAGACAAGTCCCTCATTGGGGGCATTGTCATTCGCGCCGGCGACCTGGTTATCGATGGCTCGATTCGCGGCAAACTCGCGAATCTTGCCGAAGCATTGAAATCTTGAGTTTGAAGGGGCAGCAGAGCAATGCAGCAACTCAATCCTTCCGAAATAAGTGAAATTATCAAGGGCCGCATCGACAAGCTCGATGTGACCTCCCAAGCCCGTAACGAAGGCACTGTCGTCAGCGTATCTGACGGTATCGTGCGGATTCACGGTCTGGCCGACGTAATGTCCGGCGAGATGATCGAGTTTCCGGGCGGCGTCTTCGGTATGGCCCTCAACCTGGAGCAGGACTCCGTAGGTGCCGTTATCCTGGGCGCTTACCAGTCTCTGGCTGAAGGCATGAGCGCCAAGTGCACCGGCCGCATCCTGGAGGTTCCGGTTGGTAAGGAACTGCTGGGTCGCGTAGTCGACGCACTGGGTAACCCTGTTGACGGCAAAGGTCCACTGGGCAACACCGAGACCGACGCGGTCGAGAAAGTTGCTCCAGGCGTGATCTGGCGTAAGTCGGTAGACCAGCCTGTACAGACTGGCTACAAGGCTGTCGATGCCATGATCCCTGTCGGCCGTGGCCAGCGTGAGCTGATCATCGGTGACCGTCAGATCGGTAAAACCGCTCTGGCGATCGACGCGATCATCAACCAGAAAGACAGCGGCATTTTCTGCGTCTACGTAGCCATCGGTCAGAAGCAATCGACCATCGCCAACGTGGTTCGCAAGCTGGAAGAGAACGGCGCACTGAAAAACACGATCATCGTGGCTGCCAGTGCTTCGGAATCGCCTGCACTGCAATACCTGGCACCGTATGCCGGTTGCACCATGGGTGAATTCTTCCGCGACCGCGGTGAAGACGCGCTGATCGTTTATGACGATCTGTCCAAGCAAGCAGTGGCTTACCGCCAGATTTCCCTGCTGCTGCGCCGTCCACCAGGCCGTGAAGCTTACCCAGGCGACGTGTTCTATCTCCACTCCCGTCTGCTGGAGCGCGCATCCCGCGTTTCGGAAGAGTACGTAGAGAAGTTCACCAACGGCGCAGTGACGGGCAAAACCGGTTCCCTGACCGCACTGCCGATCATCGAAACCCAGGCTGGCGACGTTTCCGCGTTCGTTCCGACCAACGTGATTTCCATCACCGACGGTCAGATCTTCCTGGAATCGGCCATGTTCAACTCGGGCATCCGCCCTGCAGTGAACGCCGGTGTTTCGGTATCCCGTGTGGGTGGTGCCGCTCAGACCAAGATCATCAAGAAGCTCTCCGGTGGTATCCGTACCGCTCTGGCTCAGTACCGTGAACTGGCGGCATTCGCCCAGTTCGCTTCTGACCTGGACGAAGCGACCCGTAAGCAACTTGAGCATGGTCAGCGCGTTACCGAGCTGATGAAGCAGAAGCAATACGCCCCAATGTCGATCGCTGACATGGCGTTGTCGCTGTATGCCGCTGAGCGTGGGTTCCTGACTGACGTCGAAATCGCCAAGGTCGGCAGCTTTGAACAAGCGCTGATTGCTTACTTCAACCGCGATCACGCCGACTTGTTGGCCAAGATCAACGTGAAGGGTGACTTCAATGACGAAATCGACGCTGGCCTCAAAGCCGGTATCGAGAAGTTCAAGGCCACCCAAACCTGGTAAGCCGCAGCGGGAGCCGCAAGGCTCCCGCTTGCTAACCTGATAGGTGTTACATGGCAGGCGCAAAAGAGATTCGCAGTAAGATTGCGAGCATCAAAAGCACGCAAAAGATTACCAGCGCCATGGAAAAAGTGGCGGTCAGCAAAATGCGCAAGGCACAAATGCGCATGGCTGCTAGCCGTCCTTATGCGGAGCGTATCCGCCAGGTAATTGGGCATCTGGCCAACGCCAACCCGGAATACCGCCACCCATTCATGATCGAGCGCGAAGTTAAGCGTGTGGGTTATGTGGTTGTGAGCAGTGACCGTGGTTTGTGCGGTGGTTTGAATACCAACCTGTTCAAGGCCCTGGTCAAGGACATGGCGGTAAACCGCGAAAACGGCGTCGAGATTGATCTGTGTGTAGTTGGTAGCAAGGGTGCGGCCTTTTTCCGCAACTTCGGCGGCAACGTCGTAGCAGCTATCAGCCACCTGGGTGAAGAGCCGTCGATCAACGATTTGATCGGCAGTGTGAAGGTGATGCTGGATGCATACCTGGAAGGCCGGATTGACCGCCTCTCCGTGGTATCCAACAAGTTCATCAACACCATGACCCAGCAGCCAACCGTGGAGCAATTGATTCCACTGGTGGCGACTCCGGATCAGGAACTCAAGCACCACTGGGACTACCTCTACGAACCAGACGCCAAAGAGCTGCTTGACGGCTTGATGGTGCGCTACGTGGAGTCGCAGGTGTACCAGGCGGTGGTCGAGAACAACGCAGCTGAACAAGCGGCGCGGATGATCGCGATGAAAAACGCTACCGATAACGCCGGTGATCTGATCAGCGATTTGCAGCTGATCTACAACAAGGCGCGTCAGGCTGCGATCACCCAAGAGATCTCGGAAATCGTCGGCGGCGCTGCCGCGGTTTAACGGTTCAAATATTCAGAGGATCCAGCTATGAGTAGCGGACGTATCGTTCAAATCATCGGCGCCGTTATCGACGTGGAATTTCCACGCGACAGCGTACCGAGCATCTACAACGCGCTGAAAGTACAAGGCGCGGACACTACTCTGGAAGTTCAGCAGCAGCTGGGCGACGGCGTAGTTCGTACCATTGCGATGGGTTCCACCGAAGGCTTGAAGCGCGGTCTGGACGTTGTCGACTCTGGCGCAGCCATCTCCGTACCGGTCGGTAAAGCGACCCTGGGCCGGATCATGGACGTACTGGGCAACCCGATTGACGAAGCTGGTCCGATCGACACCGAAGAGCGTTGGGGCATTCACCGTCCAGCACCTTCGTTCGCGGAACAAGCTGGCGGCAACGACCTGCTGGAAACCGGCATCAAGGTTATCGACCTGGTTTGCCCGTTCGCCAAAGGCGGTAAAGTCGGTCTGTTCGGTGGTGCCGGTGTAGGCAAGACCGTAAACATGATGGAACTGATCCGTAACATCGCCATCGAGCACAGCGGTTATTCCGTGTTCGCCGGTGTGGGTGAGCGTACCCGTGAGGGTAACGACTTCTACCACGAGATGAAGGACTCCAACGTTCTGGACAAAGTGGCACTGGTTTACGGTCAGATGAACGAGCCGCCGGGTAACCGTCTGCGCGTAGCACTGACCGGCCTGACCATGGCCGAGAAGTTCCGTGACGAAGGTAACGACGTTCTGCTGTTCGTCGACAACATCTACCGTTACACCCTGGCCGGTACTGAAGTATCCGCACTGCTGGGCCGTATGCCTTCCGCAGTAGGTTACCAGCCGACCCTGGCTGAAGAGATGGGCGTTCTGCAAGAACGTATCACTTCGACCAAGGAAGGTTCGATCACTTCGATCCAAGCGGTATACGTACCTGCGGATGACTTGACCGACCCGTCGCCTGCGACCACTTTCGCCCACTTGGACGCCACCGTCGTTCTGTCCCGTGACATCGCTTCCCTGGGTATCTACCCAGCGGTCGATCCACTCGACTCGACTTCGCGCCAGCTGGACCCGAACGTGATCGGCCAGGAGCACTACGACACCGCTCGCGGCGTTCAGTACGTACTGCAGCGTTACAAAGAACTGAAGGACATCATTGCGATCCTGGGTATGGACGAGCTGTCGGAAGCCGACAAGCAGTTGGTAAACCGTGCTCGTAAGATCCAGCGTTTCTTGTCGCAGCCGTTCTTCGTGGCTGAAGTCTTCACCGGTGCATCGGGTAAATACGTTTCCCTGAAAGACACCATTGCTGGCTTCAAAGGCATCCTCAACGGTGACTACGACCACCTGCCAGAACAAGCGTTCTACATGGTCGGCGGCATCGAAGAAGCGATCGAGAAAGCCAAGAAACTGTAATCCAGGCGCCCGGAAACGGGCGCTAATCAGGTTGAGGCAATCAGATGGCTATGACAGTCCATTGCGATATCGTCAGCGCGGAAGGGGAAATCTTCTCCGGTCTGGTAGAGATGGTGATTGCACACGGCGAACTCGGTGACCTTGGTATTGCCATGGGTCACGCGCCGTTGATCACCAGCTTGAAGCCAGGTCCGATCACTCTGACCAAGCAAGGCGGGGAAAAAGAGGTGTTTTACATCTCTGGTGGTTTCCTCGAGGTTCAGCCGAACATGGTCAAGGTTCTTGCCGACACCGTGCAACGTGCTGGCGACCTGGATGAAGCCTCCGCTCAGGAAGCCGTCAAGGCTGCTGAGAAGGCCCTGAACGAAAAGGGTGCGGACTTCGACTACAGCGCTGCTGCTGTACGTCTGGCCGAGGCTGCAGCTCAGCTGCGCACGCTCCAGCAGATCCGCAAGAAGTAACCGGCCACGCCGTCATGCTTCATGCGCGATTGATTAAAAAGGGTAGCCTCGGCTACCCTTTTTCTTTTTCAGCAAAACACTTCTTTGGTCTGAAGCCGGACCGCCCAGGATTGGTAGCCACTCATGTCTCTTGAAATCGTCATTCTCGCCGCAGGCCAGGGCACCCGCATGCGTTCGGCCCTGCCCAAGGTGCTGCACCCGGTTGCCGGCAATTCCATGCTGGGCCATGTTATCCACAGCGCCCGGCAACTCGATCCGCAACGCATTCATGTAGTGATCGGCCATGGTGCCGATGTGGTACGTGAGCGCCTCGCCGCGGACGATCTGAATTTCGTATTGCAAGACAAACAACTGGGCACCGGCCATGCCACTGCCCAAGCCGTGCCGTTCATCACCGCCGACACTGTGCTGATCCTCTACGGCGACGTACCGCTGATCGAAGTCGAAACCCTGCAACGCCTGCTCAAGCACGTCGTGCCTGGCCAGATGGGCCTGCTGACGGTTGAACTGGATGATCCCACCGGTTACGGGCGCATCGTGCGTAACGCCGATGGCAAGGTTGCCGCTATTGTTGAGCACAAAGATGCCAGCGAAGCCCAGCGCGCCATTACCGAGGGCAACACCGGGATCCTGGCGGTCCCCGCCGATAAGCTCGGCGACTGGATGAGCCGCCTGTCCAATAACAACGCCCAGGGCGAGTACTACCTCACCGACGTCATCGAGATGGCGGTAAGCGATGGCCTGCTGGTCGCCACCGAGCAGCCCCACGACCCGATGGAAGTGCAGGGCGCCAACGACCGCAAGCAACTCGCCGAACTGGAACGTCACTACCAATTGCGCGAAGGCCGTCGCCTGATGGCCCAAGGCGTGACCTTGCGTGACCCGGCACGCTTCGATGTACGTGGTGAAGTGACCGTCGGCCGCGATGTGCTGATCGACATTAACGTGATCCTCGAAGGTCGCGTGATCATCGAGGACGACGTGGTGATTGGCCCGAACTGTGTGATCAAGGACAGCACCCTGCGCAAAGGCGTGGTGGTCAAGGCCAACAGTCACTTGGACGGTGCGGTGATGGGCGAGGGCAGCGATGCGGGTCCGTTTGCGCGACTGCGCCCCGGAACCGTCATGGGCGCCAGGGCGCACGTGGGCAATTTCGTCGAGCTGAAAAACGCCAAAATGGGTGACGATGCGAAGGCCGGCCACTTGGCCTACCTCGGTGATGCGGTGATTGGGGCTCGCAGCAACATTGGCGCTGGTGCCATTACCTGTAATTACGACGGCGCGAACAAGTACCAGACTACCATTGGTGAAGACGTATTTATCGGCTCCAACAACTCGCTGATCGCCCCCGTTTCTATCGGAGATGGCTCGAACACCGCAGCGGGCTCAACCATCAACCAGGATGTGGATAAGTCTCAACTGGCGGTAGCCCGGGCCCGCCAACGCAACATCGACGGTTGGAAACGCCCGGTCAAAATCAAAAAGACCTGAGTTATCCACAGTCTCCTCAGCAACAGGCATTCAATGTGGGAGGGGGCTTGCCCCCGATAGCGGTAGTTCAGCCAATGTAGTCAGTGGCTGACACACTGCTATCGGGGGCAAGCCCCCTCCCACATTTGCGCTGCGTCATATCAAAAATTTGCTGTGTCCCGCTTGACGATCTTTCGGCAATAGGTTTTGATTGCCTTCGTTATCTTTCGAAACGAAACTTATCATCACCATGTCGAAACGAAATACACCCCAACGACGCCACAACATCCTGACCTTGCTCAATGAACAGGGCGAAGTCAGCGTGGACGAATTGGCCAAGCGTTTCGAAACGTCGGAAGTTACGATCCGTAAGGACCTGGCCGCACTCGAAAGCAACGGCCTGCTGCTGCGTCGCTACGGGGGCGCGATCACCATGCCCCAGGAGTTGGTGGGCGACGCTGCCCAGCCCATCTCGGCGTACAAGCGCGCCATCGCCCGTGCCGCCGTGATGCGCCTGCGTGAACACGCCCGCATCATCATCGACAGCGGCAGCACCACCGCCGCCATGATCCCCGAACTGGGCCACCAGCCAGGCCTGGTGGTGATGACCAATTCCCTCCACGTGGCCCGCGCCTTGAGCGAACTGGAACACGAGCCGGTGCTGTTGATGACCGGCGGCACCTGGGATCCGCATTCGGACTCGTTCCAGGGCCAGGTTGCCGAGCAGGTGCTGCGTTCTTACGACTTCGATCAACTGTTCATCGGTGCCGACGGCATCGACTTGGAACGCGGCACCACCACCTTCAACGAATTGCTGGGCCTGAGCCGCGTCATGGCTGAGGTCGCCCGTGAAGTGGTGGTGATGGTCGAATCCGACAAGATCGGCCGCAAGATTCCCAACCTGGAACTGCCCTGGAGCAGCGTCCATACCCTTATCACCGATGATCGCCTGCCGCTTGAGGCCCGCGACCAGATCCAAGCCCGCGGCATTACGCTGATATGCGCGGCAATCATCTAGGAGAAACACCATGTGTGGCATCGTAGGCGCAGTCGCTGAACGCAACATCACCCCGATCCTGCTCGAAGGCCTCAAGCGCCTGGAATACCGCGGCTATGACAGCGCTGGTGTGGCGGTCTTCACCAACGCCGGCAAGCTGGAGCGCATGCGCCGTCCGGGCAAGGTCAGCGAGTTGGAGCAGGCCCTGGCCGGCGAGCCGCTGGTTGGCCGCCTGGGTATTGCCCACACCCGTTGGGCGACTCACGGTGCGCCCTGCGAACGCAACGCCCACCCGCACTTTTCGGGCGACCTGGCCGTGGTGCACAACGGCATTATCGAAAACCACGAAGTGCTGCGTGAACAACTCAAGGGCCTGGGCTACGTGTTCACTTCGGACACCGACACTGAAGTCATCGCCCACCTGCTCAACCATAAACTCAAGGACCTGGGCGACCTGACCGTTGCCCTCAAGGCCACCGTCAAAGAGCTTCACGGCGCCTACGGCCTAGCCGTGGTCAGTGCCAGCCAACCGGACCGCGTAGTCGCTGCTCGCAGTGGTAGCCCGCTGGTGATCGGCCTGGGCCTGGGCGAAAACTTCCTCGCCTCCGACCAACTGGCCCTGCGCCAGGTCACCGACCGCTTCATGTATCTGGAAGAAGGCGATATTGCTGACATCCGTCGTGAAAGCGTGGCGATCTGGGACGTTAACGGTCAATCCGTCGAGCGCGAAGCCGTGCAATACCGCGACGGCGCCGAAGCGGCCGACAAAGGTGAATACCGCCACTTCATGCTCAAGGAAATCCACGAGCAGCCAGCCGTGGTGCAACGCACCCTGGAAGGTCGCCTGAGCCAGAACCAAGTGCTGGTCAACGCCTTCGGCCCACAGGCCGCCGAGCTGTTCGCTAAAGTGCGGAACGTGCAGATCGTTGCCTGTGGCACCAGCTACCACGCCGGCATGGTTGCGCGTTACTGGCTGGAAGAACTGGCCGGCATCCCGTGCCAGGTCGAAGTCGCCAGCGAATTCCGCTACCGCAAGGTGGTGGTGCAGCCCGACACCCTGTTCGTGACCATCTCCCAGTCCGGCGAAACCGCCGACACCCTGGCCGCCCTGCGCAATGCCAAGGAGCTGGGCTTCCTGGCCAGCCTGGCGATCTGCAACGTCAGCATCAGCTCCCTGGTGCGTGAGTCCGACCTGACCCTGCTGACCCAGGCCGGTCGCGAAATCGGTGTGGCGTCCACCAAAGCCTTCACCACCCAGTTGGTGGGTCTGTTGCTGCTGACCCTGTCCCTGGGCCAAGTGCGCGGCACCCTGGCCGAAGGCGTCGAAGCCACGCTGGTCGAAGAACTGCGCCGCCTGCCAACCCGCCTGGGCGAAGCCCTGGCCATGGACAGTACCGTGGAAAAAGTCGCCGAACTGTTCGCCGACAAGAACCACACCCTGTTCCTCGGCCGTGGCGCGCAATACCCGGTGGCGATGGAGGGTTCGCTCAAGCTCAAGGAAATCTCGTACATCCACGCCGAAGCCTACCCGGCCGGTGAACTCAAGCATGGCCCATTGGCCCTGGTGGATGACGACATGCCGGTGGTCACCGTGGCGCCGAACAACGAACTGCTGGAGAAACTCAAGTCCAACCTGCAGGAAGTCCGCGCCCGTGGCGGTCAACTGGTGGTGTTTGCTGACGAAAAGGCCGGCATGACCAACGGTGAAGGCACCCATGTCATCAACATGCCGCACATCAACGACACCCTGTCGCCGATCCTCTACACCATCCCGCTGCAGTTGCTCTCGTACTACGTCGCCGTGCTCAAGGGCACTGACGTCGACCAGCCGCGCAACCTGGCGAAGTCGGTGACCGTGGAGTAATCCGCCACACCCTGGAGGCCCGCCCGGGTCTCCAGGCTCCCGCGAAAGGACGCGCCCTCAATGCAAGCCCCCTCCCAGCTTCACCAACGCTTGAACAACCGCCGCTTCACCGTCGCCAACAATGCCCAGGGGCTTTCCGGCTCGGGCACGGTGTTTCATTACCTTGTGGAGGGTGATGCCATCTCCAGCACTTACCAGGGCGGGCGCGTTCGCCTGGGCACGCAAGTGGGACGAGTGACAGGCCCGGACACTATCGAATTGCTGTTTCAGTGCCTGACCTTGGACGGTGAGCTGCTGTCCGGTTGGTCGCGTGGCACGGTCGGTTTGGATGTTGCCGGGGCTACCACGCTGAGCTTTGTCTGGGGTTGGTTGTCGGGGGCAACGGGAGGCGGGGAGTCAAGTTACGTTGAGCTTGCTGAGTGCGACAACCACTCCTAAGGCACAAACTCCACCCGCAACCCCCGACTCACACTGCGCCCCTGATCATCACTGACCCGCAACCGATACTCCCCCGACTTGCCCGGCCGCCAATTCAACGTGGTTTGCGGTGGCCCTTGGCCGATCAGGGTTTGATCGGCAAACCAGTACAGCGTCGTTGCATCGCTGGCGGCGTTGGCATTCAGCGGGATGCTTTCCTGGGGCTGGGACAGGCGCAGTTGATAGCTCACCTGGGTCAGCGGCGAGCGGATCTGCGGGGCTTCGCTCTGGTCGCTGAGGCGGTTGGGCTGACAGTTTTTCATCACGTTTGGCGGGGTACGTCGCGGCAGGCCGGCGGCGCGGTACAGGCGTTGCACATCGCTGGGCCAGAATTCGAAGACTTCTTCGCGGGTGTATTGCGCGTCAAACGGCGGGCAGGCGGCCTTGCCGGTGCGGGTGTCGATCAGCACCGGGCGGTGCAGGTTCGACACGCGAATCGGCGATACGCCGGGGATGTACCAGGTCTTGCGGGTTTGCGGGCACCAGCGGTTGGGCAACTCGCCGGACGCGGCGCAGACAGCAATGCGCACTAATCCGGCGGGCGGTTTGTCGGCTTTGATCACCACGTTGGGCAAGGCCAAAGGCAGGGCGTCGGCGATGCGGAAGAACAACGGCGCGGCGGTCTTGGCCCCGATGAAGGCTGGGTTTGGACGACCATCGAAGTTGCCCACCCACACCACCAGCACGTAGGGGCCGACCAGTCCTGCACTCCATGCATCGTGAAAACCCCAGGAAGTGCCGGTTTTCCAGGCGGTGCGCCAGTGACGTCCAGGCAGGCCATCCGGGCGTGGGTTACGACGCAGCATGTCGCGCACCATGAACGCTGCCTGGGGCGTCAGCAGTTGGGCGCCGGTGGTCTGGGGCTGTTCCTGCAAATAGCGCAATGGCCGCAGATGCCCATCACCGGCCAGCATCACATACAGCCGCGCCAGCTCTTCCGGGGTCATTTCACCACCACCGAGGGCCAGGGCCAGGCCGTAATGGCTTTCGTCTCGCAGGCCTTTGATCCCAGCGCGTTGCAACAGTCCATACAAAGAGGGTGACTTGACCTGGCTGGCGAGCCACACCGCCGGGATGTTGCGACTACGGATCAGCGCATCCCGCGCTGTCAGTGGCCCGACAAAACTGCCGTCGAAATTTTCCGGTTGGAAGTAGCCGAAGTTACTCGGCAGGTCCTTGAGGATGCTCATGGGGTGGATCACCCCTTGGTCCAGCGCCAGCCCGTACAGGAACGGCTTGAGTGTCGACCCTGGCGAGCGCCGCGACAGCACGCCATTGACCTGGCCGTGAAGGCTTGTGGATAAGTAATCCGCCGACCCGACCAATGCCTTGACGCTCTGGTCGCGGCTGTCGATCAAGATCGCCGTGGCGTTTTCCACACCCGTGCTGCGCCGTTCGGCGATGAAGCCGGTGATCAGACGTTCGAGCAATTGTTGCAGCGGCAGGTTGAGGGTGCTGTTCAGCTCAGTGCCGGGCTGGGATGCCAGCAGTTGCTCACTCAAATGCGGCGCAAGGAACGGGATGTGCTGGCGGTCGCGTGCTTCGAGGGGCAACTCCAGCAAACTGTCGTTACGCGGGTCCTGTGGGTAAGTCTCGCGCCAGTCGTTCATCAAGCGCAGCCGGGCGTTTTGCAGCGACGGCCCGAAGCGCGCTCGCCGCCCTGGCTGTTGCGGGATCACCGCCAGCGCCAGGGCTTCGGACAATGACAGCTGCGCCGCCGACTTGCCGAAGTAGATACGGCTGGCCGCTTCGGCACCTTCGATATTGCCCCCCATGGGCGCCAGGTTCAGATAGGCCTCAAGGATGTCGTGCTTGCTGTAGCGCGCCTCCAGCCACAGTGCCAAGGCCATCTGTTGCAACTTGCCCGGCACCTGGCGGGTGTTCAAGTCCCACAGGCGCCGTGCCAATTGCATGCTCAAGGTCGAGCCGCCCTGGCGCTGGCCACCGCTGTAGGTGGCCATGGCCGCGCGAAGCAACGCCGGGGGATTGATCCCCGGGTGCCAGTAGAAATTGCGGTCTTCCTTGAGCAGCAAGGCTTCGACCAATGAAGGAGAAATCCGCTCCAACGGTAGCCAAAGACGGTATTGCCCGTCATCCGCCAAGGTCATGCGCAGCAGCGCGCCGTCATCGGCCAACACCACCCGCGATGAGGTCACGGCCTTTTCCAGCGGAGCATGGGGCCACACCCGCAGCCCCACCAGGACCACCGCCGCTGCGAACAGCGGCAGTGTCAGTCGCTTAAGGCTTGGTAATTTCAAGCTGGCCTACTTTGCCGCGCCCTTGCAGGGTGGTTTCGTACATGCCCTCGGCGTAGGCCGGTGGCGTATTGAAGGTGCCCGCGTTGGTAGCGCGCACGCGGTATACGAAAGTGCCTACATCGCGCAGCGCGGTACCGTACAGCACCACGCGATCATCGCGCACATCGACGTACTCCGGCTGCCAGTTGCTCAGCTCGGTTTCGCCGATGGGGGCTTGCCAGCTTTCTTCTTCCTGGCTGTCCTCTTCCACGTACTCGGACTCTTCGCCTTCCTCGCTGCTCGCGGCTTCTGGCTCCGGCGGCAAGTTATACACAGGCTCGACGCCACCCGGCAGCAGGTCGACCACGGCCACTTGCTGCACCTGGTCACGGTCGGTCGCGCGCAGACGCAGGCGCACCAGGAACTCATCGCCTACCGCGACCTTGCTCACCGGCTCGCCCTTGAGGTCGAGGTATTCGTGGATGATCTCCAGGCCATTGGTGATCGGCTTGAGTTTGGCGCCCTTGTCGAAACCGGCTTCGCTGAGCATGAAGAACGCCGCCGGGCCGTCGGATTTTTCCATCACCAGCTTCTGCGTAGCGCCCGGCACGGCGGCGCGGGGTGGTTGGCCGGCCATCTCCAGCAATTGCTGCTGCTTGTCCCCCAGCCAGGCGGTGGCCTTGAGCGTCATGTCACTTTGCGCACGCTGGCCGTAGTTGTCCAAGGCGCGCAACAGCAGGGCGGCCGACAGCGAGTTGTAACGTTGCTCGTTGAGGCGCTTACCGAGTTTATCCAGCAGCGCTGTAGGCACATCGTCCATCAGCTCTGGGAAATGTCGGGCCAGCAGGTGCAGGTGTTCGGTGTCGTGCACCAGCGGGTCGTAGTACAAACCGTCGCTGTCCCACTTATCCACAAGCGAACGCCAGGGGATTTTGCGGAACAGTGTGTCAGCCTGGCGATCCTGCTTGAGCAGCTTGTAGCTGGCCGCCAGGTAAGCGGCGCCCAAGTCGTTCTGCCAACTATCCTTGAAGTAGCCCTCGTAGCGCTCGCGGATATCGCTCAAGGCGCCGCTTACCAGAATCCCCTGACGGCTTAGCAGGTAACTGGCGTAGGCGCGGTTGCGCAATTCCGACAGGCCTTCGCTGGGGCCATTGGCCAGGTCAGTCAGATACGCATTCGAGCGCACCAACAGGTCTTCCGGCACCGGCAAGCCGCGCTCCTTGGCTTCGATCAAGAAGTCGGTGGCGTACAGGCTGGCGTACGGCGCCACGTCCGGGTTTGCTGCCCACAAACCAAAGCCCCCGGCCTGGTTCTGGCGCTGGCGCAGCATGCGCACTGCACTGCCGAAGGCCTGTTCGGCTTCAGGTGCGTTGCCGCCCCAGATCAACGCCGGCATGGCCTTGGACACCAGTTGCTCGGTGCAGGCGTAGCCGTAGTCGTCCAGGTAATGCTTGAGGCCGTTGGCCCATACCAGTGGCGAGGCCGCCACACCCAACTGTACGTCGCGCAGTTGGCTGAACAGCTCTCGGGTCGGCTTGAGCTCTTTGCTGGCGCTCTCAAAGCGACCCAGGCTCAGGGCGACGCGATGTTCGCTCAGTGGGCGGATCGAAGTGGTTTCGGCCACCTGGATACGTTTGCCGTCCGGCAGCACTGCGACAAAACGCAGGTCCGCCGACCCCAGAGTTTCACCGACCTTGATCTTGAACTCGGCGGTGCCTTCCTTGCGCGGTTGCAGGGACAAGGTGCCGCCCTTGTCGCCCTGTACCTTCAGGCCATCGCTGGTCTGCAGTTCAAACTTCACCTCTGCCGCCGCGTCGAGGTTGCTGAACACCCCGGCGCTGACGTTGAACACATCCCCCGGCGCCACAAACGCCGGCACGTTTGGCGTGATCACGATCGGACCGCGGACTTCGGTATTGGCTTCGCTGACGCCCACGCTGTCGCTGTCCACCGCCACTGCAAACAGGTGAAGCTTGCCGTTGAAGCTGTCCGGCACCTGGTAATGCAGCACGGTCTCGCCAGTTGGCAGGTCGACCAGTCCAGACCACCAAGCCACGGGCGGCTGGTGTTTACGCTTGAACGGGTTGAGGTGATTGGCCAGGGCGCCTTCCGTATCGCCACCGGGCGCTGCCCCACTGAGCAGACGGCTGAATTCCGGCAGGATCAGGTCAAGGATCTGACTGGTGCCTACTTCCAGCGCACGTTTCTGAAAGAAAAAGCCCAGCGGGTCCGGCGTCTGGTAGCGCGCTACTTGCAGGATGCCTTCGTCCACCGCGTACACCACCGCGCGGCCTGGGCGGTCGGCGTTGACCTTGATGTCGAGCATCTGCCCCGGCTCGATCTTCGCCGGGCCTTCAACCGCCAGCGCCATGCGCCGCGCATCCAGGTTGATGCTGAAGGGCACCACGCCATAGGACAGAGGGCTCATGTACACCTCGGCCGAACCCATATCGCGCACAAACTGCACGTTGACGTAGGCATTGCCCTCAAGCCCCGCAGGCACGCGGATATGTTGCACGCTGTTGGTGCTGTCGGCCTTGAACCACTGCTGGGTGTAGACCTTGTCCCGCTCGATGGTGATCAAGCCGGCACCGGTATACGGCGCGCGGATGCTGATCGCAATTTCATCACCGGTGGCGTAGCTGCGTTTATCCAGGCGCAGTTGCAACTCGGCATTGCGTTCCAGGGAGCGCGATGTGTTGCCACGCCCGGCCACGCTGTAGTCGATCTGGTTGAGCAGGTTGCCGTTGGCGTCCTTGAGTTGCAGGGTGAAATCGCCCGGCGTGCCGGTGTTCAAGGTCTGCTTGGCGCCCTCCTTGGTCATCAGCAGCGGTGAGGCCGGCTGGCTGATGTTTTTGATGCGCGACTCGTACTTGTAGGTGCCGTTGGATTGTTTCACCAGCACCGACACATAACGGTGCTCGACCACCTCTGTAGTCAGGCCGTCCACCGCCAGGGGCGAAAGGTCCGGCGCGACGGCCAGCCATTGCACTTGGCGCGGCGCATCCTTGGCGACGTACGACAGCGAGTCCTGACTTTTCACACCCACAAGGTAGGGTGCGGACGACACCAGCAAGGCACTTTGCGCCGCCACATTGCGCCCGCCTTCGGCTTCGAACACCTGGCTCATCACCTGCAGGCGATAGGTGCTGTTGGCGAAGCGTTGCAGGTTGAGGTCGAGCACGGCCTGGCCGTTATCGTCGACGGTGGTTTCGGCCAGGTCTTCAGTGGTGGCGTCTTCCAGGGAGTCGTTGAGACGGAAACGGTAATCCGGGTAACGATCAAACGCAGCGAGTGTTGGGCTCAGGGACATTTTGGCGGTCACACGACGGCCGGACGCCGGGGCGCCAAACAGATGCATCGCGGTGACCTTGGCGACCACCTGATCCGGTGGGATCCAGCCCTGCACCGGCGTGTCGTGCAGGCTCAGGCTGACCTTCATGCGGTCCGGTTCGAAGTCACGGACCTTGAAGCTCACGCTGCCCAGGTCGGTGCGGGTCTGCTTCTGGTCGATCAACTGCAAGGTCGCGGTGTATTCCCCGGCGGGGGCGACTTCGCTGCTGGGGAAATCAAAGCTTTCAAAACCGCTGGCGGACAGCTTCAACGGTTGGCGAATCACTTCCAGGCCACGGGGGTCGGTGATTTGCAGTTCCACCGGCAGGCCCAGCAGGGCGCCTTTCCAGTCGCCGCTGCGCACGATCATGCCCAGGTGCGCGGTTTCGCCCGGACGGTACAGGCCGCGGTCGGTAAACAGGTAGGCGCTGAGGCGATCAATCGCACCGTCTTCTTCCAAACCGCCTACATCGAAGCGCGACAGATCCAGTTGCTGGGACTGACGGGCGATCGGCAAAAACGACTGGTCATTGCCGCGAGTGACCACATACATCAGCGGCGTTTTCTCACGGCGCAACTCATCCAGCTTGGCGAAGTGCGCGTGGCCTTCGGCGTCGGTGCGGCCACTGCTCACCGGCAGACCGTTACGCCCAATGATGTCGACTTGTGCATCGGACACCGGCGAACCATTGCCGATGGACTGCACATACACGTCATGGCTGCCATCGCTGGAGCGCTTGGCGATGATGCCCAGGTCCGTCACCACGATAAAACGCAGGTCGCTGGTGCTGCTGCGGTCGTACTCGAAGGTGCGCTGGGCCGGATCATCCTGCGGGCTCAGCTTGAGCACGAAAATGCCGCGCCGCCCGCCATTGGCGGTGAGGTAGTGGCTGAGGTCCACGTTGTCGTAGACGGTTTTCGCCGGGTCATTGGATGACAGCGGGATATCCAGCGATTGACGCTCGACCATGCGATCGAAGTATTCGTTGCCGAAGTTCGGCCGGGCAAAGCTGCCGCTGCTTTGGTCCACCAGGTGTTGCAATTGGTTGGGCAGCAGGCGAGCGATTTCCACATGGGCGCCAGGCACACCGCGGGCCATGAAGCCCAGGCGTTTTTCGCCGTTGAGGCTGAGCAAGGCGCCGTCAGACAGGAACTGCAGAGTGCGTGGGTAAGCCGGCATGCTGATCAGCGACGGCGTAGGATTCTTCGCCAGGTAGCCGCCGATGGCTTCCAGGTTGGCGGGCACGCGTACATACACCGCGCGGCCCGCCGGGGCCTTGAATTTGAAGGCATGCAGAGTGTTCAGCGGCTCGACGCTGGGCACGTGGGTCAGGTTGAGCTTGGTGCTGCGGGCGAGCAGGGCGTCGTCGATCTCGTTGCTGCTGTAGGGGCGCGTGTCGTCCTGGGCTTTTTCCGGCAACAACCAGGCTTGGACCTTACCGGCAATGGTCTCATCGGCTACCGCGCTGGAACTGCTGAACATCAACACCGGCTCTGGTTCACCCCGTGCGTTGTCGACAAAACTCACTTCGGCGCCGGTAAAGGTCAGGCGATAGCGCCCGGGCACGGTGACTTCCGCCACCAGCGGCGCGGTGCTGGCGTTGCCACCATCGCGGGCCTTGATGCCTTCGTCGAGTTTGGCGCTGACCGGCGTGCTTTCCAGCGGGGTCGCCAGGGCGGCGGAGCGCACGTAGGCGTTGAGTTTTTTCTCGTCGAAGGTGATTTCCGGGCGGTTGGGCAGCTGGGCGTCGCGGTAAGCCAGGCCTTTGCCGAGGGTTACCGTGACGCGCTTGCGTAGGTTGTCTTCATCCACCGGGTGGGAAAAATGGAAGGTCGCCACCAACTGTTTCAGTGTCGGGTTGGACGGGTCCTGATACAGCTCGTTTTGCGCCAGGGTGGCGCGGAACGGTTGGGTGGAAAACTGCGTGCTGTATTGGTCCAGCAACACGCCATCCGCCAACAGGTTTTTCTTCGCCATATCCAAGGTGTAATGGGCGTCGATGGGCCAGTCTTTTTCCGGCACGAACAACAGGCTGCGGTCATCCGCCCAGCGCCAGGTGCCCGCCACCGCAGGTTTGAGGGTGATGCCTTCGGTGACCGGTTTGCCGATGGCCGACAACGGAGCCACGGACTCACCGAAACGCACCTGCAAGTTATCCACAACCGGGGTTTGCTGGGTGTAGTCGGTGAGGTTGGGTTTGTGCAGCGAGTAGCTCGCGGTATGCGGCTGTGGCAGGTTGGAATACCAGTGCCAGCCGTAGAAACCAGCGGCGGCCAGCAACACCAGGCCCACGAAGCCGGCACCGGTTTGACGCGGATAAGCGCGCGCCTTGCTACCCAGGTTCGCCAGCCCACGGCCGATGGCGCGCAGCCAGAACGGCGGATGCCATTGGCCAAAGACGGCCCCCACCATAGTCAATAACGCACCGACAATACGGCGGCTGATCGCTTTGAACGAATCGAACATGGTGAGCATCCCTGGCTAAGTGCGGCGTATCTTACACGCGTCTTTGATACAAAAGATGACGCCGATACGCCGCACTGCTAGGCGTGTTGCACAAAAGTGAGGCGTACCGCAAAACCGATCAAAAGACTGCCGAATAGCCACTGCTGCACACGCTGCGCCGAGCGATTGCGTGCCAGCCACTGGCCGATGCGCGCGCCGGCCAGGGCGTAGCAACAGTCGAAGGCGAAACCGACCGCGACCAGGATCACGCCCAGCAACGCGAATTGCGCCGCCACGGGGCTGGCTTGCGGGTTGATGAATTGCGGCAGCAGCACCGAGCAGAACAGCAGCGCCTTGGGATTGAGCAGATTGGTCAGCAAGCCGCGTTGCAGTGCGGCACGCCAGGCGTGGGTTTTCAGGGTGGCGTTGGCCGTATCGAGCGTCGGCAGCATATTTGCCCGCAGGCACTGCACCCCCAGCCACAACAGATAGGCCGCGCCACCCAGCCGCACCACATCAAAGGTCCAGGGCGCCACTTTGAACAAGGTCGCCAAGCCCATGCCTGCCAGGGCCACATGGCAGGCGCGGGCCAGTCCCAGGCCAATCGCGGTGGTCAGCGCCAAGGCTTTGCCTTGGCGCGCGCCGGTCTGCAGCAGCAGGATCATGTCCGGCCCTGGCAGCAGATACGCCACCGAAAGAGCCACCAGAAACAACCAGAGTTCCGCCATGTTCCACCCCCTTGTGTGTTGGCCAATTCTAGGGCCGAAGGGCGGGGCAGGTGCTTGCGTAGTCAGCCAGAAAAGCGTCTAGTCTTGGCACTATCTGCCACTTATTACTCTGTAAGCCATCCACTTATGCCAAATCTGAAACTCGATGCTTTTGACCGCAAGATTCTCGAAGCCCTGCAACGCGACGGCCGCCTGAGCAATGTGCAGCTGGCGGACGAGATCGGGCTGTCTGCCTCACCCTGCCTGCGGCGCGTGCGGCTGCTGGAAGAAGCCGGTGTGATTCGCGGCTACCAGGCCACACTGGATCGCGATGAAGTGGGCCTGGGGATGATGGTGTTCGTGGGCGTGAAGGTGGAGCGGCATAACGACACCGAGGCCAATGCCTTTCGCGACGCAGTGACGGCGCTGCCGGAAGTGATCTCGGCGTTCCTGGTGTCGGGGGAGTCGGACTTTCTGTTGCAGGTGGTGGTTCCGGATTTGCGCGGCTATGAGCGGTTCGTCACTGGTAGTTTGCTGAAGCTGCCGGGCGTGAGGGATATCCGCAGCAACTTCGCGATCCAGACCGTGAAAACCCCAGGCGCATTGCCGCTGGGGCATTTGCCAAGCTAATGACTGTAGGAGCCGGCTTGTTCAGGTCCACCAGTAGCGCACGAGGTGGAAGAAGATGGGCGCGGCGAAGCACACCGAATCCAACCGATCCAGCATCCCGCCGTGCCCTTCGATCATATGGCCCCAGTCCTTCACGCCCCGATCACGTTTGATCGCCGACATCACGATGCCGCCGGCAAACCCGAGCAGGTTGATCAGCAGCGCAATCAAGAACGACTGCCACGGGTTGAACGGTGTGGTCCACCACAGTGCCGCGCCGATCAGGGACGACAACAGGATGCCGCCGACAAAGCCTTCCACGGTTTTCGACGGTGACAGGTTCGGCGCGATCTTGTGCTTGCCGAACAACTTCCCACACACGTACTGCAATACGTCCGACAGTTGCACCACGATCACCAGGTAGGCAATCAGCAGCAGGTTGCGGCCTTCGTAGCCGGGGATGTCCAACGTCAGCAATGCCGGCACGAAGGACACGCAGAACACTGCGATCATCAAGCCCCACTGCACTTTCGACGCGCGTTCCAGGAAGTGCGTGCTGTCGCCACCCAGGGAGGCGAGGATCGGCAGTAGCAGGAATACGTACACCGGGATGAAAATCGAGAACAGCCCGTACCAGTCCGAGTAAATCAGCAGGTATTGCAGCGGCAGCGCCAGGTAGAACGCGGCCACCAGCGCCGGGTAGTCGCTGCGGCGGGTAGGTGTGAGGGTGAGGAATTCGCGCAGGGCGTAGAACGATACCGCATAGAACAGCAGGATCACCGCGCCGGTGCCGAGCCAGAAAGCAATGCCGATCACCACCACCATCACCCACCAGGCGTTGATGCGGGCGTTGAGGTTGTCGATGACGGCATTTGGGCTGCCACGGGTGCGCAGCTTGAGGATCAGGCCGATCAGCGAGGCGAGCACCAGGATGGCGCCGATGCCGCCGAACAGCATCAGGGTTTGGCTATCCATGTCAGACATGCTCCGGGGCAAGGGCGAGCAGGGCATCGCGGGTGCGGGTGAGAAAGGCAGTTTTGTCTTCGCTTTCTTCCAGTTGCAGCGGCGCGCCGAAGCTGGTGGTGCACAGCAGGGGCAGCGGCAGGACGCGGCCCTTGGGCATGACCCGGTTGAGATTGGCGATCCACACCGGGACCAATTCGGCCTGTGGGTAACTTTTCGCCAGGTGATACAAGCCACTTTTGAACGGCAGCAGGCCGTCTTCAAGGTTGCGTGTGCCTTCGGGGAAGATAATCAGCGAATCACCGCCTTCCAGAGCGTTGAGCATGGGTTGCAAAGGGTTATCCACAGGGTCCTTGCGTTCGCGGTCGATCAGCACGCCGTTGAACACGCGGTTAATGATGTAGCGGCGCAAGGCGCTTTTATTCCAGTAATCGCTGCCGGCCACCGGGCGCGTGAATTTGCGCAGGTTCTGCGGCAGTGAGGCCCACAGCAACACGAAGTCGCCGTGGCTGCTGTGGTTGGCGAAGTAGATGCGTTGCACCGGCACCGGCGCGCACCCCAGCCACAGGCTGCGGGCACCGGTGACGGTGCGGGCCATGGAGGTAATCAACGTGGCGACCACGGGTTCGAACATGGGGATTCCTTATCCGGCGAAAGGCAGCCAAGGGCTGGCGAGGATCACGCCCAGGGTCAGCAGCGCTTGCGCGCCCAGCAGCCAGGCTTGTTTGCGCAACAGTTTGAGCGCGCCACGACGGCGCTCGGTCCAGGGCCGGCCAATGCGCTTGGCCGATTGCAGGCCAAGGGTCTGCAAGGCCTGGTCGAGGTCCGGGGTGCGGTCGATATCGCGGGCCAGCAGGGCGAACAGATCGGCATCGAAGGCCACGCGCAATGCCCAGTACTTTTGCAGCAGCCCGAGGATAATCATCCACAGGCTCAGCAGCAGGCAGATCGGCGCAATACTCGCCATCAGCAGTTGAGCCAGGCCAAACGCGACGCCGACCAGGGTCAGGCCTGTGGATAACTGATCCAGCGAGCGACCACGACGCAGCAGGCTGGCGACAACCTGCAGTTCCATATCAGCGGGCATGGGGTAAACCCTCCAAAGCTTCACGGTGTGCGGGGTGCAGGACCACATCGGCCCGCGCTGTACGAATGATAGTCAGCGCATTCTCTATCGTCGCGGCGCGCCCGGTGTGCAGTAGCCAGGCCGCGACGGCGGTGGCGCTGCGCGAGTAGCCGAGAGCGCAGCACACCAGCAATGGGCCACTTGCGCGCAAGTGCTCGATGGCTTGCGCGGCTTGCAGGCATTCGGTGGGGCTCGGGGCAATCAGGTCCAGCACGGGAATCAATTGGTAAGCGCGGCCCTGTGGATTAATCGGCAATTCGGCACAGAGATCGACGATGGCCTTGAAGGGTTCTTGCTCGCTCGTTGTAGGAATACGCCCAAGCCAGACGTTATCCACAATCAGGTCGGGTTGTGGATGCTTGCGTGTCCACAGGCGCGAGTTGACCCAGGCGGCGGCCAGATAGGGTGCATAAAGCCAACGCGCGGCGGGCGTCAGTTGGCCGTCAGCGCGTTTCTGGAAGCCCGCAGCGCCGAGCACGAAGTAATTCGCTTTGATCAAGGCGAGGGAAACCGCAGGCCAAAGTATCCACAGCCATGCGCCACCCATCACCAATGCAAGGATCGCCAAGGCCAAGGCGCCTACGCCATAGCGCACACCCAACCGCCAGCGCTTGGGGTCCCGCGTCAGCCGTGCATTCAACAGTGGGCTCGTATTTTCCACCGGCCACAACCACACACACAGCCAACCGGCGAGGGCGCCTGTGGGTAAGTCGATAAAGTGATGTTGATAAGTGGTCAGCACCGAAATGCCGATCAACGCGAACCAGCCATGCACCAGCCAACGCCAGATTCCCTGGGTATGGCGTTGGTACATGACCCACAGGATCACCAGCAACGCGATATGCAGGGACGGCGCCTGGTTGAACGGCTTGTCGAACCCCGCCAGCACCGCAAACAGCCAGCCAAACACGCCGTCCAACTCCGGCCGCTCGAAGGTGAAGCGCAGCGGCCAGATCAGGAAGCAGCTCACGGCGATCACTTGGGCACTCAGCAAACGCAGCGCATGTTGCTTCAACTCATGCCGGGTGTTGGGCAGCAGCAGGGAGAACCCGTAGAGCAGGTCGATGGACCAGTAGGGCACGATGGTCCAGGCCCAGAACGGCATATGGGTTTCCCAGCCGAACACCAGCGTGCCGACGTCGCTGCGCTGGCTGGTGACCCAGGTGGCAAAGCCATAGGTGCTGAAAAACAGCGGCGCCAACAGCAGTAGCCACAGGAACGCAGGTTTCAATAAGCCGGGTTCGCGCATGCTCAGATCTTCTGTGCCAGGGACACCGTGAAAATGCCCCACTCATCCACTCGCTGGGTGATCTTGCGGAAACCGGCGGCTTCCACCAGTTGATCCATTTCCGCTTGGCTGCGGCGGCGCATCACCCAAGCCTGGCCCTGGCGGTGGCTGGTCAGTGCGCGTGCGATCAGCTCCAGTTGCGGGTGCCATGGCTGGCCGGTGTAGACCAGATAGCCGCCGGGCTCTACGGCCTCAGCGAGGCCCGCCAGCGAACCGCCGACCATGCCGTTATCGGCAAACAGCTCATACAACCCGGACACCACCGCCAGCGTCGGCTTGGGGTCCAGTGCCGCCAGGTCCAGACGGTCGAATGCGTCACCTTTGACGAACTGCGCAATATCCCCCAGGCCTTTCTCGCGAATCAGCGCGCCACCGTCGCGCACGTTGATGTCGCTGTAGTCGCGCAGCAGGATCGATTCCGGCAGCGGCGACACACCCTGCAAGGCTTCCAGGATGTAGCGGCCATGACCGGCGGCGATATCCACGATACGCACTTCGCGATCTTCTCCACGCAACTTGGCCATCGCCAGGCGCAGGAGTTCCTCCACATTCAGCTTGCGCTGGCGAATGCCGCGCCAGCCGATGGAGTTGAGGTAGTTGGTGTCGATCATCCGTCCCAGCCCGCCCTTGCCGGTGGGCGTGTTGCGGTACACATAGTCCAGGGTGCTGCCGGAGTCGAAACCGGTGTCGAAGCCCAGCTTCACACCGTCCGACAGGTTCTTGCCCAGGCCCATGCTGGCGCGGGTCATGCGCCAGTACAGGTCGCGCAAGGAGTTGCGCGGTAGCGGCGCGGCGAGGGCTTCGGACTCGGCGCAGGTGGCGCCCAGCTTGTCGGCGTCCAGCAGTGACGCGCGGTCCAGCGGGTGTTCGAAGTTCTGCAGGATGAAACGCCGGGCGCTGCTCACCGCAGTGGCGCGCTCGCGTTCGCCGAGGGTGTCGTGGAAGAAACCGGGGAGAATGTGCAGCTCTTTTTTCAGGCTGCCGAGGCGGTCGAAAAATTGCTGCTGGGGTTTGCGGTGCACCACAAAGTCCGAACCCGAGATCAGCAGTTGCGTCGGCACTTGGATCGCCTGGGCATCGGCGACAACCCGGTCGGCCGCTTCGTACAGGCCGAGCAGCACATTCACCGAAATGGCCTTGGTAATCAGCGGATCGCTGTCGTAGGACGCCACGCGCTCCGGGTCATGGCTGAGGAACTTGGCCTTGACGTAACTGTTGACGAAAAAGTTGCCACGGAACTTGCGCATCAGCGCCAGGCCTGGCCGGGCGAATGGCACGTAGAGCTTGACCTTGAACGCGGGGGACGCGAGCACCAGCGCGCGAATCTTCGGCGCGTAGTCGTGCACCCACGTCGCGGCAATCACCGCGCCGACGCTTTGCGCAATGACGGCGAAGTTGTCTTCCTCGATGCCATAGGTGGTGCCGATGTGGTCGCAGAAAGTCTGCACATCACGGGCGCTGGTGGCGAAGCTGGGGCTGTCACCGCGCTCGCCGGGAGACTGGCCATGGCCACGGGCGTCCCAGGCGAAGAAATCAAACTGCGGCAGGTTCAGCTCATCCACTAGGTGGGCGATACGTCCCGAATGCTCATGGCCGCGATGGAGCAACACGATTGCCTTGCGCGGCCCGGTAGTCTCCATGGCCGGCCAGTGCCGGTAGAAAAGCTCGACGCCGTCGTGGGTAGTGAAGGTGTGCTGTTGCTGTTCGCGCATCGCAAAAATCCTTATGCAATCGGTGAGGTTTCTTGTTGTTCTTTGAGGCCCTGGCGCACTCGGTTGACCAAGGTGTAGGCGAGCAGGGCGGCCACCAGCCACATCACCGCGTCGACCCAACCCGCGCCCAGCCAACCCAGTGCCACGCCGGTGGCCAGTACGCCGAGCACGAACGCGCGATCGCTTTTGCCCATCGGCCCGTCATAGCGTCGCGATGCGCCCACCATCGGCCCCAGCACGCCGGCGTATTCGCTGAACACCGCCAGTAGCGCCACCAGCAGCACCGGCGCCAGGCTCACGCCGGGGATCAGTGCAAACGGCAGGATCAACGCGCTGTCGGCGATCACATCACACAGTTCATTCAGGTAGGCGCCCAGGCGCGACTGTTGGCCGAATTCACGGGCAAGCATGCCGTCGATGGCGTTGAGCGCCATGCGCAGGATCATCCACAGCGGGATCAGCGCAAACAGCCACAGGTGTTGGGCGAAGCTGGCAATCAACAGGCCGACCAGCAAGGAAATCACGCCGGCCAGCACGGTGATTTGGTTGGCGGTGGTGCCATTGTCATAGAGGCGCTGCACAAGAGGGCGCAGCAAGTTTTGAAAACGCGGCTTGAGCTGATAGATCGAAATCATGGGGAGTGACGCTTCCTTGTCCGTGGACCCGCGAAAAACTGTTCTGGAGTGTGCCCGATTCTTCGTGGCCTGCACCAGTGATGGCGCGTGTTTCTGGGGGTTTAGTCACGATATCGAACGCGCTGAAGAACAAATGTGGGAGCGGGCTTGCTCGCGAATGCGGTGGATCAGCCAACTATTAAGTGACTGACACTCTGCATTCGCGAGCAAGCCCGCTCCCACAGGGAATTTGCGTTGTATTCGAACAAAAATTTCACGCTCCGTGTTATATCGTAACGAATCATGTACAGGCGGGCGTTGAGTGGATGCAAGTGGATCTGGAAGCTGACGGCGCTTCGGTGGAAGGCCTTCCGCGTTTTCAACAGGGGCTGTTCCATGCCCGCCGATTGCGCCAGGCCGGTATCAGCCTGACGGTGTTGGCGGTTGCCGGCTGGGTGCTGGCGCTGTTTGTCGCGCTGTTTGCGCCGCTGTCGATCTGGCCGGTGGTGCTGATCAACTGTGCCTCGGCGTTGCTGCTATTGGTGGCGGGTTTGCAATCGGCGTGGTGGGTGGCGGATTGGCGTGCCCAGGCGTTGGAAGAACCGACGGTTGATGTGCCGGTTGAAGACGCAAGCCGGTACGCGCGGCTTGTGGAGCGTTTTGGCAAACAGATCGGTACGCCGGTGTTGTGGCTCGGCGGCTGGTCGTTGCTGGCGCTGGTCAGCATTGTCGAGTTCTGGAACCTGGCGCTGCCCGCCGCACCGGTCGGTCAATCGGCAAGCATCGGCGCCGCGCTGGCGTTGGGATTGGCGTTTGGTTTGCTGGTGTTTGAACGCCGTCTGGCCCAGGAGACCGCCGCGCAATGGCCGGAAGCCTCGCAACTGGCGCAGTTGAGCCGAGTAGCGATTATTTGCCTGGTGGTCAGTGCGGTGTGTCTGCTGTTTGCCGGGGCTAACTCAGTCTGGCCACTGAGGTTGGCTGTGTTGATCGGTTTGCTGCCGGCCTTGGTCTCGCTCGAATTTCTATTAAGAGCCGTGCTGTCCCTCTTCAGCCCACGCCAGCCACGCCTCGAGCCGCGCCTGATGGCGCAAAGCTTTATCGCCGGATTGTTACGCTGGCCGCCGCAACCCTTGCTCGCATTGCAACATGAATTGCACAACCGCTTCGGCATCGACCTGCGCCAGATCTGGGCATTTACCTACATGCGCCGGGCGTTCCTGCCGGTGTTGCTGGTGGTACTGGCGGTAGGCTGGGCGCTCACTGGCGTGCACGAAGTGCCCCTGCAAGGCCGTGGGATCTATGAACGTTTCGGCAAGCCGGTGCAGGTCTTCGGCCCTGGCTTGCATGCGGGATTACCATGGCCATTGGGCCGCGTGATCAGTGTGGAAAACGGCGTGGTGCATGAACTGGCCACCAGCGTCAGCGAAGCCGCTACACCGGAGCTGGCGCCTGCCGAAGGCCCGGCCCCGCTGATCGCCAACCGCTTGTGGGACGCCAGCCATGTGAATGACAAGTCCCAGGTGATCGCCAGCAGTAGCGGCGACAAACAGAGCTTCCAGATCGTCAATATGGATGTGCGGTTCGTCTACCGCATCGGCCTCACCGACCAGGCCGCGCTCGCCGCCACCTATAACAGCGCGGACGTGCCGACCCTGATCCGCAGCACCGCCAGCCGCATCCTCGTACATGACTTCGCCTCGCGCACCCTCGACGAATTGCTCGGCGAACAACGCACCAGTCTGGCCGACGAAATCGGACGCGCCGTGCAGGCCGACCTGCAAAAGCTCGACAGCGGCGTGGAAATCCTCGCCACGGTGGTGGAGGCGATCCACCCGCCGGCCGGTGCCGCCAACGCTTACCACGGTGTGCAGGCTGCACAGATCGGCGCCCAGGCGCTGATCTCCCGCGAACGCGGCGCGGCCAGTGAGCAAACCAACCAGGCGTTGCTGCAAGCCAGCACCGCCCGCGACCAGGCCACGGCCACGGCCCGCGAAGTGAACGCGGGCGCGCAAGCGGCCAACCTGCGCTTCACCGCCGAACAAAAGGCCTACGCCACCGCCGGGCAGGCGTTCGTGCTGGAACAGTACCTCGGCCAACTCAGCCAGGGCCTGGCCCACGCCAAGCTGCTGATTCTGGATCATCGCCTGGGTGCCGACGGCGCACCGACGATCGATCTGCGTTCTTTTACCTTGCCGGCCGATCCTTCGGTGCCGCGTAAAGCCGTTCAATAAGGAGTCTGTCTGTTGAGCGCTCATTCTCACGATCACGGTCATCACCACCACCATCATCACGGTGACGACCAAGCGGCCGGCCCGTTCCCCTGGCGGCGTATGGCCTGGGCGCTGTTGCTGGTGCTGTTTGCGGTCGCTGCCGCCAGCCTGGTGCAGGTGCGTTCCGGCGAGGCCACGGTGATTACCCGTTTCGGTAACCCGTCGCGGGTGTTGTTGGAGCCGGGCTTGGGCTGGCGTTGGCCGGCGCCGTTCGAAGCGGCGATCCCGGTGGATTTGCGCCTGCGCACCACCTCCAGCGGTTTGCAGGATGTGGGCACCCGCGATGGCCTGCGGATTATCGTGCAGGCCTATGTGGCCTGGCAGGTGCAGGGCGACGCAGACAACGTGCAGCGTTTCATGCGAGCTGTGCAGAACCAGCCGGATGAAGCGGCGCGGCAGATTCGCACCTTCGTGGGTTCGGCGCTGGAAACCACGGCCGCCAGCTTCGACCTGTCCAGCCTGATCAACACCGATGCCAGCCAGGTGCGCATCGCTGATTTCGAAGCGCAGTTGCGCCAGCAGATTGATCAACAATTGCTCACCACCTATGGCGTGCGCGTGGCCCAGGTCGGCGTTGAACGCCTGACCTTGCCATCGGTCACCCTCACGGCCACCGTCGACCGCATGCGCGCCGAGCGTGAAACCATCGCGACCGAACGCACCGCCGTGGGCAAGCGTGAAGCCGCGCAGATCCGCTCCGCCGCCGAGCGTGATGCGCGCATCGTGCAGGCCGATGCCACGGTGAAGGCTGCCGATATCGAGGCCCAGTCGCGGGTCGAAGCGGCGCAGATTTATGGCCGCGCCTACGCGGGTAATCCACAGCTGTACAACCTGCTGCGCTCTCTGGATACCTTGGGCACTGTGGTCACGCCAGGCACCAAGATTATCCTGCGCACCGACGCGGCGCCGTTCCGCGCCTTGGTGGACGGGCCGAAGGACGTCCAGCCATGATCGAGCGTGACAGCCCGGACAGCCCATGGATCCAGGCCGGGCGCCTGACCTTCCTGGCGTTGTACGCGGTGACGGTATTGGCGGCGTTGGCCTGGGCGTTTTCCAATGTGCGCCAGATCGACCCGCAGAACCGTGCGGTGGTCCTGCATTTTGGCGCACTAGACCGTATCCAGAATGCCGGACTCTTGCTGGCATGGCCGCAGCCCTTCGAGCAGGTGGTGCTGCTACCGGCAGCTGATCGGGTGATCGAACGCCGGGTGGAGAA
The DNA here is from genome assembly GCF_003970195.1 of Pseudomonas sp. C 49-2. Taxonomy (NCBI): domain Bacteria; kingdom Pseudomonadati; phylum Pseudomonadota; class Gammaproteobacteria; order Pseudomonadales; family Pseudomonadaceae; genus Pseudomonas; species Pseudomonas sp. C 49-2. Next base: position 164,617 of record NZ_RXYG01000001.1, read on the forward strand.
CCTGCTGCGCTCCGACGCGGCGCTCCAGGCCGACCGTGTAGCCAGCTTCGCCACGCCCTTGAGTGATGCGCTGGCCGGTTCCGGTTACCTGCTGACTGGCGATGCCGGCGTGGTGCAACTGGATGTGCGGGTGTTCTACAAAGTCACTGAACCCTATGCCTTTGTGTTGCAGGGCGATCATGTGCTGCCGGCCCTGGATCGACTGGTGACGCGCAGCGCGGTGGCCCTCACCGCGGCGCGGGACCTGGACACGATTCTGGTGGCGCGACCTGAACTGATCGGCACCGACAACGGCGCCGCCGAGCGCCGTGAGCGGTTGCGTGGCGACTTGGTGCAAGGCATCAACAAGCGCCTGGTGGAATTGGCTTCCACAGGCTTGGGATTGGGTATCCAAGTGACCCGTGTCGATGTGCAATCGAGCCTGCCGGGCCCGGCAGTCAATGCCTTCAACGCCGTGCTGACGGCCAGCCAACAAGCCGACAAGGCCGTGGCCAACGCGCGCACCGACGCGGAAAAACTCACCCAGACCGCGACCCAGCAGGCCGACCGCCTGGTGCAAGTCGCCCACGCCCAGGCCAGCGAACGCCTGGCCAACGCCCAGGCGCAAACCGCAACCGTTGCCAGCCTGGCCCAAGTTAAAGACCCGGGTTTGCTGCTGCGTCTGTACCGCGAGCGCTTGCCGAAAATTCTTGGCCAGGCCGGTTCCGTGACCACGGTCGATCCTAAAGACGACTCCCGTTTGATCATCCAGGGAGCCGAACAATGAGCGCACCCATGCTGACCTCCGCCGAACAGCGCAGCGCTGCCCGGCAATTGACCCTGGCCATGCTGGCCTTGGGTTTGCTGGTGCTGGGCCTGGTATGGCGCTGGCTGGCGCCGGACCAGACCGGCGTGAGCCAACTGCTGCTGGGCGTGGCGTCGTTGCTGGTGGCGGTACCGGTGATGCGTTCGGCTTGGTACAGCCTGCGGTTTCCGAGCCTGCATGGCATCACCGATCAACTGATCGCCCTGGCGATGCTCGGTGCCTGGGCCACAGGGGACCTGCTGACGGCGGCGTTGCTGCCTATCATCATGATCTTCGGCCATGTGCTGGAAGAGCGCAGCGTGATCGGTTCCCAGGAAGCGATCCATGCGTTGGGCAAACTGACGCGCAGCCATGCGCGGTTGGTGCAGGCCGACGGCAGCATTGTTGAAGTGGATAACGGCACGCTGAACACCGGCGATGTGGTCGAGGTGCGGGCCGGTGACCGGGTGCCGGCCGATGGCTTGGTGTTGTCGGGCCAGGCGAGCCTGGACACGGCGCCGATTACCGGTGAGTCAGTGCCGTTGGAAGCCAGTGTGGGCGTGCAGGTGTTTGGCGGGGCGATCAACCTGGATGGCTTGCTGCGCCTGCAAGTGACGCGCACGGGCAATGAGTCCACCTTGGGCAAGGTGATTGCGCTGATGCAGAACGCCGAGCGCGCCAAGCCGCCGATCACGCGGCTGCTGGAACGCTATGCCGGCAGCTATATGGTGCTGGTGTTGTTGCTGGCGGCGGTGACCTGGTTTGTAACCAACGACGCCCAGGCGATGCTCGCGGTGCTGGTGGCGGCGTGCCCGTGCGCGTTGGTGCTGTCGGCACCGGCCACGGCGATTGCCGGGATCGCGGTGGCGGCGCGGCATGGGATTCTGATTCGCAGCTCGGCGTTTCTGGAGGAGCTGGCGGACCTGACCTCGTTGGTGGTCGACAAGACCGGGACGCTGACCTTCGGCACCCTGCGCCTGCAATCCATCGAAACCACCGCGCCGGATCGGCAAGTGCTGCTCAATCTGGCAGCCAGCCTGGGCTCGGCGAGCAGCCATCCGGTCAGCCGGGCGTTGGCGGGGTTGGCAACGCAGGAACAACTGCTGGCGTTGACGGATATTCGTGAGCGCCAGGGGCTGGGCGTCGTGGCGCAGACCGATCGGGGCGAAGCGGCCTTGGGTCGGCCGGAGTTGTTCGAGCAACTGGGCATCGTCACCACCGCTGTACCGAACCACGATGGCCCCATCGCCGGGCTGGCGCTGAATGGGCAGTTCCTCGCCTGGTTGCTGCTGGCCGACAGCGTCAAGCCGGAGGCTCGCCAGGCCCTGCAAGAACTGCGTGACCTCGGTCTCGGTCGCCAACTGCTGCTTACCGGCGATCGTCAAAGCGTGGCCAACAGCCTGGCGCTGGAGGTAGGCATCAGCGATGTCGAAGCCCAGGCCCTGCCGGAGGACAAGCTCAACCGCGTGTTGGGTGAGATCGGCAGCGGCTTCCGTCCGATGGTGGTGGGCGACGGCATCAACGATTCCCTGGCGCTCAAGGCTGGCGTAGTCGGCGTAGCCATGGGCGCGGGCGGGGCGGATATTGCCCTGGCGTCGGCGGACGTGGTGCTGATCGGCAGCGACCTGCGGCGCCTGGGCACCTGTGTGCGCTTGAGTCGCCAGTGCCGGCAGACCTTGCAGGTTAACGTGATCATCGGCCTGGGTTGGACCTTGGCTATTGTCGTGTTTGCCGCGTTTGGCTGGTTGGGTGCGGCGGGCGCGATGATTGCAGCGGTGTTGCATAACCTCAGTACCTTGCTGGTACTGGGTAACGCCGGGCGATTACTGCGTTTTCAGGAACCGCTTTTGAAGCTCGAGGAATAATTTTCAGAAATTTTTGTACAGCGCTGTAACGCGCATGAGGGACCTCACTCTAGTGGTGTGTCGAGACTGAACAATCCGTTCAGACCGACACCCTTACTGATCTCTGAGGACTACAAAAATGAACATCAAAAACGCCGTTTCCGGTGCTGCTCTGGCCATCGCTGCCGCCACCATGTTTGCCGGTGTCGCCACCCAGGTACAGGCCGCCGACGCTACTGTTCATTGCTACGGCGTGACCTCCTGCAAAGGCATGAACGACTGCAAGACCGCCGAGAACGCCTGCAAAGGCCAGGCTGTCTGCAAGGGTCATGGCTTCAAGGCGATGACCAAGGCTGCCTGCGATGCTGCTGGCGGAAAAGTCGGCGAGTAATCGCAAGACGAGTGCAACCGCAGCGGGCCTTCAAGCCGCTGCGGACACTTTCCAGGAGTCCACATGCCTACCTCTTTCTCCTCTCTGGGTTACGGCCTGGGTTTACGCAACGAATACTATGAGCAGATCCTTGCGCAATCCCCTGCGGTGGATTGGTTCGAAGTGATCTCCGAGAATTACCTGGTCCAGGGCGGTAAAGCCTTGTATTACCTGGATGCGATAGCCGAGCGTTATCCCCTGGTCATGCACGGTGTCTCCCTGTCCATCGGCGGGCCGCATGCCCTTGATACCGATTACCTGAAGCAGATCAAACAGCTCGCCGAGCGTATCCAGCCGGCGTGGATTTCCGATCACCTGTGCTGGAGCCGCGGCAGCGCCCACCAGTTGCATGACCTGCTGCCGCTGCCTTACACCGAAGAAAGCCTCTACCACGTGGCCGCCCGTGTGCGCCAAGTGCAGGACGTGCTGCAACGCCCGTTGGTGCTGGAAAACGTCTCCAGTTACGTGCGTTCGAAAGCGGACGAATTCACCGAATGGGAATTCCTCAATGCCCTGGTCCACCTGTCGGGCTGCCAGCTGTTGCTGGACGTTAACAATGTGTATGTCAGCTCGCGCAATCATGGTTTTGACGCCTGGACGTTTATTCGCAACCTGCCACCGGAAAGCATTCGCCAGCTACACCTGGCGGGGCATATGGACTACGGCGACTACGTAGTCGACACCCATGACCATCCCGTGTGTGATCCGGTGTGGGCGCTTTATCAACAGACGCTTGAGCACCTGGGACCTGTGTCGACGCTACTGGAGCGGGACGACCATTTCCCACCCTTTGAAGAGCTGCTCACCGAGCTGAGCAAGGCCCGTGACCTGGGTGCGACGGCCCTGGCCAGGAGGCCGTTATGCGCCTGACCGATTGGCAGTTGGCCTTCGAACAGCATCTGTTAGCCGACACACCGAGTGCCCGCAGTGACTTCGCCGCCACGTTGCTGGGCGGACCGACGCTGGATGTGGACACGGGCCTGGCGATTTACCACAACGCCTACCGCTCACGGTTGCAAGAAGTCTTGCGGCATGACTTCAGCGCCCTCCTTTATTGGCTGGGTGATGACGAGTTTGCCGCGTTGACCGAGGCCTACCTGCGCCGCTACCCCTCGGCTCATTACAGCCTGCGTTGGCTGGGCGAGCGTTTCCCGGCGTTTATCCTTGAGCATCTGGTGGCGGAGCAGAGTGCGCCATTGGCGGAGCTAGCGCGTTTGGAATGGGCGTTTACCCTGGCATTTGATGCGCCGCAGGGCGAACCGCTGACGCTGAACGACATGGCGTCGTTACCGCCGGAGGCGTGGCCGGTGTTGCAGGTTTCCCTGGCGCCGACGGTGCAACCGCTGCTGTGCCAGTTCAACAGCGTAGCGATCTGGCGCGCCAGTAAGGACGAATCCGACTTTCCCAACAGCCAGGCACTGGCCCCGGCGCAGACGTGCCTGGTGTGGCGCTATCAGAATGTCTGCCATTACCGTAGCCTGGAGCCCGCCGAAGCCTCTGCTTTGACAGGAATGGCGACCACCGGTTGGAGCTTTGCCGAACTGTGCGCCGAGTTGGCAGTCACTCATGCAGAGGGTGCGCCACTGCAGGCCGTCACATGGCTCAAGCAGTGGGTCCAGGACGGGTTGCTCGAACGTCGAGCCCCATAGAGGAGCGCTATCAAATCGATAGCCTCCTACTTTGTCTTTGGATGGTCTAACCTCTCAGCAGACGTCTGAAACAAGGGGGGACTACTCATGCTCGCGCAACTTCCACCGGCCTTACAGAATCTTCAGCTACCGCTGCGTCTTCGACTCTGGGACGGCCATGAATTCAACTTGGGCCCCGAGCCCAGTGTGACCATCGTGGTCAAGGACCCCACGGTTGTCAGCCAACTGACCCATCCCACGCTCAACTCACTGGGCGAAGCCTTCGTCGAGGGCAAATTGGAGCTGGAAGGCTCCATTTCCGAGGTCATCCGGGTGTGTGATGAGTTGAGTCACGCGCTGGTGCACGACGATGAGACACGTCCGGTGCGATCGATCCACGACAAGGCCACCGACGCAGCGGCCATTTCCTACCATTACGACCTGTCCAACGATTTCTACCAGCTGTGGCTGGACCAGGAAATGGTGTACTCCTGCGGTTATTTCGAAACCGGCAGCGAATCCATCGACCAAGCCCAACAAGACAAATTCCGCCACCTGTGCCGCAAGCTGCGGCTGCAGCCGGGCGAGTATCTGCTGGATGTCGGTTGTGGTTGGGGCGGGTTGGCGCGGTTTGCCGCGCGGGAGTTCGGGGTCAAGGTGTTTGGCATCACCCTGAGCAAGGAGCAGTTGGCGCTGGCCCGGGAACGGGTAAAAGCCGAAGGCCTGGAAGACCAGGTGGACCTGCAACTGCTCGACTACCGTGACCTGCCGCAAGACGGCCGTTTCGATAAAATTGTCAGCGTGGGCATGTTCGAACACGTCGGCCATGCCAACCTGGCGGAGTACTGCAAGACCCTGTTCGGCGCTGTGCGCGAAGGCGGCCTGGTGATGAACCACGGCATCACCGCCAAGCACACCGATGGTCGCCCTGTGGGCCGTGGCGCCGGGGAGTTCATCGAGCGTTACGTGTTCCCCAACGGCGAGCTGCCACACCTGGCGATGATGACGGCCGAGATCAGCGAAGTCGGGCTGGAAGTGGTCGACGTCGAAAGCCTGCGCCTGCACTACGCGCGCACCCTGGACCATTGGAGCGAGCGCCTGGAAGACAACCTGGAAGCGGCGGCGAAAATGGTGCCGGAGCAAGCGTTGCGCATCTGGCGGCTGTACCTGGCGGGTTGCGCGTATGCGTTTGCCCGGGGCTGGATCAACCTGCACCAGATTCTGGCGGTGAAACCCCATGCCGATGGCAGCCATGACCTGCCGTGGACACGGGAAGATATCTACCGCTAACCCGAACCTCCAGACCAATGAAGATACAAATGTGGGAGGGGGCTTGCCCCCGATGGCAGTGTGTCAGCCAGCTGATTCGGCACTGGTTGACCGCTATCGGGGGCAAGCCCCCTCCCACATTGTTTACCGCGGTGTTTGTTAGAGAATCGGTGAAATAAGCCGCGCAACCCGCATGCCCAGTTGCTGAAGGCGACGGGTTTCGCGGCTTTCTTCTTGGCTGACTTCATGGGCCAGGGCGAAGTCGCCCAGCAGCATGTGCTCGACTTCCTTGGCGAAGGCCTCGTCGACCGTCAGCAACATCACTTCGAAATTCAACCGGAACGAACGGTTGTCCATGTTCGCACTGCCGATAGCGGCGATTTCGTCGTCTACCAACACCACCTTCTGATGCAGGAAGCCCGGCATATAGCGGAACACCCGCACGCCGGCGCGCACGGCTTCGATTGCGTACAGGCTGGACGCGGCGTAGACGATGCGGTGATCGGGCCGTGAAGGCAGCAGCAGACGCACGTCGACACCGCGCAGCACGGCCAGGCGCAGGGCCGAGAACACCGCTTCGTCGGGGATGAAGTAGGGGCTGGTGATCCATACCCGCTGCGTCGCTGCGTGGATGGCTTCGACGAAGAACAGTGAACAGGTTTCATAGGGGTCGGCCGGACCGCTGGCGAGCAATTGGCAGAGCACGCCGTCTTCCGGGTAGGCGTCCGGCAATATCAGCGGCGGTAGTTCGCGCGCGGCCCAGAACCAGTCTTCGGCAAACGATTCCTGCAAGCACGCCACAACCGGGCCGGTCACCTGCACATGGGTATCGCGCCATGGTGCCAGTGGTGGTTTCTTGCCCAGGTATTCATCGCCGACGTTATGCCCGCCGACAAACCCGGTAATACCGTCCACCACCACGATCTTGCGATGGTTGCGGAAGTTGACCTGAAAGCGATTGAGCCAGCCGCTGCGGGTGGCGAAGGCTTTGACGTTCACCCCGGCGTCGCGCAGCGATTGCACATAACGATGGGGCAGGGCGTGGCTGCCGATGCGGTCATACAGCACGTAGATGGAGACGCCTTCTGCGGCCTTTTCCTTCAACAGGGCGTGCAACTGCCTGCCAAGTTCGTCGTCATGAATGATGAAGAACTGGAACAGCACCGCCGTCTTGGCGCTGCGGATTGCCGCGAAGATCGCACTGAAGGTGGCGTCGCCATTGATCAGCAAACGCACTTCATTGTTGGCCAGGCACGGCATGCGGCCCAGCTTGGGCATGGCGCGCAGCGAAGCGTAGGCGCTGGAGTTGCGTGCCGCCAGGGCTTCTTCGACCCACGGGCGCCAGTTCAGCTCGGTGATGGCGGTGTGCATTTCCTGGTTGGCCTGGCGACGGGCCTGGATGTAGGCGTCGAACGTGCTGCGGCCGAAGATCAGGTACGGGATCAGCGTGAGGTAGGGCATGAACATCAGCGACAAAGCCCATGCGATTGAGCCTTGGGCGGTCCTGACGGTCAGCACCGCGTGGATCGCGGCGAGGGTCCCGAGGAAATGCAGCGTGGCGATGAAGTAGGCGAGCAGGTGCGGGCCAAAGAAATCCATGGACGACGTTACTCCAGGCAATCCAAGTGCCTAACAGACCATGTCTGGTCAGGAATGTCGCTATTTTATTTGCCGTGCAACCCTGGCACCTTTGCGGCGTCTAACGCCCAACATTACCCAGGAGTTACCCGATGAATGCTCGTCTGCTGTCTTTGGCCATGATGATTGGTGTGTCGCTGCCGGTGGCGGCGCAGGCGCAGATGCTGGCGCCGGGCTTGTGGGAACTGACCACCAGCAATATGAAAGTCGATAACCAGGACCTGCCGGACCTGTCACTGATCCTCGGTCAGCTCAAGCAACAGATGACCCCGGAACAACGCGCCATGCTCGAAAAACAAGGCATCACCATGGCCGGTAAAGGTGTGCAGGTGTGCCTGACTCCGGCGCAGGTCGCCTCCGATTCGATCCCGCTGACCGACCCGCAATCGGGCTGCAAGCAGGAAGTGACCGACAAGACCGGCAACCAGTGGAAATTCCGTTTCAGTTGCCCGAAAGCCCAAGGCACAGGCGTAGCAACTTTCCAGAGCCAGAAAGAATTCACCACCACCGTCAACGGCACCTTCAATGCCACCGGCATTCAACAGAAGGGCAGCCTGGACAGCCATGCCCAATGGCTGGGCAACGATTGCGGGACGGTCAAGCCTCGCGCTTGAGCCTTTCGCACAGGGCTTCGACACTCATCTGACCGAGGTCTTCCCCCAGGCGGCTACGCAGGCTGACGTAGCCGCCGGCTTCTTCCCTCTCGCCAACAATCACCAGATACGGCACTTCATGCAGGCTGTGCTCGCGCATCTTGTAGCTGACCTTCTCGTTGCGTCGGTCCACCACCGCCCGTATACCCACACGTTTCAATGCTTCACAGACCTGCTGGCCGAAGTCGGCCTGGCTTTCACTCAGGGTGAGTACAGCAGCCTGCTGGCTGGCCCAACAGGTGCCGTAAATGCGTTGCTGCGACGCGTTGATGGTGACCTTGGTCAGCTTGAAGGCTCGGATCACACCGGTGCTGGGCACATGAAGACCTTGGCACAGGGTTTCAAAATCGCCCAGGCGCCGCACCGAATGATTGGTGTTCGCCAAGTGGCGCATGCGTTCTTCGATCTGTTCAAGGTCGACCGGTGTGAAGGCGCGTTCGTAGGCCAAGTCGTAGAAAAAACCATCGTCGATGGGCGACCCGGCTGTCAGTTGAGCGATAGGAAACAGTTGCTGAGTGGCCATCGCCAACAGACTCGCGCAGGAGCGTCGCAGAATCTCCAACCCCTCGGGATCCTGGGTGGTGATGATCTGGAGCCGGGCGTCCTGCTCCAGCAGGTGTTCGCAGCCCACCAGCACACCGTCAACGCGGCCGGCGACCGACGTTTTGGCCAGCCCCACGCCGATGCTGGCAGCGACTTCGTAAACCGACAGCGCCTCGTCGTACTCGCGTTGCGTGCCGTCTGGCAAGGTGATGCGGATCATCGCCGTCGTCTCTAACGCTGGAAATGCAAAGGTAATCCTTGGCAGCTGTCGATTACCTGGCCGTTATGAAAAGCCAAGTGGCCGGAAACCAGGGTGGTGCTGACACTGTGACGAAAACTGCGGTCGGCGAAGGGCGTCCAGCCGCAACGGGCCAGGATAGGTTGGCTGCTGACCGGCTTGCCCTCGGGCTCGGGTTTGATCAGCACCAGGTCGGCCCAATAACCTTCACGCAGATAGCCGCGATCGGGGATGGCGAATAGGTCGGCGACGCGGTGGCTGGTTTTTGCGACCAGCGTGGTCAGCGGCAGCAGCCCATCGGCCACCAGCTCCAGCAGCGCCGGCAGCGCGTGCTGCACCAGGGGCAATCCCGACGGCGCCTCGCGATAAGCCAACTGTTTTTGCGCCCAGGTATGCGGCGCGTGATCGCTGCCGATCACGTCCAGGCGGTCGCTCAGCAACGCCAGGCGCAGGGCGTCACGGTCGGCGCGGGTCTTGATCGCCGGATTGCATTTGATTTGGTGGCCGAGGCGATGATAGTCGCGGTCATCGAACAGCAGGTGGTGCAGGCAGACCTCGGCGGTGATGCGTTTTTCGGCAAGGGGCTTGTCTTCGAACAGCGCCAGTTCGCGGGCGCTGGTCAGGTGCAGCACATGCAGACGGGTGCCATGGCGCTTGGCCAATTCCACGGCAAAGGATGACGAGCGATGGCACGCCTCGGCATCGCGGATCAGCGGGTGCGCGACGGCGGGGATGTGCTCGCCGAAACGCTCGCGCAGGCGCAGCTCGTTGGCCTGGATGCTCGGCGTGTGTTCGCAATGGGCCAGCAGAATGGTGGGCACTTCGGCGAACAGGCGTTCCAGGATCCGAGGGTCGTCCACCAGCATATTGCCGGTTGAAGCGCCCATGAACACTTTGACCCCGGCCACCTCGCGTGGGTCGAGGGCGGCGACGGCGTCGAGGTTGTCGTTGCTCACGCCGAAATGAAAGCCATAGTTGGCCACCGAGTGCAGGGCGGCGCGGCGTTTCTTGTCGGCCAGGGCGTCCAGGTCGAGGGTGGCCGGGTTGGTGTTGGGCATGTCCATGAAGCTGGTGATACCACCGGCTACCGCTGCGCGGGATTCGCTGTAGAAGCTGCCTTTGTCTGGCGCGCCAGGTTCGCGAAAATGCACTTGGTCATCGATCATGCCGGGCAGCAACCAGTGACCTTGAGCGTCAATGGCGACGGGCGCGTTGCTGTCCTGGATGCTGCTGGCGATCTTTTCGATACGACCATTGGCGACCAATACATCGGCGTCGAATTCCTGGCCTTCGTTCACCAGGCGGGCGTTGCGGATCAGCAGGCGGCTCATGGTTCAGAACTCGTTTTGCAGGGCTTTGTAGCCGCGCACCAGGTCAACGTTGGTGCGCGCCACGTCTTCGGAAAATTCCGAGGCACTCACGCTCACCGGCGGGAATTGCGAGAGGTCGGTGTTGGGTCCGATGCGGGTGGTGGAGGGCACATAGAACGCCGCAGGCAAATCACGGCCGTCGACCACCGAGTTGTGGCGCACCACGCAGCCGTCGCCGACGGCGCAGTTGAACAGCACGCTGTTGAAACCGATGAACACGCGGTCGCCGACGGTGCAGGGGCCGTGGACGATGGAGCGGTGCGCAATGGAGGTGAATTCTCCGATGGTCACTGCCGCGCCGGATTTGGAGTGGATGACCACGCCGTCCTGGATATTGGAGTTGGCGCCGATGATGATCGGGTCCATGCCGCCGCTGGCGTCGACTTCGTCGGCACGGATCACGGCGTAGGGGCCGACGAAAACGTTTTCGCCAATGATGACCTTGCCGCAGATGATGGCGGTCTTGTCGACGTAGGCCGACTCGGCAATCACGGGCAGATCGCCGGACGGGTTTTTGCGGATCATGCTAAGGGCTCCGTAATGATGTGGACGTAGTCGCCGTCGATGGCGTTGTAGAAGCAGGTCGGCCGACCGGTGTGGCAGGCCGGACCTTGCTGGTCGACGATCAGCAAGACCGCGTCGCCGTCGCAATCCAGGCGTGCTTCCACCAGCTGTTGCCAGTGACCGGAGCTTTCGCCCTTGCGCCACAACCGCTGACGTGAGCGCGACCAGTAGCAGACCTGCCCGGTGCCCAGGGTTTCCTTGAGGGCCTGGCGGTTCATCCAGGCCAGCATCAACACCTCGCCGCTGCCATGTTGCTGGGCAATGGCGGCGATCAGGCCGTCTCTGTTCCACGGCAGGGCATCGAGCACGGGTTCGAGGGGAAAGCGGCTGCCGACGGTAGCCCCTTCCAGGTCGAGCATGCTCAGGGTCATGGCTTGCTCAAGGCTGCGCACAAGGTATTGAGGTTGTATTCGAACAGCCCGGTAAAGGTGCTGGCCGGGCCTTCAGCGGCGAGGGCGTCGGAGTACAGCGTGCCGCCGATCTGCGCGCCGCTTTCGTCAGCGATCTGCTTGAGCAGGCGCGAATCCTTGATGTTTTCCATGAACACGGCTTTGACTTTGTCTTTGCGGATCTGGGTGATCAGTGCGGCCACTTCGGCTGCGGACGGCTCGCGTTCGGTGGACAGGCCCTGTGGCGCAAGGAACTCGATGCCGTAGGCCTGGCCCAGGTAACCGAAGGCGTCGTGGGAGGTGACGATGCGACGATTACCGGCGGGTAGAGCGCCGAACTTGGTCTTGGCTTCGGCCAGCAGACGATAGATTTCTTTCAGGTAGGTTTGGCTGTTGTGCTGGTAGTCGGCCTTGTTGGCCGGGTCGGCAGCGATCAGCGCCTTGGTGATGTTGTTCACGTAGATTTCGGCGTTCGCCAGGTTGTGCCAGGCGTGCGGGTCGGGGATGGTTTCGCCGTCCTCGTCCATGGTGTGGGAGATCACGCCTTTGCTGGCGGTCACCACCGTGGCTTTGGTTTCGGTGCTGGTCACCAGACGGTCCAGCCAGGGTTCGAAGCCCAGGCCGTTCTTGATGATCACCTTGGCCTTGAGCAATGCCTTGGCATCGTCCGGGGTAGGCTCGTAGGTGTGGGCGTCGGCGTCGGGGCCGACCATGTTGCTGATCTGGATGTGATCACCACCAATCTGGTGAGTGATGTCATCGAGGATGCTGAAGCTGGTAACCACCTGAAGCTTGTCGGCGGCCTGCGCCGTCGACAACGACAGGACGAGACTGAACAGCACGAGTAGAGCGCGCATCGGGAAACACCTCATTGGGATGACAGCAAAGGCGGGCGGCGCAGCAAGCCGTGCACCGGACCGAAGACTACGGACAGCAGATACCCGGCGCCCGCCACCAGCACGATCGCCGGGCCGCTGGGCAACGAGTAGTAGAACGACAGCAACAAACCCAGCCATACCGACAGGCATCCCAGCACCGCCGATACCGCGATCAACACCGGCAGGCGCCGGCTCCAGAAACGTGAAGCGATGGCCGGCAACATCATCAGGCCCACCACCATCAAGGCGCCGATGGCCTGGAAGCCGATCACCAGGTTCAGCACCACCAAAGTCAGGAACAAACCATGGGCCAGCGGACCGAGGCGGCTGACGGTTTGCAGGAACAACGGGTCGAGGGTGTCCAGCAGCAGGGGTTTGTAGATCAACGCCATGGCGATCAGGCTGAAACTGGAAACCCACAGCATGCCGGTGAGGGTGGTTTCGTCCACGGCCAGGGCGGAGCCAAACAGCAGATGGAGCAGGTCCAGGCGTTTGCCGGCGAGGCCCAGGATCAGTACGCCGGCGGCGAGGGAGATGGGATAGATGGCCGCGAGACTGGCGTCTTCGCGCAGGCCGGTACGACGAGTGATCCACGCGGACAGGCCGGCCATGCTCAGGCCCGCGCCGAGGCCGCCGATGGTCAGGGCGGGCAGGCTGAGGCCGGCGAACCAGAAGCCGAGGGCTGCGCCGGGCAGGATGCCGTGGGCGACGGCGTCACCGATCAGGCTCATGCGTCGCAGGATCAGGAACACTCCCAGTGGCGCAGTGCTGCAGGCGAGCACCAACCCGCCGATGAGGGCGCGGCGCATAAAGACGAAATCAACAAAAGGCATCCACAGGTGGGCGGCGAAATGCATTAGGCCACCTGCATCTGTGGCTGCGGGCGGATCAGCTCTTTGCTCGGGCCGAACACGCAGCCGCTGCTTTTGATCTGCACCACTTGCTGGGTGTGGTGGCGCACGGAGGCGAGGTCATGGCAGACCACGATCAGCGTGCGACCTTGCTCATGCCACGCGTGGATATGTTTCCAGCACAGCGCCTGGCCTTCTTCATCGAGGGCGGCGTGGGGCTCGTCGAGTAGCAGAACCGGCGCTTCGGCCAGGCTCATGCGGGCGAGCAGGGCGCGTTGCAGTTCGCCACCGGACAGCGCCATCAAGGGGCGGTGTTCGAGGCCGCCAAGGCACCACTCTTCCAATACCGCTTCCAGGCGCTGGCTGCGTTGTTGCGGGGAAAGTTGCGTGCCCCAGAAGCCGGCAGCGACCAGCTCTTGCAGGCTGATGGGAAACTGTCGGTCCAAGTGCTGCTGCTGGGGCAGAAACGACAGGCCGCCACGGCGTGGAACATCCACCGTGACTTTACCCGCCAGGGGTTTCTGCAGGCCGGCGATGACTTTAAGCAGGCTGCTTTTGCCGGTGCCATTGGCGCCGATGATGCCGGTGAGGCTGCCTTTTTCCAGGGTGAGGTCGATGGCGGGCGTCAGCGGCTGGCCGGGTGCGCCCCAGCGTAAAGCGGTGCAGGTGATCATGCAGGGTGTCTCGTCCAGCGGCTTTCAGCCACGGCATCGTGCGCGTGCAGGCTTTCGGCATGGACCACTTTCAGGTGGAAGGCTTTGACGGCATCCGAGCGTTTCAAGGCGAGGTTCAGGCGGCGGGCGGCGTCTTCGCAGAACATCAGGTTCTGCCCGTTGGCCAGGGCGAAGGCTTGTTCGTCCGCTCGTTTTACGGCGGTTTGTACGGCGGTGCCGAGGGCGGTTTCGACGGTGTCGATCAACGCTGTGAGAGGCACTTGCTCGCCTTGCAGCTCGACATGCAACTGCGCACTGCTGCGCTGGCTATGAGGCGTGGCGACGATGCCGTTGGCGCTGCCAAGCCAGGTCAACACGTCTTCATGCTGCAACGGTGTGTTGGCGAAGTCGTCGAGAAATTGTTGCTGAATCAACTGCCTGGCGAGGGCAGCGGAGCATGGGCACGTTGAGGAATAAGTAACGTCAATTTTTAGTTCCACGTGGAACATCTGGTTTTCCATACGCGCTTCGATGCTCACCGGGTAGCCTTTCCAGCCGGCCAGCGGGCTGACCAGCGCCGGGCGTTTGAGCAGCAAATCGGTATGAATGCGTAGGTAGGCGTTATTAGATAAACCTTCATGACTGTCGAGAAAACGCTGCAGTACATTACGCAGAAGTGCGGGCGTAAGCGGTTGCTGGTCGAGCATCTCCAGCGCCAGGTACAGGCGAGACATATGAATGCCACGGGCGGCGCCATCGTCCAGGCTCACGCCGGCATCGGCGGTTGCGGTCAAGCGCTGGCCGTCGATGAGAATCGGCAGGGCGATACCGCACATGCCCACCCAGTCGAGTGGCAAGGCTTGGCGTGAAGCCTGCGCGGCGATATCCGGCAGAGTCAGCGCATTCATGAGCAGGTCCATCGTTGGGAATAAAAAGACATGTTATATTATAACTATTGAGTCGACGATGATTTTTCTGCTCCAGCCTTTTTTCAGTCATGTCGAGCAGGGACGCTCCTTTATTTGCGGTATTTTTCATGCACAGACGTCAGCTCCTAAACCTGCTTCTGGCCAGCCCGCTGTTCACCTTGCCGTTTACCGCCCACGCCACGCAGATCAGCAACGCCCGCCTGTGGCGCTCGGACGACAAGCTGCGGCTGGTGTTCGATCTCAGCGGTCCGGTCCAATACAAGACGTTTACCCTGAGCGCGCCGGAACGCTTGATCATCGACCTCAGCGGCGCCGGGCTCAGTGGTGATTTCTCTCAGTTGGCGCTGAAAAACAGCGGGATCACCTCGATCCGCTCCGGGCATTTCGGCAAAGGCGATACGCGCATCGTGCTGGACCTTGCCGCACCGATGCAGCTCAACAGCTTTCTATTGCCGCCCCAGGATGGCCAAGGCCATCGCCTGGTGTTGGACCTGACCAGCGCCACCCAGGCGCCTCGCCAGATTGCGGCCGAGCCCAAGCCTTTGGTGGACAAGGCCCACCCCAAACGCGACATCATCGTGGTGGTCGACCCCGGCCATGGCGGCAAGGACCCAGGCGCCGTCGGCTCCAAAGGCCAGCGCGAAAAAGATGTGGTGCTGTCCATCGCCCAACTGCTGGCCAAACGTTTGAAGCGCGAGAAAGGCTTCGACGTGAAGTTGGTGCGCAACGACGATTTCTTCGTACCGCTGCGCAAGCGCGTGGAAATCGCCCACAAGCACAATGCCGACATGTTTATTTCGGTGCATGCGGACGCGGCGCCGCGTATCACGGCGTCGGGCGCTTCGGTGTATGCCCTGTCCGAAGGCGGCGCCACTTCCGCTACGGCGCGATTTATGGCGCAACGGGAAAACGGCGCCGATCTGCTCGGTGCCACCAGTCTGCTCAATCTGAAAGATAAGGACCCGATGCTCGCCGGGGTGATTCTGGATATGTCGATGAACGCCACCATCGCGTCCAGCCTGCAACTGGGCAACTCGATCCTGGGCAGCCTGGAAGGCATCACCAGCCTGCATCAGAAGCGCGTGGAACAAGCCGGATTCGCGGTGCTCAAGTCACCGGATGTGCCGTCGATCCTGGTCGAAACCGGGTTTATTTCCAACGCGCGGGACAGTGCGCGGCTGGTCACCGCGCGTCATCAACAGGCGGTTGCCGATGGCCTGTTCGAAGGCCTGAAGAAATACTTCCAGAAGAACCCACCGATGAACAGTTACATGGCGTGGGTGCAGGAACAGAAGAACGGCCAGGTCTAACAGCCGGTTATACGGCTACAGGTGAATTTGGCGCTGGCGCCGCCTGAACTGGAGAACCGGTTGAGGGTGGTCCAGCCCACGCGTCGTGTGTAGCCGACCCACGCCTCACCATCCGACGCCAACCCGGTAAAGAACGTCAGTTGCCCGTAGCGGCTGTTGGTCTGTGCCCAATAGCGTTTGCCGATCACCTCGTACCCGCGCAAATACGTGGTGCTGCCGACCGTCGCCACGCTGTAGGCGTTGCCTAAAGGGTCAACGCAAGCGAGCAGGTTGGCGCTGCGCGTGCAGTTGGCCAGCAGGCTCGGCACCTGGGCGCAGACAGGTCCTGCGGCAACCAATAACAGGGCGCACACCAAGCGTTTCATCGGGTTTCTCAAGGTCGGAAAGTATTCAAGCATTGCGCCCTTCGTCGTGGCGAGCAAGAGGGGATGGCTTATCTGCATTGTTATACTATAACATTAAAAAACAGCCTGACCCGTGAACCGCTCCCCATGACTGAACAAGACCTCCTGGCCCAGCCTTCCGCCAACTACATGAATGAAGCCCAGCAAGGGTTCTTCCGTGAGTTGCTGCTGAGCCAACGTAGTGAATTGCAAGCCCGCATCGACGCCGAGTTCCTGGTCCTGCGCGAGCAGGAAACCAACAGCGACCCCGCCGATGTCGGCAGCGCCGAAGAACAGCGCCAATGGCAGCTGCGCCTGCTGGAGCGGGAAAAGAAGCTGTTGGACAAGATCGACGACGCCCTCGACTTGCTGGCGCGCGGCGAATATGGCTGGTGCCGCGAAACCGGCGAGCCCATCGGCCTACAGCGCTTGTTGCTGCGTCCTACCGCCACCCTGTGTATCGAAGCCAAAGAACGTGAAGAGCTGCGCGAACGCCATAAACGGGCGATTTGACCGGCCAACCCTGATGAGGAATACCTGATGCCCAATCGTCTCCCCGTTACTGTGTTGTCCGGCTTTCTCGGCGCCGGTAAAAGCACGCTGCTCAACTATGTCCTGCGCAACCGCGAAAACCTGCGGGTGGCGGTGATCGTCAACGACATGAGCGAAATAAACATCGACGGCAGTGAGGTCCAGCGCGACGTCACGCTCAATCGCGCCGAAGAAAAACTGGTGGAGATGAGCAACGGCTGCATCTGCTGCACCTTGCGGGAAGACTTGCTCGAAGAAGTCGGAAAACTCGCCAAGGAAGGTCGTTTCGATTACTTGCTGATCGAGTCCACCGGTATCTCCGAACCCTTGCCCGTGGCCGAGACCTTCACCTTCCGCGACGAAAACGAGCAGAGCCTCGCCGACATCGCACGCCTGGACACCATGGTCACCGTGGTCGACGGCATGAACTTCCTGCTCGACTACCAGGCCGCCGAAAGCCTGGCGTCACGTGGTGAAACCCTAGGTGAAGAAGACGAGCGCTCCATCACCGACCTGCTGATCGAGCAGATCGAATTCGCCGACGTGATCCTCATCAGCAAAATCGACCTGATCAGCAGCCGCGAACGCGAAGAGTTGATGGCGATCCTTGAACGCCTCAACGCCCAGGCGGAAATCATCCCGATGGTCATGGGTGAAGTACCGCTGAACAAAATTCTCAACACTGGCCGTTTCGACTTTGAACGCGCCGCGCAAGCGCCGGGTTGGTTGCAGGAATTGCGTGGTGAACATGTACCGGAAACCGAGGAATACGGTATTGCTTCCACCGCTTACCGTGCGCGCCGTCCCTTCCATCCACAGCGTTTCTTCGACTTCATCGACCGCCCGTGGGTCAACGGCAAACTGCTGCGCTCCAAGGGTTTTTTCTGGCTGGCCAGCAAGCACCAAGATGCGGGCAGCTGGTCCCAGGCCGGTGGTTTGATGCGCCATGGTTTTGCCGGACGCTGGTGGCGCTTTGTGCCAAAAAGCCAGTGGCCTCAGGACGAAGAAAGCATCGCGGCGATCATGGGCAACTGGCAACTGAGCACCGGTGATTGCCGCCAGGAACTGGTGTTTATCGGGCAGAACATCGACTTCACCCAACTGCGTGCCGAGCTGGACGCGTGTCTGCTCAACGATGAAGAAATGGCCCTGGGCGTCGACGGTTGGCGCCTGCTGGCCGATCCTTTTGGCCCTTGGTATGAGGAGGCAGCCGCCTGATGCTGGCCCCGGTGATTCCCCTGCGTCCCGTGATTCGCCAGACCCGTGGCGAAACCCCGCTGGCGCTGTCCGACATCCTGGAAGATGGCGTCAACCTGGCCGTGTGGGAGCGGCAGTTGCCGTTGCACATCGCCGAGTTCGGCGCCTTGCTGGTGGCGCTCAACGAGCCGTTGGCCGACTCCATGGTGATCGAGCTTAACAACGAAGACGCCATGCCCGACTTGCAGGGTCTGGCGTCCAGTTGCCGTGATCTTGAGGGCTACGAAGGCTTTATTGCCGATGTGTCGTGGCTGGTCAGCGCATTCGCCTGCTTGCTGGGCGCCAAGCGTATTGGTGTGCGTTTGAGGTTGCTGGATAAGGCGATGTGCCCACGTTTTCACGTCGACCATGTGCCGGTGCGGCTGATCACCACCTATGCGGGGGTCGGCAGCCAGTGGTTGCGCGAAGGCGTGATGGACCGGCGCAGGCTGAGCCAGCCGGAGGCCGAGCCCACCGAGCGTGTCGAACAGATTCACTGCGGCGAAGTCGCCCTGCTCAAGGGCACCAAATGGCACGGTAATGAGAATTACGGCTTGATCCACCGGTCACCGGCGCTCAAGGCCGATGAGCGCCGATTGATCCTGACACTGGATTGGCTCGCATAACCGCGTAGGATCAAACGCTCTACACGGTCCGAACGATGCCCTTCATGCTGCAGAACATTCCCACCCACGTGATTGCCGGGCCTTTGGGCGCCGGCAAGACCAGCCTCATCAAGCACCTGCTCGCCCAGCGTCCGGCCAACGAGCGCTGGGCCGTGCTGATCAACGAGTTCGGGCAGATTGGCCTGGACGCGGCCTTGCTCACTCAGGATGACGACGGCATTGCCTTGGGCGAAGTCGCCGGAGGCTGCCTGTGTTGCGTGAACGGTGCACCGTTTCAGGTAGGACTGGGTCGTTTGTTGCGTAAGGCCAAGCCCGACCGGCTGTTTATCGAACCGTCAGGTCTGGGCCATCCGGCGCAATTGCTCAAGCAGTTGCGACAGGCGCCATGGCAGGGCGTGCTGGCCGTCCAGCCTTGCGTGCTGGTATTGGATGCCCAGGCGCTGGCCGCAGGGAAACCATTACCGCCAGCGCAGCAAGAGGCTCTGACGAGTGCCGGGTTGCTGGTGTTGAACAAGGATGAAGGGGTGGACGCTGGGCAGCGCCGAGCGATCGAACTGCAGTTGCCAGAATGCCCGCTCTACTGGACCCGTCAGGCGCAATTGCCCCTGCAACAATTACCCGGCCTGAACACACAGGCTTCAGCCGCTGTGGATAACATCGAAGTGCCCGAAGGCCTCGCGCAAATGCCGGCGGTGTGGAGCGATCCCACTCAACCGATCTGCCTGAGTCAGGCCCAAGAGGGTGGTTGGAGTGTCGGCTGGCGCTGGCACCCGAGCCAGCAGTTCGATACCCGCCGCCTCGACCAGTGGCTGACAAGCCTTGAATGGCGCCGCGCCAAACTGGTTATCCACAGCGCCGAAGGGTGGGTTTCGACCAACGCGGTGGATAACAGCGAGCTGACTTGGCAGGCCAGCGAGTGGCGCCGCGATTCACGTATCGAATTGATTTTCAGCGAGCCACAGGACCTGGCTGCCTTGCAGGCCGCACTAAAGGCCTGCCGTTACTGACGGTTCTTGGCGTGGTCCTGGCGCCACTGGCTCAGCTCGATCACCTCGGCACTGGGCAGCGGCGTCTTGATCTCGAACGGGTAGGGCGCCAGTTCGATCTGCGCACTGTGGGCGCCAAATTGGGTGATGGTGCCCGGGTGGCGGGTTTCGCCGGTCACGGTGAATTCAAAGTTGTAGATACGCGCCAGGCGCCGCCGCCCGTTGGCATCTTTCACAAACCCGATGCGCTTGAGCGCCACCGCGCCGTCCAACAGTTCGATGTCGAGCTTGGCGCAATGCTGCTTGACCCGCTCCAGTGCCCGCTCGCGCAGGCCGTGGTTGTGCCACACCCAGGCGGCACCGGTCGCCAGCAGCATCAACACGAAGATGTTTCCCAGGGTCAGCATGCGAAAGACTCCAACAAAGTGAGAGCAGCTTAACTGTGTCGCCGGTCTGTCGTACAGGCTGCGTTTAGTCGCATACTGCGCGGCCAGAATTTCAATGGCTTTACGGAAATCCCGCGCATGAAACGCACACCTCATCTGCTTGCGATCCAGTCTCATGTGGTCTTTGGCCACGCCGGAAACAGCGCCGCCGTATTCCCCATGCAGCGTGTCGGGGTGAACGTCTGGCCGTTGAACACGGTGCAGTTCTCCAACCACACCCAGTATGGCCAATGGGCGGGCGAAGTGCTGGCGCCGCAACAGATTCCGGCGCTGGTGGAAGGCATCGCCGCGATTGGCGAGCTGGGCAACTGCGATGCGGTGCTGTCCGGTTACCTGGGCAGTGCAGACCAGGGCCGTGCGATTCTCAGCGGTGTGGCGCGCATCAAGGCCATTAACCCCAAGGCCCTGTATTTGTGCGACCCGGTGATGGGCCATCCGGAAAAGGGCTGCATCGTGCCCCAGGAAGTCAGCGATTTCCTGCTGGACGAAGCCGCGGCCATGGCTGACTTCCTGTGCCCCAACCAGCTGGAGCTGGATAGCTTTGCCGGGCGCAAGCCGCAATCGCTGTTCGACTGCCTGGCTATGGCCAAGGCGTTGCTGGCACGCGGGCCGAAGGCAGTATTGGTTAAGCACCTGGATTACCCCGGCAAGCTGCCGGACGGTTTCGAGATGCTGCTGGTGACCGCCGATGGCAGTTGGCACCTGCGCCGGCCGCTGCTGGCGTTTCCGCGTCAGCCCGTGGGCGTGGGCGACCTGACCTCGGGGTTGTTCCTGGCGCGGGTACTGTTGGGCGATAGCCTGTTGGCGGCGTTCGAGTTCACTGCCGCAGCGGTGCACGAAGTACTGCTGGAAACCCAGGCTTGCGCCAGTTATGAACTGGAGCTGGTGCGTGCTCAGGACCGTATTGCCCATCCACGCGTGCGGTTTGAAGCCACCCCTATAGATCTATAAGTACACAAAACTCCATGTGGGAGCGGGCTTGCTCGCGAATGCGGTGCACCAGACCCTGATGAGCCGGCTGACACACTGCCTTCGCGAGCAAGCCCGCTCCCACAGTTTGATTGGGTTTACAGTTTGAGATTTACGGCGCTTCAGCCTTTGATTTCCTGATACCGCTTCTCCAGCTCCTGGCGGATCTGCCGGCGCTGCTGTGCCTGAACGAACCGGCGCTTATCTTCGCTGTTCTGCGGCTGCAACGGCGGCACGGCGGCCGGTTTGCGCTGGTCGTCCACGGCCACCATGGTGAAGAAACAGCTGTTGGTGTGGCGCACCGAGCGTTCGCGGATGTTCTCGGTCACCACCTTGATGCCCACCTCCATCGAGGTGTTGCCGGTGTAGTTGACCGACGCGAGGAAGGTCACCAGCTCGCCGACATGGATGGGTTCGCGGAAAATCACTTGGTCCACCGACAACGTCACGACATAACGGCCGGCATAACGGCTCGCACAGGCGTAGGCCACTTCGTCGAGGTACTTGAGCAGGGTGCCGCCGTGGACATTGCCTGAAAAGTTGGCCATATCAGGGGTCATCAATACCGTCATCGACAGCTGGGCGTTTCCGGGTTCCATAGCACACTCACGGGTTGTAGGCATTGGTTGGGGGGCACCTCTGCGGGTGCTGGACTCTTTGCTGCGCCTTCCTTAACGGGACGCCAGTGGTCGGCTTGCCGTCACGCGCGTACCGATCTGTTTCCATATATTGCACCGGCTTTCTGCCGGAAGTCGCGGTGTTAACCTTCAAAAGCCCATCCCAGGGCATTTCTTACGATCAAGGCAGACTTTTCCTTTCGCTCTTTGCGACATTTCAAAGGCGCGGGCGGAAGTGGGAAAAGCGCCAGTACCCTCAAGGAGCCCCTCGCCATGCACGCCATCAGCTTTATCCAGGACCTGGCCGTGATCATGCTGGTGGCTGGGGTTGTCACCATCCTGTTTCACCGCCTCAAGCAGCCGGTGGTCCTGGGCTACATCGTCGCCGGGTTCATCATCGGCCCCCACACCCCGCCATTCGGCCTGATCCACGACGAAGACACCATCAAGACCCTCGCCGAGTTGGGGGTGATCTTCCTGATGTTCTGCCTGGGCCTGGAGTTCAGCCTGCGCAAGTTGTTCAAGGTTGGCGCCACTGCGTTTATCGCGGCCTTCCTGGAAATCATCCTGATGATCTGGATTGGCTACGAGATCGGCCGCTGGTTCGACTGGAACACCATGGACTCGCTGTTCCTCGGCGCGATCCTGGCGATTTCCTCTACCACCATCATCGTCAAGGCACTCAATGACCTGAAGATGAAGAACCAGCGCTTCGCCCAGCTTATTTTCGGTGTGCTGATCGTCGAGGACATCCTCGGCATCGGTATCATCGCCTTGCTGTCGAGCATTGCCGTCAGCGGCACGGTCAGCTCCGGCGAGGTGTTTTCCACGGTCGGCAAACTGTCGTTGTTCATGATCGTCGCGTTGGTCATCGGCATTTTGCTGGTGCCGCGTTTGCTGGCCTACGTGGCCAAGTTCGACAGCAACGAGATGCTGCTGATCACCGTATTGGGCCTGTGTTTCGGTTTCTGCCTGCTGGTGGTCAAGCTGGAATACAGCATGGTGCTGGGCGCGTTCCTGATTGGCGCGATCATGGCTGAATCCCGTCAGTTAATTAAGATCGAGCGCCTGATCGAGCCGGTTCGCGACATGTTCAGCGCCATCTTCTTCGTGGCCATCGGCTTGATGATCGACCCGCAGATTCTGTTGCAATACGCCTGGCCGATTGCGGTGATCACCGTGGCGGTGGTGCTGGGCAAGATGTTGTCCTGTGGCCTGGGGGCGTTTATCGCCGGCAATGACGGCCGTACCTCACTGCGTGTCGGCATGGGGCTGTCACAGATTGGTGAGTTTTCCTTCATCATCGCGGCGTTGGGGATGACGCTACAGGTGACCAGCGACTTCCTTTACCCTGTCGCCGTAGCGGTTTCAGCGATTACCACACTGCTCACGCCGTACCTGATTCGTGGTGCCGACCCACTGTCCTTGAAGATCGCGGCTGTCATGCCCAAGCGAATGAGCCGGGTGTTCGGCATGTACGGTGAATGGCTGCGCAGTATCCAGCCCCAGGGCGAAGGCGCGATGTTGGCGTCGATGATCCGCAAGATCATCCTGCAAGTCGGGGTGAACCTGGCGCTGGTGGTGGCGATCTTCTTTGCCGGCAGCTTTTTCGCGGCGCGTATCGGTGGGTATCTGGAAGGCTGGATCAGTGATCCAAGCTGGCAGAAGGCGTTGATCTGGGGTGGGGCGTTGCTATTGTCGCTGCCATTCCTGATCGCGGCGTATCGCAAGCTCAAGGCGCTGTCGATGCTGTTGGCGGAGATGAGTGTGAAGCCGGAAATGGCCGGGCGGCATACCCAGCGCGTACGACGGGTGATCGCGGAGTTGATCCCGATTCTTTCGCTGCTGGTGATCTTCCTGCTATTGGCAGCCTTGTCGGCCAGTATTCTGCCGACCAACAAGTTGCTGGTGCTGATCGCCGTGGTCACGGCTGCAGTGGCGGCTGTGCTCTGGCGGTGGTTCATCCGCGTGCATACGCGGATGCAGGTCGCCTTGTTGGAGACGCTGGATAACCACAAGGACACGCCCGAACACTGAGGTAAGCGGGCCGCTTACTGTGGTGAGCGAGCTTTTTGTGGTGAGCGAGCTTGCTCGCGCTGGGCTGCGTAGCAGCCCCAGTCCAGGCGACGCGTTCTTTCAGGTTTTGCGATGTGAGGCTTTGGGGCTGCTACGCAGCCCAGCGCGGGGCAAGCCCGCTCACCACAGCAAGCCGGTCACCCTTGGTGCAGGGCTCAGCTTTCCAGCCAGACGTCCCGCGCCCAGTGCCACACCGATTCCCAGGTTTCCTCGGTGACGATTTCTTCTTCGCCAGACCACAGCACCACAGTGCCGTCTTCCTCAACGCAGTAGTAGTCGTCGCCGTCCTGGCAGATCGGGATCAGGCTACGATCAACACCGGCGTCCCAGGCGTTGGCGGCCACGTCCGGCAGGTAGGTGTGGGATTGCGGGTCGGTGACGGTCACCGGCTCCAGGCTGCCGTACACCACGTCGCTGACGGTCAGCAGGAATTCACGAAAGACGAACGGGATGTCGATGAACAGTTGTTCCTCGATTTCCACCAGTTGGTCTTCGTCAGGCAGCTCCAAAGGAACCGGGACCGGTTCGTTGGCTTCACGCAATTGTTCGATGATTTCTTCCACGGCCGGGATCCTCTTGCTAGATGGCGCGGTTTATAGGGGCGTTTTATACAGTAGCTCGCTATAAGTGCAACCGTGAAATAGAAAACCCCGGACAGGTCCGGGGTTTTTTGTAACTACTTGCTCAAGCGTGCAAGGATCAGCCGTTCTGGCGGATACCGGCGACCAGCCAAGGCTGGTTGTCGCCCTGGGCACGTTCCATGTTCCAGCTTTCGCTGAACACTTCGCCCTGGTCGAAACGCGAGGTCTTCGACACACCGCTGAAGGTCAGGGTGGCGATGGTCTTGTCGGCGCGGTCATCCACACCTTCCAGTTGGACGCGCAGGTCGTCGATGTAGGTCGACTGGAAAGCATCGCCAATGTCGGCACGTTCGCGCTTGAGGAACTCCAGCAGTTGCGGGGTCACGAACTCGGCGATCTTGTCCATTTCGTTGGCGTCCCAGTGCTGCTGCAGGGACTGGAAGTGGCTACGGGCCGCCTCGACGAAACGCTCTTCGTTGAACCAGGCCGGCGCGTTGATCACCGGACGGGCTGCAGCAGGCGCTGCCGAACCACCGAAGATCGAACCCATGGCTGGTTTTTGCTCGAACACTTCACGTTGCATCGGCGCGCCGGCTGGAGCCAGGTGCTCCTGCTGCTTGCGGCGACGAGCGGCGATAAAGCGAAAGATCACAAAGGCGATGACCGCCAGGATCAGCATGTCGAAGATCTGCATGCCTTGGAAGCCGCCACCCATGAACATGGAAGCGAGCAGGCCACCGGCGGCGATGCCGGCCAGGGGGCCCAACCAGCGCGAAGCACCGCCGGCCTTGGCAGCGGCGCCAGCAGCACCGGCTGCGCCTGCGGTCGCGGCTGCACCGCCCATGCCGCCGGCGGATGGAGCCATTTGGCTGGTCTGGTGAGTCGGTGCCGCACCGGAACTTTTGCCGCCACCGAAGCGTTTGGCGTTGGCGTCGATGCTCATCGTCAGGCCGATGCACAACGCCATGGCGATGCTAAGAAAACGTTTCATAAAGGGAATTCCCATTTGTGGATTGCACGCGCGCCATGTTGCACAGGTGGAGTGACAGTGGCTAGCGACATAATGTTTCGGGCTTTTGCGTAAGATCGATTCAGAAGGGTCTGTAGGACTGATTACAGATATTGGCCCGAGCGGGTAAAAAACAAGGGAGGGGCGCGATTCTTCACCTTTAGGAGCCCGGCTTGCCGGCGATAGCAATCTTAAGGCCGCTATCGCCGGCAAGCCGGGCTCCTACAATAAGGGTGCAGTGTTTCAGATGGCTTCGAGCTTCGCGTAACCCATCATCAGCCATTTGCTGCCTTCGGCGAAATTCACCTGCACTCGCGCCTGGGCGCCCGCGCCTTCGAAGTTGAGGATCACGCCTTCGCCGAATACCGAATGCCTCACCTGCTGGCCAAGGCTGAACTGGGTTTCCGGAATCTCGGAACCGGCGAACAAGGTGCTGGCGCTCTGCTGCTGGCCACCACCGAACGGGCGGCTGACACTGTTGGACAGGCGCACTTCCTGGATCAGACCCTTCGGCACTTCACGTACGAAGCGCGACACCTTGTTGTAGGTCTCGCTGCCGTACAGGCGTCGGGTCTCGGCGTAGGTCATCACCAGGTTCTGCATGGCGCGCGTGATGCCCACGTAGGCCAGGCGGCGTTCTTCCTCAAGCCGGCCGGGTTCTTCCAGGCTCATCTTGTGCGGGAACAGGCCTTCTTCCATGCCCACCAGGAACACATAGGGGAATTCCAGGCCCTTGGCGCTGTGCAAGGTCATCAGCTGGATGCTGTCTTCATGCTCATCCGCCTGGGTATCGCCGGCTTCCAGCGATGCATGGCCGAGGAACGCGGCCAGCGGGGTCAGCTCCTCGTCTTCCTCGGTGTTTTCGAACGCACGGGCGGCGCTCACCAGTTCTTCAAGGTTTTCTACCCTGGCCTGGCCTTTCTCGCCTTTTTCCGCTTCGTGGTAAGCGATGAGCCCGGACTGTTCGATCACGGTCTGGGTCATCAGGTGCAACGGCATTTCCGCGCACTTGGCCGCCAGGTTCTCGATCAGCTCGACAAACACGCCCAAAGCGCCGGCTGCGCGGCCGGTCAGGCCTTTATTGACGATGAGCAAGCGCATGGCTTCCCACATCGACACATCGGCATGGCGCGCATGGTCACGAATCGCTTCGACGGTTTTCTCGCCGATGCCACGGGCCGGGATGTTGATCACCCGCTCCAGCGCCGCATCGTTGCCACGGCCTTCCAGCAAGCGCAGGTAAGCCATGGCGTTCTTGATTTCGGCACGTTCGAAGAAGCGCTGGCCGCCATAGATGCGATACGGGATGCGTTCGCGCAGCAAGGCTTCTTCCAAGACCCGCGATTGGGCGTTGGAACGGTACAGAATCGCGATGTCGCTGCGCGCCAGGCCGGTCTTCAGCGCGCTTTCGATGGTTTCCACCACGTAACGCGCTTCATCGTGCTCGTTGAACGCGGCGTACAGGTTGATCGCCTCGCCTTCGCCGCCGTCGGTCCACAGCTCTTTGCCCAGGCGCCCGGTGTTATTGGCGATCAAGGCGTTGGCGGCCTTGAGGATCCCGGCGGTGGAGCGATAGTTCTGTTCCAGACGGATGGTCACCGCGTCCGGGAAGTCTTCGGAATACTGATAGATGTTCTCGATTTTCGCGCCACGCCAGCCGTAGATCGACTGGTCGTCGTCGCCCACCACCATCAGGCTGTCACCGCCCTTGGCCAGCAGGCGCAACCAGGCGTACTGCACGGCGTTGGTGTCTTGGAACTCGTCCACCAGGATGTGGCGGAAGCGTTTCTGGTAATGGGCCAACAGGCCTGGGTTGTCGCGCCACAGGTCGAGGGCGCGCAGCAGCAGCTCGGAGAAGTCGATGACCCCGGCGCGCACGCAGGCAGCCTCGTAGGCTTCATAAATGCTGCGCATGGTGGCCAGGAACAAATCGCCGCTGGCCTGGATATGTTGCGGGCGCAGGCCTTCGTCTTTCTGGCCGTTGATGAACCATTGCGCCTGGCGCGCTGGCCAACGCTGTTCGTCGAGGCCGAGCTCGCGGATCACGCGCTTGACCAGGCGCTGTTGGTCATCGCTGTCGAGGATCTGGAAGGTCTGGGCCAGGCCCGCCTCCTGCCAGTGCGCCCGCAACAGGCGGTGCGCCAGGCCGTGGAAGGTGCCTACCCACATGCCGGCCGGGCTGATGCCCATCAACTGCTCGATGCGGTGGCGCATCTCGGCAGCGGCCTTGTTGGTGAAGGTCACCGACAGGATGGAATGCGGGGACGCGTTTTCGACCTGGATCAACCAGGCGATACGGTGCACCAGCACTCGGGTTTTACCGGAGCCAGCACCGGCCAGGACCAACTGACGGCCAACGGGGGCCGCTACGGCCTGGCGTTGGGCATCGTTGAGGGAGTTCAGCAAAAGGGAGAGATCATCGCGCATCGGCGCATTCTAGGGTGCCCGGGGGAGTGGGGCAAATACCAATGCCGGGTGGTCGACGGAAAACCGCCAGGCTGATGACCGGTCGGTCAATGGCCACAGCCCGCGCGGCGTCTCGCTCAAGCCGTCTGGCCCGGAAGTTTGCGCTGCGCGACCGTGCAGTTTTTATGACGCAGAGCAGTTTGGCCCAGGCGCTTGCTTGTGTATGCTCCGTCGACGTTTCGGGCTCACCATTATAAGAACACTGCCTATGACCCTCAGCACCGACCTGCTCGGCCCCTCGGCGGCCCCCGCGCAGGTTCTTCGCAAACACTACGCCACGGAGATGGCGGTCGAGCGCACACGCCTGCTGTATCAAGGCTCGCTGCTGCCGACCCTGTTGATGCTGGTCAATGGCCTGGTCTGCGCCTGGCTGTTGTGGAACCCCAAGCAATACCTGCTGGACAGCATCTGGCTGGTCTGGCTGCTGGCCCTGGTGGCGATGCGCGTGATCCAAGTGGCGGCGTTCGATTCGGCTATGCCCAGTCGCCAGGCCCAACCGGTGTGGCGGCGTATGTTCATGCTCGGCTCGGCCGTCAGCGGCCTGACCTTGGCTACGGCCGCCATCGCGCTGGTGCCGGTGGACAGCTTCATGCAACAGGCCTGGGTGTTCGGCCTGATCGGCGCGGCGACGCTGTCGGCCAGCGTGGCCTATGCCGTGAGCTTGCCGGCGTTCTTGTCGTTTGCCTTGCCGTGCCTGGTGCCGGCTATCGTCTATTTGTTCTGGACGGGCGATCCGCAGCAGCGCGGTTGGGGCGTGCTTGGCCTGATCCTGCTGGCGTCCTTGAGCCTGGTGGCGTGGCAGGTCAATCGCCTGATCCAACGCGGGCTGCTGCGCCGTTTTCAGAATCAGGCGCTGATCGAACATCTGCAACAGGCACAACAGCGCAGCGAGCAGCTCAATCAGGAGTTGGTGCGCGAAGTTGAACAACGTCGTCAGGTCGAGCAAGAACTGCGCGAAGCCCAGATCAGCCTGCAAGACCGCGTGGCCCAACGCAGCCAGGAGCTGGACGCTGCCAGCCTGGCCCTGAATAAAAGCGAAGCGCGCCTGGCCATGGCGCTGCAAGCCAGTGAGTTGGGCCTGTGGGACTGGAACCTGCAAACCGACGAAGTCCATCACACGCAGCTCAAGGAACTGTTCGGCCTGGAGCCGGAATACGTCACGGCGATGCTCAGCCACCTCAAGCCGCGCCTGCATCCCGAAGACCTGCCGCTGCTCAAGCGTGCCTTGGTGGAACACCTTAAGGGTCGCAGCGAGGACTACCAGGTGGAATACCGCGTGCGCCACGGCGATGGGCACTGGGTGTGGATCGAAGACCGTGGCCGCGCCGTAGAGCGCACGCCCAGTGGGCGGGTGACGCGCATGCTCGGTACACGCCGCGATATCACTGCCGGCAAGGCTCTGGAAGAACAGCAGCGTTTGGCATCGACGGTATTCGAGGCCGCCAGCGAAGGGATTGTGATCCTTGGCCCCGACTACAAGCTGATCGCCGTGAACCAGGCGTTCAGCCGCGTCACAGGCTTTGAAACCGACGACATGATCGGCCGCAATGTGGTCGAACTGCCCAGCAGCCGCGATGCACGTCGCCACTTCCCGGTGATCCGCCAGGCGTTGCTCAGCCACGGCACTTGGCAGGGTGAGTTGGTGGAAACGCGCAAGAACGGCGAGCTGTACCCGCAGTGGCTGCAATTGAATGTGGTGCGCGATATCCGGGGAAACGTCAGCCATATCGTGGGCTTCTTCGCCGATCTCTCGGCGCGACGTGAGTCCGAAGAGCGCATGCGCTACCTTACGCATTACGACGAATTGACCGGCCTGGCGAACCGCTCGCTGTTCCGCGAACGGCTGCGCGAGGCCCACCAGCGGGTCCGCCAGGGCGGGCGTAGCCTGGCGCTGCTGCACATCAACCTCGACCGCTTCAAGCTGCTCAATGACAGCCTGGGTCATGAAGTCGCCGACCAACTGCTGCAAAAAATGGCGCGTCGCCTGATCAATGCGTTACCCGAGGCTGACACTATCGCTCGTCTGTCCGGGGATGAGTTCGCCGTACTGTTCGACGCCTACGGCAACCTGTCGAGCCTGGCGCGGGTCGCCACGCGGCTGCTGGCCAAACTGCGGGTGCCGGTGACGGTGGAAGGGCATGAATTGGTAGTGAGTGCCTCGATGGGCGTCAGCCTGTTGCCGGACAATGCGCGGGAAATTTCCGCACTGGTCAGCCAATCCAATATGGCCATGCAACATGCCAAGCACCTGGGCGGCAATAACTTCCAGTTCTACACCGACAGCCTGCAAGCCAGCACGCTGGAGCGATTGCAGCTGGAAAATCATCTGCGCAAGGCTATCGAAGAGCGCCAGCTCACGGTGTTCTACCAACCCAAGCTGTGCCTGGCCACCGGCAAGTTGAATGCCGCTGAAGCGTTGATCCGCTGGGAGCATCCGCAGTGGGGCATGGTGCCGCCGGGGGATTTTATCGGCCTAGCCGAAGAGACCGGCCTGATCGTGCCGCTGGGCGAGTTCGTGCTGCGCGAGGCCTGCTGGCAGGCGTGTGAATGGCAGCGCCAGGGCCTGGCGCCGATCCGGGTGTCGGTGAACCTGTCGGTGCATCAATTGCGCCAGGGCAAGCTGGTCAGCCTGGTGCGCCAGGTGCTCGAAGAAACCGGCCTGGACCCGCAATACCTGGAGCTGGAGCTGACTGAAAGCCAATTGCTCGACAGCGTCGAACACATCATCGCGACCTTCCAGCAACTGCGGGACCTGGGCGTGAAGCTGGCGATCGACGATTTCGGCACCGGTTATTCGTCCCTCAGCTACCTCAAGCGCATTCCCGTGGATTACGTGAAGATCGACCAGACCTTCATCCGTGGGCTGGGCCAGGGGCGTGAAGACGCCGCTATCACCCGCGCCATTATCGCTATGGCCCACGGCCTTGCGCTCAAGGTGGTGGCTGAAGGCGTGGAAGATCAGCAGCAGTTGGATTTCCTGCGCGGTGAGCGTTGTGACGAAGTGCAGGGCTATTTGATCAGTCGGCCGATGCAGGCCGAAGGGCTGGCAGATTTGTTACGGAAAAATGCAGATTTTTCCCAGTGATGCCTGGGGCGCCCCTGTGGCTACAACTTGGCCGCCCCTAGATTCAAAGGGGAGCAGGGCGATTTAGTGATGCGTCGGACGGGCAAAACGACAATTCTTGTAGTATAACTACAAGCTTGCTACATCCCTGGCCCTGCCCATAACAAGAGTCCTGCCCTTTGAACCTGTTGCAACATATCGCCCAGTCGCGCCACCTGTTACGCAAATCGGAACTCAAGGTTGCCGATCACGTGCTGCTTGACCCTGCGGCTGTGATGCACAGTTCCATGGCCGACCTGGCGCACAGCGTGGGCATCAGCGAACCGACCATCGTGCGCTTCTGCCGCGCTATTGGTTGCTCCGGGTTCCAGGACTTGAAACTCAAGCTGGCGCAAAGCCTGGCCGCTGGCGCCAGCTTCGGCCAATTTGCGATCCATGAAGACGACTCCGTCGCCGACTACAGCCTGAAAATCTTCGACACCACCTTGCACACCCTGATGGAAGTGCGCGAGAAGCTCGACCCGGTGGAGTTGCAAAAGGCCGTGACCGCCATGTCCCAGGCCCAGCGTGTCGAGTTCTATGGCTTTGGTGCTTCGGGCGCGGTGGCTGCCGATGCCCAGCACAAATTTTTCCGTTTGCTGCTTACCGCCGCGGCCTACAGCGACCCGCACATGCAAGCCATGTCGGCGGTGACCTTGAAGCCTACGGACGTGGCCATCTGTATTTCCCAGTCGGGCCGTTCCAAAGACCTGCTGATCACCGCCAACCTGGTGCGTGAAAGCGGTGCGTCGCTGATCACCCTGTGCCCGAGCCAGACGCCGTTGGCGGAACTGTCCACGGTCAATTTGGCGATCGACGTGCATGAAGACACCGAGATCTACACGCCACTGACTTCGCGCATCGCCCACCTGGTGGTGATCGACGTGCTGGCGATGGGCGTGGCCATGGCGCGTGGGCCGAGCCTGGTCAACCACCTTAAGAGCGTGAAGCGCAGTCTGCGCAGCCTTCGCCTGTCACCCAAGTCCGTCAAAGCCCTGGATGACTAAAGCGGTACACAGAGCAAAATGTGGGAGGGGGCTTGCCCCCG
Organism: Pseudomonas sp. C 49-2; assembly: GCF_003970195.1. Taxonomy (NCBI): domain Bacteria; kingdom Pseudomonadati; phylum Pseudomonadota; class Gammaproteobacteria; order Pseudomonadales; family Pseudomonadaceae; genus Pseudomonas; species Pseudomonas sp. C 49-2. The sequence continues at coordinate 196,665 of NZ_RXYG01000001.1, forward strand.
ATAGCAGTGGGTCAGCCAATGAATTTGCTGGCTGATACACCGCAATCGGGGGCAAGCCCCCTCCCACATTTGGATCTCCTGCGAACCCAGAATCTTCATCAGTCTGTCATCGCTGCGTCATCGCCCAGGGCCATTCTGAACTCCCCGTACTCGCATTGGGAGACTCCAAATGGCCCGGCCCTACGAAGACAGCAACAGCTCCGTTAAAACCCGTCGTCAGCAGGAAGACCAACGCCGCATGGCGTTCCGTCGCGCAATCGAAGACCGTTGCGAGGAGCGCCAGTTGCTCCAGAGCATCAGTGACTACCCGGAACTCCACTGGCAGGCACCCGCGGCTGCCCAGCGAAACGCTCAGCCAGCGCGCTGATCTGCACCCTCTCGCTGCGGATAAAGCCCAGGAACGCATGGGCTACCGGTGACAGGCGCTTGGCCTTGGCCTGTACCAGGCACCAACTGCGGTACAGTGGCAGCTCTTCCACCGGCAGCTCCTTGAGCCCGCCGGTGGCCAGTTCCATGTTGACCGCGTGACGCGTCATCAGCGCCACGCCCAACCCCGCGCATACACACTCACGCTGCGCCTCGGCCGAGGCCACTTCCACCGTCTGGGTGAAGTGCACGCGTTTCTCCTTGAAATACTCCTCGCACGCCAGCCGCGTACCGGAACCCGGTTCGCGCACCAGCAGTGTGTAGGGTTCCAGATCCTGCAGGCGCAGCGGCCCTTGCAGGCTCAGCGGGTGATCGGGTGGCGCCACGGCGACGATCGGGTTGTTGAGGAACGGCAGGAATTCCAGGCCCATGTCCTGAGGCACCATGGACATGATCACCAAGTCATCGCGATTGTCCGAAAGCCTGCGGATCACCTGGGCGCGATTCACCACCGTGAGGTGTAACTGCACTTCCGGGTGCTGGCGCTTGAAGGCGGCAAACAGGTGCGGCACGAAGTACTTGGCGCTGGACTCAATCGCCAGCTTCAACTGGCCTTGCAGCGAACCCTGCATGTCCGACAGCTGCATATCGAGGTTTTCCAGGCGCCCGAAAATGTCGCGACTCGCCCGCTGCAAGGCTTCAGCGGCCTCGGTCATGTAAAGCTTTTTGCCGACATAATCGAACAGCGGCTGCCCGATCAGCTCTTCCAACTGGCGAATTTGTAGGCTAACGGCGGGTTGTGTGAGGGACATTTCCTCGGCAGCGCGGCTGTAGGAGCGCAAATCGCACACTTCATTGAAGATCTGCAATTGACGCAATGTCATACGCATCAATGACTTACGCATATTTAGCACGCTCCCGCTGAACCTGATGAGTTCAACTATAAGTCTTTACTTATGTACGACCCAATAATTATTGATTTTTGTTAATCCCTCGGCGGGCTTAGTGTGTGTCTCGCGACTGTCATGAAACATTTGGTCACGCGCCGACCCGGATCCAGCGGGTCAAAGAACGCAGCAATCGGCTCAAGGGAATTTCCAAGTGATAAAAAAGATCCTGATCGCCAACCGTGGTGAAATTGCCGTACGAATCGTGCGTGCCTGCGCCGAGATGGGCATTCGCTCGGTCGCGGTCTACTCCGACGCCGACCGCCACGCGTTGCATGTCAAGCGTGCCGACGAAGCCCACAGCATTGGTGCAGAGCCCCTGGCTGGCTACCTGAACCCGCGCAAGCTGGTGAACCTGGCGGTGGAAACCGGCTGCGATGCGCTGCACCCCGGCTACGGCTTTTTGTCGGAGAACGCCGAACTGGCGGACATCTGCGCCGAACGTGGCATCAAATTCATTGGCCCGTCGGCGGAAGTGATTCGCCGCATGGGCGACAAGACCGAAGCGCGACGCAGCATGATCAAGGCCGGTGTGCCGGTCACGCCGGGCACCGAAGGTAACGTTGCGGACATCCACGAAGCACTCACCGAAGGCGACCGCATCGGTTACCCGGTGATGCTCAAGGCCACCTCCGGTGGCGGTGGCCGTGGTATCCGTCGCTGCAACAGCCGCGAAGAACTTGAACAAGCCTTCCCCCGTGTCATCTCCGAAGCCACCAAGGCCTTCGGTTCGGCGGAAGTGTTCCTGGAAAAGTGCATCGTCAATCCCAAGCACATCGAGGCGCAGATCCTCGGTGACAGCTTCGGCAACGTGGTGCACCTGTTCGAGCGCGATTGCTCGATCCAGCGTCGTAACCAGAAGCTCATTGAAATCGCTCCAAGCCCGCAACTGACACCGGAACAGCGCGCCTACATCGGCGACCTGTCGGTACGTGCGGCCAAGGCGGTGGGCTACGAGAACGCCGGCACCGTGGAGTTCCTGCTCGCCGAGGGCGAGGTGTACTTCATGGAGATGAACACCCGCGTGCAGGTGGAACACACCATCACCGAAGAAATCACCGGGATCGACATCGTCCGCGAACAAATCCGCATCGCCTCGGGCCTGCCGCTGTCGGTGAAACAGGAAGACATCCAGCACCGTGGCTTCGCGTTGCAGTTCCGTATCAACGCCGAAGACCCGAAAAACAACTTCCTCCCGAGCTTCGGCAAGATCACCCGTTACTACGCGCCCGGCGGTCCTGGCGTGCGCACCGACACGGCGATCTACACCGGCTACACCATCCCACCGTTCTACGACTCCATGTGCCTGAAACTGGTGGTGTGGGCGTTGACCTGGGAAGAAGCCATGGACCGTGGCCTGCGTGCCCTGGACGACATGCGCCTGCAAGGCGTGAAGACTACCGCCGCCTACTACCAGGAAATCCTGCGCAACCCGGAATTCCGCAGCGGCCAGTTCAACACCAGCTTCGTTGAAGCCCACCCTGAACTGACCAACTACTCGATCAAGCGCAAACCCGAAGAGCTGGCCCTGGCCATCGCCGCCGCCATCGCCGCCCACGCAGGCCTGTGAGGAATACAACAATGTCCAAGAAAATCTTTGTCACCGACACCATCCTGCGCGACGCCCACCAATCGTTGCTCGCGACCCGCATGCGCACCGACGACATGCTGCCGATCTGCGACAAGCTCGACAAAGTCGGCTACTGGTCCCTGGAAGTCTGGGGCGGCGCGACCTTCGACGCCTGCGTGCGCTTCCTGAAAGAAGACCCGTGGGAGCGCCTGCGCAAACTGCGCGCCGCGTTGCCCAACACCCGCCTGCAAATGCTGCTGCGCGGCCAGAACCTGCTGGGCTACCGCCACTACAGTGACGACGTGGTCAAGGCATTCGTGGCCAAGGCTGCCGTTAATGGCATCGACGTGTTCCGCATCTTCGACGCGATGAACGACGTGCGTAACCTGCGCGTGGCCATCGAAGCGGTGAAAGCCGCTGGCAAACATGCCCAAGGCACCATCGCCTACACCACCAGCCCGGTGCACACCGTTGAAGCGTTCGTGGCCCAGGCCAAGCAACTGGAAGCCATGGGTTGCGATTCCATCGCGATCAAGGACATGGCCGGTCTGCTGACGCCGTATGCCACCGGCGAACTGGTCAAGGCGCTGAAGGCCGAGCAGACCCTGCCGATCTTCATCCACTCCCATGACACGGCTGGTTTGGCCGCGATGTGCCAGCTCAAGGCCATCGAAAACGGTGCCGACCACATCGACACCGCCATTTCCAGCTTCGCCTGGGGCACCAGCCACCCAGGGACCGAGTCGATGGTCGCCGCCCTTAAAGGCAGCGAATTCGACACCGGCCTGAGCCTGGAACTGCTGCAGGAAATCGGTCTGTACTTCTACGCCGTGCGTAAGAAATACCACCAGTTCGAAAGCGAATTCACCGCCGTCGACACCCGTGTGCAAGTCAACCAGGTGCCGGGCGGGATGATTTCCAACCTGGCCAACCAGTTGAAAGAGCAGGGCGCACTCAATCGCATGAGCGAAGTGCTGGCCGAAATCCCGCGCGTGCGTGAAGACCTCGGCTTCCCGCCTCTGGTGACGCCGACCTCTCAGATCGTCGGCACCCAGGCGTTCTTCAACGTGCTGGCCGGCGAGCGCTACAAGACCATCACCAACGAAGTGAAGCTCTACCTGCAAGGCGGCTACGGCAAGGCGCCGGGCACTGTGAACGAGAAGTTGCGTCGCCAGGCCATCGGCAGTGAAGAAGTGATCGACGTACGCCCGGCCGACCTGCTCAAGCCGGAAATGACCAAGCTGCGCGGCGAAATCGGCGCGTTGGCCAAGTCCGAAGAAGACGTGCTGACCTACGCCATGTTCCCGGACATCGGGCGCAAGTTCCTCGAAGAACGCGACGCCGGCACCCTGGCGCCGGAAGTGCTGTTGCCGATTCCTGAAGCCGGCGGCGTGTCCCGTGCCGGTGGCGAAGGCGTGCCGACCGAGTTCGTCATCGACGTGCACGGTGAAAGCTACCGCGTGGACATCACCGGTGTGGGCGTGAAGGCTGAAGGCAAACGTCACTTCTACCTGTCCATCGACGGCATGCCGGAAGAAGTGGTGTTCGAACCGCTCAACGAGTTTGTCAGCGCCGGCGGCAGCAAGCGCAAGCACGCCACTGCGCCGGGTCATGTCAGCACCGCAATGCCGGGCAATATCGTCGACGTGCTGGTCAAGGAAGGCGACGTGGTCAAGGCCGGCCAGGCCGTGCTGATCACCGAAGCCATGAAGATGGAAACCGAAGTGCAGGCAGCGATTGCCGGCAAGGTGACCGCCGTTCATGTGGCCAAGGGCGACCGGGTCAACCCTGGCGAAATCCTGATTGAAATCGAAGGCTGATACAGCCTTCGACACGACCGTTTAATCCTCGGGGGGGCAGGTGCTCCCCTTTTTTTTGCCCGAAATTTGACGGGGTTAGAAGCTCATCCTCCATTGGCCCATCAAGCCTTGGTTACGGCTGTTTGTACCGGTTTGGGCGCTGTAGGTCAGGCCTAAGGTGTGTTGTGTCGACAACGCGAGGTCCAGGCCGGCTTGCAGGTCCAGGCTATTGCGGTCGATCGAGGTGCCCTTGACGGTGAAGCCGTCTAGCAGTCCTGGCAGGGCACGGTAGGAATGGCGGACTTTGCTGTCGACTTCGCCGTAGAGGTGCTTCCAGCCTGTGCTGAGGTGAGGGGTGAGGCTGATCTGCCTATCGAACCGATACACCGTTGCCAGGCGCAGGCCAAAGGTGCTGCTCAGGTTTTGTTGGGTTTGCGCGCCCACGTTCAACGCGGTCATACCTCCCGTTTCCTTGAAACTGTCGCGGTGGTAGCGTTGGAAGCCGATGCCAGCGAAGGGCTCGACGCTGACATCGGCGCTGCCCAGTTGATAGCCTAGCTCGGAGAACAGGGTTTGGCTTTGAGCGTTGTAGCTGCCCTTTAGCTGCTCCTTGTAGTCGAGCAGGTTGACGTTACGTTTGTTCCGGCCGGCATGGTCGCTGTAGATCGCTCCCAGACGTAGGGCCAGTGGCCCGTCCTTACGCACGGCATAACCCCCCAGGTGCCAGCTGTCCAGGTCGGCGGAGAAGCGTTGTGCATTGAGATTGCTGCTGGATTTGGCGCCCATGACCCCAACCCGCCAAGCATGATCCAGTGCCCAGTCGGCACCCAACAACAGACCGTGGGTATCGTGTTTCAGGCCGGCGCTGCCGCCTTGTTTGTCGAGGCTGCCGCCGTTGCCCACGGCCTGCACCCAGAAGTGACCGTTGTCGTCAGCGGGCAGCGTGCGCAGCGTCGAGAGCAATTGGTTACTCAGTTGCTGCGTGGTGTTTTGCGTTGCGCCAGCGAGGTTGGCGTTCTGGCTACCGGCCAATTGCTCAAGGCTTGCGCCGATCCCGCCGGGTTGCTTATCCAGCGCATCGCCAAATTTTTCCAGGGCTTTGATTTCCTCGGAGGTCAGCTCCCCGGACTCCAGTAACCGAGTCAGCGCAGGCTCCAGCACCTTGGCCACTTGCAAGCCATTGTGGGAGCGGGCCTGTTGGATGAGATAGCCGTCGAGGGGCGCGGCTTCGATTTCGGGCTCGTCAAACCACTCATCTGGCAGCGCATCGTAGGGTTGAAACATGTAGGGCGTGTATTCGATATCGCCTCGCGCTTGCGCGGATTGAAGGCTGGCGGCACTGAGGGCGAGGGCGGTGACAAATGCAAGTCTGTGCTGTGTAAAGGGCATGAATTTCCAACCTCTGATGAATGAGGCCGGGAATTTAGCGAGATGGCGAGGCGATAACTGTCAGGCTACCGACCTCTGGTTTGCGAGAGTTGTCTCTAGTGCGGCGCGATTAAAAACGCATCTGTTATTGGCCGCCTTGAGCTTAGCGGTTGATGGATTTGCATTTTATTGCGTTTTTTAGACAGCGTTCTTTGATTTTATGCACTATATTGCAGTTTAAGTGACGACCCTTGACTTCCAGGTGCATTAAATTGCCGATAGACGCCCCTCTCAGGCTTACCCTCCAGGTTTTTGAAACGGGCCGTTGGCAGGACGCAATGACCTTGGATTTTGCCGAGCCGCAAAAAGGCTTCGACAGCCCGTGTCGTTTTGGCTTGCGTGACCTCGATCAGCGCTTGAAAACCTGGGGGTTGAGATGAGCCTTTCGATTGATCAGCGGGCGCACGTCATTGAGAGTATTGAACAAGGCCTAACCAATGGTTCGCTTGAGATAGGCGACGCCGTACGCCGTCTGCGCACCGAAGTCACTGGCCTGCACCAAAGCCAATTTGCCAGGATGTGCAAAATCTCGGTGCGGACCTTGGTGCATATCGAGCATGGCGAGGGCAATCAGACCCTGAAGTCGCTGAATGCGGTGTTCAGGCCGTTCGGGTTGAGGATGGGCGTGGTGAAGGTTCGGCGCGATCTTTGACGCGACTGTTCCCACCCCTGTGGGAACAATCCTCTACATCATCAGGCCCGGCACTGCGCCAGGCTTTTCACCTGCCCGTCACCGCTCTGATTGGCCTGCGACAACCACTCCTCAAAACCCGCCTCAATCTTCGGCCACTCCGAATCGATGATCGAGTACCACGCGGTATCCCGGTTCTTGCCTTTCACCACTGTGTGCTGGCGGAACACGCCCTCAAAGCTGAACCCCAATCGCTCGGCTGCGTATTTGGAACGGCCATTGGCGTTGTTGCACTTCCACTCCAGGCGGCGGTTGCCTTGGTCGAACGCGTATTTGGCCAGCAGGTATACCGCCTCGGTGCTTTTCGGCGAGCGCTGCATCGGCGCGCCAAAGGTGACGTGGCCGATTTCAATGCGACCTTGCTCGGGGACGATGGACATCAGGCTGAGTAGACCCTGAACCTGGCCGGTGACGCGGTCGATCACACTGAAGAAATACGGGTCTTTGTGGGCCGCGTGGTTGTTCAGCCAGTCATTGAAGGCGCTGCGCTCCGGGAATGGGCCGTAGGGCAAGTAATCCCACAGTTTCGGGTCGGCATTGGGACCTTGCAGCGCTTGAAATAAATCATCGCCATGGCGCGTGGGGTCGAGTTTTTCCAGGCGGATAAAACGCCCTTCAAGCAGTTGCACGGTCGGTGCCGGGACGCCTTTCCAGTCGGCGAGGGAAGTGGACATGCTGCGCTCCTTAAAGGCCTTTGCGAAATTGGATGAAACCCGGGCGTTCGGCGATGCGTTCGTACAGCTGGATCGCGGTGGCGTTGGTTTCGTGGGTCAGCCAGTGCACCTTGGCACATCCATCGGCCTTGGCGGTGGCGTAGACGAATTCGATCAGCTTGCGGCCGACACCGGTGCCGCGTTGGGTCGGCACCACGAGCAGATCCTGCAGGTAGCAGGAGTTTTCGATGCTCCAGTTGGAACGATGGTAGATGAAGTTGACCATGCCCACCGCTTTGCCATCCTGCCAGGCCAGCGCCGAATGGGTCGGCTCGTTGGCGTCGATCAGGCGTTGCCAGGTGCTTTGGCTCACAGCGTCCGGCAGTTCTGTGTTGTAGAACGTCAAATATGCCTGCCACAACGGCAACCACGCGGCGTGGTCGGCGGCGGTGACGGGTCGGATGTCGATCGGGCTCATTCTGAAGCTCCTTGTGGAATGAAGCGGGCGAGGGTCTGGTCGCGCACGTCGGGGCTGGCGGCCAGGCCTTCGCGTACGCCAGCCATGTCGGCCGGGCTGCGGTTCTGGCTGAGTTTGCGTTTGCCGATCAGGCGCTCCACCGGCAGGGCGAAGCCGACGATGGCCTTGAGCATGCCGTCAATGTAGTCGGCCGGGGCGTCGCTGACTTTCCAGGGTTGGGCGCGCCCTGATTCATGGCGATCCGTCAGCGCCGTGACCACGCTGAGCAAGCGCTCGGCGTCGCTGAATACCTCAGGCGTGCCATAGGCGTGCACCGCGATGTAGTTCCAGGTGGGCACCACTTTGCCGTGCTCGGCCTTGGCCGGGTAAAACGCAGGGCTGATATAGGCCTCGGCACCGGCAAAAATGACCAGGGCTTCGCTACCGTTCTGCAAATCCTTCCATTGAGGATTGGCTTTGGCCAGGTGCCCGTACAGCGTGCCGTTCGCGCCCTCATCGGGGTTAAGCAACAGCGGTAAGTGGCTGGCCAGCAAGCCTTGCTCACCAACGGTCACAAGCTGTGCCAGGCGAGTGTGCTGGATCAGTTGCTGGATTTCGGGCAAATCATCGAGGGCAAAGGCGCGCGGTGTGTACATGCAAATATTCCTTGGCGAATGCTTGCATCCTAGGCAGGCTAATGGCTGGTTTAAAGATCCATCTGGCAGCCATTTCATAGGTCCAATATGTCGCCTGTCTCACCGCCCTTGTCGTTCAACCCCGCCGGTATTGAGCTGGACCGTCGCCAAGGGCTGACGCGCCAGCTGTATGAAGCCCTGCGCCAGCGCGTGCTGGACGGGCGGCTGGTCAGCGGCACGCGCTTGCCGGCTACCCGTGACTTGGCGGCAGCGTTGTCGATTTCCCGTAACAGCGTGGTGCGCGCCTATGACCAGTTGTATGCGGAGGGGTTTATTGAGAGTCGGGTCGGTGACGGCACTTACGTAGCCCAATTGCCCACGGCTAAAAAACTATCCACAAAAGTATCCACAGGGTTATCGACAGGCTTATCCCCAGCCTTATCCACAAAATGGGCCAATTTACCGGAGGATCTGGACAGTGAAGTTATCCACAGCCGGGGCTTGGCGCAGATAAAAACCAACCATCTGCCCCAGCCTCCAGCGGGACCGCCACGGGCATTTCGGGTAGGCGTACCGGCGTTCGATCTGTTCCCATTTGAGGTATGGGCCAAGCTGAACGGGGCGTTTTGGCGCAAGCCGGACCTGGAACAACTCTGTTACGGCGACCCTGCGGGCGACGGTCGCCTGCGCGGTTTGATCGCCGCCTACCTGCGTAGCTCACGGGGCATGCAGTGCACGGCTGAACAAATAGTGATCACCAGTGGCGCGCAGCAGGCGATCAGCCTTTGTGCACAGTTGCTGGTCGAGCCGGGCAACGGCGTGGCGCTGGAAAACCCAGGCTACCGCGCGGCAGGGCATGCGTTCGCCTTGGCCGGCGGGCGTTTGCACGGCATACCCGTGGACGGTGAGGGCATTGATTGCCAGGTGCTCAACACGCTGGATGACTGCCGGGTGGCCTATGTCACCCCGTCTCATCAGTATCCGCTGGGTGTGGTCATGAGCCTGGCGCGGCGCCTGGAATTGCTGGCCTGGGCCGAGCGCACGAGCGGTTGGATCATCGAGGATGACTACGATGGCGAGTACCGCTACAGCGGCGCGCCGCTTTCGCCCCTGGCGGCACTGGACCGTGGCGGGCGGGTGTTGTACGTCGGCACGTTCGGCAAGGTGGCCTTTCCCGCGTTGCGCCTGGGCTACCTGGTGTTACCGCCGGGCCTGGTGGATGCCTTCTCCCGGCGGCGCGCGGTGGACATGCGCCACTCCGAAGTCAGCACCCAGGCCGTCATGGCCGAATTCATGGCGGCCGGGCATTTCCAGCGGCACATTCGCCGGATGCGGCGTGCGGCGTTGAGTCGGCGCAACGCGCTGCTGGCCGGCTGGCCTCAAGGTTTGCCGGGTGTGGGCAGCCTGCCGCAGGTGATGGCCGGCTTGCACCTCACCGTGCGGGTCGACAGCCTGGCCCGCGAGCGTGAGCTGCTGGAGCTGGCTCACGCGGTGGGGGTCGAGGTCAATGGCTTGAGCAGTTACTGGCTGCCGGATTCCAACACCGCGCCGGACGCGCGTGCCGGCCTGGTGCTGGGATTTGCCGCCGTGCCTGAGGACGCCATCGATCAGGCGTTGGCACGCCTGCGCGAGGTGTGGCGCTAATCCTTGAAAAACAGTGACCGCGCCAGCTTGGGCCCGATTTCACTGCGGTACACGGCAATATTGCCGCGATCATCGCGCGGGCCAGGCGATTGATACTTGCCGCCCAGGCGCCGCTGCGCCTTGGTCTTCAAGTGCGCGGCGGTGTAGGCCGCTTCGGGCCCGACCAGTTCGTTGTAGTGAAAGTGCGCGTACCACAGCGCGTTCGAGTTGGCGGCGTCGAGGATTTCGTACTCCTTCAAATACCCTTTGTTGCGCCCGGCGAGCTTAGTGCGTGAGCCCGGTATCGGGTTGATGGTGACCTCTTTTTCGTTGTACAGCAGTTCAACATGTGCGGCCGTCGGCGGGCGCTGCTTGAGCATGTCGAGCTTGACCCGGCGGCCCTCGGTGTAGAGACGCTTGATCGCCGTGTCCAGGTTGCGATTGATCTGGGCGGCTGACGTCGATGTACTTTCGGTCAAGTTGGCAGCGGTCAAGGCCTCTTCGATCTCGCGGCCGGCCTCTTCCAATTGTCCGGCCCGGCGGTGAAAGCGCTCTTCGATCTCCACTGGCAGCCGCCGTATGTCAGCGGACAGGCTTTTGGTGCGCTCAACGAAGTGGTCGGTATCATCGAACAACGTCTGGGCACTGGCGATAGTGGCGGTCAAGCTACGCGATGTCGGCCGCACAGGCGGCAAGGTGGGGGACTTGTGTTCAACCCACAGTCCGTCCTTTTCGTGAAAGACGGCAATCACTTTGCCGGTCAATGGCTGCTTGACCTCGACCAAAGGGGTTTTCTCGGCGCCTAGCGGCGGCCGCTCTTCCCCGACGACTATCCCCTTGAAACGGGTCTTGATCACCCTTTGGCGCGGTGTGGACGTAGATGGGCCGGCACTGACCGGCTCTAACGCTTTGCGTTCACGCAACAGCGTAACCAGGCGTTTGACTGCCCGTTGCGCAAATTCTTCGGTGAGGTTTTTCAAAGTTTCGAGAGACGGCCGGTGCACGTCCAGGGGGAAATCCGCCGGCAAGTCTGCCAGGCTTTGATCCACCCCCGTGAATTGGTCCACCAGGTTGTCGAGGACCTCAATCTGTTCATCCAGCGGCGTGAGGTTGTCCGGTTGCAAGGTTTCGCACAGGCTTTGTACCGCCAGGTCGGCTCTGTCAACCAATTGGCCGATGACCGAATAGGCGCCGTCCGGGCTCACCTTAGTGCCGTCGTTCAGGCACAGATAGCGCGACAGCGTAATCCGGAAAGCCTTGAGCTCATCCAGTCCTACTTTGGACAACAGTGGTTCGTAGTGCTGAACCAGTTCTGCGCCTTTGAAACCCAGTGAGTGGGCTTCCTTGAAGCGTGAGTGCATGTATTGGATACGGTCGATCACGTTCTGGGTGGAGGTGTCGACGGCACGGCAATCTTCAAGCGCCATGGGGGTGTCTGGCAGGTCTGTCTTGTCCAGGAATTCCGTGACGGTATGCAGCCCATCCCGAAAGCGAATGAGTTGCTCGGTAGCGGCGCTTTGCCCCAGGATGATCTGGTCCTCAAGGTAGCTGAGCATGGCCTCCTGATAACGAGGCACGGTATCGAGGATGTTCAGCGACTTGAGCTTTGCGATCGGCACGTCCAGTTCCTCAAGGCGCGCGCTAACTTCGGTCAGGTAGGTGGTGCGCGCTGCGGCCTGATTGCCGGGTGATGCCTGTTTGATGGCGGTCTGGAACCCCACCATTTGCTGGCGCCGTCGCTCTGTCTGAGCGTCGAATGCCTCCAGTTGCTCTCGCAACTCCTGGATTTTTGGTGGCCGCAGGGCCTGGCCTTTGCGCCGTTGGCTGCGTAGCCCGCCACCCCGCAGGCGCAGACGGGTGTCGACAAACCATTGGCCCCGCAGGTTGTTGATCAAGGCGGGGCCCTCTCGGCTCGGGTTTTTGGGGTCGATGATCAGCACGGTCTCGTTTTCATCGAACGTCACTTCAAACCAGCGCTGTGCGACGGGGACGTACCACTTCTCGCCCTTCGGGTAGAGGTGCAGGTACGGCCCGGCAGTAGTGTTCTGCCGCCCCAAGCCTTCGGGCTTCGCCAGGCTGAAACTGTCCAGCGTATGGGACAGGCCCAGCGGGCTGCGGGTCAGGGCACCGTGGGTAAGCAGCGTGAGTTCATGGCCAGGGGGCAGGTGCCCGGTTTCGATCAAGGGTTTTTGAAGGATTGACGGTTTGGCCGGCAACGCAGGGGCAGGCGTGATGCCTGGCTTTTCAGGCTCGCTGGCTGGCGCGTGTCGCTGGCTGATGTGCAGCGCCAGGGCCATGGCCAGGTTCAGAAAAATGTCTACCACGGCTGAAATGGTCGTGGTTCGGTCGCCGCTTTCTTTGGCGTCGATGATGACCTGCAGGTCGTCCATGATTTGCCAGATCCAGGCCGCCGCGCCTGCCGTGCGGCCCAGGAACGGCAGTGCAGCGTTAAGGACGATCCAGCCTGCGTGTTTGAAGCTTTCCCAGCGCGCCTCGGCATTGGACACCGACTGACGGTCTGCCAGTGTCAGCAGGGCGCGGGCGTTGGCATTATAAAGCGCCGCGAAGTAGTTTGAGCCCAGTGTCTGGGTGCCGAACTCGATCGGGCCAACCATCGCCAGCGAACTCATGGGTCTGCTGAGCAGCGCGGGCAATACCCAAGGCGAAGGCACTTTGCCAGGGAAGACAAATTGGGCGTAATTCAGGCGTACATTGTCAGGCAACCAAGCAAGTACTGCGTCGCGCAACGGCGTGTCCTGCTTGATTGCGTAAAGCACGTTGGTCAGTGACGGGAACTGCATCAGCGGTTCGTTGGAAAGCGGTCGATACAACAGGCACGGGCCGTTTTTGGGGTCCTGTGGCCCGATGATAAACATGTTTTCGACCCGGTCCGCACCGCCGCCCAGGCGCCATGTGGGGCGCAACGCCAACGGCCTGATTTCGACCGTATAGCCATCCACCTGCCGCTGGTGCGTTTCAACGGTCATCACAGCGCACACATAGCGATAGCCCCGTTCGTCAACGTTGAACAGGCCACGAATCTTGTATTGCAACGCCAGCAAGGGCAGTTGCAGGCGCAGTTGCTCGGCGTACAGGCCTTGACGCTGCAAGACTTGCCCGGGGTTGGCCAGCAGCAGTGTGTTGACCAGTTCGGGGTAGTGTTTACCGATATCAGCTTGGGTGACCAGTCGATCGAGGTACGCTGCTGTCATCCAGTTTGGCGTTGGGCTGCCATCCCGGTAACGCACGGTTTTGTTGCCCAGTGGCAGCGCGACGAGGTTTTGCAGGGCCAGTTCGACAAGGCTTAATGTCACGGTCTGCGTTTCGCCGGGAATCGCCACTGTGCCCCAGACCACTTGGCTGGTGACGGTGATCTCGACATGATCAACGTTCAGGTGGGTGGCTTCGGGATGCTCCTTGATGAGCTGCGCACGAAGCGCTTGGCGGGCAAAGTCGGTGAGGGTTGGCAGATCGTCGACGAAGGTTTTGCCTTCGTTGCGCGTCGTCAGAGCGGCCAGGTCCATCAGGTAGCGCCCATAGTCCGACTGGTCGGTTTCCGAGGCCTGCAGTAGCCAGGACGGCAATGCACGTTGTACGCTGCGAATACGCGTTTGGTTGATCACGGAAAGGTCAGCCGCTTGCGCGCCGACAGGTTCGGCAGCCAACTGCGTGGGCCTGTGGGTTGGCGCCGCACCGATCTGACCGATGGCCTCAATTTGCAAGCCAATCACGCTACAGGCCTGTTGCTCGAAAAAATCACCGTCCGGTTCCAGCAACCGCCAGTTCAGGGTCTTGCCGTTTAAGTTGCCTGCGTAAGGCAACAGTGATTGGCCGAAGGCTTCCAGGTCGGCGAACTTTGCATACCCGCCACCGATCGAGTGGCTGAGGATGATGGTGCGCGCGCCGTGGGTGGCGATCAGCACGGAAAGCGCGCTGACGTTCAGGTGCCGCACGGTTGTACCGTCCTGTATATCGAGGTCGACTAGGTAGGCTCGTGTGCCGTATTTGTCGTGAGGCAGGCGCTCTGCGTAAACGGGATAGTGATACATCGCAAGCGCCACGGCGCAGTCGTCAGCGTCCCAGCCTTCGACCGCTTGTACATTCCAGACATTGCGCAGTGACTTGGCAAGCATTCGCCAGCGTGGGCCATTGGCGTCGACGGTGTGGTTCCAGAACGCCAATTGCTGTTCCTGGTGAGACACAAATAACAGCGGTGCCAGTTCGTTGATCAAGCGGGCTATCGCGTCGATCCTGACGGGAAGGTGTACGTCAGGCTCGTTGCCCAAGGGGTAGACCAGAAAGTGCATGCGATCGAGACAGACCACCGGCTTGTGCGAAACTGCACTGCGCGCCAATAGGCCGGTGAGGGTTTCGGAATGCGGCTCGCCGCGGATGATTTCACCGTCGCGAAGGTACCATCGCGGGTCGTTCACGGTGGCCAGGTCCGGGTTGATGTCCAACCGCGGGTAAAGTTCGCGCAACGCCTCGCGCAAGGTTACCGAGGCGACCTCACGCAGGGACGGGCCGGTAGTCACTTGAGTGAGTAATTCGCTGTTTACTGAGGAGATAAGGTCGTTCATTGAGGCATTCCTTAGCCTTGGAAAAGTGCGATGTCGCAGGTTTGCGTCATGTGGCGAAGAACCATGGCCGCTCCTGACGTGAGGCGCGGTTAGGGCTGGCACACGTTAGGAGCGGCGTCAGGTTGCGGGGTGTTAATTAGTTAGCAGGCTGCGGTTCCAGTGCCAGGAACATCGCTACGGTTTCAGGGGCGGTGAGCTTGCGTTGCTCATAGTCGATGGGTGTCAGGGCGCTTAATTGCTCGCGCAGGGCGGGCATCAGGGTCGCAAGGTAGGGTTCGGCGATTTTCAGGTGGGCCGCACTGAATTGCTCGGCCGGCATGTTCAGGCCGACATAGTGAAAATGCGCGACCCACAGGGGCGCGTCGTTTCGGCTGCGATCCAGGATTTGGTATTCCTGGAAGTAGTCCTGAGCTTTTTGGGTCAGGATCTTGCCGCGTGGGTCACGTTGCAGCTTGATCTGCTGGTGGTCCAGCAGCCACTGAAAGTACGTTTGCCGCGGCTTTTTGCGTTTGAGCATGTCGGCGTGGACGCCAATGCTCGCCCGACGGGTTCTTTCGGCGATTTCGCGCAGTTGCTTGGGCAAGGTGCTGACCGGAAATTCTGAAGAGCCTTCCTCGGTTTGTTTCGCCAGTATGCGTTCGACATCGCGCGCCGCTTGCTCGTATTTGCTTGCCTGCCGGTCAAACAGATGATCGACATCCTCGGCAATTCGGTAGTAGCGCTGTGCATCTAGCGTAGTGCGTTGGATAAACCCGTCGACGCTCTCCGGCAGGCTCAGTTCCAGAGCTTGTTTAACGATAGTGGTGTCGCTGCCGGTGATGGATGTGGGCGTGACGGCCTTGGGCGTGATGATGATCAATTCGGCGGACTCTTCGTCCAGGGACGATGCAGGCTCTGCCGGTGTTGGCGGGCTTGCTGTGGCCTTGCTGGATTTTTTGGCCGCACGGGAAGTGCCAGCCTGGGCCGGAGCGTTTTTTTGCTGTTTGCGTTGTTCGCGCAATAGCGTCACACGTTGTGAAATGGTGTGTGTCTGAAACCCTTGGACCAGCGTGAGCACGCGTTCAAGGGGCCCGCTCTCCAGTTGCTCGGGATACTGTTCAGGCAGTTGCGCCAGGCGTTGGGCAGCGTCGGCAAAACGGTCCACCAGGCCGTCCAGGGTGGTGACATCCTGGCTCGCCGTGGCCGGCGTTTTCTGGCTTTTTTCCCAGCGCAGCAGTTCACTGGCGGCGGTGCAGGTGACCTCGAAAAGCTGCGCCACCGCCGTGCGTGCCTGTGCGTTGGCAGCGTTCCAGGGGAGACTGATACACAGTTCACCGGACAGTCCGATTTCATTGATTTGTAAATACTGCACGTCACGTTGCTTGAGCACGCGCGACGCATTGGCGTTGACCATCCTGATTTTTTCTATTTGTGTCCTGGATAAACTCGGGTTGGTGATCATGGTGGTCAGGCCGGGGCTGGCTTTTTCAAATGTCTGGATGTGATCGATCATTTCGCGTCCCAGCGCAATCACCTGGCGAGTGTGTTCCAGATGTCCGGCATTGGCGGGCACGGTAGTGAAGTCGATGCCGTCCATGGCGGCGCGGGCCTTGACGTTGTAGGTCAAGCGGACATCTTTGAGCCATTGGGTAACGTAGAACAGATGTTCGGCGGTGACTTTCAGGCGCGTTTCGTGGGCCGCCCGCGACCGCCCACCCAGCGTTAACCACTCGTTGAACTGATTGATGGCGCCCTGGCATTGATCCATGGTGATCTTCAATTGCCGCAAGTAAAGGTCCAGGGTTTCCTGCCGGGGGAGCTGCTCATAGGCGTGTTGCCCCATGTCCGCGCGGGCTTTGCGCGCCAGTTGGTTCTTGAGTTGGACAAATTCAGTCAGTTGCTGGTCCAGCGCCGCGAGTTTTGCTTTTCGAGCGAGTTCGGCTTGGGTTTTTCCGCCACCACGCAGGCGCAGTTTCAGGTCCCAATACCATTGTTGGGTAACGGTGTCGTATTTCACCTCGAAACCGGTCCGTCCAGGTTGTTTCGGGTCCTGGATCACATGGGGACCGTTTGGCGTGACCTTGATCTGGAACCAGTGCGCGCCCACCGATGCGTAGTGTTTGCCCTCCCATTCATAGAGGTGGCTGGCTGCGTTCAAATGCGCTTCGATTTCGGTGTGCCTTGGCACGGTGAAGGTGCTGATGTACTGCTCGAACCCAATACCACTGCGCGGCGCGGCGATGACCTCGGGCGCCAAGGCCCCCAGGTGTGGGAGCGGTAGCGTACCCGTGAGCGCAAGCGGTTCGTGGGTGATGCTGACACGCTGCTTGGCCGGAGGCGGGCCGGATGGGGTCGTGGCGAGCCCTTCATGCTTGCCGGCCATGCGTCGTTGCGCCACGCGTTGAGCCATGAGGATGCTGAATGCCAGAAGTACATCGGCAATCGACTTCCAGTTAATCAAGCCCACGCCTTTTTCGTAGTCGCCCAGCGCCCGCTGGATTTTATCGATGCTTTGCCAGACCCACACGGCAGTGCCTGCCGAACCGGTGAAAAAGTTGCTCGCCACGCTGAACACGGCCCAGCCACTTTCCCCCAGTAACGCCCAGCGTCGTTCGCGGTTGGACACCGATTGACGGTCAGCCAGCGCTATAAGCGCATCGGCGTTTTCCCGGTACAGGTGTTCGAGCACGTCGCCGCTTACAGGTGTGGTATCCAGGCTCACATCGCCGATCATGTCCAGATGAATCAACGGCTCGAAAGCCAGTTGGGTCAGGGTCCACAGTGAGGGCAGGTGTTGGCCGAACACATAGCTGGCGTACTCGAAACTCAAGGCCGGGGTGGCCAGCCAGGCCAATACGTTTTCCCGCAGTTCGCCATCCTGGTGCAGCGCGTACAGCAGGTTTTGCGCCGAGGGAAATTGCAGGAACGGTGGGTCGAACATGGGGCGATAGAGTACACACAGCCCATTGGGCGAACCCTGCGCGGTGATGATGAACATATTGGCGACTCGATCGCTGGAACCGCTCAAGCGCCGCTGCGGGATAAACGCCAGTGGGCGTATAACCGCGCCGGTTGCCGGTTTTTCCAGACTCTGGCAGACCAGGCGGTAGCCACGTTCGTCCATTGCACCCTGATGCCTGAGTTTGCACTCCAATGCCCGCATGGGCAGCAACACGGGCAACAGGCGCATGTAGCTGGCCTTGTGGCGAGTTGCCTGAGCGGCATCGTCAAGTAAGGTCTGCTTGATCAGTGCAGGGTAGGTGTCGCCAATATTGAGCTGCTCTGCCTTTTGGTTGAGGTAGTCAAGTGTCAGCCAGTCGGGAACGCTGGTTTGATCGGTAAAGGCGAGGGAGCCCATGAAGGGCGGCGTGTTTTGCAGGGCGAACTCACCCAGCGTTTCTTTTTTGCGGCTGGCGGGATCAGGCAGTAGCAGCCCGCCGACGTCCATGCTGTCGGTGGTGGTGATCGTCAGGTTGTCGAGTATCAGTGCCTCTGCCCCAGGCTTTTTATCGGCTGTAATCGCGTCGCGCATTTTGGTTTGGGCGAAGCTACCGATGGGGAGGATGTCGCCGTTGGCGGCCGACATATCGTATTGCGTGTGAAGTTTGCCCAGGGTTCTCAAATAACGGCTGTATTCCAATTGATCGTCCATGGATGCAGTTTTCATCCAGTCCGGCATCGAGGCTTGGAGTTGAGTAAGGCCAGCTTTGTCCTCGGAGGAAAGCTGGTCCACACGTTGAGTATCGTTATCAAAAGAGGGCATGCCGCCCCCTGAAAGCGTACCGGCGGCCTGGATGTACGCAGCGATAAGGGCCCAGACGACGTAGTCGAAAACACTGCCGTCGGGCTCATAAAGGCGCCAGGTGAGGTGTGACGCGTCCAGATCCCTATCGAGGCGCGCAGCGATGGACTCGCCCAGCTTGCTCATGGATTCAAACGCTTCGTAGCCGTGGCTGATGCTGTACATCAGGTGCATGGCCTGGCGTCTATAAGTGCCACTGATAATCACAGCACCGTCGAGCATCAGATGTTGGTGCTGTTCGCCTCCGACCTGATCAATGTCGGGCAGGCCAACCTTGATTGTGGCTAACGGCGTGAGCAATCGGCGCTCTGCCAGGGTGGGGTTGTCCGCGATCAAGCGGGCCAGGGTGCAGTGGTCTGTGTTCCAGCCAGGTACTCGGCTGACATTGAGTGCCTCCTTGAGCGTCTCGGACAGCTTCTTCCAGCGCGGCAGTCGTTCGACGGTGCCGTTCCAGAAATCCAGCTGACGCTCCTGGCAGGTGACAAACAGCATTTGGTTGCAGGCGTTCAGCAGCCCGCTCAGTTGCGTCATGTCCACATCCAGTTGCACGGGAGCAGCGGCTGTTGGCGTCAGCGTCAGGAAGTGCAGGCCGTTGAAGTAATCGGCGCTGCCACCTTCCAGGGCTTGGGTAATCAGAGTGTGGGTCAGGCTTTCAAAGACAAACGTCTGGTCTGACATGGGCGTGGCGATGGTCGCGCTGTCGGGGTCGATATCCAGCGCAGGCTCAAGGGTTTTCAGTGCGTCGCGCAGCAGTTGGGTGGCCACTTCGTAGAGCGAGGGGCCGAGGTTGGTTTGGTGAGTCAGGTCACTTAGGGTCAGCAGGGCGTTCATGCAGGCAGTCCTGGTCAGGCGGGAAATTCCCGAATGAGCAGAACGTAGCGAGAGACAGTCAGCCCCGGGTAGTAACTAACTGTCCCTTGGCGCAGGGGCTCAGGTGCCCGATTTGATCTTGGTCCAGGCCCGCGTGCGGGCGCGCTCGGCGTCACGGGTCAGCGGCTTGAGCGTGTAGAGCGTGGCCATCGCCGCCTCGGTCGGGTACAGATTGGGGTTGTTGCGAATCGATGGGTCAACCTGTTCGGTGGCGTCCTTGTTGGGGTTGGGGTAGCCGACAAAATCGCTGATCGGTGCGATTACCTGCGGTTGCAGCAGGTAGTTGATGAAGGTGTAGGCGTCCTGCGGGTTTTTCGCACCTTTGGGAATGGCGAGCATGTCGAACCAGATTGGCGCGCCTTCTTTGGGCAGGCGCATGTCTACGGTCACGCCGTTCTTGGCCTCCTTGGCCCGGTTGGCGGCCTGGGAGAAGCTGCCGGAATAGCCGACGGCCACGCAGATGTCACCGTTGGCGATGTCGGCCATGTACTTGGACGAGTGGAAATAGGTGATGTACGGGCGGATTTTCATTAGCAGCGCTTCGGCTTTCTCATAGTCCTTGGGGTTGCTGCTGTTGGGGTCCAGGCCCAAGTGTTGCAGGGCCAGGGGCAGGATTTCCGAAGGCGAGTCCAGCAGGGCGACACCACATTGCTTGAGCTTGCTGATGTTCTCTTCCTTGAAAATCAGGTCCCAGCTGTCGACCGGTGCGTCGCTGCCCAACGCTGCCTTGACCTTGTCGGGGTTGAAGCCGATCAGGATGGTGCCGTACATGTAGGGCACGGCGAATTTGTTGCCCGGGTCATTGGCTTCGATCAGCTTCATCAGCTTGGGGTCGAGGTGGTTCCAGTTGGGCAGTTGGCTGCGGTCCAGCGGTTGGAAAACTCCGGCCTCGATTTGCTTGGCCAGGAACACATTGGATGGCACTACCACGTCATAGCCGGAGTTTCCGGTGAGCAGTTTGGCTTCCAGGGCTTCGTTGGTATCGAAGATGTCGTACACCAATTTGACCGTGGGATTTTGTGTCTTGAAGTCTTCGAGCGCCTTGGGCGTGATGTAGTCGAACCAGTTGTAGACCCGCAGGGTTTTCTCTTCGGCGTGGGCCGCGCCGCCGAGAACGGCAGCGCAGAGGGCAACGTACTTGAGCATCTTCATGGTGCTGATCCTTGTTCGAAACCTTCGAGGACGTTAACGGCGTTGATGCCGATTTCTTCGACGGCGTAGCCGCCTTCCATTACGAACAGCGTGGGTTTGCCCAGGCGGGCGATACGTGTGCCCATCGCCAGGTAGTCCGGGCTGTCGAGTTTGAACTGCGAGATAGGGTCGTCTTTGAAGGTGTCCACGCCCAGGGACACGACGATGATGTCGGCGCCATAGCGTTCAATCTCGGCGCAGGCCTCTTCAAGCGCTGTGCTCCACTGGTCCCAGCCGGAACCTGCAGGCAGCGGGTAATTGAAGTTGAAGCCTTCACCTGCACCTTCGCCCAACTCATCGGCATAACCGAGAAAGAACGGGAACTCTGCTTCCGGGTGGCCGTGGATCGAGGTGAACAGCACGTCGCTGCGCGCATAGAAGATCGACTGCGTGCCGTTGCCATGGTGGTAGTCGACGTCGAGGATCGCGACCTTCTGGTGGCCGTGATCGAGAAAGGCCTGGGCGGCGATGGCGGCGTTGTTGAGGTAGCAATAACCGCCCATCAAATCGCTGGCAGCGTGATGGCCTGGCGGGCGACACAGCGCGAAAGCACTGTGCGCGCCTTGCTGGATCGCCTGTTGCGCCGTGAGCGCCACTTGCGCCGCGCTATACGCTGCTTGCCAGGTGCCGGCGGTGATCGGCGCGCCGCCGTCGAAGCTGTAGTAACCGAGTTGGCCGTGCAGGCTGGTGGGCAACACACGGCGCAAGGTGCGGGCGGGCCAGGTGTAGGGCAACAGGTCGCCGTCCTGGCCGTAGGCGGTCCAGCGTTGCCAGGCGCCTTGGAAGAAGTCGAGGTAGTCGCGGCTGTGGATGCGTTGCAGCGGTGCCAAGCCAAAGTCATGCGGGGCGTGGACCGGGCCCAGTTCGCGGTCTTTTACCCGTTGCAGCACGTGATCGGCCCGCGAGGGCATTTCGAAGCAGGGCATCAGTTGCCCGTCCATCAGTTCACAACGGCCGTGGTGCAGGTGGTGATCGTCTGAGTAGATCGTCAGCATTTGTTGTTCTCCGCAAGCTGTGTCAGTCAATGCAGTCTTGCGGTGGGGCGGTTTTAAGAAAACGGCAAGAGCGGCCAAAAGGGGATAAATACGGCCAAATTGTGTGTCCGCAATTCGCCCCGTTAGCGCGCATCGGCGCGCCATTGCGATGCGTCAGGGGCGAAATTGACTGGGGGCCACACCACTCCAGCGTACAAATGCGTGGCGAAAGCTGGCTGTTTCACTGAAACCGAGTTGTTCGGCGATTCGGTAGATTGGCAGTTCGTTCTGCCCCAGCAACTGTTTGGCGCGGTCGAAGCGCAGCTCGTCGAGCAGTTCTTGGTAGCTGCTGCCCAAGTCATGCAGACGCCGACGCAAGGTTCGCGCGGAACAGTTCATCTGCTCAGCCAAACCTTCAATGCCGGGCGCGGCGTGGAGCTGGGCGGCGAGCAGGCGGCGGATTCGACCCAGCCAGGCCTGACGCCCGGTGAACTCCAGGTTCTGCTTGCGACAGCGATCGGTCACGGCTTGATGGGTGACGGCGTCGGCCAGTGGCAGCGGCTGGTCGAGCCAGCGCTTATCAAACGCGAAGGCGTTGGCGCTGGCTTCAAAATGCAGCGAGCACGCGAAGCACTCGTGGTAGCGCGCGTGATAGTCCGGCGCGCTGTATTCGAAACACGCGCCGAGTAACGGCAGCGGCTGGCCCAGCAGGTCGTCGCAGATGAGTTTCAGCGAAACCAGGCAGAATTCGACGTTGAACATTTCCAGCGCGGGCGTTTCCCGGTAATCGGCGGCAGTCAGCCAGATACGCTCACCGTCGTTTTCCAGGCTCAGCTCGAAAAGTGTTCCCAACAGCGCCGGGTAGCGTAGAGCCAGGCGCAAAGCGTCACCGAAGGTGGCACAGGTGAGCAGGGCATAACCGAGCATGCCGTAGGACGACACATGCATCTTGCGGCCCAATTCGAGGCCAATATCCCGCCGCAGCGCGACTGCGTTGGTACATACACGCATCTCCTGGTTGGTGGTGATGCAGGCGTCGGCGCGGCTCAAGTCCGCGGCGCAAATGCCGCTGCCCGCGAGCAACGTTTCAGCGGGCAAGCCTTCGGCCTTGAACGCATCAATGACCAGCGAGACGGCGTTGAGGGTAGTGAGGTGGGAGTGCAACATAGAGTCTTCCAGCCACGGGATGGCTGGAAGAGGAGCAAGTTACATGCCGCTCAGCGCAACTCGCCGCACAGGTCCAGCTCCACCAGGCGGCGGACTTCCTGGGTAGCGAGCCCGGCACCGATCAGCGCATTGAGCTTGCCGAACGCTGCTTCCCGGGTCATGCCGCCGCCGGACAATACGCCCACGCCGCGCAGGCGACTGCCGGCTTCGTAGACGTCCAGCTCTACGCCGCCTTCATGGCATTGGGTGATGGCTACGACCGCAATCCCTTCAGTCTGCGCGCGCTGCAGGCTGGCGAGGAACGCGGGGTTGTCGCTTGGCCCGGTGCCGCTGCCGAAGCATTCAAGGATCAGTGCCTGGATGCCGCTGACGATCAGCGCATCCAGTTGCGCGGCAGCAATGCCAGGCACCAGCGGCAGCACGCCGACATTAGCCAACGCTTTCGGCTGGCGAAAATGCAGCGCCGCCGGGATTACATCGGCCTGGGCCACGCCGCCGTTGCGTTGCAATGCGGCAAACGGATGACGGCCAAAACTGCGGATCTTCGCGCAGCGGGTCGGCGCCATCAGCGCGCCATGGAAATACAGGTGAACGCCGGGCGCCAGGCCTGCCCCCAGGGCAATCAACGCGCCGCTGACGTTTTCCCAGGCATCGCTGTCGGGCACGCCGGCGGGCAACATCGAGCCGGTAAACACCACTGGCGCAGGCAGGCCGAGCAATTGGAAGCTCATGGCCGCCGCGCTGTAGGCCAGGGTGTCGGTGCCATGCAGGATCAGTACGCCATCGCAGCCTTCATCCACCGCCTCGACCACGGCCGTGCGCAAACGCTGCCAGTAGTCCGGGGTCATGTTGGCGCTATCGATCAGTGGCGACATTTCCCGAAAACGCCAGTTGGGCAGTTGCTCGTTGGCAAGCTGTTCGCGCATGCGGGCTTCGAAGCCGGATGCGGGGGCCAGGCCATTGGCGCTGGCCTGCATGCCGATGGTGCCGCCGGTGTAGAGCACCATGACGTTGTTGGATGCTGACATTGAGATTCTCCTGAACGAAAAACGCCGCCGGGCCCAGAGCATGCCCAAGGCGAGGCGGCGTGTCATCTATCTACGCTTAGCGTTGCGTTTGAGCGCTCAGCTCTGCCGATGGCGCCGCTTCCGGTTTTACCGGATTGGCCGGCCAGGCCTTACGGTCCAGGTCCAGGTCAGGGAATTGACTGGAATCGAACACCGGGGTCTTGATGCCCGCTGCGCGCTGGTTGTCGTAGTCGTTCAGGATGCGCATGGCGATCTTGAACAGGAACGCCAGGGCGAACAGGTTGACGAACGCGAGCATGGTCATGGTGATGTCAGCGAAGGCGAACACGGTGCTCAGGTTCTCGATGGAACCCCAGAAAATCAACACAAGCACCAGTGCGCGGTAGCCCATCAGCACCTTGCGGTTGTTACCGACCAGGAAGCGCAGGTTGCTCTCGCCGAGGTAGTAGTTGTACATGATCGAAGTGAACACGAACAACGCCAGGGCCACGGAGATGAACATGCGGCCCCAGTCGCCGACCACAGCGGCCAGGGAGTTCTGGGTCAGGGCAATGCCGTCGCCTTCAAAGCCTGGGGTGTAGAAGCCGGAAAGCAGGATCAGCAGCGCAGTACAGGTGCAGATCACGAAGGTGTCGAGGAACACGCTGAACGCCTGGACCACGCCCTGGGCAATCGGGTGTTCTACAGAAGCCACCGCCGCCACGTTAGGCGCACTGCCCAGACCGGCTTCGTTGGCGAAGACGCCGCGCTTTACACCCATGATAATTGCACTGCCGACCAAGCCACCGAAGGCTTGGTCGAGACCGAAAGCACTCTTGACGATGGTCGCGAGCATGGCCGGAACGTGGTCGAATTGCAGCACGATCACATACAGGGTCACGGCGATGTACACCAAGGTCTTGACCGGCACCAGCAGGTCGGCAATCGAGGCAATACGCTTGATCCCGCCGATGAACACCAGGCCCAGCAATACAGCCAGCGCAAGGCCGGTGTAGGTGGTGTCGAGGCCGAAGGCGTTGTTCAGCGAGTGAGTCACGGCGTGGGCTTGCAGGCCATTGAACGCAAAACCAAAGGTCACCAGCAGCAGGAAGGCCATGACCATACCCAGCCAGCGCTTCTGCAGGCCGTGCTGGATATAGTAGGCCGGGCCGCCACGGAAGGTGCCTTCGGCGTCAGTGCGTTTGTACAACTGGCCGAGGGAGCACTCGATGAAGCTCGAAGACATGCCCACCAACGCGGTGACCCACATCCAGAACACGGCACCGGGGCCACCCAGGGTCACGGCAATGCCGACGCCGGCAATGTTGCCTGCACCCACACGGCCGGCCAGGCTGAGCATCAGCGCCTGAAAGGAGCTGAGCTGACCGGAGCTGCTCTTCAGGCTGTCTTTGAACACCGAGAACATGTGGAAGAAGTGACGCAGTTGAACGAAACGCGAGCGAATCGTGAAATAACCGCCGAGCCCGACAATGAGCACGATCAGTACTTTCCCTGAGAGGAAGTCGTTGATGACTTCGAGCATGGAGTGTTCCTCGCTGATTTTTCTAATGGCAAACGCAGGACGGTCCGACCACGCCGCATGGCACCAGGCAGTGCGCGGCAGTTCGACCCCAATCCTTTTGCGGGTTGTTATTCATGCGGTTTCGCGCTGTATCCGGGCCTCGTTACCGACGGCCGCAGACGCGAAGAGGGGCGGCACTATACCTAGGCGAACGTGATCCGTCTGCCCGAGGCGATTAAAGGTTTCAGCACTGAGGCGGGCATGCAGGGCGATATTGGATTTTTTATGGGCGTCATTTCACAACCTTGAGGCAAAAAAAAGGGCCTGAAGAACGAGCCTTCAGGCCCTCAAAAGGTGAGAGGTGTCTAGTCCCTCAACCTGGTGAGCGGTGCAACAAACGCTTAGGCCTTCAGCGGGACCAAACGTGGAGCGATCATGTTTTCGGGGCGCAGGATGTCGTCGAGCATGGCGTCGTCGAGCAAGCCTTCTTCACGCACCAGTTCCAGCACGCCGCGGCCGCTTTCGAGGGCGATACGCGCGATGCGGGTGGCGTTTTCATAGCCGATGTACGGGTTCAGCGCGGTGACCAGGCCGATGGAGTGCTCGACCAGTTCGCGGCAGCGTGCTTCGTTGGCGGTGATGCCGACGATGCAGTGCTCGCGCAGCATGTCCATGGCGCGTTGCAGCAGGCGGATCGAGTCGAAGATCTTGAAAGCGATCAGCGGCTCCATCACGTTCAATTGCAATTGGCCGCCTTCGGCTGCCATGGTCAGGGCCAGGTCGTTACCGATGACCTGGAATGCAACCTGGTTCACGGCTTCCGGGATCACCGGGTTGACCTTGCCGGGCATGATCGAGCTGCCTGGCTGGCGGGCCGGCAGGTTGATCTCGTTGATGCCGGTACGTGGGCCGCTGGACAGCAGGCGCAAGTCGTTGCAGATCTTCGATAGCTTCACCGCCGTACGCTTGAGCATGCCGGAGAACAGCACGAAGGCGCCCATGTCGGAGGTGGCTTCGATCAGGTCGGCTGCCGGCACCAGCGGCTGGCCGCTGATGGTGGCCAGGCGTTGTACGGCCAGGGCCTGGTAGCGTGGGTCGGCGTTGATGCCGGTGCCGATGGCGGTGCCGCCCAGGTTCACTTCGGTCAGCAGCTCTGGCGCCAAGGTTTTCAGACGGGCCAGGTCTTCGCTCAGGGTGGTGGCGAAGGCACGGAATTCCTGGCCGAGGGTCATCGGCACGGCGTCTTGCAATTGGGTGCGGCCCATTTTCAGCACATGGCCGAACTCGACGCCTTTGGCGGCGAAGGCTTGGATCAGGCTGTCGAGGCTGGCCAGCAGCGCGTCATGGCCCAGCAGCAGACCCAGGCGGATCGCGGTTGGGTAGGCGTCGTTGGTCGACTGCGCCATGTTCACGTCGTTGTTCGGGTGCAGGTACTGGTATTCACCCTTGTTGTGGCCCATGGCCTCCAACGCGATGTTGGCGATGACTTCGTTGGCATTCATGTTGGTTGAAGTGCCAGCGCCGCCTTGAATCATGTCCACCACGAACTCTTCGTGGAAATCGCCGCGGATCAGACGGGCACAGGCTTCGCTGATGGCAGCGTGCTTGGCTTCGCTGAGCTGACCCAGCTCGCGGTTGGCGTCAGCCGCCGCTTGCTTGACCATTGCCAGACCGACCACCAATTTCGGGTAATGCGAAATCGGAACGCCCGAGAGGCGGAAGTTGTTCACCGCTCGCAGGGTCTGGATGCCGTAATACGCTTGAGCCGGTACTTCAAGTACGCCAAGCAGGTCTTTTTCGGTACGGAATGATGCAGCAGAGGACATGACGGAAATCATCTCGATAGGGACCCGGAACTGGCCGGAACGCTGCGAATGCTAGGCTTGTGGAAGTTTTTGGGCCAATGCTGTTAAACACTGGCCTATGCACAAACGGCATAATGCAGGTGTGACCCGGTTATCATGGCGGGCGTGTGTGCCAAAATGGTGCGTACCCGTGGGAGGAAGTGATGAACCTTGAGAGCAAATGGCTGGAAGACTTCAGCGCCCTGGCGGCCACCCGCAGCTTTTCCCAGGCGGCGGAGCGACGCTTCGTGACCCAGCCGGCGTTCAGCCGACGGATTCGCAGCCTGGAGGCTGCGCTGGGCCTGACCTTGGTCAACCGTTCGCGCACGCCGGTGGAATTGACGGCAGCGGGGCAACTGTTCCTGGTGACTGCACGCACGGTGGTCGAACAACTCGGTGAAGTGCTGCGCCATTTGCATCACTTGGAAGGCGGGCAGGGCGAAGTCATGCAAGTGGCAGCGGCCCACTCCCTGGCGCTGGGTTTCTTCCCGCGCTGGATTGCGCAATTGCGTAACGAAGGCTTGAACATTGCCACGCGTTTGGTCGCCACTAACGTCGGTGATGCCGTGCATGCCCTGCGCGAAGGCGGTTGTGACCTGATGCTGGCGTTCTACGATCCGGATGCGGCGATGCAGATGGACTCGGAAATCTTCCCGTCCCTGCACCTGGGCAACACTGAAATGCTGCCGGTATGCGCCGCCGATGCCGATGGCAAGCCGCTGTTCGACCTGGAAGGCGAGGGCAGCGTACCGTTGTTGGCCTATAGCGCCGGTGCGTTTCTTGGCCGTTCGGTGCACCTGCTGTTGCGCCAGCGCGCCCTACGCTTCACCACCGTGTATGAAACCGCCATGGCTGACAGCCTCAAGAGCATGGCTTTGGAAGGGCTGGGCATCGCCTGGGTGCCGCAACTGAGCGTACGGGCGGAGTTGGCGCGCGGTGAGCTTGTGGTGTGCGGCGGCCCGCAATGGCATGTTCCGCTGGAAATTCGCCTGTATCGCTGTGCCCTGGTGCGTAAGGCAAATGTGCGGTTGTTGTGGCGCAAGTTGGAAGGTGGGGCCGCTGCCGAACGCGCCTGACTGTAGGAGCCGGCTTGCCGGCGATCACGGTGGGTCGGCGAGCCTTATAGTGGCTGGTACACCGCTCTCGCCGGCAAGCTGGCTCCTACAAGGAATGGGGTGCTTTCGCTGACCTGAAAGTCAATAAAACCGCCGCTTTGCGCCACTGGACAGATGGTCATTCAAGGGGCTGTTTATCTGCATTATTACGGTATACTGCGCGGCCTTCGGCCGGTCCAACCGGCCAAAATTCGTACAACAAGCCACGCCGGATTTCCCGCGTGGCTTGTTGTTTTTTGACGCGCCTGCGGGCGCCCAGAGAGAAGAGGCACGACGATGAGTGCATTGGTTGGCGTGATCATGGGCTCCAAGTCCGATTGGTCCACCCTTAGCCACACCGCCGATATGCTGGAAAAGCTCGGCATTCCCTACGAAGTGAAAGTGGTCTCCGCCCACCGCACTCCGGATTTGCTGTTCCAGTATGCCGATGAAGCAGAATCCCGTGGCATCGAGGTGATCATCGCCGGAGCCGGCGGTGCAGCGCACCTGCCCGGCATGTGTGCGGCCAAGACCCACCTGCCCGTGCTCGGTGTACCGGTGCAGTCGGCGATGCTCTCGGGCGTGGATTCGCTGTTGTCCATCGTGCAGATGCCGGCCGGGATCCCGGTGGCCACCCTGGCGATCGGCAAAGCGGGCGCGATCAACGCCGCGTTGCTGTCCGCGAGCATCCTGGGCGCCAAGCACCCGCAATTCCATGCGGTGCTGAAAAAATTCCGTGCTGAGCAGACAGACAGCGTGCTGGACAATCCAGACCCACGTATCGCCTGAGGTTGTTGACGATGAAAATCGGTGTAATCGGTGGCGGCCAGCTGGGCCGCATGCTGGCCCTGGCGGGAACCCCGCTGGGGATGAACTTCGCTTTCCTGGACCCGGCCCCGGACGCCTGCGCGGCCGCGTTGGGTGAACACCTGCGGGCAGACTACAGCGACCCGGACCACCTGCGCCAACTGGCCGACGAAGTCGACCTGGTGACTTTTGAGTTCGAAAGCGTTCCGGCTGAAACCGTGGCCTTCCTGTCGCAGTTCGTGCCGGTGTACCCGAGCGCCGAAGCCCTGCGCATCGCTCGCGACCGCTGGTTCGAGAAAAGCATGTTCAAGGATCTGGGCATTCCGACCCCAGCCTTCGCCGACATCCAGTCCCAGGCAGACCTGGACGCTGCCGTTGCCAGCATCGGCCTGCCGGCCGTGTTGAAAACCCGCACCCTGGGTTACGACGGCAAGGGCCAGAAAGTCCTGCGCACCGCCGCTGATGTGGTGGGCACCTTTGCCGAACTGGGCAGCGTTGCCTGCCTGCTGGAAGGCTTCGTGCCGTTCACTGGCGAAGTCTCGCTGATCGCCGTGCGTGCTCGTGATGGCGAAACCCGCTTCTACCCGTTGGTGCACAACACCCACGACAGCGGCATCCTCAAGCTGTCCGTGGCCAGCACCGACCACCCGTTGCAGGCCCTGGCGGAAGATTATTCCAGCCGTGTGCTCAAGCAGCTGGATTACGTCGGCGTGATGGCGTTCGAGTTCTTTGAAGTCGACGGTGGCCTCAAGGCCAACGAAATCGCTCCGCGCGTGCACAACTCCGGGCACTGGACCACCGAAGGCGCTGAGTGCAGCCAGTTCGAAAACCACCTGCGGGCGGTAGCGGGCTTGCCACTGGGCTCCACGGCCAAGGTCGGCGAGAGCGCCATGCTCAACTTCATCGGTGTGGTCCCGCCGGTGGAAAAAGTCATCGCCATCGACGACTGCCATCTGCATCACTATGGCAAGGCTTTCAAGGCTGGGCGCAAGGTCGGCCACGCCAACCTGCGCTGCAAGGACCGCGCAACCCTCGAAGCGCAGATCCTCAGGGTCGAAGCACTGATCGCCGAGTAATAAGCCTGGGGGCGGCGGGAACCATTCGGTGACTGTTATCCTCTGATTGCAGGATGCCAAAGCCTGACTAGGCTTTGGCATAGTTCACTTTCAATCAGAGGGAAATGCCATGGGTATCATCGGAACCATCTTTATCGGCTTGATCGTCGGCCTGCTCGCGCGTTTCCTCAAGCCTGGCGACGACAGCATGGGCTGGATCATGACCATCCTGTTGGGTATCGCTGGCTCCCTGGCCGCGACCTACGGTGGTCAGGCGCTGGGTATCTACCAGGCGGGTCAAGGCGCAGGCTTCCTCGGTGCCTTGGTCGGCGCCATCGTGCTGCTGGTGATCTACGGCCTGATCAAAAGAAAGTAATCAGCCGACAAAGCCCTCTGCGCTGCGCAGGCGCAGAGGGCTAGAATGCTCGGCACTTGTACTTGCCGAGCCTCTCCATGCGCCGTCTTCTGTTGACTCTTCTTTTGCTGGCCTCCGGCCTTGCGCACGCTGGCGAATTGCCGGAAACCGACTGGCTGGACCTGATGCCGCTTTCCGACCAGAAAGCCCTCGAAGCCATGCCCGAGATCGACCACAACTCCCCCGAAGCCCAGGGCACCTTCACTGACAAAGGTGGCCTGAAGCAGAGCAAAGGCTTACCGGCGGTGATGTATTCCACCAAGACCGTGGCCGCCATGAACGGCAAGAGCATCCGCATCGGCGGTTACCCGGTGCCGCTGGAAACCGACGCTAAGGGCCGCAGCACCTTGTTCTTCCTGGTGCCGTACCCAGGCGCATGCATCCACGTGCCACCGCCGCCGCCTAACCAACTGGTGCTGGTGCGTTATCCCAAGGGATTGACGCTGGATGATATCTACACACCGCTGTGGGTCACGGGCACCCTCAAAGTCGAGAAGGTCAACAATGACCTGGCCGATGCGGCCTATGCCCTGGAGGCGGTGAAAGTGCGGGCGGTCAAGGAGTCGGATCTTTAACCCATTGTCGACCACCCTGCTTGTGCGGATCACCAGTGTGTCGAGTCATTCTGGCAACGCTGGGTAAAACACCCGCCTGGCCTGTGGCCAATAGATCTCTGCACGATGAATATCCAGGCGCGAGCCTTCGCGAGCAGCATTGGTTTGAGCGTTTGCCCCCAGTGATCGCTGTGCCTGTGTCTTAAGATGGATTTTGCCGGGGACGGTGTGGGAGGCCTGTTCAAAGTGCATGTGAGCGTAGGCCCACGGTTTGTCTCTCACGCGAATCTCAAACTCGTCCAGGAAATCTGGAACTTTTATCCAGGTTCGGCCGCCCGGCTTTTGTATCTGTCGGGTTCCTGCTACTCGGTCCAGGGTTTTACGGAGGCTCAGCACACCCGGTTGACTGTGCAAGAACGCCAGGGCGTTGCCATTGGGGGCTTGCTTGGAAATCAGCTCCAGACGCAACGCTTTCGCCATGAGGTTATAGCGGGTGGCGTTCTCCCTGAAGCGGGTCGCTTGCGCCAGCAGACCTTGTCGGGTTGCCTCATCGGTGATGGCACTGCAGGCCGCCTGAAGGTCATCGGCGCCCTGATTGAGCTTGGTCGCACCGGACATGATGAGCGCTTCGGCACCCGCTGGTTCGGCCGACGTGCTTTTCCGGTAAAACACGATGAGGTCATCATACTCTTCAATCAAATATTGCATTTTCCTGGCGGCAGCGTTCAGTTCCTGCGTGATAGCTGTTTGGTTGGAAGATGCTGGCGCACTCGGCTCTTTGATCTTGATGTTGGATTTGAGCCAGAGCTTGTCTTCGCCGACCCTGATATAGGTGTCGAGGCGCTGACCACGACTGTCGAGGACGTCTGCGACGTCACTGTTCCCGGCTCTGGGCTTGGCGAGTACGGTTCTGGTTGTGAGGGGGTCGTCGCCGGCAATCAGTATTGAGATGCGATTTTTCGGCTCAGTATTTGGGGGCGCCGGCGGCAGAGGGGTGGTGGACGGTGGTTTCGGCGTGCCAGGCGGTACGGAGAGGACGCGTGATGGCCCGGCTGTATTCACCGGGGGTTTTTTCACCGGGAGTTTTTCCAGGACGTCGAGCATGTTTTCCAGTTCTTCGTCCAGCAACGACTTTAACACCTTGGTCTGCTCGATTATGGTGTTAACGACCTTCCGTTTAGCGTCGAGAAAATCGGTAAGCTGTTTAAGTGCGGCATCTTGCTTATCGAATATGTTGGCCTCTATCAACCGTTGAAGACTTTTTTGCTGGGCCTCCAAATAGCCTTCCAGGTTATCAACGATTGCCGCATAACGCGGGCCAAGATTGTCAGCCTTTTCAATGGACTCGATCAGCCGAGCCCTGCCGAGGTCCGGTGTGGTAACGAATTCCTTGGGTTTGAATACTGGAAAGCTACTGTGCTTTGCGTATACCAGGCCCAATTCTTGAGCGGTCTCCAAGTGTAGGAGCGCTTTATCAAACAGCATATTTATCGTATTGAATTCGATTGATCGAATCGCCTGATCCAGCAGGATTGTAGAGGCCTCAACCTTCACGAACATTTGTTCGTAGTGCGCATCCTGTTTGGCATTGGCTTTTCTAAGTTCCTCCAGCCGTCCCCCGGCATGCCCACTTTCGTCGACCGGGAACCAAACCCCGTCCTTATTGACGATGCGGTAAGCAGGGCGTGTTTTGTTGCGCGGGTGAACGATATAGAACTCGACTTCACCTGTGAGGCTGTGGCGGGTTTCGACGACATACCATTGCCCGCGGGCACGCACATAGCTCTGCTGATTTTTTCCATCGTAGATGCCGTTGGCCCGACGGCTGAATTCTGCGGCTTGCTCATACGAGACGGGCGCGATGTAGTCGTCAAGATCCGGGATTTTTTGCAGGCCCGCTTCGCCCCATGGGATGTATCGGGGGCCGAAGACTGTATTGGTCAGTGGATCGATCAGGCGATATTCGGGCAACAGATCGGTGCCGACACTGCGCATGGGAATATGATCGACGCCTGCCACGGTAAACAGACTGTCCTGCGTTTCAAGGGGTTTCCAGACTCGCGGGTCTACCGACTGTAGCGTTCGGCCAGTGGGTGCGATCATTGGTTTACCCAGCGCTTTTCTGAACAACGCCAGGCCTGCATCTACCTGACGCCCAGCTGCAGCGCTGAGCCGCAACACACCTAAGCCTCCGAGTTTGAGCAGAGCTGGCACCGCTTCCAGCGGGTTTAGCTCTCTGATGGCGCCCAGTAAAAAGGTTTTGGTGAGTGTTGCGAACTTCGGTAGCGCCGCCTGAAAACTGATTCTCCCAGCTTGTGCAATTAAGCGTGTCGAACCGCCGACGTATTTACCGATGGGAACCGCGAAGGAGACCAAGTCGGTGAACAATGACAACGCCCCTCTCTCCACGCGTTGCGGATCGCCCGAGGCGATGTCCTCGACGCCGCCCCAGAAGGGCACCAGCATCTTGGCGTAGTAGAGAAAGTCGTCAACGGTTTGTTGCGGGATATCAAGCACGTCAACGTTACGCTTGGCGGTCAATTTGAGCTGAGATTCGTCAGTGTGAAATAGATCATTGGCAACGATGGCTGCCAGTGCTCGACTGCGCAATGAAGACAATGATTGTGCTTCCCACATAGTTTCCGAAGGGGCGGGCGCGGTGGCGGGTAACACCTGGCCGATCTGCTCGGCGATCACCAGGCTGGACTCACCGTCTCGAGGACGACGGCTGTGTTGGTAGGCTTCCCAGTCGAACGGCATGGAGGTCGCGCGCCGAAAGGTTCCTTTGCCCGAACGGCTTGAGCCGCCTGTTGTTTCCACGACAACATTGCCATTGATCGTCAGCGTTTTAATATCCGGGCGTGCGCGGATGATTGCCGCCCGAGGGAACACCTCATAATAAGTGGTGCGGTGCTTCACTTGGGCCCGGATGATGAAGCCGTGGCGGCCTTTGGCGGCAGCGGTGTTCTGCGCGTTTTCTTGCCCAACCTGCAGGTCGCGAATCTCTTGGCGCAGGGCATACAACGTTACCTCGCCGTTTTCGATCGCGGTGCGATCAAGCAATGACAGGTTGGGCAGCAAGGCCCTGATCAAGGTTTGGTAGGCTGCTTTGACACCGCTCAGGTAATCACTAAACCCCACGTCGAAGGCGTCATCCGTGGTGAAGCGCCAGCGGCCAGGTGGTGCTTGAGAAATCGTTTCGGTTGCCTGAATCATTTCCTGTTCGTGTTGCTCCAAGGCTTCTACGGCCAATTGGACTTGTTCAGGGGTGAAGTCAGTTTTTGCCGACGTTAATACGCCATTGGCTTGGGCCCATTCCAGCGTTGGCCCCAATCTGGCTATCGAGATGACCATTTTTTGCTCGGGCGTCGCATCCCGGCTTGCTGTCGCGAGTAACTCGAGCAATTGTTGGAAGGTCATGTGTTGCACCGCGTCGGGTGCAATGGCTTGCGCAAGCATCACGCCAGCCTTGAAATTCACCCAGGCGATGGAGCTGGCGTAACGCAGATCGTCGGGAATGTCCCTCACCCAGATTTCCGCAGCAGAACCCTGTTGCAGCAGGCGCAGGGCCAGTTGCACACCACCGGGGGTGAGTTGGTGAGTGCGGCTCAGGGATCGCTCGATTTGTTGGCGAATATGACTATAGCTGTAGCCCCAATGCCGTGCCGTGGCTATTTCTTCTCCGGCGACTGTCATTCGAGCATTGCCAGTTGGGCGTTCAAAATGCAGCCAAAGTGCCCGCCAGACCAAGTCACGCCGCACTTTTACCGGTGGTGTTTCATCCTCGGTGGTGTACCAATCCAGTGCCTCGACCAGTTGTTTGCCAAGCTCGAGGCATTGCTGGGTATTGAGCCATTGTTCGAGTACTACCGTGGGTGTCTTTAATGCCTGTGCTTCGCGTTGTTGCGTCAAAAAATCTTCGGTCAGTTGCTTGAATATCGAATGGTTATCTGACAATTGACGTTGAGAAAGCCGCCGTTGCAGGATGGTATCTCCTTGCTCGTCAATGACTTCATCAAAAGGCAGCCTACCTTCATCCATCTCGAGTGATAGCGTGGCGGCGCGTTCCTGCAGCCGCTCAATCACATGCTGGAGCGGGCTATCGGGGGCGATGTGGACACCATAGAACTTGAGTGCAAGATCAAGTCGAACAGTGCCGTCTTCTCGAATACCATCACCAATATCGCGACGCGCCGCTATCAGAGAGTGAACATCATTTCTCCAGTACGTGGGCACTTCGCTCAGGGGCAGCAGCTTGCCCTGAATGGTAAAGCGAGTCAGTGGCGAATCCACAATAGCTGGCTGGTTATTGATGAGCTTTTCGAGTACGAACAAAGGCGACCAACCGACCTCGGTCTTGCTCGACCGTGCGTTCAGCCAGGCTGAAAAGTCGGTGTCATTCTTGAGCTTCTGCAAGACGGTGACGGCCTGCGCGCAGGCTTTGTACAGCGGAGATTGGCGATGAGGTGTAAAGAACTGATGTGCCAATGGCTGCGGTGCAGTCTGTGCCTGGAGGCTTTTCAACTGTGCGAGCAAGCCAGTGAAATCAATTGATCGGTCGGTTTGTTGCTGTATCAGCCGTTGCTGAGCGGCGCGCGTCGCCTCCCTGCGTCGTGCGCTGAGGGCTAAGAGCGGGCGGGCGTGTCGTTCGATGGCCTCGCTGAAATCCAGCAACGGTGCAAGGTTCGCCGACTGGTTGATCCGTTCAGTTACGCCGCCCTGGGCGCTGCGGCTGACGGACCAGTGATGTTCGATATCCTGGCGTTGCTTGGTGATGAGCAGGCTGATCTGATGCTCGAAAAAATTCTCGACGGCAGTGACAGGAACCAGGTTGACGCTCCCATCCTGGCTGGCTCTTTGCGTCAGGCTTTCGAACGCCGAATGTTGACGATGTGCAACGCTGATCAGCAATTGCTCACGCCCACGCACGCTTTTCAGCAGTGTTGTCAGATGTGTTTTCAGCGCCGTCGGGCTGGCAAATTCAGCCAAGCGCTGGCCTGGCAGGTAGAGCACTGTGGGATTGGCGGTTGGGTGCTCGTTCGGTGCCCACGTGCTGATGGCAAATGCACCGACCAGCGCAATGGTGTGCGTTGTATCTTGCAAGCAAAGGTGAAAGAGATTCAGCGATTCTGGCGAGGTGGCTGTATTCAGTTGCCGGACCAGCGCAACGCTGGCGGGCTCAAGTGAAGCCGTTTCGAACCTCAATGACGCCTCGCACTGGATCAATAGCGCGACGGCTTGAGCAATAAAGGCTTGATGGGTTTGCTCTGTTGCGCTGTGATTGGCGTTCCAGAATCGGTTCAGATCATTCAGATAAGGCCCAGCTTCCAGTAACGTATTTATCAGGCCTCTGATTTCTGTCTGACTTGAGTCGTCAAGCCTGGTAAATGCTTTGTTTCTATAGATATAGAAGTCACCATGCAGGCTGTAATAATCCGGAATTCGGCATTGACGCACAGCGTCGTTCACCAAACTGATCAGCGCCCTGTCCTGATCAGTGGGCGGGTCAGTCAAGGAGTCTTCTGGGGTTTTCAGGTAGATGTGTTGGGTTGAGTACCGATCAAACAATCCGTTGATCTCTTCCAACACCTGCCTATTTGCGCAAAAGGTCAGTGAGGGTTGTGCGCTGAGTGTCGCGATAAGTGTGTCATTGCACGTGGCCATAAGTTCGGCCACGTCGGCGGGAGACTGTTGCGTTACTTCCTGGGGAGAGGGGATCATCGTGTTGCCTCTGCTATTAGATGCGATTTCGCACTCTAGCGAGGCCGTTCAGACACGCGGTCCTATATAAGTAATGTCCCCGTCCACCGCGCAGCGCAGCGATTAACCCGCAGGTATAGCTGTGATGCTCACCTGCAGCGTGTGCCTTTCACTAGGTGGCAACACCACCACGTCATCCAGCACATTCGCCGTCTCGATGCACAACATGCCATGCCAGCCATCGTCGGCCATGTCGTCGAAAGCCTTGGCGCGCTCGGTCCAGGGGTTCCAGATCACCGTCGACTTCGAGCCCTCGGCAGTGAGCTGAATACGGCGCTGCCAGTCTTTGTCGACGATGTTCAGTTGCGACGGCGTGTCGAGGTAGATGCGATCGGTCTCGGCGGTGAAGTGCAGCAGGCCGGATTGCGTCTTCTCGGTCCAGCCATCGGCGGTGTCGATATAGGCACGCCCGTCCAGCCCTTCGACCTGCACATTGCGCACATCGCTGACGGCGAAGTAGGTGTGCAGTGCCTGGCTGAGGGTTACGGTGTCGGTGCCACGGTTATGGCTGGTCAGGCGGATATGCAGTTGCTCATCCAGCAGCAGGCTCAGTGTCAGGTCGACCTGATGGGGCCAGCCAGGAAAACCGCCTGCCGGGGTCGGCAGTACCAGATCCACGCGGAGCGCTTCACCTTCAAGCTCGGTCGCGGCCAATTCCCACAACGCGGTGCGCACGAAACCGTGGGCGCCGGAGGGCTGGTCACTCTGACGCATCGCCTTGACGCTCTGCGGGTTGCGGTCGAATACACCAAACCACGGCCAGCACACCGGCACGCCGGTCCGAATGCCCTTGCCCTTCTTGAACACCGCTTTAGGGTTCGGCCAGATCAGCGGCTGTTCGCCATCGCGCCCGTAACTGAAGATGTGCGCGCCCTGCTGGGCCACCATCAGTTCGGCACCGTTGTGGCGGATGCGCCAGCAGTCCAGCTCGTCGATTTTCACGGTTTCAACGTGGGGCGTCGGCATAACAAAGCACTCTTTATGGCAGGCAATGGGGCAGTTGACCGTCAAAACCCCGCGAGGTTTAACGTGCGCGCGACGGAACCGAGCGCGTGCGACCGCTGCCGTCGATGGCGACGAATACAAATACCGCCTCGGTCACTTTGCGCCATTCGCTGGACAGCGGGTCGTCGCTCCACACTTCGACCATCATCTGGATCGAGCTGCGGCCGATTTCCAGGGCCTGGGTATAAAAGGAGAGCTGCGCGCCCACCGCGACCGGCACCAGGAATGCCATGCGATCAATGGCCACCGTTGCGACACGCCCGCCTGCAACCTTGCTGGCCATGGCGGTGCCGGCCAGGTCCATCTGCGCGACCAGCCAGCCGCCGAAGATGTCGCCAAAACCGTTGGTTTCACGCGGGAGCGCGGTGATTTGCAGGGCGAGATCGCCTTGCGGGATAGGATCTTCTTGTTCGAGTTCGATCATGCCGAGGGCCTCTGACCCGTAACGCTTCATGGGTATTTCAAGTGGATAGCCGTCTTCGAAAAAAACGTTTCAGCACCAACATACACCGCGTGATGCGTTTCTCGTAAGGCGTACTAAAGGGAAACTCTGCCAAATCGGCTGGATGGCACCCAACGGCGTTTTGGCACAGCAGCCCCTCAAGACTGCGGTTCTTGCGCTTGCAAGGGCCGAGTATATCGAGACCCTGACGCCACGACGACCTCTGGAGGCTCATTTGGTCGGCATTTAGCGGCTGTATCGCGGCTTTTTCCGGCAACTGTGCTTCTGCGCGCCGTTAAAGGGCAGGAATGGGGAATATTTCATCGCTTTGAACTGTTGTTCGCTCAACGCTGTGCTTTTTCTAGCGATTTGCTATCTTGCCAAACCTGCCGCAAGTCCCGCTTGCCCTCCTGATTACTATAAGAGAAGCCTTGCCATGTCCTCCGTGCCTGCAAGCAGTGCGCAACCCTCGCGCCCGCTGACCCGCAACGACTATAAAACCCTGTCGCTGTCTGCCTTGGGCGGGGCGCTGGAGTTTTATGACTTCATCATTTTCGTGTTTTTCGCCACCGTGGTCGGGAAACTCTTCTTCCCTGTGGACATGCCTGAATGGCTGCGCATGATGCAGACCTTCGGCATCTTCGCCGCTGGCTACCTCGCACGCCCACTGGGCGGCATCATCATGGCGCACTTCGGTGACCTGCTGGGCCGCAAGAAAATGTTCACCCTGAGCATCTTCATGATGGCCGTGCCGACCCTGATCATGGGCCTGCTGCCAACTTACGCGCAGATCGGCCTGTGGGCGCCGGTCCTGCTGCTGATGATGCGCATTATCCAGGGCGCGGCAATCGGCGGCGAAGTACCCGGCGCCTGGGTGTTCGTCTCCGAGCACGTACCGCCACGCCATATCGGCTACGCCTGCGGCACTCTCACCAGCGGCCTGACCGCCGGGATCCTGCTGGGCTCGCTGGTCGCCACCGCGATCAACACTATTTACAGCCCGGAGCAGGTCTCGGATTACGCCTGGCGCATCCCGTTCCTGCTCGGCGGCGTGTTCGGCCTGCTGTCGGTGTACCTGCGCCGCTGGTTGCATGAAACGCCGATCTTCGCCGAGATGCAGCAACGCAAGACCCTGGCCGCCGAGCTGCCATTGCGCGCCGTATTGCGTGACCACCGGGGCGCCATCGTGTTGTCGATGCTGCTGACCTGGCTGCTGTCGGCCGGTATCGTCGTTGTCATCCTGATGACCCCGACCGTGCTGCAAACGGTCTATCACTTCAGCGCCACCGTTGCGCTGCAGGCCAACAGCCTGGCCATCGTCGCCTTGAGCCTGGGCTGCATTGCCTCGGGCGCCCTGGCGGACCGCTTCGGTGCTGGCCGCGTGCTGATCGTCGGTTGCGCGCTGTTGCTGGCAACCTCCTGGACCCTCTATCACAGCCTCATCGCTCACCCGGACTGGCTGTTCCCGCTGTACACGCTGACCGGTCTGTTCGTAGGCACTATTGGCGTAGTGCCTTACGTCATGGTCAAGGCCTTCCCGCCGGTGGTGCGTTTCAGCGGGTTGTCGTTCTCCTACAACGTGGCCTACGCCATTTTCGGCGGCTTGACGCCATTGGCGGTGTCGCTGCTGATGAAGGAAAGCCCGATGGGCCCGGCCTACTACGTTGCCGTCTTGTGTGTGATGGGCATGTTGGTGGGCGGGTATCTGTGGAAACGCGGACGCTGAAACCAGCCTGATCCACTGTGGCGAGGGAGCAAGCTCCCTCGCCACATAATGCGTGTTCAATGTTTCGCGCCTCATACGCCTTCGCTTCCAATAG
Source organism: Pseudomonas sp. C 49-2 (assembly GCF_003970195.1). Classification (NCBI taxonomy): domain Bacteria; kingdom Pseudomonadati; phylum Pseudomonadota; class Gammaproteobacteria; order Pseudomonadales; family Pseudomonadaceae; genus Pseudomonas; species Pseudomonas sp. C 49-2. The sequence goes on from NZ_RXYG01000001.1 coordinate 236,722, forward strand.
TGGCCTTTCATCTAACTGTCACATTGCAGACATAGAGTGTTCACACGGCCTCCCGATACTTGGCCCCGATCCAACTATCCCTATCTGCTAGGAGCAAGGCATGAAACTGAAACGTTTGATGGCGGCAATGACTTTTGTCGCTGCTGGCGTTGCGACCGCCAACGCGGTGGCCGCTGGTGTTGATCCGGCAATTCCGGCTTACGTTAAGACCACTGGTGTGTCGGGCAACTTGTCCAGCGTCGGTTCCGATACCCTGGCTAACCTGATGACCCTGTGGGCCGAGGGTTACAAAAAGGAATACCCGAACGTCAACATCCAGATTCAAGCTGCCGGCTCCGCTACCGCGCCACCTGCGCTGACTGAAGGCACCTCCAACCTGGGCCCGATGAGCCGCAAGATGAAGGACACCGAACTGGCGGCCTTCGAGCAGAAGTACGGCTACAAGCCAACCGCTATTCCGGTTGCCGTGGATGCCCTGGCCGTGTTCGTGCACAAGGACAACCCGATCCAGCACCTGACCATGGAACAAGTCGACGCGATCTTCTCCTCGACGCGCCTGTGCGGTGGCAAAGCCGACGTGAAAACCTGGGGTGACCTGGGTGTGACCGGCGACCTGGCCAACAAGCCGGTTCAACTGTTCGGTCGTAACTCGGTATCCGGCACCTACGGCTACTTCAAAGAAGAAGCCCTGTGCAAAGGCGACTACAAGCCAAACGTGAACGAACAACCGGGCTCGGCTTCGGTCGTGCAGTCGATCAGCTCGTCGCTGAATGGCATCGGTTACTCGGGCATTGGCTACAAGACCGCCAGCGTGAAAACCGTGGCCCTGGCCAAGAAAGGCAGCACTGACTTCATCGAAGACAGTGAAGAAAACGCCCTGAACGGCAAATACCCGCTGTCGCGTTTTCTCTACGTGTACGTCAACAAAGCCCCGAACAAGCCTCTGGCCCCGCTGGAAGCTGAGTTCGTGAAGCTGGTTCTGTCCAAGCAGGGCCAGGAAGTTGTGGTGAAAGACGGCTACATCCCACTGCCAGCCAAAGTCGCCGCCAAGGCCCTGGCTGACCTGGGTCTGAAAGAAGGCAACTGATTGCCTCTGCGGGGCCGGAGTATCGGCCCCGCATCCGAATTTTCTAGTCCGCTGCCAGCCTTGCTTCGCGGCGGCTTTGTTGCGTCACTGCACTGTCATCTTTCTGTCATACAGGATCGCTAGGGTGTGCGCATGAATGATCTGGCCAATTCCACCATGACGACGACTTCTCCCCCCAAGCGCATTGACTTCAATACGCCTGAGCTGCAACGCAAGCGCCGCATTCGCGCGCTCAAGGATCGCCTGACCCGTTGGTATGTGCTGGTCGGCGGCCTCGCCGTCCTCGGCGCTATCACCCTGATTTTCTTCTTTCTTGCTTATGTCGTCGCGCCGCTGTTCCAAGGTGCCTCATTGACCAAGGAAGACGCCCTGACCCCGGCCTGGATCCAGGACGCGGGCAAGCCGCTGATGATCTCCCTCGAAGAACAGAACCAAGTCGCCATGCGGGTTTCCGACAAGGGCCAGGCGTTGTTCTTTAATGTGGAAACCGGCGCCGAACTCAAGCGTGTCGACCTGCCACTGCCTGCCGGCACCAGCGTTGCTTCTATCGGTGAAGACCAGCCCGGTAGCCCGTTGGTGATCCTCGGTCTGTCCAATGGCCAGTCCATGGTGTTCCGCCACACCTATAAGGTGTCCTACCCGGACGGCAAGAAAACCATTACGCCTGCGATCGAATACCCCTACGGTGAAACGCCGATCGTGCTGGATGACGCCGGTCGCCCACTGGAGCATGTCGCCCTTAACGCCACTGATTCCACCTTGGTGGTTGCAGGTTCCGCCGGTTCGCACTTGAACGTGCTGTCCCTGAGCCGCGAAGAAAACATGATGACCGGCGAAGTCACCAGCGAGCAGAAGCGCATCGAACTGCCGCAGATGACCGAGCCGGTGAAAGCGATCTTCATCGACCCACGTCAGCAATGGTTGTACGTGATCAACGGGCGCGCCCTGGCCGACGTGTTCAGCCTGCGCGACAAGAGCCTCAACGGTCGCTACAAATTGCTCGAAGACGGCAACGCTGAAGTCACCGCCAGCACGCAGCTGGTGGGCGGTATCTCGCTGATCGTCGGCAACTCCAAGGGCGGCCTGGCCCAGTGGTTCATGGCTCGCGACCCGGATGGCGAGCAGCGCTTCAAGCAGATCCGCACCTTCCAGATGGGCACTACGCCTATTGTGGAAATTTCCGCCGAAGAGCGCCGCAAAGGCTTCACCGCCCTAGACGCTTCCGGCAAATTCGGCGTGTTCCACAGCACTGCACACCGCACCCTGTTGGTCGACCCTGTAGTCGATGGTCAAGGCGTGTATGGCATGTCGCCACGGGCCAACCGCGTGATCGTGGAAGCCGGCGGCAAGCTGCAACCGCTGATGCTCGACAACCCGCACCCGGAGGTATCGTGGAGCGCACTGTGGAGCAAGGTTTGGTACGAAAACTACGACGAACCTAAATACGTCTGGCAATCGACCGCCGCCAACACCGACTTCGAACCCAAGATGAGCCTGGCCCCGCTGACCTTCGGCACCTTGAAGGCGGCGTTCTACGCCATGCTGCTGGCTGCGCCACTGGCCGTTGCGGCGGCGATCTACACCGCCTACTTCATGGCCCCGAGCCTGCGCCGCAAGGTCAAGCCGGTGATCGAGCTGATGGAAGCGATGCCGACGGTGATCCTCGGTTTCTTCGCCGGCCTGTTCCTGGCGCCGTATGTGGAAGGGCATCTACCGGGCATTTTCAGTCTGTTGATGCTGCTGCCGATCGGCATCCTTGTCGCCGGTTTTGTCTTCAGCCGCTTGCCTGAATCGATCCGCCTGCGCGTTCCCGATGGCTGGGAAAGCGCGATCCTGATCCCGGTGATCCTGTTCGTGGGCTGGCTCTCGCTGTACATGAGCCCGTACCTGGAAACCTGGTTCTTCGGCGGCGATATGCGCATGTGGATCTCCCACGACCTGGGCATCACCTACGACCAGCGCAACGCTCTGGTAGTGGGTTTGGCCATGGGCTTCGCAGTGATCCCGAACATCTATTCCATCGCCGAAGACGCCGTGTTCAGCGTGCCACGCGGCCTGACCCTGGGCTCGCTGGCCTTGGGCGCCACGCCGTGGCAGACCATGACACGCGTGGTGATCCTGACCGCCAGCCCGGGCATTTTCTCGGCATTGATGATCGGTATGGGCCGCGCTGTCGGCGAGACCATGATCGTGTTGATGGCCACCGGTAACACCCCGGTGATGGAGATGAACCTGTTCGAAGGCTTGCGCACCTTGGCGGCCAACGTCGCAGTGGAAATGCCCGAGTCGGAAGTGGGCGGCAGTCACTACCGCGTGCTGTTCCTCTCGGCACTGGTGCTGCTGCTGTTCACCTTCATCATGAACACCCTCGCGGAGCTGATCCGTCAGCGTCTGCGCAAGAAATACTCGTCGCTTTAAGAAAGGTAGAAGTCTGTGAAACAGAACTCCCTGAATGGATGGTTCAAGAGCGGCGCCCCCGGCGTCTGGATCAGTGGTGGCGCGGTGTCCATCGCGGTCATCATGACCATTGGTTTGCTGGCGGTGATCGCCGTGCGTGGCTTGGGCCACTTCTGGCCGGCCGACCTGATCCAGGCCAACTACAACGTGCCGGGCCAGGCCAACCATATCGTCATCGGCGAAGTGGTGCAGAAGGAAGAAGTCCCCCGCGAGCGCCTGAAAAGCGCTGGCCTGCCGGTGCCGGACCAAGGCCCGGAGTTCATGACCCGCGAGCTGATCAAGGTCGGCAACCGTGACCTGAACGGCAACGACTTCACCTGGATCGTCGGCGAGTGGCTCAAGGACCAGACCACGCCGGCGAACCTGATGACCATCGAGCGTCGTGAGTGGGGCAACTTCTACGGCACCTTGGTCAACGTCAAGCAGGATGGCAAGGTCATCGCTGAAGGCGAAGCCGCATGGCCGGAGCTGCAGGCCCGTGTGGATCGCGTCAACAAGCTGGCCGCTCAACTCAAAACCCTGGAAAAATCCGACATCGGCGCGATCAACGCCGGTTTGGAGCGCATCCGCCTGCACGGCCGCAAACTGGAGCTGGAAGGCAAGCTCGACGCCGCCGCCCAGGCCGACATGGATGCCGACCGCGCCGAGCTGAATGCCCGTTACCAAGACATCGAAGCCCGCCTGGCCGACCTGCACGCCCAGTTCAACCGCGACGCGCTGACCGCTCGCGACGGCAACGGCAAGGAAATCGAAATCGGCATCGGCAAAGTGGTGCACGCCTACCAGCCGAACGCCATGGGTACGATTACCAAGATCGGCTTCTACTTCAGCAAGGTCTGGGAATTCCTCAGCGATGACCCACGAGAAGCCAACACCGAAGGCGGGATCTTCCCGGCTATCTTCGGCACCGTGATGATGACCCTGATCATGGCGATGATCGTCACTCCGTTCGGCGTGCTGGCGGCGGTGTACCTGCGTGAATACGCCAAGCAGAACACCCTGACCCGCGTCATCCGTATCGCCGTGAACAACCTGGCCGGTGTACCGGCCATCGTCTACGGCGTGTTCGGCCTGGGCTTCTTCGTGTATGTATTGGGCGGTTCGGTTGACCGCCTGTTCTTCGCCGAAGCCCTGCCGGCCCCGACCTTCGGTACGCCGGGCCTGTTGTGGGCCTCGCTGACCCTGGCGCTGCTGGCGGTACCGGTGGTGATCGTGGCCACCGAAGAAGGCCTGGCGCGGATTCCTCGCACCGTACGTGAAGGCTCCCTGGCACTGGGCGCGACCAAGGCGGAAACGCTGTGGAAGATCGTGCTGCCGATGGCCAGCCCGGCGATGATGACCGGCATGATCCTCGCCGTGGCCCGCGCCGCCGGTGAAGTGGCGCCGCTGATGCTGGTAGGTGTGGTGAAACTGGCGCCGTCACTGCCGCTGGATGGCAACTACCCGTACCTGCACCTGGACCAGAAGATCATGCACCTGGGCTTCCATATTTATGACGTCGGCTTCCAGAGCCCCAACGTCGAAGCCGCACGGCCGCTGGTGTACGCCACCGCGTTGCTGCTGGTGCTGGTGATCGCCACGCTCAACTTGTCGGCGGTGTGGATTCGTAACCACCTGCGCGAAAAATACAAAGCGTTGGACAGCTAACACGGCCCCCTGTGGGAGCTGGCTTGCCTGCGATGGCATCACCGCGGTTTGACTGAAACACCGCGCCGCCCGCATCGCAGGCAAGCCAGCTCCCACAGGGGCCAGCGTCAGACACAAAATTTGAGTAGATCGCCCCGGCGGTTCAACACAACGAATTGGTAGCACAGGGAGCATCCCATGCAACAAGACACCCACACCCACGGCATCAACATGTCTGCCCTGGGTCGCGACAAGCAGAGCCTGAGCCTGGCCCAGGAAACCGTGGCCATCGAAGTGCCGGGCCTGAGCCTGTACTACGGTGAAAAACAGGCGCTGTTTGACGTCAGCATGAACATCCCCAAGCAGCGCGTGACCGCCTTCATCGGCCCGTCGGGCTGCGGCAAGTCCACGTTGCTGCGCACGTTCAACCGCATGAATGACCTGGTGGACGGCTGCCGCGTAGACGGTGCGATCAACCTCTACGGCACCAACATCTACCGCAAGGGCGAAGACGTGGCCGAGCTGCGTCGCCGCGTGGGCATGGTGTTCCAGAAGCCCAACCCGTTCCCCAAGACCATCTACGAAAACGTGGTCTACGGCCTGCGCATCCAGGGCATCAACAAGAAACGCATCCTCGACGAAGCAGTCGAGTGGGCCTTGAAAGGCGCGGCGCTGTGGGACGAAGTGAAGGACCGTCTGCACGAATCGGCCCTCGGCCTGTCCGGCGGTCAGCAACAGCGTCTGGTCATTGCCCGCACCATCGCCGTTGAGCCGGAAGTACTGCTGCTCGACGAACCTTGCTCGGCACTCGACCCGATCTCGACGCTGAAAGTCGAAGAGCTGATCTACGAGCTCAAGTCCAAGTTCACCATCGTCATCGTGACCCACAACATGCAACAGGCGGCGCGGGTTTCCGACTACACCGCGTTCATGTACATGGGCAAACTGGTGGAGTTCGGCGATACCGATACCCTGTTCACCAATCCGGCGAAGAAGCAGACCGAAGACTACATTACCGGTCGCTACGGCTAGGATGCCGGGATTTTCCTCGCACTGACGCTGCGGTTTTCCGCACCTTACCGGACGCTCCAAGGACGCCAACATGATTAGCAAAGAAGGCCTTACCCACCACATCTCCGCGCAGTTCAACGCCGAGCTTGAGGAAGTGCGCAGCCACCTCCTGGCGATGGGCGGGCTGGTGGAGAAGCAAGTCAACGACGCCGTCACCGCGCTGATCGAGGCCGACTCGGGCCTGGCCCAGCAAGTGCGTGAGATCGACGACCAGATCAACCAGATGGAACGCAACATCGACGAAGAATGCCTGCGCATCCTCGCCCGTCGTCAGCCGGCGGCGTCCGACCTGCGTTTGATCATCAGCATCTCCAAGTCAGTGATCGACCTGGAGCGCATCGGCGACGAAGCCACCAAGATCGCCCGCCGCGCCATCCAACTGTGCGAAGAAGGCGAAGCGCCACGCGGTTACGTGGAAGTGCGCCACATCGGCGACCAAGTGCGCAACATGGTGCGCGATGCCCTCGACGCCTTTGCTCGCTTCGATGCTGAGCTGGCACTGTCGGTGGCCCAGTACGACAAGATCATCGACCGCGAATACAAGACCGCGCTGCGTGAGCTGGCGACTTACATGATGGAAGACCCACGCTCTATCTCGCGGGTCTTGAGCATTATCTGGGTGCTGCGTTCGCTGGAGCGTATCGGCGACCACGCGCGTAATATCTCGGAACTGGTGATTTACCTGGTGCGCGGCACCGACGTACGGCACATGGGCCTCAAGCGCATGAAGGCCGAAGTTGAAGGTTCGGCCGATCTTATCCCTAATGTTCCGGGCGAATCTGACGATAAGTAAGATTGCCCGAGAAATAAACGCCCGGCCTTTGGTCGGGCGTTTTTGTTTGTGGCCGCTGAATTTTTTGCGGATCGGATGAAAAAAGTCTGAACGTGACTACAGGGTTTTGGCAAAATGCCATCAGTCAGGCGTCTTGCGTGCCGAAGTTTTTATAGGATGAAGGGTCGATGAGTAAAGTCAGTGTATTGGTGGTGGATGACGCCTCGTTTATCCGCGACCTGGTGAAGAAGTGCCTGCGCAACTACTTCCCCGGGATCAAGCTTGAAGACGCGGTGAACGGCAAAAAGGCCCAGGCCATCCTGATGCGCGAGACCTTCGACCTGGTGCTGTGCGACTGGGAAATGCCGGAGATGTCCGGCCTTGAACTGCTCACCTGGTGCCGCGAGCAACCTCACCTCAAAGCCATGCCGTTCGTGATGGTGACCAGCCGTGGCGACAAGGAAAACGTGGTCCAGGCCATTCAGGCCGGGGTTTCCGGCTACGTCAGCAAGCCGTTCACCAACGAGCAGTTACTGAACAAGGTCAAGCAGGCCCTGCACAAGATCGGCCGTCTCGACGCCCTGGTCGCCAGCGCGCCGACCAAAATGAACTCGGCCTTTGGCAACGATTCACTCAGCGCCCTGACTGGCGGCAAGCCCGAAGCGCTCAAGTCGGCACCTGTGGCGGCGGCTGCCCCTGCACCGAGCCGAGGCCTGCTCAACAGCCCACCAGTTCAGGCGCCTGCGGCTGCATCCCCTGCCGGTGGCCGTGGCCAAGGCCAGTTGCGCCTGTCCAGTGGCACCCAGCAATGCGTGATCAAGGCGCTGAGCATCAAGGAAGCGCTGCTGGTAGTACGTCGCAGCGAAGTCCTGCCCCAGGTACTGGAAAGCGCCGTGCTCGACCTGGAGCAAGGCGACAACGCCGAAGTGGCCCGTCTCAATGGCTACCTGCACGCTATCGTCGCCTTCGAACCCAAGCCTGACAGCGATTGGCTGCAACTGACCTTCCGGTTCATCGACCAGGACGCGCAGAAGCTCGATTACATCTCCCGTCTGATCGCACGGGGTACGGCGCAGAAGCATTTTGTGCCGGGTGCTTGATCCTGAGGGACACCGTACAACTGTGGGAGGGGGCTTGCCCCCGATGGCGGCGGTTCAGCTAAGCAGTCGGTGGCTGACATCCCGCAATCGGGGGCAAGCCCCCTCCCACATTGGGATCTCCATTGTGGCGCATAGAGTTGTCATGATTCCTTGCTAACCTGCCGGTCAGTCATCCCGGCAGTTTCACGCTATGCTCATGCGCTTACTACTGTGCTGCGGGCTGGCAGCGGTCGTCACTTCGACCCACGCCATCACCCTCTACAAATCCGTCGATGCCGATGGCGTGGTGTTTATCAGCGACCGGTATACGCCGGGCGCCCAGGCGTTCGTGATCCGGGAGCACAAGCTTGAACGGCCGATACTCGACAGGCCTCCAGCCCGCTACCCGCCTCAGGCCTACCGCTATCCCTTGCCCTGGCGCGGCGGCCCATTCCGCCTGACTCAAGGCCCCAACGGCACTTTCAGCCATACCGATAGTAAGAGCCGCTACGCCATGGATATCGCCATGCCCGAAGGCACGCCGATCATTGCGGCGCGTAGCGGTGTGGTGGTGAAGACCGAAAACGCGCAGACCGGGCGCGGCAGTGATGCGTCGGGGAATTTCGTGAGGGTGCGCCACGATGACGGTACCGAGGGCGTGTACCTGCACCTCAAGCAAGGCTCGGTCAGTGTCAGGGTTGGGCAGCGTGTGGCGGTAGGAAGCCCGCTGGCGTTGTCGGGCAATACCGGCAACAGCAGCGGGCCGCATCTGCATTTCGTGGTGCAGCGCGCCACCGAGGCGGGGCTGGTGTCGATCCCGTATGAGTTCAACCAGCCCGTGGGTGCATTGCCCAACTTTGCGTTGGGCAATTGAGGGTCAATCCAGCAGCAGCACCTTGGCCAACACGATCTTCGGCCCTTTCATCTTCTTGATGATGATGCGCAAGCCTTCGACCTCCAGTACTTCTTCCTCTTCCGGCACGCGCTTGAGAGTGTCGTAGATCAGACCGGCCAGCGTTTCGGCTTCAATGTGGTCCAAGTCCACGCCCAGCAGGCGCTCCACCTTGAACAGCGGCGTGTCGCCACGCACCAGCAGCTTGCCCGGCTGGTAGGCCAGGATGCCGCGCTCGGCCTTGCGGTGTTCGTCCTGGATATCGCCCACCAGCACTTCCAGCACGTCTTCCATGGTGAGGTAGCCGATGATCTTGCCGTCGGCTTCTTCCACCAGAGCAAAGTGCGCGCCGCCTTTGCGGAACTGTTCCAGCAGTTGCGACAGCGGCATGTGTCGCGACACACGCTCCAGCGGGCGGGTCAGCTCGGCCAGGTTGAACGACTCAGGGATGTGGTCCAGGGCCGCCAGTTCCAGCAGCAGGTCCTTGATGTGCAGCAGGCCCACGAATTCGTTGCGCACCGCGTCATACACCGGGTAGCGGCTGAATTTGTGGCGACGGAACAGCGCGAGGATTTCCTTGAGCGGGGCGTTGAAGTCCAGGGTGACCAGGTCTTCTCGGGAGTTGGCCCAGTCCACCACTTCCAGCTCGCCCATTTCCACGGCGGAGGCCAGCACGCGCATGCCTTGGTCGCTCGGGTCCTGGCCACGGCTGGAGTGCAGGATCAGCTTGAGTTCTTCACGGCTGTAATGGTGTTCGTGGTGCGGGCCGGGTTCGCCTTGGCCGGCGATGCGCAGGATGGCGTTGGCGCTGGCGTTGAGCAGGTAGATCGCCGGGTACATGGCCCAGTAGAACAGGTACAGCGGCACCGCCGTCCACAGCGACAGCAGCTCGGGTTTGCGAATCGCCCAGGACTTGGGCGCCAGCTCACCGACCACAATGTGCAGGTAGGAAATCACGAAGAACGCGGCGAAGAACGACACGCCCTTGATCACTTCCGGCGACTCGACGCCTACGGCGCCCAGCAGTGGCTCAAGGATGTGCGCGAAGGCCGGCTCACCGACCCAGCCCAAGCCCAGGGAGGCGAGGGTGATGCCCAGCTGGCAGGCCGAAAGGTACGCGTCGAGCTGGCTGTGCACGGTGCGCAGGATTTGCCCGCGCCAGCCGTTCTTGTGGGCGATGGCCTCGACCCGGGTGGCGCGCAGTTTGACCATGGCAAATTCCGCCGCAACGAAGAAACCGTTGAGCAGTACCAGGATCAGTGCAAAAAGAATCATGCCGAAGTCGGCGAAGAGTGTAGCGAGGGTGATACCAGGGGAAGGGTCCATGATGGGGTTTTGCAGGTTCCGTGTGTTCAATAAGGGGTGGCAGGTGGGCCTGGAAGGCAGGCGCAAGTCGGCCAATGTAGCGGCTGACGGGGCGCTTGCCTAGTGCCCACTGCCGGGCGGGCCGTCAGGTGTCCTGATCAATTGCCTTCGATCGTGTCATCTGTGCCGGCGGGAAATGGCAGGTGAACGTACTGCCATGGCCCAACACGCTGCTGATCTCCAGGCGTGCGCGGTGACGCAGCAGCACGTGCTTGACGATCGCCAGGCCAAGCCCGGTGCCGCCAGTGTTGGAGTTGCGGCTGGAGTCGACGCGGTAGAAGCGCTCGGTCAGGCGCGGCAAGTGCTTGGCGTCGATGCCGATGCCGGAGTCCTGCACGCTCAGGTGCGCGCCCTGTTCGTCGGCCCACCAGCGGATGCGGATGTTGCCTTTGTCCTGGGTGTACTTCACGGCGTTGAACACCAGGTTGGAAAACGCGCTGCGCAACTCGCCTTCGCTGCCTTTGAGCAGCACGGCAGGGTCGGCTTCCAGCGTGATCTGCTGCCCGCGTTGGCCGGACAGGGCCTGGGCGTCGTTCTTGATGGTCTGCAGCAGGCTTTGCACGGTGACAGGATGGTTATCCGACGGGTAATCGGTCGCCTCCAACTTGGCCAGCAACAGCAGGTCGTTGAGCAGTGTCTGCATGCGTGAACCTTGCTGCTGCATCTGTTGCAGGGCACGGCTCCAGCGCGGATTGATCTCGTCGACGTTGTCCAGCAGCGTCTCCAGGTAGCCGCAGATCACCGTCAGCGGTGTGCGCAACTCGTGTGAGACGTTGGCGACGAAGTCTTTGCGCATCTGTTCTAGCTGGTGGATGCGGGTGACGTCGCGCACCAGCATCAGGTGCTCGTTGTTGCCATAGCGCGTCAGGTACAGCTGGATGCGCACGCGGTCATTGGTGGGCGAGGGGATTTCCAGGGCTTCTTCGTAGTTCTCCTGTTCGAAGTACTCCTTGAAGCGCGGGTGGCGCACCAGGTTGGTCACCGGCTGGCCGCTGTCCTGAGGCGTCTTGAGGCCCAGCAGGGTCTCGGCGGCGCGGTTCCACCATTCCAGGTTGCCATCGCTGTCGAGCATGATCACCGCGTCTTTGAGTGCGGCGGTGGACTCCTGCACCCGGTCGATCACCGCTTGCAGGCGTCCGCGCACCCGTTGGTCGCGGCGCTGCAAGTGATAGATGCTGTCGAACACTTCGCCCCACAGGCCGTAGCCATCGGGCGGTGCTTCATCGGGTTTGTGCTGGCGCAGCCATTCATGCAGGCGCAGCAGTTGCTTGAGGGTCCAACCCAGGTACAAGGCGATGCCGGCTGCCAGGCTCCAGCCGTAGTAACCGCTGACCAGACCCACCAACAGGCAGCCGGTGATCAGCAAAAGCATGTGGCGGATCAGGGTGCCATGCCAGTTTTGGTTCACTTAAACATGCGTCCTTGTCAGCTGTTAAGGAAAGAAGGGACCGGCTCAGCCTTTGGTTGAAAAGCGGTAGCCCGTGCCGCGCACGGTTTGTACCAGATTCTCGTAGGCATCGCCCAAGGCTTTGCGCAGGCGACGGATGTGCACGTCCACGGTGCGCTCTTCCACATACACGTTGCCGCCCCACACCTGGTCCAGCAATTGGCCACGGGTGTAGGCGCGTTCCTGGTGGGTCATGAAGAATTGCAGCAGGCGGTATTCGGTCGGGCCCATCTCGGCCGGCTTGCCGTCGATGGTCACGCGGTGGCTGATCGGGTCCAGCAGCAGGCCGCCGACTTCGATAGGCGCCTCGCCATCGGTTGGGCCGGCGCGGCGCAATACGGCTTTCAGACGTGCGACCAACTCGCGTGGGGAAAACGGCTTGGTGATGTAGTCATCGGCGCCGACTTCCAGGCCCTGGATCTTGTTGTCCTCTTCGCCCTTGGCGGTGAGCATAATGATCGGGATGTCCCCGGTCAGCTCGTCACGCTTGAGGCGGCGGGCCAGTTCGATGCCGGAGGTGCCGGGCAACATCCAGTCCAGCAGGATCAAGTCCGGCTTGCGGTCGACGATAATGGCATGGGCCTGCTGGGAGTTCTCCGCCTCCAGGCAGTCGTAGCCGGCCATTTCCAACGCAACGGCGATCATCTCGCGGATGGGCGCTTCGTCGTCAACAATCAGAATGCTCCTGCCAACCATGCTCAAAAATCCTCTTGTCATTTAACTGTCTTGCGCCGCATTAGATAACGGAATTATTGCAGTCGTGTGACAGTAATTTAGTCGCTCGGGCAATTCCCGCCTCTCTGGACTACGCTTTGGGTCCGAATCCTGACAACCACAAAAGGAAGGTTCCGATGACTTACAGCACGATTTCCTGGAAAGCCCTGCTGGTAACGGCGGCGTTGACGCTGCCGACCCTGGCATTCGCGGCGGAACCCGCGATGACGAAAGACGGGATGCTGGTCGACCACAAGGGCATGACCCTCTACACCTTCGACAAGGATGCCGACGGCAAGTCAGTGTGCAAGGACCAATGCGCGACCAATTGGCCGCCGCTGAAGGCGGAGTCCACCGACACGTCGATGGGCAAATGGACCGTCATCACCCGCGACGACCAGACCAGCCAGTGGGCCTATGACGGTAAGCCGGTCTACACCTACAAGGATGACCACAAGGCGGGCGACAAGACCGGTGATGGCAAGGGTGGGGCGTGGCACGTCATCAAACCCTGATCACACGATGCCGTTGAAAACATCGCGGGCAAGCCCGCTCCCACAGGGGAACGCATTCCAAATGTGGGAGCGGCGGTGCGACGATTCGACTTGCCCGCGAAGGCGTAAGCCCGGCCGCCACAAAAACCTCAGCGCAACGCATAATCCAGCACAATCCCGACAAATATCGCCAACCCCGCCCAGTGGTTGTGCAAGAACGCCTTGAAGCACTTCATCCGATCCTTGTCCCGGGTGTACCAGAATTCCCAGGCAAAACAGCCGGCCGCTGCCAGCAGCCCCAGGTGAAACCAGCCGCCCAGCTCAAACCGGGCTCCGGCCAGCAACAGGCACGCCAGCGACAGCCCTTGCAGGGTAAGAATGATCACGCGATCAGCTTCACCGAACAGGATGGCCGTGGATTTCACGCCGATCTTCAAGTCATCGTCGCGGTCGGTCATCGCGTAATACGTGTCGTAGCCCACCGTCCACAGCAGGTTGGCGATATACAACAGCCACGCGGCGGCAGGCAGGCTGCCGGTCTCGGCGGTAAACGCCATCGGCATGCCCCACGAGAACGCCGCCCCCAGCACCACCTGTGGGTAATAGGTGTAGCGCTTCATGAACGGATAGCTCGCCGCCAGGGCCAGGCCACCCAAGGACAGCAGGATGGTGGTGGCGTTGGTCAGCAGCACCAGCAGGAAACTGATGCCCATCAGCACCGCGAAAAACACCAGCGCCTCTTTCGAACTGATCTTGCCGCTTACCAGCGGGCGCTGCTCGGTGCGCTTTACATGGCCGTCGACCTTGCGGTCTGCCCAGTCATTGATCACGCAACCACCGGCGCGGGTCAGCACCACGCCGAGCACAAAAATCACAATATTGAGCAGGGACGGCGAACCCTTGCCGGCAATCCACAGCGCCCACAGCGTCGGCCACAGCAGCAGGTAGATGCCGATGGGCTTGTCCATGCGGGTCAGTTGGATGAAATCCCAGGCCCTGGGGTTCAGGTGGTTCAGGGACTTGAGCAGACGTTGGTACATCAGCAGTTCTCCGGATGGGCGTGCAACGCGTGCCAGAAGCTGGGCAGAAAGATCTCCGCGACCAACACGCTCAAGGGCCCGCGATCAAAGCGTGAACGGCGCGCCCACAGGCCGTCGACCTGATCCGCCACAGGCAGCCATTGTTGTGGGTAATGGCACACCTCGATTGGCTGGCGAGTGAATGCCTGGTCGCAGAACAGCAATTCGCCCAGCGAGCGACTGCCCAATTCATCCATATGCAAGCCGTCGCCCTGTAAGGCGCTGCGTGCCGCCACACTGCGCGCGAACACCCAGGGCTGGCCGTGCCCACGCAAATACACCTCGCGCACCCAGCCGATACTGGCCGGTGGCAGTGCCAGCGCTGCGCACTCATCGTCGCGCAGCGGCTGCCAGCCCTCGAACAGCGGCGTCACGCTGAAACCATCGTTGGACAGCCACGTCAGCCGCCGCGTCAGCGAGTCTTCGTTGAACAGCCAGTTGAGGGTCAGGGGCGCGGGCGCAGGGAGTAGACGGCTCTGGATCAGCCATTGGCAAGCATCGGGAGGGTCGATTGAGTGCGGCACGGTGAGTCAGTATTGGCAGCAAAAGAGGCGGCGAGCTTACCATGGCGTCCCGGGTTTTTGCCGGTCTGAACCGGCTGTTTGCGTCGATCGTGCTTGCATCTGCCGGCCCCGATCAGTACAAAACGCCCTGAGCCGCACGGCAATGCGAGTCTATCGACCGTCGGCCAAGATGCCTGGACCCTGAGGAAGTAAGTAATGAAGAAGTGGCAATGTGTAGTCTGCGGCCTTATCTACAACGAAGCGGATGGCTGGCCGGATGACGGAATCGCACCGGGCACCCTGTGGCAGGACGTCCCGGAAGACTGGCTGTGCCCGGACTGCGGCGTGGGCAAAATGGATTTCGAAATGATCGAAATCGGCTGATTTTTGGTTTTCAGATAAGTACTACAAGGAGAAGGGAATGAACGCACCTGTCGTGATCATCGGCACAGGATTGGCCGGTTACAACGTGGCCCGGGAGTTTCGCAAGCTCGACAGCGAGACCCCCTTGCTGCTGATCACCGCAGATGACGGGCGCTCCTACTCCAAGCCCATGCTCTCCACTGGTTTTGGCAAGAACAAGGAAGCCGATGGCCTGAGCATGGCTGAACCTGGCGCCATGGCCGAGCAACTCAAGGCCGAAGTGCGCACCCACACCCGTGTCAGCGGCATTGACCCTGGCCACAAGCGCTTGTGGATTGGTGAGGAAGCGGTGGCTTACCGCGACCTGATCCTGGCCTGGGGCGCCGAAACCGTACGTGTACCGGTGGAAGGTGATGCGGCTGAGCTGATTTTCCCGATCAATGACCTCGAAGATTACGCACGCTTCCGTACCGCCGCTGCCGGTAAGCGCCGTGTGCTGTTGCTCGGCGCGGGCTTGATCGGCTGTGAATTCGCCAACGACCTGATTCTGGGCGGTTATGAAATCGACCTGGTGGCACCTTGCGAGCAAGTCATGCCGACCTTGCTGCACCCGGCCGCCGCAGCAGCGGTACAGGCCGGACTGCAAAGCCTCGGCGCGCGCTTCCACCTGGGCCCGGTGCTCAATCGGCTGCAGCGCACTGCTGATGGCCTGGAAGCCCATTTGTCGGACGGTGAAGTGATCGCCTGCGACCTGGTGGTCTCAGCCATCGGCCTGCGCCCGCGAGTGGATCTGGCAGCCGCCGCCGGCCTGCAGACCAATCGCGGAATCATGGTGGACCGCCACCTCAAGACCTCCCACGCCAACATCTACGCCCTGGGCGACTGCGCCGAGGTCGACGGCCTGAACCTGCTGTACGTGATGCCGCTGATGAGCTGCGCCCGTGCCCTGGCCCAGACCCTGGCCGGCAACGCCACGGCAGTCAGCTACGGCCCGATGCCGGTGACCGTCAAGACGCCGGTCTGCCCGCTGGTGGTCTCGCCACCGCCACGGGGCACCGAAGGCGTCTGGAGCGTGGAAGGCGAGGGCGCCGATATCAAGGCCCTGTGCCGCGATGCCAGTGGCCGCCTGCTGGGTTACGCACTGACCGGCACTGCGGTGATGGAAAAACTGGCCCTCAATAAAGAACTTCCGCCGTTACTGGCGTAAATACCGGTCGTTCTGTCGGAATAACCGCGTTTTTCACCCTAGAAAGGTCGCCGCGAGACTGGCGCGGCGTCCGATGGCATGCCATCCTCACTCCCGTCTGCCGCAGAGTAGAGCCTGCGGCGCTTTGGGCGCTGCTCCAGAAGAGAGCAGCACGGACATAACAACAAAAAACCGTCAAAGAGGCTTCACTTATGCGTAAACCAGAACTCGCAGCCGCCATCGCTGAAAAAGCGGATCTCACCAAAGAACAGGCCAACCGCGTCCTCAACGCCGTTCTCGAAGAAATCACCGGCGCCCTGCACCGCAAGGACAGCGTCACCCTGGTTGGCTTCGGCACCTTCCTGCAACGCCACCGCGGCGCCCGCACTGGCAAAAACCCTCAAACCGGTGAGCCGGTGAAAATCAAGGCCAGCAACACGGTTGCGTTCAAGCCAGGCAAATCGCTGAAAGACACTGTTAACGCGTAAGAGCGTTACCGTCTCGAAGGGGGCGGGGTGGTAGGAGAGATGGGCACGCCGACTGGGTCGGGTGCCCATTTTTTGTAGGCTGGAGAATGTCTGGCCAGTAGTAACCTCCCGGTTACAACTCCCCCCAAGGATCAAATTTATAAGTGGCATCCAACGGTGTGAACGCTAGCCCAAAGAGCGCCTTGGATTCGAACATCGCCTTGAATTCAGCCGAACAGACCGTTTCGTTAATATCCGTGCATAGAAACAGGTGTTGATGAATACCCGGTTTTATCTTGAATGATTCGATGGACTCAAAAACGATAGCGGGTACATCACTTTCTTCTGGTGTCTTGAGTTTGCCGGTGTATTTGTCGCGGTCGATGGTGAATACCGAATGCTCAAGATCAAGCAGGCTGAGTCGGGCGGTCGGAACGAAAAGGTTGTAGCGTTTTTCAGGTGTTTTTTTTCCTTTTAACTCTATCTCGACCTGACGCGTGATATGAGGAATTTCGAGCGTTGCGCAGATGTTCAAGACGGCATCTGTCGCCAGCAACTCCTCAATCATGAGGTCCGCTTTCAACTCCTTGATCTTGGCCTTGACTTTATAAGCGCTAGCAAACTGACTCTCATCCGGTGTTTCTGAAGGGTAATGAAACTCCGGGACGCCAGGAGTCCAGTCCGACTCAAAGAAGCTGGGCGCATCCGTCCCGTTGGTGTGGTAGTTCACGATGAAGAAATCAGCGCTGGCGCCGGTCATAAAAGTCGTCCTGTAACTGCATCAGTTTTGAAGAGGCCATTCTGCAGCCCGCCGCTCGCCCATTTTTGGATGTTCGAGACTTCCAGTGCGAGGTCCATATCAGATAACCCGGCTTGTTGTTTGTTCAAGCTCCTGAGCCTGTCCCTGACAGCATCGGTGTACTTGTTATGGTTCGATCAAGGGATAAAGGAGTCAGATTTATTTATAGTCCCTATCCTGATTAAATAGATCCGTCCCTTTATCGCCATCGCCATTATCGTTGAGTAAGAGGTCTATTTCTATTTGGAGTCAAACAATTCTTGCGTATGCAGGACTGCCTTGTTTACGCGCTCTGAAGCGGTAACGCTATCAATGCGTAAGTCGTCGGGTATGTGCTCATAGTCCATGGCCTCATCCTCTGTTAGCGCTCCACGCAGATGGGCAATTACTCTGAAAATAATGTGATGCATACGCCAGCAAATTGAGGGTTCAATATTTACCAACTGTTCCTCAGATGCGGGCTTGCTTACGCCGCCGGTCCAGATTTCTGACTCAAACGCGAATTGAATTCTGTCGTAACCAGAGGTCGATTTTTTGTAGTCGGGGTCACTGAAAAGAATCTTCCAGCGAGGGATACCTGAAAAACGCATGCTGCAGAAAATCGGTCGAAACAGACGTTTTGAGGTGTCCACCTCGCTGATCGAGGTTGGGACTTGTGTATGGAATTTCGCAAAAACCTCAATCAGGTGTCCTAGTGCAGGAGGGATGAGCTCGATGTAGCGGGCCATCACAAACCCGGGCTCATCTGAAGCATTGAGGGCTGGGACGTAGAAAAGATCACCCGGCTTGGGTGCCTTGAGGGTTTTCATACAGCAGCCTCTTTTAGGTACAAGATTTGATTTTGCTCGGCTTGATGCCCAGCGCTTTGGCCGCAGCCCTGTAGTTTTTATAGTGACTTTTGCCCCGTGCATCAGTGCGGCTTTTATTGATGGGTTCGATGACGTTGCCGGGGAATTTGCCTTTTGTTTTGTATTTCTCTCGGTAGGCCTGTTCGTAACCTTTGGCTTGAGAGTAAGTCATCTTGCCGTCCTGACCTTTCAACACACGCAGCTCTCCTTTTCCAAGCCGCGTGGACCTGTCGTGCTGACTTTCACGCGCCGCAGGATCCTGCTCGGTGTGACCGATGTAGTAAGGCGTTTTAGCACCGGGGGCGTAGAGCCCGTAAACATAGAAACCAGGTTTGTTTAGGGGCGTTGGGGTCCAGCCTAGTGGATCCAGCCAGGTAATAGGGTTTGCACCGTACGAGTAGAGGTTCAGGCCACCCAGCAACCCAATCGGATCCGGCGTCGTAAACCGCCCCACATCCGGATCATAAAACCTGAACGTATTGAAATGCAGCCCCGTCTCCCGATCCAGATACTGCCCCTGGAACCGCAGGTTCTGCTCTTCAATGTAATAAGGCTCGCGCACTTCCTCCAGCGTGTTGCCCCACACCCGATAAGTCGCCTGCCAGACGCCGTGCCCATCTGCCTCGGTCAGTTGTTCCGGCAACCCGTTCAGGTCGTTGTGGTAGTAGCGAATCTTCTGCAACGGGCCCATGCCGTCGACGCGGGCCAGCGGTTCATAGCCGTCATCGTCATAAACATAGAGGCTGGTCTGGCTGTGTTTATGCTCCTGCAGCAACCGCAGTCCATCCCACACAAACTGCGTTTCTCCCAGCGGATACCCGTCACTGCCATGCTCGGTTTTTTCGATGCGTCGGCCCAGCGGGTCGTAGCTCATTCGCACGACGCTGCCGTCATCGTTACGCACTTCAATCAAGCGGCTTTCAGCATCGTAGGCAAACCGCTGCACACCTCGTTTCGCGCTGCGCTTTTCGATCATCCGCCCAAAAGCGTCATAGCGATAACGCTTGTCCTGATAGGTCAGCAACTTGTTATGCACCACCAACCCGGCGCCTGCCTGCGGGCCGTCCAGCAGGTTGGCGGCGGCGTCGTAGGCGAAGGTTTCACGCTGGCCGTGCAGGTTGTCCTGGCTGGCGATGATGCGGCCGGTCGCATCGTAGTGCAGCAGTTGGCGGTGCTGTGCGGCGGGTTGTTGGTCGAGTTTGCCGATCAAGTTGTCGGCGGGATCGTATTCGAACTGCTTTTGCGCAGCCGCCGGAATCAATGATGGCTGACTTGCCAAGCGGCGTTGGCGCGAACGCAGGCGGCCACTACGGTCGTATTCGCTGCGGGTGGTGAGCTGGCCCTGGGTGCGCAGTACTTCGCGGTGCAGGCGGTCACGCTCGAAGTCGCTGATGACCTGGCCGTCGAGGTTGATCTGGTGCAGATGGCCGCTGCCGTAATACAGGCGATTGAGCCAGCGGCCGTCCGGCAGTTGGGTCTGGATCAGGTTGCCGAGTTCGTCGTAGTGGTGTTGCAGGTTGCCCGCCGAACTCTGCTCGCAAAGCAGTTGGCCGAGGGCATCGTAGGCAAAACCCAGGGCTTGGACGTTGGCCTGCGAATCGGTGAAGGTGACAGCCGTGAGCTGGTCCACTGCGTCGTAGCTGTAGTCGGTGCGGCCATCGTCGGTGGTCTTGGCAATCAGCCGGCCCACTGCATCGCGTTCCAATCGATGGACGATAGGCGCGGGCGGCGTTTCGGGCACCAGGGCCAGACCGTTTCCGTAAGGCGCCGGCACGGCAGTCACCGCCGTGACGTTATCCAGCGGGTCATAGCTGTAGTGCTTGGCGCTGCCGTCGAGGTCCTGCTGTTCAACCAGACGGTCGCTGGCATCCCAGGCAAAACGATAACGCTCGCCGTTTTCGTTGATCAGCGCTTGCAGCCGTCCATAGCTGTCATAGCCGAACTGCACCTGCCGGCCATGGGCGTCGATGCGCTGGCTGACCAGGCCACGGCGATTATGTTGATAGAGCGTCGTATGCCCGGCCGGGTCGGTGTAGCCCACCAATTGGCCGCTGACCGCGCGCTGGTACTGCTCGGTACGGCCGTCCGGCAATTGGGTGGTGAGCAGACGGCCCTGGGCGTCATAGCTGAATTGGGTACGCTCGCCCAGGGCATCGGTAATGACCTGCAGATAGCCGCGCTCGTCGTAGCTGAATCGCGTCGGGTAACCTGAGCAGTCGATGTGCTCGACCAGTTGTCCGAACGGGTTCCAGCGCAGCTTTTTGCTTTTGCCGGTGGCGTCAATAATTTCCACGGGCTGGCCGTGGGCGTCATAACGATAGCGCGTGACGTAGCCCAGTGGATCGGTTTCGGCGATGCAGTTGCCGCGTGAGTCATAGCGATATTGCCAGCTGTTGTCCGCGGCGTCGGTTTCCACCAGGGGCAAGGCCCAATGTTCCAACCACAGCGTCGAATCGCTGCGACCCAGCGGGTCGGTTTCGCCGATCAGGTTGCCGGCCTCGTCGTAGCTGTATTCAAAGCGCCCGCCCAGCGTGTCGGTGGCGCTGAGCAACTGGCGCTCGTCGTTCCATTCGAACAGCCAGGTGTGGTCAAGGTTGTCGCTGTAACGAATGATCTGGTGTTGGGTGTTCCAATGCCGGGTACTAACGCGTTGCAAGCCGTCGGTAATACGGGTGATACCGGCCTGCAAGTCATAGTCGAACTGGTAAGCGTCGCCCTCATCGGTCCAGTGCCGGACCACGCGCCATTCCAAACCTTCAACCAAAGACCATTCGTAGAAGCAACGAAGCCCGGTCGGCAGTTGATGCTCCACCATCCTGCGACCGCTGTTGTAGGCAAAACGACGCTGAACCTGGCCTGTCGCATCGCGCACTTCAGCCAGGTTGCCCTGCGTGTCGAAGCCATAACTGACCAGCACTTCTCGGCGCTGATCAGGGTACAGACGTTCGATGCGCGCCAACTGGCCCTGATCACGGATCAACTCAACCTGCACCAGGTCGAATGTGTCGCGTAGCCGCACCATGTGCCCGGCTTCGTCATAATCGATATAGATGCGGTTGTCGTTTCGGTCGCCCAATTGAGTAAGGCGCAGCAGCGACGGGTTGGCGGAGGGTTCAAGCAAGCGATACAGGCCGTCATCGCTCTCGATCAGCAACTGCCCATTGAGGTGACGCCGCACCGCGAGCCCTTCACCGGCGCTGAACACCGCGCCGCCCAAGGGAATCGAACCCATGTCGATAGGCCGACCTTGCTCATCGGTATAAATCAGCGTTTCACCGCCCTCTGAATGGGGCAGGATCTCGACGCACACTTCATATGGGACGCTCCAGCCTGCGCCAAACATTCCGCCCGGGCGCTCATCGCGGCTGTTGTAGAAGCGCTGCCAGTCGATCGGCAGGATGCCGGGCAGCACAAAATCCAGCTCCTCGGCATTGCCCAGCACCTTCGCGCCCGTGGCCGCATGCACCGGATTCGATGAACCCATCGCTGCGTTCGCCACGGCCCCCATCGCGCTGCTGACCGCCATCGACGTGGCCCCGCCGATCAACATGCACGGCAACTTGCTAAAGAACTTGCCCTTGCCACCCTTGAGCATCAACAGTGCCGTGACCGCCAACCCTACGCCCGGCGTCTTGCCACTGCGAATCTCACGCACCACCACCGAGCCGCCGCCAATGGTCACGTTGGAGGAAATCAGGCCGGACGACACCACCGTTGCATCGCAGGTGCTGCGATCACCGCTGCGCGCCGCCGGTTGGCCGTTGATGGTGACCTTATCCGAACCCTCGGCCAGAAACTGCGGCGGCATCGGCGGGTGCTTCATGCACGTGACCAAGTCCAGCGGCTTGGGCTCGGCCCCAGGCGCCGGGGTGGCGACGGTAGGGCGCCACATCTGCGAGAAGAAACTCTCGGCCATGTCCAGGTAGCTGGCTTCGGGCTCCGGCTCGGGCGCTTCCAGCTCGGTACCGGCCGGTGCGACATGGGAACTGATCGCCCCTGCGGCGCGTGCAGCGGGGATGTTGTTGGTCAGGGTATCGGTGGAACCGGTAAGAATATTGGCCTGCACCGTGGGCGGAAACAGCGCGTTGGCGAACGTATCGCATAAACTCGTCAGGCCTTTGTCGGCCCCGGTCTTGCTCATGGCCAGGCCGACAATCGTGCCCACCACGGCACCCAGCAGGAAACAGCCAAGCCCACCGGTGGCGACGGTAATCCCAGTGGCGGCGACGACAGCCGCCGTCGCCACCGCCGTGATCGCGATATTGGCCGCTACCTCCAGTACACCGCCGAGAATGTCCGCCATCATCGAGGTGTGCGAGAGTGCATCGCCCATCCGGGCGGCCCATAGAGCATCAGACATGCCGGCAGCTCATCAAGAAATCGCGTCGAACGACAGCGAATTTTTGATCAATGCCCAATGCGCCGCCTCGGCATCCCCGAGCTTGTCGGCCTTCACATAACTCAAGGCAAGCATCTTGCGCGTCCCCGGCAACACCAGCGCCAGCTGGTACTGGAACACCTTGTCATTGCCCTTGTTGAACTGGCTGCGCAGCTCAATGCCTTCGACCTCTTGCGCGGCGCCCAGGCGCACATCAACACCCGGTTGATAGCGCAAGTCCTGCACCTGTTTTTCCAGGCGCTGGAGTTGGTCATTGAAGTTGCTGTGCAGGGTTTCACCCTCGGCGAGCAAGCTGCGACTGACGATCAGTGAAGTCCCCAGTTCCGGGAACTTGAGGATATTGATCGTCGCGTCCTGCAGCTCGCTGGCCGGCAGTTGGAACTGGAATTCGTTGATTCGATACGTCATGAAAGCAGGTCTCGTCAGGAGCTTTTAGGCGTGGGGAACGCGGCTTTGATATTGGCGTCGATGGCGGCTTTCTGGCCCTGGCCATCGGGCGTGGCGCCGGGGCCGCCGCCGTTGTTCAGGTGCAGTACGCCGCCGGTGTTGAACTCGGCATCGCCGCTGGCATAGAAGCTGATCTGCACGCCGGTGAGGTTGATCTGCCCGCTGGCGTTCAACTCCAGGATGCTTTCACCGCAGACCAGGCGTAGGTTTTCACCGACTTCGATGACATAGCTCTGGCTGATGCTGTCGGTCTTGCGCTGGCCCACCGAGAGGATGTCTTCCTGCTTGACGATGCGCAGGCGGTTGTTGCCGATGGTCACCGTCTCGTTGTGGCCGATGCTCTTGTTGCGGTCATGCCCCACCGAATGGCTTTCATCCACCTCGACCACGATGTCCTGATTACGCTCGGCATGGATGTACAACTGCTCCAACCCCTTCTTGTCCTCCATACGGATTTCATTGAAGTTGGCCGGCGTGCCGCCCTTGCTCGAACGGCTTTTCATGCCGCTCTGGGTCGCGTTTTCCGGCAGGTCGTAAGGCACGGTCTGCTCGGCGTTGTAGACCCGTCCGGTGATGATCGGTCGGTCGGGGTCACCTTCAAGGAAGCTCACAATCACTTCCTGGCCGATCCGTGGGATCTGCATCGAGCCCCAGTTCTTGCCGGCCCAGGATTGCGACACACGAATCCAGCACGAACTGTTCTCGTTGGATTGGTCATGACGGTCCCAGTAGAAATGCACCTTCACGCGGCCGTACTGGTCGGTCCAGATTTCCTCGCCTTTGGGGCCGACCACCAGCGCGGTCTGCGGGCCTTTGACGATAGGGCGGTGGGTGCTGGCCAACGGGCGGAAGCTCTGCTGGGCGTCGATGCAGGTGAGGCTGCTTTCGAACTGTGCCGAGCCCGAACCGCCGCCGCTTTCCAGGCTTTCCTGGACGATGTAGTAGCGGCAGCCGACGATCAGGTATTCACGGTTCTGGTCCTGGCGACTGAAGCCGGTCAGGCTGAACAAATGCCCCGAGCCCAGGCCGCGAGCATTGCCGCTGAACTCGATCTGTTCATGCAGGGTTTGCAGCGCTTCGATGCGGGTCCGCGCATAGTGCTCGCCGTCTTCGCTTTGCACGTAGGTGCCGGGGTAGTCGTACAGCGGATAGTCGCCGGCAGTGTGCGGGCGTGGCATGGCCGAGCGCACGTCGATGCTGGCGCTGGGGCGCTGGAAATCGTAGTCGTTGAGCTCCAGCGAACCCGGCTGCACTTCGTGCGCCAGGTGCCAGTTGTGCATATGGTCGCGTTCGCGCTGCTGCTCGTCCTTGGGGTAGTACGGGATCGACGCGTAGCCCGGCACCGTGGTGTGGGCGCCGTAGGCATCGGCCAGCACCAGTACATGGCGGTCCTGCTCATGGCGGAAGAAGTAGTAGATGCCTTCCTGTTCCATCAAGCGGCTGACGAAGTCGAAGCTGGTCTCGCGGTACTGCACGCAGTATTCCCACTCGCGGTACGGCCGGCTCAGGGCGTCTTCGAAGTCGGAAAACCCCAGGTCGCGAAACACCTGCTTGATGATCTGCGGGATGCTCAGGTTCTGGAAAATCCGGCAGTCGGAGGTGCGGCTGAGCAGCCAAAACCATGGGCGCAGCGTCACCTGATAACTGGCGAACTGACCCAGATCGATGTTCTGGCTGCACCGCGCGACGATGCCGTGGAAGTGCCGCTCGCCACCGTCCGCCAGTTGCAGGCCCACGCTCATGGGTTTGCCGAGCAACTGGTTGAGATCGATGTTGGCGTCCAGGGACGTCAGTTGCAGCTCGTAGTTGAACAGCCTGCCCAGCTCCTCGCCACCGCCCATTTCATTGAGCAGCAGCACATCCGGCCCGAGGGGGCTGGTGATTTTGGCCAGGCGTGAGGCTTGGTTGAATAGCATCGGGCGTCCTGTAAAGGTCTTGATTACTGAAGGAACCGAATCCAATGTGGGAGCTGGCTTGCCTGCGATAGCAATTGAACATTCAACATTGATGTTGACTGATACACCGCTATCGCAGGCAAGCCAGCTCCCACATTTTGACCGTGTTCCGTCAGGTCACTCGGCGTCGCTGAAGGTGTAGTGCAATTCATTATCCCGGCTGCTGATCCGCACCCCCGCCAGCGCCTTGCCTTCGAGCATGCGCGTGAGGAACTCACGACTCATGTCCGGCAGCAGGCTGTTGGTCAGAATGGTATCGATCATGCGCCCGCCACTTTCGGTCTCGGTGCAGCGCGAGACGATCAGGTCGACCACCGCGTCGTCGTAATCGAAAGCCACCTTGTGGGTGGTCTCTACGCGCTTCTTGATGCGGTTGAGTTGCAGGCGGGTGATCGCCTTGAGCATCTCGTCGCTGAGCGGGTAGTACGGAATGGTCACCAGGCGGCCGAGCAACGCGGGCGGGAAGATTTCCAGCAGCGGCTGGCGCAAAGCCTTGGCGATTTCTTCCGGCTCAGGGATGTTCGCCGGGTCTTTGCACACGTGGGAAATCAACTCGGTGCCGGCGTTGGTGGTCAGCAGGATCAGGGTGTTCTTGAAGTCGATCACCCGGCCTTCGCCATCTTCCATCACGCCCTTGTCGAACACCTGGAAGAAGATCTCATGCACGTCCGGGTGGGCTTTTTCCACCTCGTCCAGCAGCACCACGCTGTAGGGTTTGCGCCGTACGGCTTCGGTCAGCACGCCGCCTTCGCCGTAGCCGATATAGCCCGGTGGCGCGCCCTTGAGGGTCGACACTGTGTGGGCTTCCTGGAATTCGCTCATGTTGATGGTGATGACGTTCTGCTCACCGCCGTACATGGCTTCGGCCAGGGCCAGGGCAGTTTCGGTCTTGCCCACGCCGGAGGTGCCGGCCAGCATGAACACGCCAATCGGCTTGCTCGGGTTGTCGAGGCCGGCGCGGGAGGTCTGGATGCGCTTGGCGATCATCTGCAGGGCATGGTCCTGGCCGATGATGCGTTTTTTCAGGTGCTGGTCGAGGTTGAGCACCGTCTCCAATTCATTGCGCGCCATGCGGCCCACCGGGATGCCGGTCCAGTCGGCGACCACCGAGGCCACGGCCTGGTAATCCACGGTGGGCAGGATCAGCGGGGTTTCGCCTTGCAGGGCGGTGAGGCGCTGTTGCAGGTCGACCAGTTGGGCGCGCAGCTCATCGTTGCCACTGTCCACCACGCCCGCCTTTTCACGCAGCGTTGCACGGGTGGCTAGCAACTCGTCCACCAAGGTTTTCTCTTCGGCCCAGCGGCTTTCCAAGGTCGCCAGGCGCTCACGCTCAGCGCTCAACAGCGCCTCGGTGTTGGTTTGGCGCGCACCGATCGCAATGCCGATGGCATGCTCACGGGCGATGATTTGCAACTCGGTTTCCAGCGCCTCGATGCGACGACGACTGTCGTCCACTTCCGCCGGCACCGCGTGCAGGCTGATGGCGACGCGGGCGCAGGCCGTGTCCAGCAGGCTCACGGACTTGTCCGGCAGCTGGCGCGCCGGGATGTAGCGGTGGGACAGTTTCACCGAGGCTTCCAGCGCTTCGTCGAGAATCTGCACCTGGTGATGCTTTTCCATGGTCGACGCCACGCCACGCATCATCAGCAGCGCTTTGTCTTCCGACGGCTCGGCGACTTGCACCACCTGGAAGCGACGGGTCAGGGCCGGGTCTTTCTCAATGTGCTTCTTGTACTCGGCCCAGGTGGTGGCGGCCACGGTACGCAAAGTGCCGCGGGCCAAGGCCGGCTTGAGCAGGTTGGCTGCGTCACCGGTGCCGGCGGCGCCGCCGGCACCCACCAGTGTGTGGGCTTCGTCGATAAACAGAATGATCGGCTTGGGCGAGGCCTGCACGTCTTCGATAACCTGACGCAGGCGCTGTTCGAACTCGCCTTTCATGCTCGCGCCAGCTTGCAGCAGGCCCACGTCGAGGCTGCGCAGTTCCACGTCTTTCAAGGCTGGCGGCACGTCGCCGGCGACGATACGCAGGGCGAAACCTTCGACCACGGCGGTCTTGCCCACCCCGGCTTCACCGGTGAGGATCGGGTTGTTCTGGCGACGACGCATAAGAATGTCGACCAGTTGGCGGATCTCTTCATCACGGCCAACAATCGGGTCGAGCTTGCCACTGCGGGCCTGTTCGGTCAGGTCGACCGTGAAGCGCTTGAGGGCTTCCTGCTTGCCCATCGCGCTCGGTGCCATGGCACCGCTGGCTTCACCGGGCACGGCACCGGCATTGAAACCATCACTGGCGCTCAGCGCGTTCTCCGGCGAATCACCGACGTACTCGTCGAAACGTTCGCTCAGGGCCTCGGCCTTGATCTTGTCGAACTCGGCAGACAAGCCCAACAGCGCATGGCGCAGGCTTGGCGTCTTCAGGATACCGAGCACCAGGTAGCCGGTACGCACCTGGCTTTCACCAAACATCAGGCTGCCGTAGACCCAACCGCGTTCCACGGCTTCTTCCACATGGGAGGACAGGTCGGTGATCGACGTCGAGCCACGCGGCAAACGGTCCAGCGCTTCGGTCAGGTCACGGGCCAGGCGCGCCGGCTCCACGTTGAACTGACGGATGATGCGGTGCAGGTCCGAGTCCTGCAATTGCAGCAACTGGTGGAACCAGTGGGCCAGTTCCACATACGGGTTGCCCCGCAGTTTGCAGAACACGGTGGCGGCTTCGATGGCCTTGTAGGCCACGCTGTTGAGTTTGCCGAACAGTGCGGCGCGACTGATTTCACCCATGCTCTGGATTCCTTGAGGTGGTGGCGTGATCGGCGTAATGCCGGGCCAGGATTAGGTCGTTGGCGTCATGCTCGGGCTTGCCGAGCCAGGTGTTGAAGCCCAGGCGGAACTGACCATTGAGTCGCAGCGCCGGCACTTCGGGTTGTTGCAAAACCAGGTTGAGGTCCCAGTCCAGTTCATGGCCCAGGTACTCGGCCACCCACGCCACTAGCTCGTTGAACGGCTGGTGGCCAGGCAGCATGCCCATGTAGTCATCCAGCGTGAGCGGCCCCAGGCGGATGCGGAATTTGTGCTGGCGGTCCCACACGAAACTGCCCAGGCAAAAGTCCACGCCCAGGCGGTTGGCGCTCACGCTGACGCGGCTGCGCTCGGGTAGTTCCAGCCATTGGCCGACGTACTCTTCAATCTCCACCGGCAGGCCGAAGTACTCGCTGAGAATGGCTTTCAGGCCGTCTGGATAGCGGGTTTGCGCCGACAGGTGGCCGCTGTAATGCAGCTTCGCGGTGTCCGGGATGAGCCCCTGATTCAGCAGGCTCGGCATGCCCCGTCCACTCAAAGCAGCGAGGCGCGCGGACCAGTAATCATCATCCGGTCGGTCGTGGCTGACTGTTGGCCGCGCCTCGGCCCAGGCCCGGTAAAACAGGCTGAGCAGGCGATGGTGGAACACATCGAGGAACTGTTTGCTGGTGCTGTCGGCGTTGTTGCGCTGACGCTCGCGCACGTACTCGGTGATGTGCAGCGGCAGCGGGCCATTGGGGCCGCCAAGGCCAAAGAAGAATTGCTCCAGCCGCGCCGGCTTGCCGTCGCCACCGGGATCGACCGAGGCCAGGGTGGCCGGCGCAAAGGTGCAATCAGCCTGTTGCCCCAGGCGCAGCGGGTCATCCGCCAGGCGCAGGGAATGGCCCAGGCGCGGCAGGTCTGGCGATTCGCACTCGATACGGCGCAGCGCCTGGAAGAAATCGTATTCCCAGGGCTCCTGATGCATCGCATCCAGGGTACTCACAGGGTCGGACGACGTCCGGGCTTGGCTTTCCATCGCATGATCTCGCCGCGTTCGGTGGTACGGATCACCGTCTCGGTAAAACTGTTAATCGACACGTAGCGTGCCAGGAAGCGCTCCAGCACCGCACCGAGCAGGAACACGCCGGTGCCGCGAAACGCGTTTTCATCGAACTCCAAGGTGATTTCCAGGCCACGGCCAAACACGATCGGGCCGGGCATCGGCAAACGTCGGGTCACGGCTTTGCTGCTGACCTCGCGCAGGCCTTCGATCTGCAATTGCAGGGCGGCGTCGTTGCTGTCGCCGTACAGGCGCAGCAGTTCGCGCAAGGCCGCCGCGCCTTGGCCCTGTTCGCTCAGGGACAGGTAGTTAAGCGACAACTGGCTGATCAAGCGCCAGGCCTTGGCGTCATGGGCATGGCTGGCGCGTGGGCGGCTCGGGCCTGCCACACAACGCACGGACAGCACCGGGGCGCTGTCGGCCAGGGTGAAGTCGGTCTTGCCGTTGCCGATGCTCATGAACAGGGGCAAGTCGCGGTTAGTGCACAGCGCAGTCACGCCGAGTTGGCGCAAGTCATGGCCGTAGGGCGCTTGGCGACTGTCCACCAGGCTGACAAAGGTCTCACTGCCCACATAGGTGGAGCGTGGGCCGTTGCGGCGCTGGTCGCTGGATAAGACGCGGGGCTCCCGGCGTACGGTGTAATACGCCTGGTCACGGCCGTAGCGCGACGGATCACGCACGGCATAGAACGGCAAAAACGGCTGCTCCGGCCCGGTACCGTGACCGGTGATGCCGCTCAACGAGTGAATCTCGAAGTCCATCGGCCGCGTGCGGTCGGCGATCACATGGTGTTCGTTGACCCGGTCGGACAAGTGGATGCGGTCCACGCGCTTGGGGAACAGGTTGATTGCTGGCGTGCAGAACGGCAGGAACTGCGCCGCGCCGACGCTGCCTTCCAGGCTCGGCTCATGACGGTCGAACAACACGATCAATTCCAGCTCCTGGCCATCGCAGCGTTTGACCGCACGGCTCAGTTCAGCGAACTCGACGAACAGGTAACGGTGGGGCAGGGCGAAGTATTCCTGCAACAGGCGATAGCCCTGGAACGCGCGTGCGACCACCGGCATGGCGGCGTCGGCATCGTCAAAACCACGGGAGCGCATTGCATCCTGCGGCAGGCGCTCGACCCAATCGCCACCCGGCTTGCGTGCAAACACCGCGCAGGCATTGCCCAGCAGTTGTTCGTAGAGGCGGAATGGTTGCTCGTCGGCACCGCTGAGGTAGAGCGGCAGGTTATCCAGGTCAAGGCTGTTGAACGGCAATTCGGCGCCGGTGCGCAGGGTCAGGCGCAGGCCGGCCTTGGCTTTTGGCTCACTGGCGGCCAGGCGACCCAGCACGGCGGCAGGGTTGCCGAAGTATTCGGCATTGCTGACCTGCAACGGCCACAGCGTCACCGGGTGCGCGGTGCGGTACTCGCAGCAGGTCTGGGTT
Source organism: Pseudomonas sp. C 49-2 (assembly GCF_003970195.1). Lineage (NCBI taxonomy): Bacteria > Pseudomonadati > Pseudomonadota > Gammaproteobacteria > Pseudomonadales > Pseudomonadaceae > Pseudomonas > Pseudomonas sp. C 49-2. Next base: position 267,044 of record NZ_RXYG01000001.1, read on the forward strand.
TCGCGGCCCAGCGCAGCGCGCAATACGGTGTCGCGAGGCAGCGGGAAACCACTGGCCAGCGAACCTTCATCCGGGTCGGTCTGCAATTGCACCACGGTCATCGACGGCGTGGGTGCCAGGTAATGCGGGTAGGCGATTTCCAGCAGGTTGTGGGTGAAGGTCGGGTACTCGGCGTCGAGCTTGAGCTGCACGCGGGCCGTGAGGTAGGCAAAGCCTTCGAGCAAACGTTCGACGTACGGGTCGGCGCAGTCCATGCCGGACAGGGTCAGCCGACTGGCGATCTTCGGATATTCTTTGGCGAACTCGGCGGCGCTTTCGCGCACGTGGTGCAGTTCCTGGTTGTACAGCTCCAGCAGGCGCGGGTTCATGGGCGCCTCCGCTGGTCAGCGTTGACCACGCGTACATGGCCCGATTCCAGGTCCAGGTCGGTTTGCAGCAGCAGGCGCAACGGCACGGGCTGTGCCCACAGGTCGCCTTCGATCTCGAAACTCAGCGCGTTATGGTTCATCTCGCCATGGCCGACACGGGCTTTGACCCGCAAGGTATGGCGCAGGATGCGCGGTTCAAAGGTAGCGATGGCCTGGTAGATCAACGCTTCCAGGGCCTTGATATCCACACTTGAAACACTGTTGCCCGCCAGCGCCGGCAGGCCGTAGTTGACCACCGAAGTACCGGCCGGTGTGTGCAGCGTGGCATCGGCATCGAGCAACGACGTGGTGTTGAGCAGCCACGCCAGGTCGCGCAGCACCGAGGCTTTCAATTGGGTCAGGGACAGCACGCGTTTGTCGGCGCTTTCCTTGGGGTTGGTTGGATCGTCGTCAGTCAACCGGTCCAACAGGGACGGTTGCAGACGGTCTCGGGAAGCGATTTCAGTGACCACCAAAGCGGCTCCACGGACGGGTTGTGAGAGGGACAAGTGGGTTGTGGCCGTGGCGCGAAGCCACGGCCCCAAGGGCTATCAGCGCTTGGTGTTGGAACGGATGTTCCAGCCAAACTTGATCGCGCCGCCATCTTTGGTGCCGTCGGCTTTCTGTGGCTGGTAGTCGACCATCACTTGGGCGAAGTTCAGGGTGACGTTCTCGGTCAGGCGGTCATCGGTGCCCGAACCGCCGGTGCTCAGGGAAGTGACCAGCACTTCTTCCAGGTTGATCACCATGTACTCGACCTGGCTTTCGCCACCGGCCTTGCGCACGGTCAGCTTGACCTTGTCGATGTGCTTGCCGCTGGCACAGTGCATCATCAGGTTCGGCGATGCCTTGTCGACGTACTTGGTCAGCGACAGGTCCTGGATATTCACCTTGCCTGCGCCGCCGCCACCACCTACGTGCATGTTGCCGGACTGGGCCATGCCCCAGCTCCAGTTCAGCACGTCGATTTCGTCCTTGTGGGCCTTGTCCATGGACTCGCCCTTGATGTCGCCGATCTTGATGAAAATATCAACAGCCATGTTTTCTCCCTGTGTGGTCTCAGCCACGATATTTGTTTAAGCCCAATGGGCAATGCTGTTCTGTGGGAGCTGGCTTGCCTGCGATTGCGTCGCCGCGGTCTGACTGGGAGACCGCGTCGCGTGCATCGCGGGCAAGCCCGGCTCCCACAGAAGAGCCGGCTCATTCGTGGTTATGCGCTTTTCGCCGAAGGCAGCTTCGATACCAGGCGCAGCGACACGGTCAGCCCTTCGAGCTGGTAGTGCGGGCGCAGGTAGAACTTGGAGTTGTAGTAACCCGGGTTGCCTTCCACTTCTTCCACGATCACTTCGGCGGCAGCCAATGGGTGCTGGGCCTTGGTGGTTTCGGTGGAGTGCGCAGGGTCACCGTCCACGTAGTTGAGGATCCAGTCCTGCAACCAGCGCTGCATTTCGTCCTTCTCTTTGAAGGAACCGATCTTGTCGCGCACGATGCACTTCAAGTAGTGGGCGAAACGGCAGGTGGCGAACAGGTACGGCAGGCGCGCGGCCAGGTTGGCGTTGGCGGTGGCGTCCGGGTCATCGTATTCGGCCGGTTTCTGCAACGACTGGGCGCCAATGAACGCGGCGAAGTCGGTGTTTTTCTTGTGCAGCAGCGGCATGAAACCATTCTTCGCTAGCTCCGCTTCACGGCGGTCGCTGATGGCGATTTCGGTCGGGCATTTCATGTCCACGCCACCGTCATCGGTAGGGAACGTGTGCGCCGGCAGGTTTTCCACTTCACCGCCGGACTCGATGCCACGGATGCGCGAGCACCAGCCGTAGTGCTTGAACGAACGGTTGATGTTCACCGCCATCGCGTACGCGGCGTTGGCCCAGGTGTATTTGGAGCTGTCGGCACCGTCGGTGTTTTCTTCGAAGGCAAAGGCTTCCACCGGGTCGGTCTTGGCGCCGTACGGCAGGCGTGCCAGGAAACGCGGCATGGTCAGGCCGATGTAGCGCGAGTCTTCCGATTCACGCAGCGAGCGCCAGCCGGCGTATTCCGGCGTGGTGAAGATCTTGGTCAGGTCGCGCGGGTTCGACAGCTCTTGCCACGAGCCCATGCCCATCACGGTCGGCGACGCCGCAGCGATGAACGGAGAGTGCATCGCTGCGCAGACTTTCGACAGCTCGCCCAGCAGTTCCACGTCCGGTGGTGACTGGTCGAAGTAGTAGTCGCCTACCAGGCAGCCGTACGGCTCGCCGCCGAACTGGCCGTATTCTTCTTCGTACATCTTCTTGAAGATCGGGCTCTGGTCCCACGCAGTGCCCTTGAATTTCTTCAGGGTCTTGTGCAGGTCCGGCTTGGAGATGTTGAGCACGCGGATCTTCAGCTGCTCATCGCTCTCGGTGTTGTTGACCAAGTAGTGCAGGCCACGCCAGGCGCTTTCCAGCTGCTGGAAATCCTGGTGATGGATGATCTGGTTGACCTGGGCGGTCAGCTTGGCGTCGATGGCAGCGATGATTGATTCGATCGACTTGATCGCGTCATTGGACACCAGATCGGTTTGCGCCAGAGCCTGTTCGGCCAAGGTGCGCACGGCGGTTTCCACGGCTTCGCGGGCACGCTCGGTCTTGGGCTTGAATTCCTGCAGCAGCAGGTTCGCGAACTCGCTGGCTTCTTCGGTCTGGGTACCCAGGATCTGGCTGCCTTCGCGGGCGGTATTGTCGGTCATGATTACTGATCCCCTGCAGGCTTCGGCGCGCTGGCAAGTGCCTGGAGCAATGCCGGGTCCTTGATCGCCTTCATGATGATTTCTTCAGCGCCGGTCTTGCCGTCCATGTAGGTCAGCAGGTTGGCCAGTTGGGTGCGGGCTTCGAGCAGTTGGTTCAGCGAGTCGACCTTGCGGGCCACGGCGGCCGGGCTGAAGTCGTCCATGCTTTCGAAGGTGATGTCCAGGCTCAGGTTGCCTTCGCCGGTCAGTTCGTTCGGTACGTGGAACGCCACGCGCGGCTGCATGGCCTTGAGGCGTGAGTCGAAATTGTCGACGTCCACTTCAAGGAACTTGCGGTCTGCCACCGGCGCCAGAGGCTCGGCGGGCTTGCCAGCGAGGTCGGCCATCACGCCCATCACGAAGGGCAGCTGGACCTTTTTCTCGGCGCCGTAAAGCTCGACGTCGTACTCGATCTGCACTCGAGGCGCGCGGTTGCGCGCGATGAATTTCTGAGAACTTTGCTTCGCCACGTTGCTGCTCCTGGTCGCTTGAGCGACGGTGTTGTTACTGCGCAGTCGGGCGGCTTACTCGCCGTCCGGGCCACGCAGGTTTTCAAATTGGGACATGCCGTCGGGAATCAGATTGCGCACGATGGCCGCGAAGTCGGCGTGCACCAGATGCTTCGCCCGGTTCAACAGGACCGGCAGCGGGCTCGAAGGCTCGTACCGGGTGTAGTACGCAAGGATCTTGTCGAGGCTGCGCAGCACATCGTCGCGGCTGGCGATGTCGCCAACCGGGCGCGGAGCTGCGGGCGCAGCGGCGAAGTCGGCCGAGGGGGCATTGTCGTCACTGACGGCCTCGGGTTCGCTGCTGCTGTCGGTGCCGGGCACCGCTTGATTGAGGATCTGCAACGCCTGCTTGAGCGGTTGCTTCAAGGCACTGAGGTCCACGCCTTGGGCGGAACCAACCTGATCGTTGACCTGCCGTTCGATGGCTTCGCACGCCGCACGCGCCGCAATCAGCGCGTTACGGGTGGCTTGCAGGTGCTCGGGGTCGCTGTCGAGGAACGCGGCGTTGAGCTGCTGGGCGCCGAGTTGCTCGTCGGGGAAGCTCAACAGGCCACTGGCGTTGAGCGCCGCGCGCAGGGTTACCGGGCCGAAGGTGCGTGAGCGCGTGAGGATGCTTTCGCGCAGCAGGCGGATATTGGTGTCGCAGGTCAGGCCGGTGAGGGCGTTGATGCGCACCGTGGGGTCGTTATCGTCGTCGGCGTCCAGGCGCGGGTGCAGGTCGGCCCAGTAATCGCGCAGCAACGCGTCGATCAGCGTCAGTGCTTCTGCAAGGCCCGCCACACCCTGGAGGGCGAGGGCGCTTTGCAGCAGGAAATGGGTGATGCGCAGGTCTTTGCTGCGCCCGAGCAAGTCGAGGCTTTGCTGCTGGATGCTGCGCCATTCCGGCGGTTCAGCGGGCAGGATGGAGTCGCCCATGCTGCGCTCGGGTTGGCCCTTGGCATCACGCTCCAATTGCAGAAATTGCGCGTCATATTCCATGTCTTCGCCACAGGGCGAAGTCGCGGAAACGGCGGTGAGCAGCAACGGCACATCCACTGAATTTGATCTCCCTATCAGCCCGTTAGACGGCGGGCAATTCATGCATTAGTTGCGCGAGGAACTTTGCATGTTTTCTTGGTCATATAAGCAAGATGCCACTAATGTGCCATCAATGGTATTCAAGAAGTTGTGCATTTTTGGTGTAGTACTTAGGGCTTGTCAAGGTAAGCTATTCGCCCTCTGTGACAGATGTGCGGTGCTTAACAACCTGCGCGACTGGTGGGTCGAACGACGCACCGGGACAGGATTTTTGTCATAGAGCCCAGTTAAGATCAGCGATCATGCTGGCATTGGCAGGTTTTAGACGGTCGATCGCTCGACCTGATGGCGATATCCCGGGAGGCGCTGTCCCGGGAATCGACCGCGCGCGAAGTATCAGCAAGGAGGCAAGATGTCGCTGTGTTTGACTATCACTAGTTATCACAAGATTACCCCTGGGCAGTGCTCCGAAAAGTCCATGAATCAGGGCTCGATGGCTATTGGCCGCAGTTCCGATAATGACTGGGTACTGCCTGATCCAGAGCGCTTGGTCTCCTCGCAACATTGCGTTATTCAATACAAAGAGGGTCGCTATTATTTAACCGATAACAGCACTAATGGTGTGGAGTTGGTTAAAGCCGGTATCCGTATGCGTCGGGGTAACAGCGAACCGTTGCAAGACGGTGAGTTGATCCGCATCGGTGATTACGAGATCCAGGCGCGCATCGACTTCAACGTGCAGGCCGTCGACAGCCAGCCGTTTGCCGGCGATTCGCCGAACAGCTTTGAAGCGCTGATGGGTGCCGTGGCGAGCCAGCCCGCGCCGGTGCCGGTGATCGCGCCGCAATTCCAGGGTGCTTCGTCGATGGACACGCTGCCGGACCTGTTCGACTTCCTCAGCCCCACCGCCGTGCCGCCGCCGACCGTGCCGGACCATGTGCCGTCCGAGCAGCATGACTTCCGTCCGCCGACGCCCGTTACGCTCGAGAAACCCGTGGTTTCGGGCTCGGTGATTCCCGAAGATTGGGACTTGTTTGGCGATGCACCTGCGCCCGTTGCGCCACCGCCCGCACCGGTCATTCAGCCGCCACCTGCGGTCGAGCCTGTGGCAAACACTCAGCAACCCGACCTTCTGCAAGCCTTTCTGCGCGGCGCTGGCCTCGATCAACTGCGCCTGGACAAAGCCCAGGCCGAGGCCCAGATGGAAAACATCGGCCGCAGCTACCGCCTGATGGTCGAAGGCCTGATCGACGTGTTGCGTGCCCGCGCCAGCCTCAAGGGCGAGTTCCGCATGCAGCAGACCATGATCCAGCCCGCTGAAAACAATCCGTTGAAATTCGCCCCGAATGCTGACGAAGCGTTACTGCTTTTGCTTCGCCACGGCAACCAGGCGTTTATGGCACCAGACCTCGCCGTACGCGACAGTTTCAACGACCTGCGTGCCCACCAACTGGCGGTGATGGCCGGCGTGGAAGCGGCGATCAAACACCTGCTCACGCGCTTTGAACCGGCGCAACTGGAAGAGCGCATGGGCAAGCCCGGCGGGCTCTCAAGTATTTTCAACGGCTCACGCCAGGCCCAGTACTGGCAGCAATTCACCGAGCTCTACAGCAATATTTCCCGCGAGGCCCAGGAAGATTTCCAGGACCTGTTCGGCCGCGAATTCAGCCGGGCCTACGAAGAACACAGCGCACGACAGCGTCGGTAAAACCGCGCCGCAACACATGGATCAACGGATAGCTAAATACGTCATTGAGGACGCAGGATGATTCCCAGGTTTTTACTCGCAGTCGCCACACTGCTTCTGCTGACGGCGTGTGCCAAAGACGCCGCCAAACCCGAAACAGCCGCCGAGGCCGAAGCGGAGACGGCCGCCGTCGAGCTGCACTTTCATGCGATCAACGGGCTCAACCCCGGCGCCAACGGCCAGGCTGCGCCGGTGCGGGTGCGCATCTTCGAACTGAAAAACGCCGCCACCTTTGCCCGCTCCGATTACTTCGCCCTGGCTGACCGGGCGCAATCGACCCTGGGCCTGGACCTGCTGGACCAGGACGAAGTGATGGTGCAGCCCGGCGAGCAACTGAGCATCCAGCGCGACCTCGACCCGTCCACGCGCCAGATCGGTTTGCTGGTGGGCTATCGCGAGTTGGACCGCGCGCAATGGCGCACGGTGATCAACGTGCCCGCGCGCCAATACACCGAATACCAGATCAGCCTCGATGTGCGTGCCGTGCGCGCCGACGTCGTGGTCACCCCATCCAGCCCTGCCCAATAAGAAGCAATCGGAGCCCCCATGTCCTGGAACAATCGCGTGGTCTGGTCGGAAGGCATGTTCATCGGAACGCAGCACTTCCAGCAGCATGACCGTTACCTGGAAAACCTGATCGACGCCCGCAGCCGCCCTTTGTCGGCCGGGGCCTGGGGTTTTTCCGAGCTGCTGATCGACCAGGGCCTGCTGGCCCAGGGCAAGCTGGCGATCGTCTCGGCGCGTGGCCTGTTGCCCGACGGCACGCCGTTCAACATTCCCCAGGACGATCTGGCGCCGAGCCCGCTGAACATCGACGACAACCTGCGCGATGGCCTGGTGTACCTGGCGCTGCCGCTCAAGCGTGCCGGTGCCCGCGATACCGTGGAGGAAGGCGAAGCCTTGGAGGCGGCGCGTTACGTGAGCCAGGTCCGCGAAGTGCGTGACGACAACGCACCCTTCGAAAACCGCGCACCGGTGGCCTTGGGCTCACGGGCTCTGCGCCTGCTGACCGCCCAGGATGGCATTAGCGATTACGCCGCCATCGGCCTGGTGCGCATCAAGGAAAAACGCGCCGACCGCGCACTGGTACTCGACGACACCTACATCCCGCCCGTGCTGGACGTCGCTGCGAGCAAGCCGCTGACCGCATTCCGCAGCGAACTGCTCGGCTTGCTGCACCAACGCGGCGAAGCCCTGGCGGGGCGCGTGGTCGCTTCGGGCGCCGGTGGCGCGTCGGAGATTGCCGATTTCATGCTGCTGCAACTGGTCAACCGCGCCCAACCGCTGATCCAGCATTTGAGCCAGTTGAGCCCGCTGCACCCGGAGCGCTTTTTCAGCGAACTGGTCAGCCTGGCGGGAGAGTTCTCCACCTTCTCGACCTCAGGCCGCCGTCCCCAGGAATACCCCCAGTACCAGCACGACGACCTGGCGCTGAGCTTTGCTCCGGTGATGGCCGCCTTGCGTGAAGCGCTGTCGATGCTGATCGACAGCAAGGCCACGCCGATCCCGATTGTCGAGAAAGCCTACGGCGTCCACGTGGCGATGCTGGCCGACAAAACCCTGCTCGACAACGCCAGCTTCATCCTGGTGGTACGTGCCGATGTCCCCGGCGAAACCCTGCGCGCGCGCTTCGGCCAGCAGAGCAAAGTCGGCTCGGTGGAGCACATCCGCGACTTGGTGAACCTGCAACTGCCGGGCATCACCCTGTTGCCTCTGCCCGTGGCGCCGCGCCAATTGCCGTACCACGCAGGTTCCACCTACTACGAGCTGGATCGCGGCAGCGAGGCCTGGCAACAGCTGGGCAATTCCGGCGGCTTTGCCTTCCACATCGCCGGGCAGTTCCCGGGCTTGAACCTGGCCTTTTGGGCGATCCGAGGATAATCCGCGATGCATCCCAATGATGATGACCGCACCCAGTTCATGCCGCGTCCGGGTGGCCGGGCGCCGGAACCTGCGCGTGCCGAACCTTCGCCGCTGGCCATGCCGGCCGCGCCGATGCTCACCGGCAAGAGCCAGGGCCTCAACCCGCTGGAAAGCGCCGCCGGCCCGTTGTTGGCACTGCTGACGCGCCTGCGCAACACCATCGCCCACCCGGCGCCGGCCAGCCTGCGCGCGCAGTTGCTGGCGTATCTGCGCCAGTTCGAAGAACGCGCCGAAGCGGCCGGTATCGCCCGCAACGAAGTACTGCTGGCGCGTTATGCGCTGTGCACCGCGCTGGATGAAGCGGTGTTGAGTACGCCTTGGGGCAGCACCAGTGACTGGGGCAAACAGAGCCTGCTGATCACGGTGCATAACGAAGCTTGGGGCGGTGAGAAAGTCTTTCAGTTGCTCGACCATTGCCTGCAAAGTCCACGGGAACGCCTGTACCTGCTGGAGCTGCTGTACCTGTGCATGTGCCTGGGTTTTGAAGGCCGTTATCGCGTAATGAACGACGGCCGTAGTCAGTTGGAAACCCTGCGCGAGCGCACGGCCGCCGCCATTCGCAGCGCCCGTGGCGAACACGAACGTGAACTGTCGCCACACTGGCGCGGCGTGACCGTGGCGCGGGATCGCCTGGCGCAATTCATGCCGCCGTGGATCGCCGTGGCTATCGGCGTGGCGCTGTTGCTGGCGCTGCTGTTTGGTTTGCGCATGAAGCTGGCGTCGGATGCCGAGCCGGTGTTCAAGAATATTCACGCGTTGGGCGAAATCCCGGTGCAGGCCATCGACCGCCCGGTGGCACAACCCAAAGTCATCGAGCGCCCACGCCTGGCCGGTTTTCTGGTGGAAGACATCAAGGCCGGGCGCGTTGCCGTGGAAGATGCGGTCGACCGTTCAGTGGTGACCATCCGTGGCGACGAGCTGTTTGCGTCCGCCAGCTCCAGCATCGTCGATGACTACCAACCGCTGATGCTGCGCATCGCCGATGCCATCCGCAAAGTGAAAGGCCAGGTACGCGTGACCGGGCACAGCGACAACCGCCCGATTGCCACGCTGCGCTTCCCGTCCAACTGGGCGCTGTCGGAAGCACGGGCCAAGTCTGTGCTGGAAATCCTCGCGGCCAAGACTGGCCAGGCGGAGCGCTTCAGCGCCGAGGGCCGAAGCGACACCGAGCCGGTGGCGACCAACGCCACCGCAGAAGGCCGCGCCCGCAATCGTCGGGTTGAAATCACCGTATTGGCGGAGGGCGTCGAGTGAAGGCGTTTTTCAGTTTCATGATTCGCTGGGTGATTCCCGTGCTGGGCCTGATCGCCCTGAGCCTGATCATCTGGTTTGTCGGGCCGTTGCTCGACGTGCTGGTGCCGGAAGGGCGCCGCTGGGCGCTGATCATCCTGGTGTTCGCGGTGTGGATTGCCTACCGCGTATTCCGCATCATCCAGGCGCGGCGTCAGGCCGCCGAAGTGATGCGCAGCCTGGCCGCCGAAACCCCGGCCGACCCCAACAGCGTCGCCACCGCCGAAGAACTCAGCACCCTGCGCCAGCGCATGGACGAGGCCCTGGCGCTGCTGAAGAAGGCCAAGCTGGGCGGCGATGAGCGCCGCAATCTCTACGAGCTGCCGTGGTACGTGATCATCGGCCCACCGGGCTCGGGCAAGACCACGGCGCTGGTCAACTCCGGCCTGCACTTCCCGCTGGCTGCGCAGTTGGGCGCCGGTGCCGTGCGTGGTGTTGGCGGCACGCGCAACTGCGATTGGTGGTTTACCGATCAGGCTGTGTTGCTCGACACCGCCGGGCGCTACACCACCCAGGACAGCAACTCCACGGTGGATAAAGCCGCGTGGCTGGGCTTCCTCGACCTGCTGAAAAAGCAGCGCTCGCGCCGGCCTATCGACGGTGCCTTCATCGCCATCAGCCTGTCGGACCTGTTGCTCGGCACCGACGCCGAGCGCGCCGCCCATGCCGCCGCCATCCGCTTGCGTATCCAGGAGCTGTACACCCAATTGGGCGTGCGCTTCCCGATCTACCTGATGCTGACCAAGCTCGACCTGGTGCCGGGCTTCATGGAGTTCTTCGACAACCTGAGCAAGGAAGAGCGCGCCCAGGTGTGGGGCATGACCTTTGCCCTGGATGACGGTAAGAACAGCGACAGCCCGCTGGCGCACCTGCAAAGCGAGTTCGCCGGCCTGGAACAGCGCCTCAACGAACGCCTGGTCGAACGCCTGCAACAGGAGCGTGACCCGGCGCGCCGCGACCTGATCTACGGCTTCCCGCAGCAGTTCGGTGCATTGAAGGATTGCCTGCAAAGCTTCCTTGAAGGCGTGTTCAAGCCCAATGCCTTTGAAGAGCGCGTGTTGCTGCGCGGTGTGTATTTCACCAGCGGCACCCAGGAAGGCAGCCCGATCGACCGCCTGATCGGTGCGATGGCCCAGAGCATGAACCTGGACCGCCAGCACCTGGCGCGTCAGAGCGGCACAGGGCGCAGTTACTTCATCGAAAAACTCTTCACCGCCGTGGCGTTTGCCGAGCGTGGACTGGTCGGGGTGAACCCCAAGGTCGAGCGCCGACGCAAGTGGATTGCACGCGGCGTGCTGGCCGCCACCGTGGCGACTGTCGTGGTAGTCAGCGGTTTGTGGTGGGTGAGTTACCGCGCCAACCAGGCGTATATCGCCCAGGTCGACCAGAAGGTCGCACCGCTGGGCCCGTCCGTGCAGAACCTGAGCCCGGCGCAGCGTGACATCCTCGCGGTGCTGCCATTGCTCAACGCCGTGAAGAACCTGGCCGGCGACTCGCCGAGCTGGTCCGAAGGCCTGGGGCTGTACCAGGGCGACATGCTTGAAGCCGAGTCCGCCAGTGTCTACCGCAAGCTGTTGATCGCCGTGTTCGCGCCACGCCTGGTGACGCGCATCGAAGAACAACTACACGGCGGCGGCAATTCCGACTTCCTCTACGAAGGCCTCAAGGCCTACCTGATGCTCGCCGATTCCGAGCATTACGATCCGGACTTCATCAAGGCCTGGATCGCCCTCGACTGGGACCGCAACCTGCCGCGCGACTTGCCGGCCGATCAGCGCCAGGCATTGGCCGGGCACTTGCAGTCGCTGTTCGAACGCCATCCGCCGAATGCGCGCCTGGATCCCCGGCTGATCGACGACCTGCGTCGCCAGTTGCAGCAACTGCCGGTGGCCCAGCGTGTGTATGACCGGGTCAAACGCCAGAAACTGCCCGAAGGCATCCCGGACTTTCGCATCAACGAAGCCGCCGGTCGTGATGCGGCGCTGGTGTTCAGCCGCAAAAGTGGCAAACCGCTGGGCGAGCCGTTGAGTGGGTTCTTCACCGCCAAGGGCTATCGCCAGGCGTTTTTGCTGAGCAGCCTGAACCAGACCGGCACCCTGGCTGAAGAGCAGTGGGTGTTGGGGCACGAACAGGCCGACCAGCAGAACGTGGTGAGCCTCGCCGCTGACGTACGCCGCCTGTATTTCCAGGATTACCAGCGCCAGTGGGATGCGTTGCTGGCGGACATCGACTTTGTGCCGATCACCAGCGTGGCCCAGGCGGCCGACGTATTGCGGGTGATATCCGGTCCGACTTCTCCGCTGAAAAAACTGCTGGTGGCGGTGGCCAAGGAAACCGATCTGCAAGCCGAAGAGCGCCAATTGGCCGCCAAAGGCGTGCCGGTGGACGGGGGCGTCGACAAGCTCAAGGAGCGCCTGGGCAGCCTGCTTGGCCAGGAACAACCGGCCGCCAATGCACCTGCTGCTGCGGATGATCCGGTGACCGCACACTTTGCCGAACTCAACAGCATTGTCAGCAAGAACGAAGGCGAGCCGGCGGCCATCGATGGCCTGCTCACCGATATGAATGCGCTGTATGTGCAGGTCAGCGCCATGGTCGGCGCCAGCGGTGATGCCTTGCTCGGTGAGGCGAAGAACCAGGCGTCCGCTGCGGCCACGCGGGTCAGCCTGAATGCCGAACGCCAGCCACCGTTGGTGCAGGGCATGGTCAAGTCGGTGGTCAATTCCACCACCAACAGCATGATGGGCGGGGTGCGCAATCAACTGAACGCGGCCTGGGTCAGCGAAGTGGTCAACGTGTATCGCCAGTCCCTGGCCGGCCGCTACCCGATGTCGCCGGGCAGCGCACGGGACGCCACCCTGGATGACTTCGGCCAGTTCTTCGGCGTGGGCGGAGTGATGGACAACTATTTCCGCAAATACCTGCAGCCTTACGTAGACACCTCCGCGCAGACCTGGCGCTGGCAGCCGGGCGCGGCGCAGAAGCTCGGCATTGCTCCGGGCGTGCTGCAAACCTTCCAGCGCGCGGCGACGATCCGCGATGCGTTCTTCCGCTCGGGTGGCACCCAGCCCATCGTGCGTTTCGAACTCAAGCCGGTGTCGATGGACCCGACCATCACCCAGTTCCTGCTGGACCTGGACGGTCAGCAACTGAGCTACGACCACGGCCCGAGCCGCCCAGTGGCGATGCAATGGCCAAACCCCGGCAGCATTGGCGTGGTGCGTATCTCCATCATGCCGCCCTCGGCCAGTGGCCGTTCCGGCGTGACCCTGGACGGACCGTGGGCCTGGTTCCGCCTGCTGGAGCAATCGGACCTTACGGCTGGTAATTCCCCGGACCGCTTCAACCTGCGCCTGCGTGTCGACGGTGCGAGCATTGCCTACGAACTGCGCGCCAACAGCGCCTTCAACCCGTTCAAGAGCCGCGTGCTCAGTGGCTTCAGCCTGCCGGAGCGGCTATGACGACGCTGGGTTTCTACGGCAAGTTGGCCAGTCGTGGTGACTTTGTCAGCCGCGCACTACCCCAGAGTTTTATCGGCCCGTGGGACAGCTGGTTGGCGGCGGGTCTGCTCGCCAGCCAGAGCAGCCTGGGCGGCGACTGGCTCAACACCTACCTGGTCAGCCCGTTGTGGCGCTTTGTGCTGGCGCCGGGTGTATGCGGACCGGACGCGGCGGCGGGTGTGGTGATGCCGAGCATCGACCGGGTCGGGCGTTACTTCCCACTGGCGGTGGTGACCTTGCTCGATCACGACACCAATCCCGCGTCCCTGGTCGGCGGGCCGGACACCTGGTTCGAGCAGGCCGAAGCGTTGCTGCTCAGCACCCTGGATGCCGGTGCCACCTTCGAACGCTTCAATGAAGGCCTCGATGGCCTGGGTTTCCCAGCGAGCGAACCGCGTACCGTGGGCAGCCGTTTCGCCGGCCTGCAACGGGTGGCTACCACCGTGCCTCAGGGGCGTCTGACCGCCCTGGCCGAACAGGCCTGCGAAGGCGCGAGCCTGTGGTGGGGCCGTGGCTCGCAGACGATTTCCCCTGGTTTGTTGCGGTGTCAGGGCCTGCCTGCCGCCGACGATTTTGCGCAGTTTTTGCTCGGACAAGAAGGTGTGGTGTAGATGGGGTCGACGTACAAATCCGCGAGCAAAAGCCATGTGGGCATGGTCCGCCAGGTCAACGAAGACGCCTGCCTGGACCTGCCGGAAAACCGCCTGTGGGTGGTGGCCGACGGCATGGGCGGGCACGCGGCGGGGGACTACGTGAGCAGCCTGATCGTCGACAGCCTGCGCAGCGTGCCGGTGGGGCGCTCGCTGGATGAATACACGGCGGCGCTGCGCAACGACCTGCTGCGCATCAACGCCGCCGTGCGCGAAGAAACCGCCCATCGTGGCGTGACCATGATGGGCAGCACCGTGGTGTTGTTGGCCGCCCGTGGCCTGCGCGGCGTTTGCCTGTGGGCTGGCGACAGCCGCTTGTACCGCCTGCGCGACGGCGTGCTGGAAGGCATCTCCCGCGACCACAGCTACGTGCAAGACCTGCAAGACAGTGGCCTGCTCAGCGAAGCCGACGCCCGCACGCATCCACGCGCCAATATCGTCACCCGTGCGATTGGCGTGGAAGCGCACCTGGAACTGGCGGTGGTCGACCTGCTGATCGCTCCCGGTGACAGCTATTTGCTGTGCAGCGATGGTCTGAACAAGACCGTCGAAGACCATGAGATCCGCGAAGTCCTCGGCCACGACACGCCGGATGAAATCGTGCGCAGCCTGGTGCACCTGGGGCTCAACCGGGGTGCGCCGGACAACATTACCGCCATCGTTGTGAAGGTATCGGCATGAACATCCTGATTCCGGGTTATGACATCGAAGGCGAGATCGGCGAAGGCGCCATGGCCAGCGTGTACCTGGCGACCCAGCGTTCCCTGGAGCGCAAGGTGGCGTTGAAGGTGATGGCGGCGGCATTGGCGGCTGACCCGAGCTTCTGCGAACGCTTCCTGCGTGAGGGCAAGACCCTGGCGCGCTTGTCGCACCCGCACACGGTGACCATCCATGACATCGGCAATGTCGGTGAGCTGTATTACATGGCCATGGAATACCTGCCCAACGGTACGCTCAAGGAGCGCATCGCGGCCGGCATGACGCCGGAGCAGGGCGTCACGCTGATCCGCCAGATCGCCTCGGCGCTGGGCTATGCCCATGCCCAGGGCCTGGTGCACCGCGATGTGAAACCGGCGAACATTCTGTTCCGCGCCGATGGTACGGCGGTGCTGTCGGACTTCGGTATCGCCAAGTCGCTGGATGATCGTACTCAATTTACCCAGGCCGGGTTCGCCGTAGGCACGCCGAGTTACATGAGCCCAGAGCAGGCGCGGGGCCAAGAGATTGATGGTCGCGCCGACCTGTACGCGTTGGGTGTGGTGCTGTACGAGATTCTCGTCGGCAAGCTGCCATACACTGGCACCGATGCGCTCTCCACGGCGCTCGCGCACCTGACTGAACCGCTGCCCGAATTGCCGGTGCACCACGGTCGTTATCAGGAGGTGCTGCGCAAGCTGTTGGCCAAGGATCCGGCGGAGCGCTTCGCGGATGCGGCGGCGTTGTTGCGGGCGTTGGATAACCTGCCGTCGGAATCGCCAGAGGCTACGTTGGTGCGGCCGTTGCCGATCCCGATGAATTTTGAGCTGGCGGGTATCACTCCGGAATCCATCGAGATCCCCACCGAGAAACCCCAGCCGGTGCGCCAACCGGTGGTGCCGCCGACCCAGCACAGCGAGCAGCGCCGTGGGCCGGTGTTGGCACTCGCCGCTGTTGCAGTGGCGGTTGCGTTGGCCATTGGTGGTGCGAGTTATTGGTGGTTGAGCGGCAGCGATGAGCCCGTGGCCAAGCCCCCGGCTGCGGTGGTTGTGCCCCCTGTGGCGGCGCCTGTGGCAGAAGTGGATGGCGGCCAGCGTCCGTTGCTGATGGCGGGTAAGAAAACCCTGTTCCAACGCGTCCTCAGCAAACCTGGCGCCAAGCTTTCAACGGACGCCGGCAGTGCGCCGGGCAAGGCCTTGCCGGCGTTTTCCGTGCTTTACGTCTACCAACGCAAGGACGTTGACGGCAACCCATGGGTACGCGTCGGCGCCGCCACCGATGGCCGCAGCGACGGCTGGTTGCCTGCGTCCCAGGTCAGCGACTGGAAGCAGAGCCTGGTGCTCAAGTTCACCGAGCGTTCAGGCCGCGCGCCGGTAATGTTCCTGCGCCAATCCGCTGAAGTGGAAAGGTTGCTGGCTGACCCGGCCGCCGCCAAAGGCGTACTGGCCAAGGCGCAGAAAAACAGTGAGGACAACAGCCAGATCCTGGCCCTGGAACCGACCGCCAGCGCTGTGCCGCAAAACCAGTTCTACCTGCTGCCGATCTTCGACGCCAAAGAGAGCTTCGACGAAAACGGCCAGCCGGTGCAGTTGCTCAATGTGGCTTCCATCGACCCAGGCACCAGCGCCGCTAAACCGGCCACGCCGGTGATCAACGCCAATGCTGACGCCTTCCGCACGGCTGTTGTGCTGGTGGTGGACACCACCGTTTCCATGCAGCCCTACATCGACCAGATCCGCGACGTGGTGCACGAACTGCAAACGCGCATCGGCGAACGCGGCGAGTTGGACAGCGTGAGCTTCGGCATGGTCGGCTTTCGCAGCAGCATCAAGAAAACCCCTGGCCTGGAATACGTCGCCAAGACCTTGATCACCCTCGATCAGGGCCGCGACCCGCAACGTTTCCTCGACATGGCGCGCCAGGTCAAGGCGTCCACTGTGTCCAGCCATTCGTTCAACGAAGATGCGTTCGCCGGCGTAATGCAGGCAGTGGATGGCATGGATTGGTCCGGCTATGGCGGACGCATCATCCTGCTGGTCACCGATGCCGGTGCGCTGCGCAAGAACGATCCGTTCGCCGCCACCCAGATGAACGAAGCCGAGGTACGCCAGGCCGCGCTGGGCAAACAGATCAAGATCTACGCCCTGCACCTGCGTACCGACGCCGGCAAGAAAACCCATGCCGGCGCCGAGAGCCAGTACCGCATCCTCACCGCCGACGCCAACCCGCAGATCGGCGACCTCTACACGGCGGTGCCCGGTGGTGATGTGCGCAAGCTCGGAGAGCGTGTGGATGAGATCGGTACGGTGTTCGCCAATCTTGTGCATCAAGTGCGCAGCAACACGCCACAGCCGGTGCCGTTGTTGAACAGCGCGCCGAGTCTGGCGGATAAGTCCGCCGCCGTCGGTTATGCCATGCACATGGATTTCCTCGGCCGTAAAGCCGCGAGTCAGGCACCGCAACTGGTCAGCGCCTGGACTGCCGACCGCGACCTGACCAACCCGGCACTGCCGGCGTTCCAGGTGTGTGTGATGCTGACCAAGTTGCAGCTCAATGACCTGCAGCAGTCGCTGAAATTGATCGTCGACGCGGCGCGCAAGACCCAGACGTCACCCAAGGACTTCTTCCAGGAAATCGCCAGCGCCTCCGCCTATATGAGCCGCGACCCACAGGCCCTGCGCAAGGGCGGCAACCTGGCCGACGGCGGCATCTTGGGTGAATACCTGGAAGGCCTGCCGTACCGCAGCAAGTCGCTGAACATGACCCAGGACCTGTGGTTGTCGTTGAGCGTGGCCGAGCAGGAAGACTTTATCGACGAGCTCGATTCGAAGATCCGCCTCTACGAAACCTTCCACAATGATGTGGCCAACTGGGTCCGTTTCGGCGATGCCGAGCCGGGTGACGCGTTGTACCGCGTGCCGTTGTCGACGTTGCCGTGATGCTGAACCTGAACGCGGTGCACAAGAGCCGGGGCGTCGGCAGCCAGCGCTACAGCCTGGTGATTCCGGCGCTGACGCTGCGTGCGGGTGAGCAATTGGCGATTGTCGGGCCCAGCGGTTGTGGCAAAAGCACCTTGCTGGATTTGCTGGCGTTGGTATTGGCACCGGATCAGGTCGGGCAGTTTGAATTTCATCAGCAGGACATTGCCGGATTGTGGCGCGGTGATCAGCAATCCACGCTGGCCGCGCTGCGTAGCCAGCATCTGGGCTATGTGCTGCAAACCGGTGGTTTGCTGGGGTTTCTCGATGTGCGCGGCAATATCGCCTTGTCACGGCAACTGTTGGGCTTGAAGGACGACGGCAGCGTGGCGCGCCTGGCCAAGCAGTTGGAAATCAGCGACCAGTTGGCCAAGAAACCGGCGGCGCTCTCGGTGGGCCAGCGCCAGCGCGTCAGCTGTGCCCGCGCCCTGGCTCATGCGCCGCAATTGGTGTTGGCGGATGAACCGACGGCGTCCCTCGACCCCTTGAATGCCGAGCGCGTGATGCAGGCGTTGCTGGCCCAGGCGCGCGAACACCGTGCCGCCTGTGTGATTGCCACCCATGACGAACCCCTGGCCCGCGCCAGTGGCTTGCAGGTGCGGCGTATCAGTTGCCGTCGCGACACCGACGGCGGCGTCACCGCGACCCTCGGGGAGGTGTGCTGATGCGCCTCGGTCTGGTGGCGTCGCTGGCCTGGCAGGACTATCGCAACGATGCCTGGCTGTCGGTTTGTTCGGTACTGGCGCTGGTCGCCGTCATTGCACCGTTGCTGGTGTTATTCGGCCTGAAATTTGGACTGGTTAGCAGTTTGACCGAACGTTTGCAGACCGACCCCGCCACCCGTGAAATTATTCCGTTGGGCGGTGGTCGATTCAGCAGCGCCTTTATCGAGCAACTCGGCCAGCGCAGCGATGTGGCGTTTGCACTCCCGCGCACGCGACAAATTGCGGCGACCGCGCAGGTGGGCGCCTTGGCCCTGGAAATGCTGCCGACCGCATCGGGTGATCCCTTGCTGGCGGGTCTTCCGGTGCCGAGGGGCCTGGACCAGATGGTGCTGAGTCACACCGCCGCCGAGAAGCTGGCAGCGCGGCCGGGGGATTGGCTGGAGACCAGCTTTGCACGGCAAGTGGCAGGGCGCTTCGAGGCCCAGCGCGCGCGTTTGCAGGTGCTGGCGGTATTGCCGCTGGAAGCCTTCGCCCGTGATGGGCTGTTTGCCGATTTGAAATTGCTGGAAGCAGCAGAAGATTACCGCGATGGTCGTGCGGTGCCGGCCTTGGGCTGGGAGGGTGAAGCGGTCGGTGTGAGTGAACAGCGCGTGTACCCGGCATTCCGCCTGTATGCGCGCAACCTCACCGATGTGGAACCGCTGCGGGTGTTTTTCGCCGGGCAGAACCTGCTGGTGTCGACCCAGGCGCAGACCATCGCGCAGGTGCAGTCGTTGAGCCGCAACCTGTCGATCGTGTTCTGGGTGATCTGCGGGTTGGCGTTGGCGGGGGCGTTTGCGGCGATCTTTGCTGGAGCGTTGGCCGCCGTGGTGCGTAAGCGTCGGGAATTGTCGGTGTTGCGCCTGTTGGGGTTTTCCACCGGTGGGCTGTTGTTGTTTGTGGTGGTGCAGGCGCTGTACAGCGCAGGTTTCGCCGCCGTGCTCAGTGCCGGCCTGTATGGCTTGGCCGAGGCGGCTTTGAACACGTTATTTGTGCAGGCGCCGGGCGAACACGCCAGCCACCTGTTGGCGCGTCATTACGGCCTGGCCCTGGCTGCAGTCATGGGCGTCAGCGCCGTGGCGGCGGCCTGTGGTGGCTGGCGAGTGGCGCGGATC
Source organism: Pseudomonas sp. C 49-2 (assembly GCF_003970195.1). NCBI lineage: Bacteria > Pseudomonadati > Pseudomonadota > Gammaproteobacteria > Pseudomonadales > Pseudomonadaceae > Pseudomonas > Pseudomonas sp. C 49-2. The sequence goes on from NZ_RXYG01000001.1 coordinate 286,329, forward strand.
CAGGCTTCTGAAGGAATCAGAGATGTATAAGTTACTGGGCGCCTGTGTGGCGCTGACCCTGGCCTCTATGGCCTGGGCCGATGAGGCGAGTGACAAACTCGATAACCCCAAGCCGCTGGAGGGCGACGTCAGCCTACCGCTGCCGTGCGAAGGCAACATGGTGTTTCGTTACGCCTACGTGTTGGCCCAAGGCACCCTGGATGACCGCGAGATCAGCCTCGGCTACCCCTTTGCCGAAGGCGAGGCGGGCTATCAGCAGTCATTCATTTCCGGCTACCGCCGCGACTTCATCAATGGCCAGTTCACCCTCAAGGACCTGCCCAAAGACTGGAACAAAATCATCGCGCCGTTGATGCCGAAAACCGACGCCAAGACTCCGCTCAAGCCGATGCTGTACTTCATCGGCAAGTACGAAGTGACTGCACGCCAGTACGCCCAGGTGATGTCCCAGGCGCAGTCGTTGGCCAGTGGTGAACCCGCGCCTGCGTGCGACGCACCCACCGGCATGGCCGGGCGCTTGCCCAAGGTGAAGCTGTCGCGCTTTGAGGCCGAGCGTTTTTCGGCGGTGTACAGCGCCTGGTTGATGAAATACCACCGTGAGTTGCTGCCGGTCAGCGGACGCGGCTCTTCGGCGGACGACGGCGGCTTGGGTTTTGTGCGCCTGCCCACCGAAGTGGAGTGGGAATTCGCCGCGCGTGGCGGTCATGCCGTCAGCCGCCAGGACCTGGAAGGGCGGCTGTTCCCGCGCCGTACCGAAGGCAGTGACAGCGACGGCCCGCTCGGCGATTACGCCGTGTTCAACCAGGTCGCCGGCGGTACCGGCCAGGCCGCGCGCCTGATGCCTATCGGCACCAAATTGCCCAACCCGATCGGTCTGTTCGATGTGATCGGCAACGCGGCGGAAATGGTCCAGGAATCCTTCCAACTGGTGCACGCCGGGCGTCGTCAGGGCACCTACGGCGGCTTTGTGGTCAAGGGTGGCAACTACCTGGAAGGCGAGGGCACGCTGTTCACCGGCATGCGCCGCGAGTACCCGCTGTTCGCCGCCGACGGCACCGAGCAAAGCAACGAGACCACCGGGTTCCGCGTGGCGATTGGCGCCTTGTCGGCGCCGCGTTCACGTTACAAGGAGTTGTTCGCCCAATGGCAGAAAGAAGGTCGCCTGGCTTCGCTGACCGACGCCATCGACGATGCCCAGGACCCGACCAAGCGCCTGGACAGCATCATCGCCGCCAGCGCCGACCCCAAGCTGCAAGCCGAGCTGGGGCTGGTCAACGAAGAACTCAAGCGCAACGTCTCGCTGATCGCCCAGCAACGCGAAGAGGCGGCGGGCAACCTGATCCAGTCGGCCGCGTTGGTTGCCGAAACCATCGCCAACTACAACATCCGACTGGCCAACCTGCAGAAGAGCCGCCAGCAGTCCCTGGACAACAAGGACGAGGCCAGTGCGCAGCTGTTCGACATGGCGATTGCCAATGGCCGTAGCGCGCTCGATGGCGCCGTGGCGATCTATATCGACAACCTGGCCACTGGCACGCGTTACACCGATGCGGTGATCCAGGCGCAGTTTCAACGGATCAAGGAAGAGTTGGATCGCAAGCCGGTGCTCGGTAAGAGCCTGGTGACGCGCGCAACACTGTTCGTTCGCCATGTCGGCAACTACCGCAAGCAACAGCGGGCCGACCCGGCAACGATCTTGAAGGAATTGCTCGCAGCGAGCGGTCAGCGATGAGCGCTGGCTGTATGGCGAGCTTGGAAGGGACTCAGGCGGCGGTGGGCCGTGCTGGGCAAGTCAAACTTAAACGAGAACACACTTATGCTTTTTTCCCGTAAGGCGGTTTCCAAGCGTCACTTGCTGCTGATCGCGGCCGGTTTCAGCACTGTGTTGACCGGTTGTGCCACGTCGCCGGCCTCTAAGGTCGCGTCGAGCACCAAGGTCGAGTACTACCCGAACTGCTATGAGCCGGTGCAGCACCTGCGTGCGACTGACTCGGACATGACCAAGTCGGTCGTCACCGGCGCAGCCATCGGCGCGGCCGGCGGTGCACTGCTGGGCGCCCTGACCGGCGACTCCGACAAGCGCGGCCGTAACGCCGCCATCGGTGCAGCGGGCGGCGCCCTGGCCGGCGGCGCGGCGGGTTACTACACCGAGCGCCAGAAGCAGATCAGCGATGACAACCAGCGCATTGCCTCCTACTCCACCGACTTCAACAAAAGCGCCTCCGACATCGACCGCAGCACCGCCTATGCCAAAGCGTCGCAACAGTGCTACCAGAGCGCGTTCACCAAGCTGGTGGCCGACCGCAAGGCCAAGACCGTCAACGACACCGAAGGCCGCAAGCGCCTGGCGGAAATCGTGGCGGGCCTGAAGGAATCCAATGACCTGATCGTCGCGGTCAACGGCAAAGCCAGCGAAGACCTGAACAACTACACCCAGGCCTACGAAAAAGACCTGCAACAAGTGGGTGTGCACCGTAACGACGTAGTGACCGTGGCCCAAGCCGAAGTAGCGCCGCCAGTTGTACCGGCCAAGAAAGGCAAGAATCCGCCGAAAGTCGCGAAGAAGAAAGACTTGCCAGTCGTGCCTAAAGAAGCAGTCACCACCGAGAAGAGCATCCAGACCGTGCAGGCCAAGCAAGCTGAAAGCAAGCAGGTCGCCAGCGCCGGCAAGGCCCAGCTCGAAGGCAGCTGCCGCGATCCGAACCTAGCCGACTGGGCACCGGTACCTTGCCCTAACGTTTAAGTAACATGCTGCTATAAGCGTCAAACGCCAGCCGATCTTCCGCTAATGCGCAAGATCGGTGGCGTTCTTTTTGCAAATCGTTAAACTGCTGCGGCCACTCAATAATTACACCGAGGCCGTGTGCATGAAATTTCGTCTTCTCCTGTGGGTGCTGGGCCTGATGATGGGCAAAGCCAGCCGCACCAATCCTGCCTTCCAGCAACAGTTGGGCGATAAAGACCTGGCATTCCAGTTGCAGACCCTCGACGGCAAGGTTGCCCGTCACTTCATCGTCAAAGACCAGCGCATCACCAGCCGTTCGGGTGTTCACCCGTCGCCGGCGTTCGCCATCGCCTTTAAAGATGCGGCCTACGGCTTCGCCACGATGCAGGCGAAGAACAAGCAATTGGCGTTCATGACGGGGATTCAGGACAAGTCGATCCAGATCAAGGGAAACCCGGCGCTGGTGATCTGGTTCCAGGGGTTGACCAAGTATTTGAAGCCGAAGAAAAAGAAGTAGATTTTCAGTCAGACCGAGGTGAATTCATCGCAGGCAAGCCAGCTCCCACAGTTGACCGGGTTCCAACCTTGGAATGCAGTCTCTGTGGGAGCTGGCTTGCCTGCGATAGCGGTCTGACAGGTGACGGATTTATCCCTGGCTGAACTGGGACGCCAGCTCCCGCAACAACACCTCGGCATCCAACACTTTCCCGACCACTTCTTCAGCCTTGTCACGGCTCAACCCCAACCGCTCCAGCAGCGCATCCGGAATCGCCTCATCCGGCCCGGAGCCAATCCCACGGCTGCGCAACAAGCGTACCGCCAGACACACCAGGTTCGGGTATTCAGCGTACTGACCATCGTAGGTCGGATCGTGCTGGAAGCGCAGGGCAGTGGACAGTTCATCCGGCATGTCCCAGTAGCGCATCAGCCACGCACCGATTTGCTCGCGGCTGATGCCCAGCAGGTGTTGCTCGACATAGCTGTGGCACAGGTGCGGGTTGACCTCCAGGTGACGGCAGATCAGCGAAAAGTGCGGCGGGAACACGTGAGCCAGCAGCAGGTAACCGAAGTTGTGCAGCAGGCCCGCGAGGTAGGTCAGGCCGGCTTCCGGGCGCTGGGCACGGGGCATAGCGCGGGTCAGGCCTTCGATCACGGCGGCGGTGTAGATTGACTGGTGCCAGTAGGGTGTGGACTGGTGCGGGTGATCCTTGGGCAGGCTCAGGGTCTTGCCCAATGCCAGGCCCAGGGCCAGGTTGATCACCAGGTCAAAACCCAGCACGCGCACGATGGCGTCTTCCACGGAGCGGATCTTGCCCGGCGACGCGTAGTAGGGCGACGCGGCCCAGCTCACGACTTGCGCGGCCAAAGCGGGGTCGGTTTCGACCACGCCGGTGATGTCATCAATGGTGGCATTCGGGTCGACACGCAGCTTGATGATCTTCTGCGCCGTGTCGGCCAGCGGTGGAATCTCGATGGTCGCTTCCAGGCGTTGCTGGATGCGGCGGGCGGTGAATGCCTGCATCGCCTGGGTAATTTCCTCGCGGTCATCATTCGGGCGGTCAAGGTTGGGGCGGATGTTGCTCAGCGGCTCGCCGAAGTGGCCGGCGCTGGCCTTGGTCAGCATCGTCTTGAACGTGTCGGTCGGTATTTCCAGTAGCAGCCCGGCTTCGCCCGAATGCACCAGCAGGCTCGGCTCGTTGAGCAGGCTGCCTTCGTACAGGCACGGCGAACTGGTGAGCGGCGGCAGGCCTGGCAACAGGCTCAGTTCGTGCTTGCCCAGCATGCGTTCGACGCGATCCGGCGACACTGCCGTGAGGCGGCGACCGGTGAGTTCGGCGAGGCGGTTGAGGTCGAGCAATTGGTTCTGCGGGAACAGCACCATCAGTGCGCCCACCGCGTCTTCCAGCAACACGGCCTGGACCTTTCGCGCAGGATTCAGGCCCGGTAGGTCGGTGACTTCCGTGTAGGGGATGGCGAGTTTTGCGAGCAGAGCCCGAATGACCGGCGGGGCGGTCAGTGGGGCTGTGGCGAGGGCAACTTCTGACATGGCCTGATCCAATTTCTTACAGTCCACGAAGTATAACCAGCTTGATACAAGTGTTGGTCGACTAAGTGAGTCAGGCGTCACACTTGGCCGTATTGCTGCCCATGGCGTAGCCAGCGGTCCAGCAATGGGCTGACATGATCCGGCCAACGTTCGAGCAGCGCTTGCGCCGCATCGCGCACGGCCGGCAGCAGGTCAGCGTCGCGCATCAGGTCGGCGACCTTGAATTGCAGCAGGCCGGTCTGGCGGGTGCCGAGCATTTCACCGGGGCCGCGCAGTTCGAGGTCTTTTTCGGCAATGATAAAACCGTCGTTGGTTTCACGCATGATGCCCAGGCGCTGGCGACCAATCTGTGACAGCGGCGGGTGGTAGAGCAGCACGCAATGGCTGGCGGCGCTGCCCCGGCCGACCCGGCCGCGCAACTGGTGCAGTTGCGCCAGGCCAAGGCGCTCGGGGTTCTCGATAATCATCAAGCTGGCGTTGGGTACGTCCACACCGACCTCGATCACCGTGGTAGCCACCAACAGTTGCAGGTTACCGGCCTTGAATTCGGCCATCACGGCGGCTTTTTCTGCGGGCTTCATGCGGCCATGGATCAAGCCGACCTTGAGCTCGCCCAAGGCGCTGGTAAGGTCCTCAAAGGTGGTCTCGGCAGCCTGGCAGGTTAGCTCTTCGGACTCTTCGATCAGCGTGCACACCCAGTACGCCTGGCGCCCTTCGGCACAGGCGCCGCGCACGCGCTCGATCACTTCGACACGTCGGGTGTCGGTGACCAACACGGTGTTGACCGGCGTCCGGCCGGGCGGCAGTTCGTCGAGGATCGAGGTGTCGAGGTCGGCGTAGGCGCTCATCGCCAGGGTGCGCGGGATCGGCGTGGCGGTCATGATCAACTGGTGCGGGTTCATGCGCCCGCCCACGCCTTTCTGGCGCAGGGCCAGGCGTTGCTGCACGCCGAATCGATGCTGTTCGTCGATGATCACCAGCGCCAGATTCTTGAATTGCACTTCATCCTGAAACAGCGCGTGGGTGCCCACCACCATGGGTGCTCCACCGGCAATCTGCTCCAGTGCCGCTGCGCGTACCTTGCCCTTGAGCTTGCCGGCCAGCCACGCCACTTCCAGGCCCAGCGGCTCGAGCCAGCGCTTGAAGGTGATGAAGTGCTGCTCGGCAAGAATTTCGGTGGGCGCCATCAACGCCACTTGGTAACCGGCTTCCAGCGCTTGCAAGGCGGCGAGAGCGGCGACCACGGTCTTGCCTGCGCCCACATCGCCCTGGATCAGGCGCAGCATGGGTTCCTGCTGGCTTAAGTCGTAGGCGATTTCATTACCGACGCGTTGTTGGGCGCCGGTCGGCGCAAAGCCCAGGTTGGCCAGGTATTGCGCGGGCAAACGCGTGGCCTTGGGCATCGCCGGCGCACGCAGGGAACGCATGCTTTCGCGCAGGCGCTGCTGGGACAGTTGGTGGGTCAGCAGTTCTTCAAACGCCAGGCGGTGCTGGGCCCAGTGATGACCCAGCGCCAGCTCGTCGACATCGGCATCGGCAGGCGGGTGATGCAAGTAGCGAATCGCATCGTCCAGCGACGCCAGTTGATAGTCGCGGGCCAGCTCCAGCGGCAGCCAGTCGGGCAGGCTTTTCGGGCCGAGCATCGTCAGCGTCTGCATGCACAGCTGGCGCAGGCGTTGCTGGGTCAGGCCTTCGGTGAGCGGGTAGATCGGTGTGAGCGTGGTGTCGACTGGCGGCGGTTCATCGCCGGTAATGGCGCGGTATTCCGGGTGATAGATCTCCAGGCCCGATGCACCAGGCCGCGCTTCGCCGTAGCAGCGTACGCGGGTGCCGCGTTTTAGGCCTTCTTTCTGTGCGTTGCTGAAATGGTAGAAGCGCAGGCTCAGGCCACCGGTGCCGTCCTGCAGACGCACCACCAGGCTGCGACGCTTGCCCATCACCACGTCGGCGCCGCTGACCGTGCCTTCGACCACCGCGTCCTGCCCAGGGCGCAACTGGCCGATGGGCACCACGCGGGTGCGGTCCTGATAGCGCAGGGGCAGGTGAAACAACACGTCCTGGAGGTTTTCCAGGCCGACCTTGGCCAACTTCTCGGCCATGGCTTCACCGACACCCTTGAGTGCCGTCACCGACACCTGCGACAGCTCAGTCATACCGTTGCTTAGCTCGCAGTCGTCGGCTTGGCCACCGAGCACAGGCGGATCGAATCGGCGAGGATCTCAATCGCTTTCGGTCGTGGGAAGCTGGCGCGCCAGGCGATCGCTACGGTACGGAACGGCACCGGCGGCGTCAGTGGGCGCACTTCGATCACGCCGGGGGCGTAGTGGTGGCTGTCCACCGCCGACAGCGGCAGGATCGAAATGCCCAGGCCGGAGGCGACCATGTGCCGGATGGTTTCCAGGGAGCTGGATTCCACGGTGGTGTGCTTGGCGCCGTCGTTGCCCTTGGTCAGGGTCGGGCAGGCTTCCAATACCTGGTCACGGAAGCAGTGGCCTTCGCCCAGCAGCAGCAGGCTCTTGTCGTTGAGCAGGCCGGCGTCGATGGTGTCCTTTTGCGTCCACGGGTGGGAAGCGGGCATCAAGACGTAGAACGGCTCGTCGTAGAGCGGCAGGGTCAACACGTCCGCTTCGTTGAACGGCAGGGCGATGATGATCGCGTCCAGCTCGCCGTTGCGCAGTTTGTCGCGCAGCACGTGGGTGAAGTTTTCTTCGATATATAACGGCATCTGCGGCGCGACGCGGTGCAGTTGCGGGATCAGGTGCGGGAACAGGTACGGGCCGACGGTGTAGATGGCGCCGACTTTCAGCGGTGCGGTCAGCTGGTTCTTGCCGGCCTGGGCCAGTTCGCGAATGCTCTGCGCCTGCTCCAGCACCTTCTGGGCCTGGGCCACAATGCCTTCGCCCACAGGCGTTAGGCGCACGGCGCTCTTGCTGCGCTCGAAAATCAGCACACCGAGTTCGTCTTCAAGCTTTTTCACGCCCACCGACAGCGTCGGCTGGCTGACATGGCAACGCTCGGCCGCGTGGCCGAAGTGCTGCTCTTGGGCGAGGGTAACGATGTAGCGTAATTCTGTAAGAGTCATAGCGGGCGTCCATGAGGTTGCGGGCCAAGCATACCGGCTGCAATCGATAGACGCACGTTATCAGAACTTTACTGGGGATTGAGCGGGGAGTTACGCAGATTTTGCTGAAGGTGGTAAGGGTTGCCCCTCACCACCTTCATTTTTCAGCGACGACGCTTCTCGATGTTGTACACGAACGGTGCAACGATCTCGATGCTGCCACCTTTGAGCATGTCTGCCGGTGGCTTGGGCAGCGGCTGGGCGCGACGGATCATGTCCAGCGTGGCGCGGTCCAGGTCGGCGTTGCCGGAGCGGCCCACCAACTCGTAGGACAGCACGTTGCCTTCGGCATCCACCACGAACTTCAGGCGGTTCAGGCCTTCCTTGCCACGGGCCTGCGCGCCTGGCGGGTACTTTTTGTACTTCTGCAAGTGAGCCAGCAGCGTGCCTTCCCAGGAAGCCTTCGCTGCGATTTGCTGCGGAGAAGGGCCTGGTACAGGTTGGGCCGATTTCTCAGCCGGTGCTTGGGTCGGCGGAGCGTCGCTCGGCGGATCCTCGGAGGGTTTCTCCTTGGGCGGCTCGATCTTCTTCTCCACAGGCTTCGGCGGCTGCGGTTTAGGCTTGGGCTTGACCGGCTTGGGCACCTGGATCGTTGGCTTGGGTGCCTCGGCCAGTTTCGGCAGGGGCAGCTCTTCCACCGGTGCAGGCGGTTGCGGCGGCGTTACCACCTTGGGCGGCGCTGGCGGCGGCGGGGCTGGCATCGGTGCCAGGTCGATGACCATGGCAGCCGGCGGCAACTGCACCGTGCGCGGCGCGGACCAATGAAGCGCGATAGCGATCGCGACGGCATGCACGCCCAGTACGACGGCGAGGCTGGTGCCATAACGCGTCAGTTTGTGGCGCGTCGTGATCATTTCTTGGCTGCCGTCTCAAGTCCGACCAGGCCGACCTTGAGGTAGCCGGCTGCCCGCAGGGCATCCATCACGCTCATCAGGTCGCCGTAGTCCACGCCCTTGTCAGCCTGGAAGAAGATCGTCGTGTCTTTCTTGCCTTGGGTCTTGGCGTCGAGCACGGGGCCCAGGGTTTCAGCTTTGACTTCTTCTTCGCCCAGGAACAGGCGTTGGTCCGCCTTGACGCTGAGGAAGATCGGTTTCTCTGGCCGTGGCGCAGGTTTGGCGCTGGACGCGGGTAGGTCGACCTTGATGTCCACGGTCGCCAACGGTGCCGCCACCATGAAGATGATTAGCAGCACTAGCATCACGTCGATAAACGGCGTGACGTTGATTTCGTGGTTCTCGACGAGTTCGTCGTCGCCTTGATTCAAATGCAGGCCCATGGCCGATTACCCCACTTTCACCATGTGCGGTTGCGAGCTGCGCTCGGTAGGCAGGTGATCGAGGTCGCGGCTGACCAGCAGCAGGACTTCTGCCGACGCGTCCGATACCTGGGCTTTGTAGCCGGCAATCGAACGGGCGAAGACGTTGTAGATCACCACCGCAGGAATCGCGGCAACCAGGCCCAGGGCGGTCGCCAGCAGGGCTTCGGCGATGCCAGGGGCAACGACGGCAAGGTTGGTGGTCTGGGTTTTGGCGATGCCGATGAAGCTGTTCATGATGCCCCACACGGTACCGAACAAGCCGACGAACGGCGCGGTGGAACCGATGGTCGCCAGCACGCCGGTGCCGCTGCTCATGTTACGACCGCAGGCTGCCACCAGGCGCTCCAGGCGGAAGGCCACACGTTCCTTGATGCCTTCTTTTTCGCGGGTGTTGGCCGACAGGCGCATTTCTTCCAGCGCATCGTGCACCAGAGTGTTGGCAAGGGTGCCCTTCTTGGTCGCGCTTTCGCTGGCTTCCTTGAGGGTGGTAGCCTTTTTCAGGTGGACGATTTCAGTGCGCAGACGACGTTTGGCGCCCAGCAGCTCGAAGCCTTTGGCGATCCAGATGGTCCAGGTGATGATCGAGGCGATGGCCAGGCCGATCATCACGGCTTTCACCACCACGTCAGCGTTCTGGTACATGCCCCACGGCGACAGGTCATGGGCCATGCCCAGGGTGTTGTCTTCTTCCAACACCACACCGGTGTCTTCGGCGGAGGCTGGGTCAGCCGCCAGGGCCGGGTCGGTGGCGGCCGGCGCAGCCACTGGAGCTGCCGGTGCCGCGGCATTTTGCTCGGCGGCAGCCGGGGTGGCGGGTGCGGTGGCGTCAGCGAAGGCGGCGGTCGGTGCCAGCAGTACGCTGAACAGCAGCGCAGCAATCGCGCGCCAGGCGCGGGATGGGCTGTGAAGCTTGGTTGGCGAAGCGGGGGTTGTATTACGTGTCATGCTGGCCGGACCTGAGAGAAAAAATGAGTGATCGTCCTTCCAGACCCAAGGGGTCGAGGACAAATGGGCGGTTATTATTGCAAGTAATTCTTGTTAACAGAAGTAATACAGTTACTTTATTTGCCCTTTTTCTGGCCGTCGGTCACTCGCGAGGGCTAACCTAGACCTTTCAGTACGGAGTTTTGTGATGTCTGCGCCTTCTGTTGTGATTGCCGGCTGTGGCGATGTAGGGAGCCGGCTGGCCAGCCAGTTGCTCGCCTCGGAATGGGAGGTTCATGGCCTGCGCCGAGATATTTCGCGGCTGCCCGACGGGGTGGTCGGTATTGCCGGTGACCTGTTCAACAAGGATTGCCCTGACACCTGGCCGATCGGCGGGGTGGATTACCTGGTGTACTGCGCTGCTGCGACGGACCACGACGAGGCTGGCTATCGCGCTGCTTATGTTGAAGGGTTGAAACATGTGCTGGAGTGGCTGGGCGACTACGGGCAGGAGCCTAAGCACCTGCTGTTTGTATCCAGCAGCAGCGTTTACGGGCAGCAGAATGGCGAGTGGGTCGACGAAACGTCGGAGACTCAGGCGAAGGGATATTCCGGGCAAGTAATGTTGGAGGCTGAGCAAGTTGCGCTCGACAGTGGCATCCCCGCCAGCATTGTGCGTCTGACTGGTATCTATGGACCGGGCCGCGAATGGCTGTTGACTCAGGTTCGCCAAGGCTACCGCGTGGCAATCGACCCACCTTTATATGGCAACCGCATTCACGCAGATGACGCAGCGGGTTTGCTGGCGTTTTTGTTGCATCATGTGGAAAAAGGCGGCTCGCTGGAGAAGGTCTACATCGGCGTCGACGATGCGCCTGCGCCGCTGGCCGAGGTGGTGGATTGGTTGCGTGAGTATCTGGGTGTGACCGAATGGGCTGATGACGCGAGTGTGCGGCGTGCTGGCAGCAAGCAATGCAGCAATGCCCGAGCCAAGGCGTTGGGTTGGGTGCCGACGTACCCGACTTATCGGGAAGGCTATGCGGCGATCCTCGAAGGCCAGCGTTAAATGAAAAAGGAGCCCAAGGGCTCCTTTTTTATCATTGTTTTTCCAGCAGCCACTGGCGAGGCCCTGGCGTAAACGAAGGCACCTCATCCGCCTGTGCGGTATTGATCGCCTGGAAGATCTCCAGCTGCTTGCCTTTGCGCACAAAGATCCACGGGTTGCCCTGGCCGTTCAACTGCAGCCAGATACTGTCGTAGCCACCGCTCATGGACGCGCAATCGCCCGCCAGGCACAGCGAGTACTGATCGACATTCGGCAGGCCGGCGACCTTGCCGTTGGCCTGGAATTGCACGATGGCGCCGCTTCCGAAGCCGTCGAGGATCTTCCAGTCACCCCCCATATAAGCGGCGTACAGCGCACGCTCGAAGTTTGCGCCCAGTGGCGCGCCTTCCGGTGCGGGCTCTTTGGGGCGGGCGAACAGCTGTTCAGGCTCGTTGTCGTTGGCCACTTGCAGCAGCTGTTTGCCTTTGCGCTTGAGTTCGGTGGCGGAGCTGCCGTAGAAATCCACACTCCACGCGCCGGACTTTTCACCCAGCAATTTGCCTTCCGCTACTTCAAAACCGTTGTAGTAGCGTGCCTGCGAGGCCTTGGTATTGACCTCCCATTCGAGGTTCGGGCCAAAGCTCTGCAGGGCTTCACGCAAAGGGCCGCCTTTGGCTGCCGCATCGATGGCGACCTGGTTGATCCAGGTGCCGCTCACATCCCGGTCGGCAGGGTTGCTGGCGCAGCCGCCGAGCAACAGGGCGAGCAGTGATGAGGCTACAAGCGCTTTGCGCATCATGAAATCCTTTTAAAACGAAGTCGGCGCAGCCTATGGGGGCTGCGCCGGGTGTTTTACTCGATGACCAGAATCGCGTCCATCTCAACCTGTGCACCCTTTGGCAGGGCGGCAACGCCGATGGCGGCGCGGGCTGGGTAAGGCTGTTCGAAGTACTTGCCCATGATCTCGTTGACCTTGGCGAAGTGGCTCAGGTCGGTGAGGAAGATGTTCAGCTTGACGATGTCTTTGAACGAACCGCCGGCAGCCTCGGCCACCGACTTGAGGTTTTCGAAGACCTGCACGGTCTGTGCTTCGAAGCCTTCAACCAGTTCCATGGTCTTTGGGTCCAGTGGAATCTGGCCGGACATGTAGACGGTGTTGCCTGCCTTGATCGCCTGGGAGTAAGTGCCGATGGCGGCCGGGGCTTTATCGCTGGTGATAACAGTCTTGGTCATGAATGACTCCTTGTAATGTGGCTTAGGCGCGCATGCGAGTGATGCGGATCACACCCGTCAAGGCACGCAGTTTCTTGATCACGCGGGCCAGGTGCACGCGGTCGTGAACGCTGACCACCAACTGGACCACGCTGATGCGACCATCGCGTTCGTCCATGCTTATCTTCTCGATATTGCCGTCGGCTGCGTTGACGCTGCTGGCGAGCAGGGCGATCAGGCCGCGCTGGTGTTCCAGCTCCACCCGCAACTCGACGTTGAATTCGCCGGTGACATCCTTGGCCCACGAGAGCTGGATGCATTTTTCCGGGTTGTGGCGGATTTCGGTGATGTTGCGGCAGTTGTCCAGGTGCACCACCATGCCTTTGCCCGCCGACAAATGGCCGACAATCGGGTCGCCCGGGATCGGCGTGCAGCACTTGGCGTAGCTGAGTACCAGGCCCTCGGTGCCACGAATCGCCAGCGGACCTTCGGGGCTTGGCAATTGTTCGCCTTCGCCGAGCAGGCGGCGGGCGACCACGTAGGCCATGCGGTTGCCCAAGCCGATATCTTCCAGCAGGTCTTCGATGGTTTCCTGGCGATACTCGTGGAGCATCGCTTGCACGCGCTCTGTAGGAATCTTGTCCAGGGCGCTGTCGAAACCGTTGAGCACCTTGTTCAGCAGGCGTTCGCCCAGGCTGATGGACTCGGAGCGGCGCTGCAGTTTCAAAGCGTGACGGATGTGCGTGCGCGCCTTGCCGGTGACCACAAAGTTGAGCCATGCCGGATTCGGGCGTGCGCCCGGTGCGCTGACGATCTCGACCGTGGAGCCGCTTTGCAGTGGCTCGGACAGCGGTGCGAGACGACGATTGATCCGACAGGCGATGCAGCTATTGCCCACGTCGGTGTGCACGGCGTAGGCAAAGTCGACCGCCGTGGAGCCTTTGGGCAGCTCCATGATCCGGCCTTTGGGCGTGAACACGTAGACCTCGTCCGGAAACAGGTCGATCTTCACGCTTTCGATAAATTCGAGGGAGTTGCCGGCACGTTGCTGCATTTCCAGCACGCCCTTGACCCACTGGCGGGCACGGGCATGGGTGCCTTTTGGCTGCTCGTCGCCGCTGGATTTGTACAGCCAATGGGCGGCGATGCCGTTGTTGGCCATCTCTTCCATTTCGCGGGTGCGGATCTGGATCTCGATCGGCACCCCGTGCATACCAAACAGCGTGGTATGCAGCGACTGGTAGCCGTTGGCCTTGGGAATCGCGATGTAATCCTTGAAGCGCCCCGGCAGCGGTTTGTACAAATTATGTACAGCGCCCAGCACGCGGTAGCAGGTGTCGACCTTGTCGACGATGATCCGGAACGCATACACGTCCATGATCTCGTTGAAGGCCCGACGCTTGCCGCGCATCTTCTTGTAGATGCCGTAGATGTGTTTCTGCCGGCCGCTGACCTCGCCTTCGATCTCGTCGATCGCCAGGCAATGGCTCAGGGACTCTTCGATCTTGTTGACGATTTCCTTGCGGTTGCCCCGGGCGCGCTTGACCGCCTGGTAGATGCGCGCCGAACGCATCGGGTGCATGGCTTTGAAACCGAGGTCTTCGAATTCGATACGAATGGCGTGCATGCCCAGCCGGTTGGCGATGGGCGCGTAGATTTCCAGGGTTTCCTTGGCGATGCGCCGGCGTTTTTCGCCGGACAGCACTTCCAGCGTGCGCATGTTGTGCAGCCGGTCGGCCAGCTTGACCAGAATCACCCGGATATCGCGGGCCATGGCCATGGCCATCTTCTGGAAGTTTTCCGCCTGGGCTTCAGCCTTGGTCTCGAAGTTCATCTGGGTCAGTTTGCTGACCCCGTCGACCAGTTCGGCCACGGTTTCGCCAAATTGTGCGCTGAGCGCTTCCTTGGCGATGCCGGTGTCTTCGATCACGTCATGCAGCATCGCGGCCATCAGGCTCTGATGGTCCATGTGCATGTCGGCAAGAATATTTGCCACCGCAAGAGGATGGGTGACATACGCCTCACCGCTACGCCGGCGTTGGCCGTCGTGGGCTTGTTCGGCGTAGAAATACGCTCGGCGGACCAGGTTGACCTGGTCTGGGCCGAGGTAGGCCGATAAGCGATCGGCGAGGGCGTCTATGCTCGGCAAAGTGTGAACTCCTGCCGTTGGCTGTGACCCCGCGCCGTGCTACGTCGACCAGGCATAGGCTTAGACGGCCTCGTTGGACTCGTCCTCGAACGCTGCAAACAGCGGTTCGTCTTCAACGATTTCAGCGTTGGCGATGAACTCGTAGCTCATCAGGCCTTCAGCGATTTCACGCAGGGCTACAACGGTAGGCTTGTCGTTTTCCCACTGGACCAGGGGCTCTTTGCCGCCAGTGGCCAGTTGACGGGCACGCTTGGTAGAGAGCATGACCAGCTCAAAGCGGTTATCCACGTGTTCTAGGCAGTCTTCAACGGTTACGCGGGCCATGGTATTCCTCGGAGCGAATGCAAGATGCGCGCTGCCCGGTTGGGCGAGCGGACTAAACAGTTTAAAAAATCACCAGCGTTTAGGGAAGCGCTGATTTTTCGCAGGCCCTCGCAAAACCGCTACAAGTGCCAATGTAAAGCCCTTGCAGCGGTTTTGGGAAGAGCCAATCAACCGAGCAGTTCGGCCAGTAATTTGCCGAAACGCTGTTGCTGGCGCTTTTGCTGGAGCTGATTGGTGCGGAAAATCGCCTTCAAATCGTCCAGTGCGTGGGCAAAATCGTCGTTGATGATCAGGTAGTCGTAGTCGACGTAGTGGCTCATTTCGCTGACGGCTTCACGCATACGACCTTCGATGATCTCGTCACTGTCCTGGCCACGGTTGGTCAGGCGTTGGTGCAAGGCTTCCAGCGAAGGCGGCAGGATGAAGATCGAGCGCGCCTGGGGCATCAGCTTGCGCACTTGCTCGGCGCCCTGCCAGTCGATTTCCAGGATCAGGTCGTGGCCTTCATCCAGAGTCTGCTGCAGGTGGCTTTGCGAGGTGCCGTAGAGGTTGCCGAACACTTCGGCACGCTCCAGGAAGTCGCCGTGTTCGATCATCTTGACGAACTCGGTGCGCTCGACGAAGTGATAGTGCACGCCGTTTACCTCACCCGGACGCATGGCGCGGGTGGTGTGGGAAACCGAAATGCGGATCTGCTCGTCAGCGTCGGTCAGGGCCTTGACCAGACTGCTCTTGCCCGCGCCCGAAGGGGCGGAAATGATGTACAGGGTGCCGGTGCTGTGGGTCATGGAGGTTGCCTTACTCAATATTCTGTACTTGTTCGCGCATCTGCTCGATCAACACTTTGAGGTTGACCGCCGCCGTGGTGCTGCGCGGGTCGAACGCCTTGGAGCCCAGTGTATTGGCTTCGCGGTTGAGTTCCTGCATCAGGAAGTCCAGGCGCCGACCGGCGGCACCGCCGGACTTGAGCACGCGGCGCACTTCGAGGATGTGGGTGCTCAGGCGATCGAGCTCTTCGGCAACGTCGCTCTTCTGCGCCAGCAGGACCATTTCCTGCTCCAGGCGAGTGGGGTCGAGGTCGGCCTTCATGTCGGTGAAGCGGTGGAGCACCTTCTGGCGCTGGCTGGCGAGCATCTGCGGCACCAGTTCACGCAGGGTGACAACGTCTGCTTCAATGGCGGTCAGGCGCTCGCTGATCAAGCGCGCCAGCTCGGCGCCTTCGCGCTCGCGGCCGGCTTTCAGCTCCTTGAGGCCTTGGTTGAACAGGGCGAGCGCTTCGGCGTTAAGGGTTTGCGGGTCGGTGGCGTCGGCCACCAGTACACCGGGCCAGGCCAGCACTTCCAGTGGGTTGAGCGCGGCCGGCTGCTTGATCAGGCCGGCGATGGTTTCGGCTGCGGCGACCAGTTGCGCGGCGCGGTCGCGGTCAATCTGCAAGGCCTTGCCGGTGGTTTCTTCGGTAAAACGCAGGGTGCATTCCAGCTTGCCGCGGGAAATACCCTGGCGCAGTGCTTCACGCACGGCGCCTTCGAGATCGCGGAACGACTCCGGCAGGCGCAGGTGCGGCTCCAGGTAACGGCTGTTGACCGAGCGCAGTTCCCAGCTCAGGGTGCCTTGGACGCCGGCTTTTTCGACGCGGGCGAAGGCGGTCATGCTGTGCACCATGGAGGTACCTCGCGTTGCAGCCCGCAAACACGGGCTGATGATTAAGAAGGCGCAGGATTGTAGCGCAGTGGGGCGGACACGCCCAAACCCGAGCATTCGTAACCGAATTTTTTAGCAGTGCCCCGAAACGGCTCGCGGCTCTATAATGCTCGGCAGTTTTTCGTCCTCAGTACAGGTGTCTCCCTATGAAACGTCCAAGTGGTCGCGCTGCCGATCAGCTCCGCTCGATCCGCATCACCCGCAACTACACCAAACACGCCGAGGGTTCTGTACTGGTCGAGTTTGGAGATACCAAGGTCATCTGCACCGTCAGCGTCGAAAACGGCGTGCCGCGTTTCCTCAAAGGCCAGGGCCAGGGTTGGTTGACCGCCGAGTACGGCATGCTGCCGCGCGCCACCGGTGAGCGTAACCAGCGTGAAGCCAGCCGTGGCAAGCAGGGCGGCCGTACACTGGAAATCCAGCGTCTTATCGGCCGCTCCCTGCGCGCAGCCCTGGACATGTCCAAGCTGGGCGACGTGACCCTGTATGTCGACTGCGACGTGATCCAGGCCGACGGCGGCACCCGCACTGCGTCCATCACCGGCGCCATGGTGGCCCTGGTTGACGCGCTGAAAGTGATCAAGAAACGTGGCGGCCTGAAAGGCGGTGACCCGCTCAAGCAGATGATTGCTGCGGTATCGGTAGGCATGTACCAGGGCGAGCCAGTGCTGGACCTGGACTACCTGGAAGACTCGGCTGCCGAGACCGACCTGAACGTGGTCATGACCAGCACCGGTGGTTTCATCGAAGTGCAGGGCACCGCCGAAGGCGCGCCCTTCCAGCCGGCCGAGCTGAACGCCATGCTGGCCCTGGCCCAGAAAGGCATGACCGAAATCTTCGAACTGCAGAACGCCGCCCTGGCTGACTGAGCCCGTTTCAAGGAGAAACGCCATGAATGACAACAGCCAAATGCCGGTGCCTACGCCTTCCTACGAAGTGCGCCAGGGGGCAATGTTGTGCCATCTCGCGGCGTTTCTGGGCTTCGTGTTCCCCTTCGGTAGCGTCGTGGGGCCGCTGATCCTGTGGCAGATGAAGAAAGAAGTGGACCCGTTCATTGATGATCAGGGCAAGGAAGCGCTGAACTTCCAGATCACCGTGGCCATCGCCTGGATAGCTTGCATCGTGCTGGCTTTTGCAGTGATTGGCTTTTTCCTGATGGTTGCCCTGGCGATCGCCACGGTGGTGCTGACTATCATTGGTAGCATCAAGGCCAACAAGGGGATTGTGTATCGCTACCCCTTGACCTGGCGCCTGATCAAATAATGAACGCCCACAAAAAAACCGACAGCGATGTCGGTTTTTTTGTGCCTGGAAAAAGACCTTAGATGGTCAGTGTCCAGTCGTAGTCCACGATCAGCGGCGCGTGCTGCGAGAAGCGTGGCTGGCGCGGCAGGCGGGCGCTGCGCACGAACCGGCGCAGACCTGGGGTGAGCAACTGGTAGTCGAAACGCCAGCCCAGGTTAAGCATCTCAGCCTGTTCGTTGTCCGGCCACCAGCTGTACTGGTCGCCTTCGCGGCTGACTTCGCGCAGGGCATCCACATAGCCCATGTTGCCGACAATCTCGTCCATCCAGGCACGTTCCGGCGCCAGGAAACCCGGGGATTGCTGGCTGTCGCGCCAGTTCTTGATATCCAGCTTCTGTTGCGCCACGTACAGCGAGCCACAATAAATGTACTCGCGACGTTTGCGTCGCTGTTTATCCAGGTAACGGGCGAAATCGTCCATTAGCTTGAACTTCTGGTTCAAGTCTTCATCGCCGTTCTGCCCCGAAGGGAGCAGCAAGGTCGCGATGCTGACCTTATCGAAATCGGCTTGCAGGTAGCGCCCGTAGCGGTCGGCTGTCTCGAAGCCGAGGCCGCTGATGACCGCCTTGGGTTGCAACCGCGAATACAAAGCCACGCCACCTTGGGTGGGCACTTCGGCATCGCAGGCATAAAGGAAGTAGCCATCCAGTTGGAAGGCTGGGTCGTCCAGTTCAAAGGCGGAGGCGCGGGTATCCTGCAGGCAGATGACGTCGGCATTCTGGGCTTGCAGCCAACTGAGCAAACCACGCTCGACTGCAGCCTGAATACCATTAACGTTCACACTGATGATCCGCATAAATGGCCCCAAAAATCGCGTGCGTGTATGATACACGCCGTCCACCTAATTAGCTAAATCCGTGGTATCTGAGGCTTTTTTCATGCAGGCGTATCAACGCGATTTCATTCGTTTTGCCATCGATCGCGGCGTTTTGCGCTTCGGTGAGTTCACTTTGAAGTCCGGGCGCACCAGCCCGTACTTCTTCAATGCAGGCTTGTTCAACTCGGGTTCGGCCCTGGCCCAGCTGGGTCGTTTCTACGCGGCAGCCATCGTTGAAAGCGGTATTTCCTTCGACGTGCTGTTCGGCCCTGCCTACAAGGGTATCCCCCTGGCGGCGGCAACGGCCGTGGCTTTGGCTGAGCATCATGGGCAGGACCTGCCATGGTGTTTCAACCGCAAAGAGGCCAAGGCCCACGGCGAAGGCGGCAGCCTGGTCGGGGCTCCACTCAAGGGCGACGTGCTGATCATCGACGACGTGATCACCGCCGGTACTGCGATCCGCGAAGTCATGCAGATCATCGCCTCCCAGGATGGCGCCAAGGCTGCCGGCGTGCTGATCGCGCTGAACCGCCAGGAACGTGGCAACGGTGAATTGTCGGCCATCCAGGAAGTGGAGCGCGATTTCGGCATTCCGGTGGTGAGCATTGTGTCGTTGAACCAAGTGTTGCAGTTCCTGGAAGACGACCCGCAGCTTAAACAGCATCTACCCGCCGTGCGGGCGTACCGCGAGCAGTTCGGTGTCTAAATAAAAGGCCCTGTGAAAACAGGGCCTTTTTTTGGAATAAGGGTCAGGGTTGCTATGGCGCTCATTAGCGTTGAAACACGGCAGCCCGACTGGCGGTTAACCCAATTTCCGCCATTTATCGATCAGTCGCACGACGAGCCAGGCATTGAACAGCGCAAACACCAGCAATGCCAGGACCACTAGCACGTACAGCGTGCGATCCACGTCGAAGTTCCACAGGTCCAGTGTGCTGCTGTTCATGACACGGACCGCAGTGGGCAGGTTTACGTAAAACAGCGCCATGAAAGTACTGGTCATGGGCAGTGCGCAGGCAAGCAAAATATTGATGACTTTCGTCCTGCTACGTTTCCTGGCCTGCGCGCCTGATTGGTTCTCATCCATCGCTAATGCATCATGTACCTTGGGCCACGCCCAGTTGAACATGAAGGTGGTCAGGGTCAGCAGCAGGCCGCTGACCGCGACGATGTCACCCAACGGCATTCAGGCCCAGCGTCTGGCATAACAGTGCTTTGGCGATGCGTTATAGCGCGCTTGCAATTTCGCTGTCGGAAATTTTTAGGGTTTTTTTGACCGGCTCCCACCGTTATTGGGAAGGCTGGTTCGGGTACGGATCTTCGACAGCGTCACCCTGGCCGGTGAGGATATTCCAGCCTTTCAGGAGGTGCGGGCTTGCTTTGAAATTTGGGCAGGGTGGAAGGGAAGTCTTCGACTGATTGCTGTAGTGGCGTCCGCAGTCGGCACACTCATAGGTGCCTGCCGATACGTCGCTGCCGTAGGGGGTGTAGGTTTTTTGCATGGGGAAGATCTCCTGTGGATTTAAGGAAGATCCTAAGCAGATGTATGCCGGCAAGATGTCGGATGCTTCGATCATTGCGGTAGGGCATTTCCCTCTCGCATAAAAAAGACCGCAGATTTCGTCGATTCTTTCGGAGGTTTCGTACATAGGTACGTGTCGCCGAAAGAACCGTCGAAAACTACGGTCTATTCAAGACTTTTACATCATGGACGCTTGCGGTTGCTGATCAGCGTACCCACACCGGTATCGGTGAAGATTTCCAGCAGGATCGCGTTCGGCACGCGACCATCCAGGATCAGTGAGCTGCCCACGCCGCCTTGCACCGCTTCCAGCGCGCAACGGATCTTCGGCAGCATGCCACCGTAGATGGTGCCGTCAGCGATCAACTCGTCCACTTGTTGCGTGGTTAAGCCAGTCAGCACTTTGCCTTCCTTGTCCATCAAGCCGGCGATGTTGGTCAACAGCATCAGCTTTTCAGCCTTCAATGCTTCGGCCACCTTGCCGGCCACCAGGTCGGCGTTGATGTTGTAGGACTCACCGTTGGCGCCCACGCCGATGGGCGCGATCACCGGGATGAAGTCACCTTTGACCAGCAGGTTCAGCAGGTCGGTGTTGATGCCGATCACTTCACCCACCTGGCCGATGTCGATGATTTCCGGCTGGGTCATTTCCGGCGTCTGACGGGTCACGGTCAGTTTTTTCGCGCGGATCAGCTCCGCGTCCTTGCCAGTCAGGCCAATGGCGCTGCCGCCGTGACGGTTGATCAGGTTGACGATGTCTTTGTTGACCTGGCCGCCGAGGACCATCTCCACCACGTCCATGGTCTGCGCGTCAGTGACACGCATGCCATCGATGAAGTGACTCTCGATCGACAAGCGCTTGAGCAGGTCGCCGATTTGCGGGCCGCCGCCGTGCACTACCACCGGGTTGATCCCCACGGCTTTCATCAACACGATGTCGCGGGCAAAGCCGGTTTTCAGCTCTTCGCTTTCCATGGCATTGCCGCCGTACTTGATCACCAGCGTCTTGCCGACATAGCGTCGAATGTAAGGCAACGCTTCGGACAGGACCTTGGCAGTGTTGGCAGCGGCTTCGCGTTCGAGGGTCATTCAGGGCTCCGGTAAAAAATCAGAACGGTAATTGGAGATCAGGGGCAACACGTTTCAACTGGGCGTGGAACACGTCCTTGATGCGCTGCAACTCAGCCTCGGTATCCGCCTCGAAACGCAGGACCAGCACCGGCGTGGTGTTGGACGCGCGAACCAGGCCCCAGCCTTTGGCGTAATCGACTCGCACACCATCAATGGTGGTCAGGTTGGCACCTTCGCCCCATTGCGCATCGTGCAGTGCGTCAATGATGCTGAATTTGCTCTCCTCGGTCACATGGATATTGATCTCTGGCGTAGAAATATCGTTCGGGAAGGTCTGGAATAGCTCTTCGGCGGTGGATTTTTCCTTGCTGAGGATCTCCAGCAGGCGCGCAGCGCTGTAAATACCGTCGTCAAAGCCGAACCAGCGCTCCTTGAAGAACACGTGGCCGCTCATTTCGCCGGCCAACAGCGCGCCGGTTTCCTTCATTTTCTTTTTGATCAACGAGTGGCCGGTCTTCCACATTAGCGGGCGACCGCCATATTCCTTGATCAGCGGGGTGAGGCGGCGGGTGCACTTCACGTCGAAGATGATCTCGGCGTTGGCATTGCGCGCCACCACGTCACGGGCAAACAGCATCAACAGGCGATCCGGGAACACGATTTCTCCGGTCTCGGTCACCACACCCACGCGGTCGCCGTCGCCGTCGAAGGCCAGGCCCACATCCGCCCCGGTTTCCTTGACCTTGGCGATCAGGTCCACCAGGTTTTCAGGCTTGCCCGGGTCCGGATGGTGGTTGGGGAAGTTGCCGTCGACCTCGCAGAACAACGGAATCACTTCGCAGTTCAAGGCTTCGAGCAACTGCGGGGCGATCACGCCGGCCGCGCCGTTACCGCAGTCCACCACCACTTTGAGGCGGCGTGCGAGTTTGACGTCACGGGTGATTTCATCAGAGTAGCGTTGCAGGATGTCGACTTTGGTGATGGTGCCCTTGCCGCTGGTCAGATCGTTGTTTTTCAGGCGGTCGTGCAGGGCCTGGATCTGTTCGTTGGCCAGGGTGTCGCCAGCGATGACGATCTTGAAACCGTTGTAGTCCGACGGGTTGTGGCTACCGGTGAGCATCACCCCGGACTTGCCGGCCAGTACGTTGGCGGCGTAGTACAGCGCGGGCGTTGGCACCAGGCCCACGTCGCTGACATGGCAACCACTGTCGGCCAGGCCCTGGATCAGTTGTTCCACCAGCTCCGGGCCTGACAGGCGACCGTCACGGCCGACCGAAACGTTGGGTTCATCCTGGGCCAGGCTCTGGGAGCCGATGGCGCGGCCAATCCAGTAGGCGGTTTCGGCCGTCAGGGTCTTGGGCACTACGCCACGGATGTCATAGGCGCGAAAGATACTGTCGGGGAATGCTGGGGCTACGCGGGCTGCGGTACTCATCGCGGGGGGAAACTCCATCTGAAGGGGGCAAGGCTGGCCTTAATGTGGCTGGCCGGCAGGCTCAAACTGAAGGGTATGACGGTGTTTTCGGCAGAGAGTTCGTGGTGCAAAAATGCCATCGGAGCGCTGGCTCCGTGTTTATGTCTGCGTAATGCTTTGATTTCTATGGGGAAATCTCGCTGATAAAATCCGCGCATTCTTCGTCCTGAAAAGCCTTGCGGTGGCGTCGGGCCGGGCAACAGCGCCCGGCCAGAATTAGCTTAGTCAGTGACTGCCGGAATGCCCAAAACCGCCTGCGCCGCGTTGGGTTTCATCAAACTCCTGTACCAGTTCGAAGTGCGCCTGCACCACCGGCACCAGTACCAACTGGGCAATGCGTTCGCCGACAGCGATGTTGAACGCGGTCTGGCCACGGTTCCAGCATGACACCATCAGTTCGCCCTGGTAGTCCGAATCGATCAGGCCGACCAGGTTGCCCAACACGATGCCGTGTTTATGGCCCAGGCCAGAGCGCGGCAGGATCAGCGCTGCCAGGCCAGGATCGCCTACGTAGATCGACAAGCCGGTCGGAATCAGAATGGTCTGGCCCGGCTCAAGGACAGTGTCTTCCTTGAGCATGGCGCGCAGGTCGAGGCCGGCGGAGCCTGGGGTGGCGTAGGCCGGCAGTGGGAATTCGTTGCCGATGCGTGGGTCGAGGATCTTGGCTTGCAAAGCGTGCATGGAAATTAAACCTGGTTCAGCCGTTGGGCGATAAAAGAGATCAGTTGGCGGGCAATCTTGCCCTTGCTGGTCTGGGCGAAAAGGGTGGCATGCAGGTCGCGGTCGATCACGCTGCAGGCATTTTCCTCGCTGTTGAAGCCGATGCTCGGGTTGGCGACATCATTAGCAACGATCAGGTCGAGGTTTTTGTCTTTCAATTTGCGTGCGGCGTAGTCCAGCAGGTGCTCGGTCTCGGCGGCAAAGCCGACACTGAACGGACGGTCTGCGCGGGTGGCAATGGTGGCCAGGATGTCTGGGTTGCGCACCATTCGCAGGAGCAGGCCGTCGCCGCTTGTAGGGTCTTTCTTGAGCTTTTGCGGGGCGACCACTTCCGGGCGGTAGTCTGCAACTGCTGCCGAGGCGATGAACAGGTCGCACGGAATGGCCGCCTCACAGGCCGCCAGCATGTCGCGGGCGCTGACTACGTCGATTCGTGTGACCCGATCCGGGGTCGGCAAATGCACCGGGCCGGTGATCAGGGTGACGCGCGCGCCTGCCTCGACCGCCGCTTCAGCCAAAGCGAAGCCCATTTTTCCTGAGCTATGGTTGGTGATGTAGCGCACCGGGTCGATGTTTTCCTGGGTCGGGCCAGCGGTGATCAGCACATGCTTGCCGGTCAGGGCCAGGTGCTGGAAGCACTCGGCCGCACACAGCGCCAGGTCGGTGGCTTCGAGCATGCGGCCCATGCCGACGTCGCCGCAGGCCTGGCTGCCGGATGCCGGGCCGAACACCTTGAGGCCACGGCTTTGCAGGAGTTGGGTGTTGGCCTGGGTGGCTGGGTCGCGCCACATGGCTTGGTTCATGGCCGGGGCGATGGCGACGGTGGCGTCTGTGGCCAGTACGAGGGTGGTCAGCAGGTCATCGGCGATGCCTTGGGCCAGACGGGCGATCAGGTCGGCGGTGGCCGGGGCGATCAGCACCAGGTCGGCCCATTTGGCCAGCTCGATATGGCCCATGGCGGCTTCGGCTGCCGGGTCCAGCAGGTCCAGGTGAACCGGGTGGCCGGACAGCGCTTGCATGGTCAGTGGGGTGATGAACTCACTGCCACCGCGGGTCATGACCACGCGCACTTCGGCGCCTTGGTCCAGGAGCCTGCGAACCAGTTCTGCGCTCTTGTAGGCGGCAATGCCGCCGCCAACGCCGAGAACGATGCGTTTCCGATACAGACGCTGCATTGGTTTGCCTTTCCAGTTCAGTGATGCCAGTTCAGTGACGCCTGCGATGCCCCCTCCCCAGGGGAAATCGCCTGCAAAAAAGAGGGCCTACGATAACACAGCGTCCGCTAGGCAACAGCGGCGCACATGCCACGGCGCGTATGGAGAGGGAGGTGAGATGAGTATTCGTGATTGGCCGGTGGCGGAGCGGCCCCGGGAAAAGCTTTTGGAAGGGGGCGCGGCGAGCCTGTCGGATGCGGAGCTGCTGGCGATCTTCCTGCGTACCGGGGTTTCCGGTCGGAGCGCGGTGGACCTGGCGCGCCATCTGTTGGCGCAATTTGGCGGCTTGCGCCCCTTGCTGGAGGCCAGCCAGGCGCTGTTCAGCCAGCAATTGGGGTTGGGGCCGGCGAAGTTTGCCCAGTTGCAGGCGGTGCTGGAAATGGCCCGGCGCCACATGGCCGAACGCTTGCGCCAGGACTCGGTGCTGGAAAGCCCTGTGGCCGTGCGGGATTACCTCAAGGCGTTGTTGCGGCACGAGCCTCATGAGACCTTCGGTTGCCTGTTTCTCGACTCAAAACACCGGGTGCTGGGGTTTGAGGCGTTGTCCCAGGGCACCATCGATGCGGCGATGGTCTATCCCCGGCAAGTGGTCAAGCGCGCCCTGGCGTACAACGCGGCGGCGTTGATCCTGTGCCACAACCATCCTTCCGGCAGCCTTGAGCCGAGTGCGGCTGATCGAAAATTGACCAAGTTGCTGCAAAAAGCCTTGGAAGTGGTGGATGTGCGGGTGCTGGATCACATCATCGTGGGGGATGGCGACCCGTTGTCGATGGCGGAGTATGGGTGGATGTAGGAGCCGACTTGCCGGCGATCAGGTCCGCAAGATCGCGATGGACTTCGCTGACGCCATCGCTGGCAAACCAGCTCCTACAAGGGTTATTTGACGCTGACTTTGGAGAAGTCCTGGCGCCCGAATGGGCTCACCTGGTAGCCCTCGACGTTCTTGCGGGCCAGGGCAAACGCGGTCGGGTGCGCGAGCGGCAACCACAGCGCCTGTTGCTGGATCTGCGCCTGGGCCTGCTGGTAGAGCTTGGTGCGTACGCCTTGCTCGCTGGTGGTCTTGCCAGCGCTGATCAGCTTGTCCAGCGCGGGGTCGCAATAGCGGGCGAAGTTGGTGCCGGATTTCACCGCTGCGCAGGAGAACTGCGGGGTCAGGAAGTTATCCGGGTCGCCGTTGTCGCCGGCCCAGCCCATGAACAGCAGGTCGTGTTCGCCGGCCTTGGCGCGGCGGATCAGCTCGCCCCATTCGATCACGCGGATCTCGGCCTGGATGCCGACCTTGGCCAGGTCAGCCTGTAACAGCTGTGCACCAAGGTTCGGGTTAGGGTTCAGCAGGCTGCCGGTGGGGCGTGTCCAGATAGTGGTCTTGAAACCATCCTTGAGCCCGGCGCGGTCCAGCAGTGCCTTGGCCTTGGTGAGGTCCTGTGGATAACCCGGCAGCTCCTTGGCGTAACTCCACGTGTTGGGCGGGAAAGGTCCGTTGGCGGCTTCGGCGGTACCTTCAAACACAGCCTTGAGGTAGCTGCCTTTGTCGAACGCCAAGTTGATTGCCTGGCGCACTTCGGGCTTGTCCAGAGGCGGGTGCTGGCTGTTGATGGCCACGAAGGCGGTCATGAATGCGGCGGTTTTTTCCACCTTGAGTGCCGGGTCCTTTTCGGCTTCGCCCACATCCAGCGGTTTGGGGGACAGGGCGATCTGGCATTCGTCGCGATGCAATTTTTGCAGGCGCACGTTGGCGTCCGGGGTGATGGCGAAGATCAAGTTATCCACAGACGGTTTGCCGGCGAAGTAGTCCGGGTTGGCCTTGTAGCGCACCACGGCATCTTTCTGGAATCGGCTGAAGATGAACGGCCCGGTGCCGATTGGCTGGCTGTTGAGCTTCTCCGGCGTGCCGGCCTTGAGCAGCTTGTCGGCATATTCCGCCGGGTAAATCGAGGCAAAACCCATGCTCAGGGCGGCGAGGAAGGTAGAGTCGGCGTGATCCAGGGTGAAACGCACGGTCAGCGGATCAAGGGCGTCGATTTTCTTGACCAGCGTCGGCAGTTGCAACGATTGCGCATGGGGGAAGCCACTCTGGGCGATCTTGTGCCAGGGGTTGGCCGGGTCGAGCATGCGCTCGAAGCTGAAGCGCACGTCTTCGGCGGTCAGGGTACGGCTAGGGGTGAAGTATTCGGTGCGGTGGAATTTCACATCCGGGTGCAGCTTGAAGGTATAGGTCAGGCCATCCGGCGAGACTTCCCAGCTGTCCGCCAGGCTGGGCACCAGTTTGCCGCTGGCCGCGTCGTAGTCCACAAGGCGGTTCATCAGCACGTCGGCCGAGGCGTTGGTGGTGGTCAACGAGTTGTATTGCACCACATCGAACCCTTCGGGGCTGGCCTCGGTGCAGACGCTCAAGTTGCTGGCGGCAGAGGCCAGCGGCGCGATAAAGAGAGGGGCGAGCAATAGCGGTAGGGCAGCGAGGCGCATGTTCGGTTTCCTTTGCAGATCGAAGGCCCATCTGCGAGTGCAGTCTGGAAAAGTCCTACCGTAGTGGTCTGATTGGTAAATGACTAGCCCATTTTTGCCTGTGCTTTTGCCCCAAATGCTGTTTTGATGGCACCTCAGCGCATTTTGCCGAGCACTTAATGGTGCGCGCGGGCGCTGTAAATCATTCTGTGCGACGAGCGGTCGGCTGCGACAGCGGCCCCTCCTGGCAACGGTTCAGGCGTCTGCCGCCAAGATTTACGCCAGTAAAAACACTCGGGCTGTTGTTGCACCTGGGTCTTTCTGGTATAAAGCAGCGCTCTTTTCTAGGGGCCCGGTTCCTTCGCTTGTAGGTGTAGCCGGTAAGACCCTAAAGAAACGCGGCGCCTGGCGCCAAATGACTGAGAGATTAAGCGGCCAACCCATGCCGGGTTGGGCATGTGGTTTTAGAGGGCTGAGGCATGTCGAGAGTCTGTCAAGTTACCGGTAAGGGTCCGGTGACTGGGAATAACATTTCCCACGCAAATAACAAAACCCGTCGTCGTTTCCTGCCGAACCTGCAGCATCACCGCTTCTGGGTTGAAGAAGAGAAACGTTTCGTCCGTCTGCGCGTATCTGCTAAAGGCATGCGCATCATCGACAAGCGTGGCATCACTGTCGTGCTGGCTGAATTGCGCCGCGCTGGCACAATCTAAGGAGCTATATCATGCGTGAATTGATTCGAATGATCTCTAGCGCCGGTACTGGTCACTTCTACACTACCGACAAGAACAAGCGTACTACCCCGGACAAGCTCGAAAAGAAAATGTTCGACCCGCGCGTTCGTAAGCACGTGATCTACAAAGAAGGCAAAATCAAGTAATTGATTTTCCTCCTTGTGAAAAAAAGCCCGTATCTCACGATTCGGGCTTTTTTTTGCCTGCGATTTACCGGTCAGGCTTTCTGTTCGAATACCACGTAGATCTTACGGCACGGCTCCAGCACTTCCCAGGTGCCGCTGAACCCGGCCGGGATCACGAAACGGTCGCCGGCGCGCAGGGTCTTGGCGTTGCCATCGGCATCTCGTAGCACCGACACGCCCTGCACAATCTCGCAGTATTCGTGTTCGGTGTAGCTAACCTTCCAGTGCCCGACTTCACCTTCCCACACGCCCGCGCTCATCTGGCCGCAGGGGCTGTTGTAGTGGTTGTAGATCGTCTGTTCGGGATCGCCCTTGAGGATTTTTTCGGCGGCAGGGCGGTAGCGCTCGGCGGCGGTCTTGGCTTGGCTGAAGTCGACGATGTCCTGGATGCTCATGTGCGTGTCCCGTCTGGCCTGCGGTTGGAGAGCCCAAAGTCTATGTTTATTAAAATGAACATCGCAAGGGCGTTTACTGGCGTTATGTCAAATATATTGAAACATCCCCAGCCGCTGGTTTAGGGTGGCAGCTGCCTTGCGCCGAACCATTGGCTGGCGGGCAAGAATTCTTTGAGGCTGCCGTGGGACATCCCCTGGCCCTTGTATTCAATAAGAGGAGGACACTCGCATGACCACCCTGACCCGTGCCGATTGGGAACAACGCGCCAAGGATCTGAAGATCGAAGGCCGCGCCTACATCAATGGCGAGTACACCGCCGCCGCTTCCGGTGACACCTTCGAATGCATCAGCCCGGTCGACGGCCGCCTGCTGGCCACCGTTGCCAGCTGTGACGTGGCCGACGCCCAGCGCGCCGTTGAAAACGCCCGCGCCACCTTCAATTCCGGTGTGTGGTCGCGCCTGGCGCCGGCCAAACGCAAATCCGCCATGCTGCGTTTCGCAGCCTTGCTCAAGGCCAATGCCGAAGAGCTGGCGCTGCTCGAAACCCTGGACATGGGCAAGCCAATCAGCGACTCCCTGAACATCGACGTACCCGGCGCGGCGAATGCCCTGAGCTGGAGCGGCGAGGCCATCGACAAGATCTACGACGAAGTTGCCGCCACCCCGCACGACCAGTTGGGCCTGGTGACCCGCGAGCCGGTTGGCGTGGTTGGCGCCATCGTGCCGTGGAACTTCCCGCTGATGATGGCCTGCTGGAAGCTCGGCCCGGCGCTGTCCACCGGTAACTCGGTGATCCTCAAGCCGTCCGAAAAATCCCCGCTGACTGCCATTCGCATCGCGGCCCTGGCCGTTGAAGCCGGTATTCCAAAAGGTGTGTTCAACGTGCTGCCAGGTTATGGCCACACGGTCGGCAACGCGCTGGCGCTGCACATGGACGTCGACACCCTGGTGTTCACCGGCTCCACCAAGATCGCCAAGCAGCTGTTGATCCGCTCCGGCGAATCGAACATGAAGCGCGTGTGGCTGGAAGCGGGCGGCAAGAGCCCGAACATCGTGTTTGCCGATGCACCGGACCTGCAAGCTGCTGCCGAATCCGCCGCTGGCGCTATCGCGTTCAACCAGGGCGAGGTCTGCACCGCCGGTTCGCGTCTGCTGGTCGAGCGATCCATCAAGGACACATTCCTGCCGCTGGTGATCGAAGCCCTCAAGGGCTGGAAGCCCGGCAACCCACTGGACCCGGCCACCAACGTCGGCGCACTGGTGGACACCCAGCAAATGAACACCGTGCTGTCCTATATCGAAGCCGGTCATGCCGATGGCGCCAAGTTGGTCGCCGGTGGCAAGCGCACGCTGGAAGAAACGGGTGGTACTTACGTCGAGCCGACGATTTTCGACGGCGTGACCAACGCCATGAAAATCGCCAAGGAAGAGATCTTTGGCCCGGTCCTGTCGGTGATTACCTTCGACAGCGCCGAAGAAGCGGTCGCCATTGCCAACGACACCATCTACGGCCTGGCCGCAGCGGTTTGGACGGCGGATATCTCCAAGGCCCACCTGACTGCCAAGGCCTTGCGCGCCGGTAGCGTATGGGTCAACCAGTACGACGGCGGCGACATGACCGCGCCGTTTGGTGGCTTCAAGCAGTCGGGCAACGGTCGCGACAAGTCGCTGCATGCGTTCGACAAGTACACCGAGCTGAAGGCGACCTGGATCAAGCTCTAAGCAACACGCTGATTCCTGTAGGAGCGAGCTTGCTCGCGAAGAACTAGAAGGCGCCGCGTTTATCCAGGATAGGCGCGTCATCGTTAACGTTTTTCGCGAGCAAGCTCGCTCCTACAGTTCGTTTTGCACTCCCTGAAAATTATCCACAGGAGCGTGGAAATGCGTTGGGCGACTTATTTCGCCGTCCTGGCTTCGGTGCTCAGCGTCGGTTTGGCCCTGGGCGTCAGTATGCCGCTGGTGTCCCTGCGCCTCGAAAGCTGGGGCTATGGCAGTTTCGCCATCGGCGTGATGGCAGCCATGCCGGCCTTTGGCGTACTGCTCGGCGCGAAAATCTCCAGCCGCATGGCCTCATGGCTCGGAACCGCCAATCTCATGCGCCTGTGCCTGTGGGCGGGCGCGGTGTCCATCGGCTTGCTGGCGATCCTGCCGAGCTACCCGGTCTGGTTGGTGCTGCGCCTGATGATCGGCGTGATTCTGACCATTGTGTTTATCCTTGGCGAAAGCTGGATCAACCAGTTGGTGGTGGAGCAGTGGCGCGGCCGGTTGGTGGCGCTGTATGGCTGCAGTTATGCCTTGAGCCAACTGTCAGGCCCGTTGCTGCTGGGCTTGATCGGCACCGACCATGATTACGGTTTCTGGGTAGGCGTGGGCTTGTTGGTGGTGGCGCCACTCCTGTTGCTGGGCCGCTCCGGCGCGCCAAGCGCCGAGTCCTTCAGCGTGACCTTCGCGCAACTGTGGCGCTTCTGCCTGAGCCTGCCGGCGATTGCCTGGGCAGTGGCGTTATTCGCCGCCTTCGAGGCGATGATTCTGACGTTGTTGCCGGTGTATTGCCTGCAACAAGGCTTCACTGCTGAGATTGCCTTGGCGATGGTCAGCACCGTAGTGGTCGGCGACGCGCTGCTGCAGCTGCCCATCGGCGCACTGGCCGATTACCTGCCACGGCGCACGTTGTTCCTGGCGTGTGCAGTGCTGTTGCTGGCGTCGAGCCTGGCCATTCCGTTGTTGATGCATACGCCGCTGATCTGGCCGGTGTGGGTCGTGTTCGGTGCGAGTGCGGGTGGCTTGTTCACGCTGTCGCTGATCCTGATCGGCGAGCGTTACCGCGACGATGCGCTGGTGCGTGCCAATGCGCATGTGGCACAGTTGTGGGGGATCGGTTGCCTGATCGGCCCACTGGTGGCGGGCGCCGGCAGCCAGTGGATCAGCGGGCATGCATTGCCGTTGCTGATGGCCGCGGGGGCGCTGGGCCTGGTGCTGCTGTTGCTGCGCCAAGGCGCATTCGGTGCAACACAGCCGGCCCTGTAGGAGCTGGCTTGCCAGCGATTGCGGTGTGTCAGCCAGCAAGTTGATCAACTGACACGGCGCAATCGCCGGCAAGCCGGCTCCTACAACATGCGTTCCAAGCCTACTGAGGTGGCGAACCAGGCATTGAACCGTCGCCACCAACTGCCCGGCTCACGGGTCAGGGTGTGCAGTTGGCCGTTGTCTTCGGTCACCCACACTACTTGACCGTCCTGCAGTCTCGCCTCATAGCTCAAGGGGGGCGCCATGCCTTGCAGCGCTAGGTTGCGCACGTGCTCTGCCAGCTCCGGGCTGTCGACCAGTACACCCACTTCGGTATTCCACAGCACCGAGCGCGGGTCGAAGTTGAATGAACCGATAAACGACTTCTCCCGATCAAAGATCATCGCCTTGCTGTGCAGGCTCGAATCCGAGCCCCGGAAGGTGCCGCGACGAAACAGGTGTGGGCCGCTGCCGCCACTGGGGTCGCCCGGTTGGCGGCGCAGCTCGTAGAGTTTCACGCCGTGCTCCAGCAGCGCCTTGCGATAGGGCGCATAACCGCCGTGCACGGCAGGCACGTCGGTAGCTTCCAGGGAATTGGTCAGCAGGCTCACCGACACACCGGCATCGGCGCGCCCGGTCAGGTACACCAGCCCCGGTTGCCCTGGCACGAAGTACGCCGAGATCATCATCAGCTCATGGTTGACGCCTTCCAGCTCCGGCGCCAGTTGCGTGGTGAGCAACAACCGAGGGTCCGGATCGGCCTTGGCCAGCACCTTGCTTGGCGCGTCCCACAGCGCCTGGTTCCAGGCCCAGATCAGCTCGCGGCGCCAGGTGTCCATGCGCGGTTGGGTCTGATAGGTGCGCAAGCGGTTGTACAGCGCGTGGTTCTGTTGGCGCGACTCGGCCAGGGACGCTTCCAGGCGCACGCGCGCGGCGGCCAGGTCGCCTTTGGAGGGCGTATTGGAGACGAAGTCGTCAATCGGCTTGCTCAGCGCGCTGTTCCAATACTGGTCGAAACTGTGACCCAGCTGTTCGGCCACCGGGCCCACGCTGAGCATGTCGATGTCGGTGAAGTTCAGGTTGGGCTCAGCGTCGAAATACTCATCCCCCAGGTTGCGCCCGCCGACGATGGCCACACTGTTGTCCGCCAGCCACAACTTGTTGTGCATGCGCCGATGTTGCAGCGACAGGTTGAACAACCGGCCCATGGCTCGCGTAACGCCTGTGCTGCGCCCCAGGTGCAAGGGGTTGAACAGGCGGATCTCGATCCTGGGATGGGCGGCGAGGGTAGCGATGATCTGGTCGAGGCCGTCGCTGGTAGTGTCGTCCAGCAGGATGCGCACGCGCACGCCGCGGTCAGCAGCCTTGAGCAGTTCGTCCACCAGCATGCGCGTGCTGATGCCGTCGTGCACGATGTAGTACTGCAGGTCGAGGCTGGTCTGGGCGTTGCGGATCAGCTCGGCGCGGGCCATGAAAGCCTCGCTGCTGTTGGGCAGCAGGCGAAAGCCGGAGCGGCCCTGATACGGCGCCGCCTGGGCCTGGATCGAGCGGCCGAACGACGATTGCGCGGCGGGCAAGGCGTCGCTGGGGATGCGCGGCGTGCTCACCGTCGCGCAGCCGCCCAGAGCCAGGGCTCCCAACAGGAAAAACGGTAATAGCCGTTGAATCATCAAGGGAGTTGCTTCCAGATCAGGACGGTTGTCGGCATATGACGGCAAATTCCCGTGAAAGGTCAGTCGGCGGCCTCGGCCAGCATCTTGATTGCAGCAGTGCCCACCTTGCGCACGGCTTCTTCAATCTGCGGGGTTGGTTTGGCAGCGTAGTTCATGCGCAGGCAGTTCCGGTATTTGCCCGACGCCGAAAAGATGCTGCCGACGGCCACCTGTACGCCTTGCTCCACCAACACGCGGTTGAGCTTGAGCGTGTCGAAGCCTTCCGGCAGCTCGATCCAGAGCATGAAGCTGCCTTGAGGCCGGCTGGCGCGAGTGCCTGCCGGGAAGTAGCGGCTGACCCAGTCGAGCATCAAGTCACGATTGCGCTGGTATTGGGTGCGCATCCGCCGCAAATGCGGTTCGAAGTGGCCACCTTTGAGGAACTCGGCGATGGCAATCTGCGGTTGTGTTGCGGTGGAGCCGGTGCTGATGTATTTCATGTGCAGCACCCGCTCCAGGTAGCGACCCGGCGCGACCCAGCCGATGCGCAAGCCCGGCGCCAGGGTTTTCGAGAATGAGCTGCACAGCACTACACGGCCGTCCTCATCGAAGGATTTGATAGTGCGCGGGCGTGGGTAGCTGTAGGCCAGTTCGCCATAAACATCATCTTCGATGATCGCCACGTCAAAGCGTTGGGCCAGGGTCAGCAGCGCCTTTTTGCGCGCCTCGGGCATGATGTAGCCCAGGGGGTTGTTACAGTTGGGGGTCAGCTGGATGACTTTGATCGGCCACTGTTCCAGCGCCAATTCCAGGGCTTCAAGGCTGATGCCGGTGATCGGGTCGGTGGGGATTTCCAGGGCTTTCATGCCCAGGCCCTTGAGGGTCTGCATAGCGCCGTGGAAACTCGGCGAGTCCACCGCAACGATGTCGCCAGGCTCGCAGATCGCATGGATGCTGGCGGACAGCGCCTCATGGCAGCCGGTGGTTATTACGATGTCCTCGGCCGTCAGTTGGCAGCCGGAGTCCAGTGACAGTCGAGCGATCTGCTCGCGTAACTCCATACAGCCGAGGATATTGTCGTAATACAGGCCCGGCAGATCCTGGCGGCGGCTCACGCGAGCCAGGCTACGCAGTAGCGGCTTCATGGTGGGCGACAATACATCCGGCATGCCGCGCCCCATCTGTATGACATCTTTGCGCGGGACTGCGCGAACCAGCTCCAGTACCTGGTCCCACTGGGATATCTCCACAGGCCGCTGTGCCGGACGGCCAACTTCGGGCAGGGCCGGCAACTCGCGGCCGACTGGCACGAAGTAACCGGATTTCGGCTTCGGCATTGCCAGACCGTTGTCTTCCAGCAAGCGATAGGCCTGCTGCACGGTGCTCAGGCTGACCCCGTGTTCCACGCTTAAAGCCCGTACAGAAGGCAGCCTGTCTCCAGGGCGATAGAAGCCCTGTTCGATGCGAGTGCCCAGTAATTCGGCGAGGTTCATGTACAGGGTCATGGCGGTCGCTCCCGAGAAACCATTACAGATCGCCCGAAAATACAGGATTCAGCCGCCGATAGGCAGTATCTGTATGGATTTAATAAAGTCGGGTTGAATCTGTAATGGTTTATGCCCTGCGCCCATCCTTGTCACTCAAGGCAACAAGGCAAATGAGGGGCGGCAAAATGAACGGCATGAGCGATGTGCGGCTGGCGCTACACGGTCAGGAACTGCAGGCAGGGCAAGAGCGGGCGACGGCGCCGCGCGATATCAGCCGCTGGGGTCTGTTCTGGCACCGTCGTCACACGCGCAAGGCGTTGCTGCATCTGACCCACGAACAACTGCGCGATGTCGGTTTGACCGCCGAACAGGCGCGCCAGGAAGGTCTCAAGCCCTTCTGGCGCGACTGAATCACACCAGCTCTTTGAAGCGATGCCAGAGCATCCCCAGTGCCAACAGCGGCGAGCGCAGGTGCTTGCCGCCGGGGAAGGTGATGTGCGGCACCTGGGCGAACAGGTCGAAGCGCCCCTGTTGCTGGCCACTGATGGCTTCGGCCAGCAACTTGCCCGCCAGGTGGGTGGCGTTGAGGCCATGGCCGGCGTAGGCCTGGGCGTAATAAACGTTGGGTTGGTCGGCCAGGCGGCCAATCTGAGGTAAACGGTTGGCGCCGATGCCGATCATGCCGCCCCATTGATAATCGATTTTAACGTCAGCCAATTGCGGGAAAACCTGGAGCATTTTCGGACGCATGTAGGCGCCGATGTCCTTCGGATCGCGACCGGAGTAGTGACAAGCGCCGCCGAACAGCAGGCGACGGTCGGCGGACAGTCGGAAGTAATCCACGGTGACACGCTGGTCGCACACCGCCATGTTCTGCGGCAGCAGGTGGGCAGCCTGCACTTCGCTCAACGGCTCGGTGGCGATGATGTAGCTGCCGGCGGGCAACACTTTGCCGCTCAGGTGTGGGTTGAGGCCATTGAGGTAAGCATTGCACGCCAGCACCAGGGTCTTGGCGCGCACGTTGCCCTGGGCGGTGTGCACGTTGACTTCGGGGCCGTAGTCGATACGGGTGACTTCAGACTGCTCGAACAGCTTCACGCCTAGTTGCTGCGCGGCGGCGGCTTCGCCAAGGGCCAGGTTCAGCGGGTGCAGGTGACCGGAACCCATGTCGATCATGCCACCCACGTAGCGGTCCGAACCGATTACGCTGCTCATCTCGTTGGCTTGCAACAGGCGTACTTCGTGGCGATAACCCAGGCCACGCAGCTCTTCGGCGTCTGCGGCCAGGCCTTGCAGGTCGCGAGGCTTGTTGGCGAGGTCGCAGTAGCCCCAGGTCAGGTCGCAGGGAATCTGAAAGCGTTCGACGCGCTCACGCACGGTCTCCACGGCTTCCAGGCCCATCAGCTTCATCTGGCGCACGCCATCGGTGCCGATCACATTTGCGAACTGGTCCAGGCCATGGCCGACGCCACGGATCAACTGGCCGCCGTTGCGTCCGCTGGCGCCCCAGGCGATCTTGCGCGCCTCCAGCAACACCACGCTGAAACCCCGCTCGGCCAGCTCAAGCGCCGTGTTCAGCCCGGAAAAACCGCCGCCCACCACGCATACATCGGCCGTCACTTCGCCGGTCAGCACTGGGTAATCGGGTTGCGGCACGCTGCTGGCGGCGTAATAGGACGGGGTGTGCCGGGCGCTGGCAGTCATGGGGAGCATCCCTGTTTGGAAAATTTGACGCAGGATACAGTGGTCGGATGAAGCTGTCTGCGCAGGGCGTTTTGCGGCAGAATCCACGCCTATTCGCCGTTCGGTATGTGTTTCGATGAGTTGCAACAGTCAGAAAATCAGCGCGCTGCGTCGGCAGATTCCTTCGTTCGAGTGCGTCCCCGGTTGCCACGACTGCTGTGGGCCGGTGACCACGTCACCCGAGGAAATGTCGCGCCTGCCGCGCAAGACCGCCGCCGAGCAAGACGCGGCCATGGATGAGCTGAACTGTGTGCACCTGGGCCCCAACGGCTGCACGGTGTACGACGAGCGACCGTTGATCTGCCGGCTGTTTGGCACCACCAAGGCCTTGCCGTGCCCGAATGGGCGGCGCCCGGTGGAGCTGATTCATCCGCGGGTGGAGAAGCAGATCCATGAGTACATGGCGAGCACGCGGCAGGTTTTGGTTTAGCCCGCTCTTCAGTCCGGAATCGGCAGGTTAAGGCTTTCCTTCACCTCTTCCATCACGATATAGCTCTTGGACTCCCGTACATGGGGCAGTTTGAGCAGGATATCCCCCAGCAGTTTGCGGTACGACGCCATCTCGGAAATCCGTGCCTTCACCAGGTAATCGAAGTCGCCTGATACCAAGTGGCACTCCAGCACATGGGGCAGTTTCAGCACCGCGCGGCGAAACTCCTCAAAGGTGTCGCCGGACTTGTAATCGAGGCTGATCTCGACAAATACCAGCAGACTGCCCTTCAAATGCTGCGGGTTGAGCCGCGCGTTGTAACCCATGATGATCCCTTCGCGCTCCAGCCGGCGCACACGTTCGGTACAGGGCGTGGTCGACAGCCCGACTTTTTCCCCCAGCTCCGTGAACGAAATACGCCCATCGGTTTGCAGGATGCGCAGGATGTTGCGGTCGATCTTGTCCAGCTCCCGCTTGGTCTGGGTGTTGGTACGCATAGGGGATACGCCTCTGTGAAAAGGGTTTTTGCCGAGAATTGTCGCCAAATATAGGCAGTTATATAGTGAAATGCACTGGCAATTGTTTTTTAAACTGCGCTCATCATTGCTCGAATAACACACGTCAGCGGCCATGCCCGCGATGAGGATATAAAAATGCGCGTTCTGGTCTTGGGTAGCGGCGTCATTGGTGTGACCAGTGCCTACTATTTGGCGCGGGCCGGCTTTGAAGTGGTGGTCGTCGACCGTCAGCCCGCCGCTGCCATGGAAACCAGTTTCGCCAACGCCGGCCAGGTGTCCCCAGGCTACGCGTCCCCATGGGCTGCGCCGGGCGTGCCGCTCAAGGCCATCAAATGGCTGTTGCAACGCCACGCCCCGCTGGCGATCAAGGCCACCGCCGATATCGACCAATACCTGTGGATGGCGCAGATGCTGCGCAACTGCACCGCCAACCGTTATGCCGTGAACAAGGAGCGCATGGTGCGTCTGTCCGAGTACAGCCGCGACTGCCTCGACGAACTGCGCGCAGAAACCGGCATTGCCTACGAAGGCCGCAGCCTCGGGACGACCCAACTGTTCCGCACCCAGGCGCAGCTGGATGGTGCGGCCAAGGACATCGCTGTGCTGAAGGAGTCCGGCGTGCCGTTCGAAGTCCTCGACCGCGCGGGCATTGCCCGCGTCGAGCCGGCCCTGGCCAGCGTCACCGATATCCTCGCGGGCGCCTTGCGCCTTCCGAACGACCAGACCGGCGACTGCCAGATGTTCACCACCCGCCTGGTCGACATGTGCAAGCAGCTGGGCGTTGAATTCCGTTTTGAACAGGACATCCAGCGTCTCGACTACGCCGGTGACCGCATCAACGGCGTGTGGATCGATGGCAAGCTGGAAACCGCCGACCGCTACGTGCTGGCCCTCGGCAGTTACTCGCCGAAATTGCTCAAGCCGCTGGGGATCAAGGCGCCGGTGTACCCACTCAAGGGTTACTCGCTGACCGTGCCGATCACCAACCCGGCGATGGCGCCGACTTCGACCATTCTCGACGAGACCTACAAGGTCGCGATCACCCGTTTCGACAACCGCATCCGCGTCGGTGGCATGGCTGAAATAGCCGGTTTTGACCTGTCGTTGAATCCACGTCGGCGCGAAACCCTGGAGATGATCGTCAACGACCTTTATCCTCAGGGCGGCGATTTGACCGAAGCCAGTTTCTGGACCGGTCTGCGTCCGACCACGCCCGACGGCACGCCGATTGTCGGTGCCACCCCGTTCAAGAACCTGTTCCTGAATACCGGCCACGGCACCCTCGGCTGGACCATGGCCTGTGGTTCCGGTCGCTTGCTGGCCGACCTGATGGCGAAGAAAACCCCGCAGATCAGTGCCGAAGGCCTCGATATTTCCCGTTATGGCAACCACCAGGAGTCCGCACAACATGTCAATCCAGCGCCAGCTCACCAATGAGCGCATGAGCCAGATCGTTGTCCACAGCGGTACCGTGTATCTGGCCGGGCAAGTCGGCGACGACATGAACGCCGGGATTGAGCAGCAGACCCGTGAAACCCTGGCCAATATCGAGCGTTTGCTCGACCTGGCTGGCACTGACAAGAGCAAGCTGCTGTCGGTGACGATCTACCTGAAAGACATCGACGCGGATTTCGCCGGCATGAATGCGGTGTGGGACAAGTGGCTGCCCAAGGGTGTTGCGCCCGCCCGCGCCACCGTTGAAGCCAAGCTGTGCGAACCGGAAATCCTGGTAGAGCTGTCCGTCGTGGCGGCCTTGCCTTAAACCCAGATCCCTCTCCCGGTGCCGACGTTGTCGGTCGGTGCCGGTTTTTCTTCACTTTGCCGCCTAGAAGCCTGCCGCCATGCGTCCTGCCCGTGCCCTGATCGACCTCCAAGCCCTGCGCCACAACTACCAATTGGCCCGTGAAGTCACGGGGGCCAAAGCCCTTGCCGTGGTCAAGGCCGATGCCTACGGGCATGGCGCCGTGCGCGTGGCCCAGGCGCTGGAAGGCGAAGCGGATGGGTTTGCGGTGGCGTGTATCGAGGAAGCCCTGGAGCTGCGTGCCGCCGGGATTCGTGCGCCGGTGCTGTTGCTGGAAGGTTTTTTCGAGGCCGACGAACTGCCACTGATCATCGAGCATGACTTCTGGTGCGTGGTGCATTCGCTGTGGCAGTTGGATGCGATCGAACAGGCCAAGCTGAGCAAACCGCTGACTATCTGGCTCAAACTCGATTCCGGCATGCACCGTGTTGGCCTGCATCCGAAGGATTATCAGGAGGCTTACCAACGCCTGCTGGCCAGTGGCAAAGTCGCCAAGATCGTTTTGATGAGCCACTTCGCGCGCGCCGATGAACTCGACTGTGTGCGCAGCGATGAACAGGTAGCGGTGTTCGAGGCGGCGCGACAGGGCTTGTCGGCTGAGGTCAGCCTGCGCAATTCGCCATCGGTGATGGGCTGGCCGAATGTGTCCAGCGACTGGGTGCGCCCCGGCATCATGCTTTACGGCGCCACGCCGTTTGGCGAAGACCAGGCCGTGGCCGCGCGTTTGCAGCCGGTGATGACCTTGGAGTCCAAGGTGATCTGCGTGCGTGAACTGCCGGCTGGTGAGCCGGTGGGTTACGGCGCCAAATTCATCACGCCCAAGCCGATGCGCATCGGCGTGGTTGCCATGGGTTATGCCGATGGCTACCCGCGTCACGCGCCGACCGGTACGCCGGTATTGGTGGCGGGGCAGCGCAGCCATTTGCTGGGCCGCGTGTCCATGGACATGCTGTGCATCGACTTGACGGACGTGCCTCAGGCGGGGCTCGGTTCCACGGTGGAGCTGTGGGGTAAAAACATCCTCGCCAGTGACGTCGCGGTCGCCGCCGAGACCATTCCTTACCAGCTGTTTTGCAACATGCGCCGAGTGCCAAGGCTCTATTCCGGGGCTTGATCGTCCGGTACGAACACAACCGCCCGGGATTTAGGCCCAAGTGTTGTAAATACTGAACGCTGTCGCCATGATAACGCTCAATTACAACAAAGCCTGAATCCTAGGAGGCTCCTGCATTGGACGTCGGCGAACGACTGCAATCCATCCGTAAACTGAAGGGTCTTTCCCAGCGCGAGCTCGCCAAGCGTGCGGGTGTCACCAACAGCACCATTTCGATGATCGAAAAAAACAGCGTCAGCCCCTCGATCAGCTCCTTGCGCAAGGTGCTGGGCGGTATCCCCATGTCCATGGTCGAGTTCTTTTCCGAGGAGATCCTCCAGGAAATACCGACTCAGATCGTCTATAAAGCCAATGAGCTGATCGACATCTCTGACGGCGCCGTCACCATGAAACTGGTAGGCCGGGCTCACCCCAGCCGGGCGATTGCGTTTCTCAACGAAATCTACCCACCGGGCGCCGACACGGGCGAAGAAATGCTCACTCACGAAGGCGAAGAAACCGGGATTCTGGTGGAAGGTCGCCTGGAGTTAGTGGTCGGTCTTGAAACTTTTGTGCTTGAAGCGGGCGATAGCTACTACTTTGAAAGTACCAAGCCCCATCGTTTTCGCAATCCGTTCGACGTGCCGGCGCGACTAATCAGCGCAGCCACACCCGCGAACTTTTAAGAAAAGAGGCGTCCTGCCAGCGTTGCAGAGACTCCCGTAGTTGTATCCGTGAAGCCGAATCTCCCTTTATTTAATAGGGTTGTTTCGGCCGGGCGGGCTAACCGTTATACTTTCGCCGCCTGCGAAACCGTGGCCGCAGGCGTGAATAGCCACCATTGAGGGTGAACGCGTGAACCTAATTATGAAAATGCTGGCTGCACCAGCAACCGTACTGGCCCTATGGGCTGTCAGCGCTCAAGCTGCGACCAATGATGACATTGCCAAGCGCCTGGAGCCTGTCGGCCAGGTGTGTGTCCAGGGCCAGGAGTGCAAGGGCATGGAAGTGGCGGTCGCCGCAGGCGGCGGCGCTGCGAAGACGCCGGATGAGATCATCGCCAAGCATTGCAACGCTTGCCACGGCACCGGCCTATTAGGTGCGCCAAAAATCGGCGACACCGCTGCCTGGAAAGAACGCGCCGACCATCAAGGCGGCCTGGATGGCATCCTGGCCAAGGCGATTACGGGCATCAATGCCATGCCACCCAAAGGCACCTGCTCCGACTGCTCAGATGACGACCTCAAAGGTGCGATCGAGAAGATGTCCGGCTTGAAATAAACCGATCTTCGCCAAAAAGCCGCTTTCGAGCGGCTTTTTTGTACCCGTGATTTGTGTTTCAGCGCTGTTCTTTGCAGCAAAGACCCGGCAAGCTCGGTCCAACCCCTAATCATGGAATGTTCAGGAGGGTCGGATGGTGCAGTTGTGTTCAATCGAGCAAGCAGTTGACGATGTACTGGAACGGTTGCCGGCGCATATCCATATGGGCATGCCGTTGGGCTTGGGCAAGCCGAACCTGTTTGCCAACGCGCTGTACCGGCGCGTCGCCAAGTTGCCGGAGCGGGCACTGACAATCTACACCGCGCTGAGCCTGGGCCGGCCGACGATGGGCGATGGTTTGCAGAAGCGCTTTCTCGAACCCTTTATCGAGCGGGTGTTTGGCGATTATCCCGAGCTGGATTTTCTGGCCGACCTGCACAAAGACAGCCTTCCGAAAAATATCCATGTGCAGCAGTTCTTCATGCAGCCCGGCAGCTTGCTGCACAGCGAGTCGGCGCAGCAGGATTACGTGAGCAGCAACTACAGCCACGCTGCCCGCGACATCAACGCAGCGGGCCTGAACCTGGTCGCGCAGCTGGTCGCCAGCAGCAGCGAACACCCGGATCGCCTGAGCCTGAGCTGCAACCCGGATATCACCCTTGACCTGTTGCCGATGATCGCCAAGCGCCGTGATGCCGGTGAAACCGTGCTGATCGTCGGCCAGGTCCACAGCGATTTACCCTATATGCCTGGGGACTCCGAGCTGGGCATGGATGCTTTCGATTACCTGATCGATGAAAAAGACAGCACCACATTGTTCTCCACGCCGAACATGCCCGTCGGCTTCCAGGACCACTTTATCGGCCTGCATGCCAGCACCCTGGTGCGTGATGGCGGCACCTTGCAGATTGGTATTGGCTCCATGGGCGATGCGCTGACCGCCGCGCTGCTCGCGCGCCAGGCGGATAACGAAGCCTATCGGTTGTTGCTGACTGACCTGGACGTCTACCAGTGGGCGCCGCTGATCAGTCACGAAGGCGGCGTCGACCCGTTCGCCCGTGGCCTTTACGGTTGCAGCGAAATGTTCGTCAACGGCCTGCTGGTGCTGGCGGACGCAGGGATTATCCGCCGCAAGGTCTACCCCGACGTGGCGACACAGGAACAGGCCAATGCCGGATTACTGAATGACGCCGCACAGCCGGATGGCATTTCGATCCACGGTGGTTTTTTCCTCGGCCCGAGAAGTTTCTATCAGCGCCTGCAGGAAATGACCCATGCCAAACGCCTCGAATTCAACATGACCCGCATCAGCTACATCAACGAACTGTACGGCCAGGAAGAACTCAAGCGCCTGCAGCGCGTGGATGCGCGCTTTATCAACAGCGCGATCATGGTGACGTTGCTCGGCTCAGGCGTGGCCGATCAGTTAGAGGATGGCCGTGTACTCAGCGGCGTGGGCGGGCAGTACAACTTCGTTGCCCAAGGCCATGCGCTGGAAGGTGCGCGTTCGATCCTGATCCTGCGCAGTTGGCGGGAGTCGGCGGGGGAGGTCAGCTCCAATATCGTCTGGGACTATGGCCACTGCACGATTCCTCGGCATCTGCGGGACATTGTTATCACCGAGTACGGCATTGCCGACTTGCGCGGGCAGACAGATGCCAAGGTGATCGAGGCGTTGCTCAATATCACCGACTCACGCTTCCAGGATGATTTGATCGAACAGGCGCAGAAGGCCGGCAAGTTGCCCAAGGATTTCAAGCTGGACCCGCGTTTTGCCGATAACACGCCCGAGCGGCTACAGGCGATTCAAGCGCGCCATCGTCGGCTGTTTCCGGAGTATCCGCTGGGCAGCGATTTTACGGATGAAGAGCGGGATTTGTTGCGCGCGCTGAACTGGCTCAAGAGCAAATTCAAGCTGACGGAGATTTTGGAGTTGGGCAAGGCGGCGTTGGATGCGCCGGAGCCGGAGGTGTTTCCCAAGCATCTGGAGCGGATGCGATTGGATAAGCCCGATGGGCTAAAAGAAGATTTGTATCAGCGGCTGTTGCTCGCTGGCCTGCAGGCCACCGCGAATTAGCCAGCAGCGCCGGGCTTTTGTGGTGAGCGGGCTTGCCCCGCGCGAGGCAAGCTCGCTCACTACAAAAATACCGCCAGGCGTGATTATTCGATGAAGGTCACTACGCCACCGGCCAGGGATTTGACCCGTGCCAGGGATTCCACTCGGTATCCCTGCGCGTCCAACTCCGCACGACCACCCTGGAACGACTTCTCGATCACAATCCCCAAACCGGCGACGGTCGCGCCGGCCTGCTTGATGATCGAGATCAGCGCCTGGGACGCCTTGCCATTGGCCAAGAAATCATCGATCACCAGCACGCGGTCGCTGCTGGTCAGGTGGCGAGGGGAAATCGCCACGGTGCTTTCGACCTTCTTGGTGAAGGAATACACCGTCGCCGACAGCAGGTTTTCCG
Source organism: Pseudomonas sp. C 49-2 (assembly GCF_003970195.1). Classification (NCBI taxonomy): domain Bacteria; kingdom Pseudomonadati; phylum Pseudomonadota; class Gammaproteobacteria; order Pseudomonadales; family Pseudomonadaceae; genus Pseudomonas; species Pseudomonas sp. C 49-2. The sequence goes on from NZ_RXYG01000001.1 coordinate 330,239, forward strand.
TGAGGGTCAGGGATTGCTGCTTGCGTGCAAAAATCACCGGTACGCCCAGGTTCAGGCCCGTCATGATCGCCGGGGCGATGCCGGAGGCTTCGATGGTGACGATCTTGGTGATGCCCGAATCCTTGAACAGTGCGGCGAATTCGTCGCCGATCAGTTTCATCAGTGCCGGGTCGATCTGGTGGTTCAGAAAGGCGTCGACCTTGAGTACCTGATCGGAAAGCACGATGCCTTCTTCGCGAATTTTCTTGTGCAGTGCTTCCACGGAAAGCTTCCTCTAATGGCGCGGTGCGCGCCGAAAGTAGATTAAAAAGTAGTCGATTCTAGCGCTTTAACATCGCGCGTATATCCGCCAAGGCGGTGTTGCCGCGAACGGCCTTCACCTCAGTCGGGGTGTCGTCATTGCCTTCCCAGGCCAGGTCGTCCGGCGGCAGTTCGTCCAGGAACCGGCTGGGGGCACAATCGATGATTTCGCCGTATTGCTTGCGCTTGGCGGCAAAGGTGAAGGCCAGCGTCTGACGCGCGCGGGTAATGCCCACGTAGGCCAGGCGGCGTTCTTCTTCGATGGTGTCGGCTTCGATGCTGGAACGGTGCGGGAGGATTTCCTCTTCCATGCCCATGATGAACACGTAGGGGAATTCCAGACCCTTGGACGCATGCAAGGTCATCATCTGCACGCCTTCGGCGCCGTCTTCCTCTTCCTGCTGGCGCTCGAGCATGTCGCGCAGCACCAGCTTGCCGATGGCGTCCTCGACGGTCATTTCGCCGTCTTCGTCTTTTTCCAGGGTGTTCTTCAGTGCTTCGATCAGGAACCAGACGTTGCTCATGCGGTAATCCGCGGCCTTGTCGCTGGAGCTGTTGGTGCGCAGCCAATTTTCGTAGTCGATGTCCATGACCATGCTGCGCAGGGCGCTGATCGGGTCTTCGCCGGCGCACTGCTCGCGCACCTTGTCCATGAAGCGCTTGAAGCGCGACAGGCGATCGGTGAAGCGCGTGTCCAGGTGTTCGCCCAGGCCGATTTCGTCGGTGGCGGCGTACATCGAGATCTTGCGTTCGGTGGCGTAGTTACCGAGTTTTTCCAGGGTGGTGGAACCTATCTCACGGCGCGGCACATTGATCACGCGCAGGAAGGCGTTGTCGTCGTCCGGGTTTACGATCAGGCGGAAGTAGGCCATCAGGTCTTTCACTTCCTGGCGTCCGAAAAAGCTGTTGCCGCCTGACAGGCGATACGGCACCTGGTGATGCTGTAACTTCAGCTCGATCAGCTTGGCCTGGTAGTTGCCGCGGTACAGGATCGCGAAATCGCTGTAGGGCCGGTCGGTGCGCAAGTGCAGGCTGAGGATTTCCACGGCCACGCGCTCGGCTTCGGCGTCTTCGTTGCGGCAGCGGATCACGCGGATCTCGTCGCCGTGGCCCATCTCACTCCACAGTTGTTTTTCAAACTCGTGGGGGTTGTTCGAGATCAACACGTTGGCGCAGCGCAGGATGCGGCTGGTGGAGCGGTAGTTCTGCTCCAGCATCACCACTTTCAGGGACGGGTAATCGTCCTTGAGCAGCATCAGGTTTTCCGGGCGGGCGCCGCGCCAGGCGTAGATCGACTGGTCATCGTCGCCGACCACGGTGAATTGGTTGCGCTTGCCGATCAGCATTTTCACCAGCAGGTATTGGCTGGCGTTGGTGTCCTGATATTCGTCCACCAACAGGTAGCGCACCTTGTTCTGCCATTTTTCGAGGATGTCGGCGTGTTCTTCGAACAGCTTCACCGGCAGCAGGATCAGGTCGTCGAAGTCCACCGCGTTGAACGCCTTGAGCGTGCGCTGGTAGTGGGTGTAGACGATGGCGGCGGTCTGTTCCTTGGGGTTGCGTGCGTTTTCCAGCGCCTGGGCGGGCAGGATCAGGTCGTTTTTCCAGGCGCCGATCATGTTCTTGATCTCGTCCACGCCGTCGTCGCCTGCGTACTCTTTTTGCATGATGTCGGTCATCAGCGACTTCACGTCGGTCTCGTCAAAGATCGAGAAGCCCGGCTTGTAGCCCAACCGCACATGCTCCTTGCGGATGATGTTCAGCCCCAGGTTGTGGAAGGTGCACACAGTGAGGCCACGGCCTTCGCCACCCTTGAGCAGGGTGCCGACGCGCTCTTTCATTTCCCGCGCCGCCTTGTTGGTAAAGGTCATGGCGACGATGTACTGGGCGCGGATGCCGCACTGCTGGATCAAGTGCGCGATCTTGCGGGTGATCACGCTGGTCTTGCCGGAGCCTGCACCGGCGAGCACCAATAGAGGGCCGCCGACGTAGTTCACGGCTTCTTGCTGCCGGGGATTGAGTCGGGACATACGGAATTTCAGGAGTCGTTGTTCAAAAGGGCGGGCATTTTAACAGGCTCGCAGGATTCTGCTCTGTCAGAACGACAGTGTGACGTACCGCTCGATCTAAATTTGCCGGTTTTGATACTTTGCCGCAGGATGTCGGGGTTGTTTGCGACTAATGTTTACAGTTCGCGTGTTTGATAACCCCTATCATTGGTGATTATCCGGCCGCGCGTCATAATGCCCGCCGCCACGAAATTTTGCAGAGTCTAGGGAGCTAGCTTGTCTACGCCTGTCGAACCCTTGCGTTTGCTGCTGCTGGCCGATGAGCCGGCGTGGGCAGCGTTGTTGCGCGAGTGCCTGGCGCCGATGGGCGATGGGGCTGTGCTGATCAGCGCACCAAATTGGGAGTCCGTGAGCCGTCTGTTCGATGACGACCACAGCGCCGTGCTATTGACCACGCCCAGCCTGCAACCCGGCCCTGGGCGCTGCAGCCTGCCGTGCATATTGCTGTTGGAGCAGGAACCGTTGGTTGCGCCGCTTGGCGTCAGCGATTGGCTGGTACGGGATGTATTGGACGCCGATACAGTGCGCCGCTGCCTGCGCCACGTCCGCGAGCGCGGTGTGCTGGAAAACACCCTGCAACGCCTGGCCGAACAGGACCCGCTGACCGGCATCGCCAACCGCCAGGGTTTTCAGACCTTGCTCGCCGCGCGGTTGGCCGAGAACGAAGGCCGTGGCCTGGCCCTTGGTCACCTGGACCTCGACAATTTTCGCCACGCGAACGATGCCCTCGGCCACCAGGCCGGCGACCGGTTGATCCTGCAAGTGGTTTCGCGGCTCAAAAGCCAGCTTGAGGTCGGGGACCAACTGGCGCGCCTGGGTAGCGACGAATTCGCCCTATTGATCGACACCCGCCGCGCGCCCCAGCGTGCCGAGTGGATGGCCGAGCGCATCACCGAAGTCATGGCCGAACCCTATTGGGTGGATGGCGAAAGCCTGCTGATCGGCTGCAGCCTGGGCGTGGCCCATGCCCGCGCCCGTGCCGGTGCCGACCCGCTGATGTGGCACGCGCATATCGCCATGCAACAGGCCAAGAGCACCCAGGGCTGCACCTTTCATATTTTCAACGAACGCATCAACCGCAACGCGCGCAGCCTGGCCGACCTGGAAAGTGAATTGCGCCGCGCCTTGCGGCGTGACGAACTGGAGCTGCATTACCAACCGCGCCTGGACCTGGACGACGGGCATATCGTCGGCCTTGAAGCCCTGGTGCGCTGGCGGCATGGCGAGCGCGGCCTGCTGCCGCCGAGTGAGTTCGTGCCCCTGGCTGAGCAAAGCGGCCTGATCGTGCCGTTGGGCTACTGGGTCATCTCCCGCGCCCTGCGCGATATGCAGGACCTGCGCGAACGTGGCCTGCCGCCGCTGCACATGGCGGTCAACCTGTCGTTCCGCCAGTTCCAGGACAGCCAGTTGCTCTCCACCCTCAGTCGGCTGATTGCCGAGCGGGGCGTGGAGGCGCAGTGGCTGGAGTTTGAACTCACCGAAACCGCCGTGATGCGCCGCAGCGATCTGGTCAAGCAGACCATGGACGCCCTCGGCCGCCTCGGCGTGCGGTTTTCCCTGGATGACTTTGGCACCGGCTTCTCATCGTTCGTGCACCTCAACAGCCTGCCGATTGCTCTGTTGAAGATCGACAAGAGCTTTGTCGGTGGCATGGAAGAGCGTGAAGAGAACCGCAAGTTGGTGCACGCGATGATCAATCTGGCGCACAATCTCAATCTGGAAGTGGTTGCCGAAGGTGTGGAAACGCCGGAGCAGTTGGCGTTGTTGAGGCTGTTTGGTTGTGACCAGGCCCAGGGTTACCTGATCAGCAAGCCGCTGCCGCTACCGGAGTTGGTGGAGTACCTGACGTTCGGCAATGGCCAACAAGCCGTGCTCGGCTAGAAGTGTGGGAGGGGGCTTGCCCCCGATGACGGAGTGTCTGCCAGCTCATCTGTTACTGACCCACCGCTATCGGGGGCAAGCCCCCTCCCACATTTCCTGCCCAGGCGGCTCTTGCCGAATCATCCGCTTCATTTTCGCTTCAAACGCCCAGGTCAGGCTGACTGCCGCGCACGCCAGGCCCAGGGCCAAGCCCCACCATACGCCGGTCGGCCCCCAGCCCAGGGTGAAGGCCATCAGCCAGGCCGACGGTGCCCCAATCAGCCAATAGCAGCCCGCCCCGATCAGGAAGGTGGTCTTGGCGTCCTTGAGTCCGCGAATGCAGCCCATGGCGATGGTTTGCACGCCGTCGAACAACTCGAACCACGCCGCCACGGCCAGCAGGCTGACGGCCAGGACGATCACGTCGTGGAACGCCGGGTCGTTATGGTCGATGAGCAGTCCGATCAATGGGTCGGAATAAAGCCACAGCATGGCGGCAAATCCCAACATCACCGCTGCGCCAAATCCTATGCCGACACGCCCGGCCAGGCGTGCCTGCAGCAACTGCCCGGCGCCGTAATGCTGGCCGATGCGCATGGTCACCGCGTAAGACATCCCCGCCGGCACCATAAACGCCACCGACACAATCTGCAGCGCGATCTGGTGCGCCGCCAACTGCGTGCTACCCATGGTGCCCATGCACAGCGCCGCAAAGGCAAACAACCCGACCTCCACCGCATAGGTGCCACCAATCGGCAGGCCCAGGCGCCACAACTCGCGCAGGTACTGGGTATTGAGGCGCATCAGGCCGGGGGCCAGTGGGTAGGCGGCATAGGCGCGGTTGCTGCGGATGTACCACATCAGCGCCAGTGCCATGCCGTTCGCGACGATGGCGGTGACCAAGCCGATGCCCATCAGGCCGAGCTTGGGCAGGCCGAACATGCCCTCGATCAGTGCGTGGTTGAGCAGATAATTCAGTACTGTGCCGCCGAGGCTGATGACCATCACCGGAGTGGCTTTGCCGATGGCGCTGGTAAAGCCGCGCAAGGCCATGAAGCTCAAGTAACCGGGCAGCGCGAACGGCAGGATCGTCAGGAATTGCCCGGCCGACTGCACGTTGGTTTCCGTCTGGCCGAACATCAGCAGCAGCGGCTTGAGGTTCCACAGCAGCAAGCCAGCCGCCAAGGCCATCAGCCAGGCGAGCCACAGTCCGGCCTGGGTAAGGCGGGTAGCCCCTTCGATATCACCGGCGCCGTGACGGATGGCGACAAGCGTGCCCACGGCGGCAATCACGCCGATGCAGAAAATTGACACGAACGAATAGCTCGCTGCGCCCAGGCCACCACCGGCCAGGGCTTCGGGGCTCAGGCGCGCCATCATCAGGGTGTCGGTCAGCACCATCAGCATGTGCGCCAACTGTGAGGCAATCAACGGCCCTGACAACCGCAGAATAGCCCAGAGTTCGGTACGTGCCGGATGTTGCATGATCATCACACTCGAGAAATCGGAGGATTGGGGAAGGGTTGATTCTCGGCGCTCTCAGCACATTGCACAAAGGGATAAATGCGATCGTTCACATGATTAAAACTCATACCTGTTCGATTCTGGTAGGGTTTGCGCATTGCGCTGTCGGAGCCTTCCCTATGTCCCGTCGTCTTCCTCCTCTTTACGCTTTGCGGGCTTTTGAGGCCGCTTCCCGGCACAACTCCTTCACCCGCGCGGCGGAGGAGTTGTCGATCACGCAAAGTGCGGTGAGCCGACATATCCGCACGTTGGAAGAGCACTTCGCCTGCCGCCTGTTCCAGCGCAGTGGCCGCACCTTGCAGCTCACCGAAGCGGCGCGCCTGCTATTGCCCGGCGTGCGCGAAGGTTTCGCCGCGCTGGAGCGGGCCTGCCATACCTTGAATGCCGAAGACGACATCCTGCGCATGAAGGCGCCGTCCACCCTGACCATGCGTTGGCTGTTGGCGCGGCTCAGCCGTTTCCGGGCGTTGCAGCCAGGCAACGAAGTGCAACTGACCAGCGCCTGGATGAGTGTGGACGAGGTGGATTTCAACCAGGAGCCGTTCGACTGTGCGGTGCTGCTGAGCTACGGGCATTTTCCGGCGGATTGGGAGGCCAGTTATCTTTTCCCGGAATTGCTGATCCCCGTAGGTGCGCCAAATCTGCTGGAGGATGGGCCCTGGGATGCGGCGCGCCTGGCCACCGCCGAACTGCTGCACCCCACGCCTGACCGTCGCGATTGGCGCAACTGGCTGGAGCGCATGGGCTTGTCATCCCAGGTGTCGCTCAAGGGCGGACAGGTGTTCGACACCCTCGAACTGGGCATGATCGCCGCCGCGCGAGGTTACGGCGTCTCCATGGGCGACTTGCTGATGGTGGCCGAAGATGTGGCGCAGGGGCGGCTGAGCCTGCCCTGGCCGACGGCGGTCGCCAGTGGCGAAAATTATTACCTGGTGTGGCCGAAAACCCGCCCAGGCGGCGAACGATTGAGGCGTTTGGCGGAGTTTCTGCAGGCCGAGGTCAAGGCGATGGAACTGCCGCCAGTCGAACGCCTCGATTGAGTGCTCGCAGACCGTTCGTGCAATCGTTTGCGCGATACCCCTGTGATTCGCTCAAGTATTGTCTCGGCCCGCCGAAGTAGGTGTGTTGGAACCATCGTGCACCAACGCTTCCCACTAGATAATTTGCCGAGCAGCGCTATGAGATCAGGATGATCCTGGCCTCGGCCAGGAGCTGTCATGTCTCAACCTCGTGCTCGGATTGCCTCCCAGTTAGGCCTCGCGTTAGCCGTGATTCTGGCTGTCGTCATCAGCGGCAGTACGGTGTTTGCCTTGCGTTCTCTCGACTCCGCCAACCTCGCGACTCGTGAGGAGCATCTGGCCAGTGAGGCGCGCTTGCTCGCCGACCAACTCAATACCTTCCACAGCACCTTGCGCGAAAGTACCCAGCGTTTGAGCGGGCTGTTTGAAAAGCGCTTCGGCGCGGGCTTGAGTGTGCATGCAGACCAGCCGGTGACTGTGGCTGGGGTACAGACCCCTAGCCTGTACCTGGGCAGTGAAGTGCTGAACAACAACTTCGATGAAGTGGATGAGTTCAAACAGATGTCCGGTGGCGTGGCCACGGTGTTTGTGCGCAGCGGCGAAGACTTCATCCGCATCAGCACCTCCTTGACCAAGCAGGACGGCAACCGTGCCATCGGTACGGTGCTGGATCGTCAGGGGCCAGCCTATCAGCGCGTGCTCAGCGGCCAGACCTACATCGGCCGTGCGGTGTTGTTCGACCGCTCCTACATGACCCAGTACAGCCCGGTGCGTGACAGCAGCGGCCAGGTCATCGCCGTGTTGTTCATCGGGTTTGACTACACCGATGCGCAGAATGCCCAGTTCGAGAATCTCAAGCGCTTCCGTATTGGCCAGACCGGCTCCCTGGCGTTGCTGGACGAGCAGAAGCGCTGGCTGGTGCCGCCGGCTGGTGTGCAGGCGCTGGACCAGGCGATCCCAGTGATGCTGGACCTGGCCAAGGCGCCGGGTTCGGGCCGCTTCTGGGCGGACAAGAACGAAGATTTCTACAGCGTCTCGGTGCCCTTCGAAGGCGGGCCATGGGCAGTCGTCGCGAGCATGCCCAAGGCTGAGATTCGCTCGGTGACGTGGGACGTCGGCATCCGCCTGGTGATCGGTAGCGTCCTGGCCATGTTGCTGGCGGTCGGCGCAACGGTTTGGCTGCTGCGTAGCAAATTAGCGCCGTTGGGCGACCTGGTGCGCCAGGCCGAAGCCTTGGGTGCGGGTGACTTGAGCGCACGCCTGAATGTGTCCAGCCATGACGAAATCGGCCAACTGGCGCGCAGCTTCAACCAGATGGGTGAAGCGCTGTCGACCATGGTCTCGCATATTCGCAAGGCGGCCGAAGAGGTCAACAGCCGCGCCCAGGCGTTGTCCGGGTTGTCCGGTGGCGCGTATGAAGGCATGGAGCAGCAGTCCGGCGAGATCACCAGCATGGCCGGCGCGGTAGAAGAGTTCAGCGCCACCTCGCTGAACATCGCCGACAATATGGGCAGCACCGAACGGCTGGCCCAGGAAAACGCCCAGCAAACCCGTATCGGGCGCAACTCGATGCAAGAGGCTTCGTCGTCCCTGGAACACATCGCCACCGCCCTGAACAGCACCGCCACGGTGATCAACACTCTCGGCCAGCGCTCCCAGGAAATCGGCGGGATCGTCGGCGTGATCACCTCGATTGCTGAACAAACCAACCTGCTGGCACTCAACGCCGCCATCGAAGCCGCACGCGCGGGTGAGCAAGGCCGTGGCTTTGCCGTGGTCGCCGATGAAGTACGCAACCTGGCGTCGCGTACCCGAGAGGCCACCGACGAGATCTCCGGGATGATCCAGAGCATCCAGCAGGAAACCGGCAACGCTATCAGCACCATGGAGCGCGGCAATGTGTTGATGCAGGAAGGCCTTTCGCGTAACGCCGACGTGGCGTCGGCCCTGGCGCGCATCGACGAGCAAAGCCGCTCGGCTGGTCAGCAGTTCGCGGCGATCACCACCGCCACCCAAGAGCAGAGCAGCACCGCAACCTTGCTCAGCAGCAACCTGCAGAGCATCGCGCTGGCCAACAGCGAGCAGCGCGAAGTGGTGTCGAACCTGGCGATCACCGCCAAGGAACTGGAGACCCTGGCGGCAGGCTTGCGACATGAGGTGGATCGGTTTCGTTGAGACCTAGCGGTCGCCCAGCCCTGGGTCCACGCGCTTGCCGATGTCCTTGAGGCGCGCCAGTTGGTCGACCATGCCTGGGGCTTCGTCCATGCTGGTGACGAAGGTCCACAGGTAAGTCATGACCGCGTACACGTGACCGGCCTTGACGGCGGCGGACAAGGCCAGTTGGCTGATGGCGACCACAAAGAGCAAGGCGGCCAGCGTGCCGAGAAACAGGTACGCAGCCGCCTCGCGGTCTGACAGCCAGATCCGCAGGCGCGACAGCACCTGGTAATGGCGTCGCAAGGTCGGTGCACCGACTTTTTCCACCAGGCCGATTTCCTTTTCCAAGCGATTGTTCAGGCGCTCATGCAGCTCTTGGTTACGTAGGGCAAAGCGCGGCAACAGCGTGATGCACAGCACCAGTGCGCCCAAGCACGCGAGGCCGACCCAGGGCTCGATCACGATCAGCATCACCGCCGCGCCAATAATCGATACCAGCGCCGTGGCGATGATCGGCACGTGCTTCTCAAAGAAGTCGACGAATTCCCGTGCGAGCACCACCCGTGCCGCTGACTTGGAGGTGCTGTGGTTCTGCAGGCGCTGGTTCAGAATCACCGGCACCGCCAGGTCGGCGTAGATCCGGGTGAAGGTTCGTGTGTCCAGCGCCCGGCGTGCCGCACCGACGACCCAGAACGCCAGGACCACGGCGGCATAGAACAGAGCGTTGCTGGCATCGCCACGGATGATTGCATCCACCGCAAACCCGGCAAACAACGGGTATGCCAGCAGCAGGGCATTTTCCAGTGCGACCAATGACAGCGTGCCGAACAGCTTGCCGGGATAGGCTTTGGCGATCGCCTTGAGGGTCTGGCCGGCGGATTGCTGGCCGATTTTCTTGCTTTCTTCGATCAGGATTTGAGGAGTGACGGATGTCATGGGTGCACCAAAGGGATGATAGACGCTATTATTGAGCGACTGCTCAAGTGTCCTTGAGCGATCGCTCAAAAAGCAAGCGCCGCTTATCTGCCGGTGCCGAAAGGAATTGCCATGTCGCGTATCGACCGTAAAGACCAGATCATCGCCGCCGCCCTGGAGCTGTTTCGCAGCAAGGGGTTTGCCGATGTGTCCACCCGCGACCTGGCCGAACATGCCGGGCTGTCCCGTAGCCACGTTTATCACTACTTCAGTGATTGGAAGGAGCTGCGCCGCGAAGCCTTTGTGCGGTTTGCCAACGAACAGTTGGACGAAGTGCGGGCGCCTCTGGCAGAAGCACCACCTCTGGAAGCCTTCGTGGGTTTTCTGCGTGACTGCCTTCCGAGCACGGCGGATGCAGGCTGGGCGCTGTGGCTGGATGCCTGGGACGAAGCGATGCAAGACCCGCAAATGGCCCAGGCTTACCTGATAATCAATGCTCAATGGCAAGGCATGCTCGCCGAAGTGATCGAGCGAGGTGTCGCTGCCAATGTCCTGCGTTGTGACTCGCCACAACGCGCTGCCCGCCAGATCTTTGCCGTGGCGATGGGATACGCCGACGACTTGATGCTCAAACCCTCCACGGAATCGGCCGAGGCGGCCTTGGATGAAGTGATGGAAGTGGCGCGGTTGCTGCTGGACTTCCCCGCGTCACCCTAGCCAACAGCTGCAGGCCGATACTGCAACGCTTCCGCCAGATGTGCCCGGGTGATGCTATCGGCGTGCTCAAGGTCGGCTAAGGTACGCGCCACTTTGAGCAGCCGATGGGCTGCGCGCAGGGAAAGCGTCAGCCGTTCACAGGCGTTTTCCAGCCAGCATTCGTCGACCTTCGCCAGCTTGCAGTGCTTGCGTAGCCCCGGCAGATCAAGGAAAGCATTCGCACAGCCTTGGCGTTGCTGTTGTCGATCGCGGGCCTGGGCGACCCGTGCCGACGCCTCGGCCGTGTTATCGCCCGCCTGCCGGGTAGGATTCAACGCGGTGGTTTCTCGCGCCACAGTGAGGTGCAAGTCGATGCGGTCCAGCAGTGGCCCGGAGAGCTTGTTGCGATAGCGCTGGATCTGCTCCGGCGTGCAGCGGCAGCGTCCGCTGGGTTCGCCCATGTACCCGCACGGGCAGGGGTTCATGGCGGCCACCAGTTGGAAGCGCGCCGGGAAACTTACGCGGTCGCGGGCGCGGGAAATTACGATATGCCCTGATTCCAGTGGTTCGCGTAGCACCTCCAACACTTTGCGGTCGAACTCTGGCAGCTCATCCAGGAACAGTACGCCGTGATGGGCCAGGGTGATTTCTCCCGGTTGCGGCTTTGACCCGCCTCCCACCAGCGCCGGGCCCGACGCTGAGTGATGCGGCTGGCGAAACGGTCGGTGTGGCCAATGGCTCAGCGGCGCCAGGCTGACGACCGACTGAATCGCCGCCACTTCCAACGCTTCCTGCTCACTCAACGGTGGCAATAAACCTGGCAGCCGACTGGCGAGCAATGTCTTGCCGGTGCCGGGCGGGCCGCTGAACAGCAGGTTATGCGCCCCCGCCGCGGCAATCAGCAGTGCGCGCTTGGCAGCGAGCTGACCCTGTACTTCGCTCAAGTCCGGGTAAGGCTTGTTCAGGTACAGCAAACCGTCGGATTTGTAGGGCTCGATAGTCTGATGTCCGTTCAGGTGCGCCACCACCTGCAGCAAATGATCCACGGCGATCACTTTCAACCCCGACGCCAGGCAAGCTTCCTCGGCATTCGCCCGCGGCACTATCACGGTGCGTCCGGCCTTGCGTGCCGCCAAGGCCGCCGGCAGCACGCCTTTCACTGCCCGCACTTCGCCGGACAGTGCCAGTTCTCCCAGGCATTCCACGTCGTCGAGCGTCAACGCCGGCACCTGCGCGCTGGCCGCCAGGATTCCCAGGGCAATCGCCAAGTCAAAACGCCCGCCGTCCTTGGGCAGGTCGGCGGGCGCCAGGTTCAGCGTGATGCGGCGGGCAGGGTATTGCAGCGCAGAATTGAGAATGGCGCTGCGCACCCGGTCCTTGCTTTCCTTGACCGCCGTTTCCGGCAAGCCCACCAGCGTCAGGGATGGCAAACCATTGGCCATATGCACTTCGACGGTGACGGCGGGGGCTTCCACGCCAATCTGGGCGCGGCTGTGGACGATGGCGAGGGACATGCTCGTTCCTTGAACAATGGAGACCGCTTCCTGCGGTTTCTCAAAGGTAGTCGAGGGAACGGAAGTACAACGAATCAGACTTTTACAGGACGTATCAACGTGCAAAGGCGCCGGGATACTTATCCAGGTAAGCGCCGTTGAGTTGAGTGTCTGGGGTGCGCATAAAGGTGCGGAAATCGGGAATCAGGAACACCAGCAGTGACAACCCCAGCACCATCGCCCCCAGCGACGCGATGGTCAGGGCGACGCCGAGGTAAGCGATCAAGCCATTCATGGCGAAACTGCCCAACGGGCTGGCTGCCGCGGACAGGAAGGACACGGTGGCGAACATCCGGTTGCGATGTTGCTTGGGGGTCGCCAGCAGCCTCACGGCAGAGGTCGGAATGTTGATCAGCATCAGGCCCACCCCACCGCAGAAAAACGCCAGGGGCACGACGACTATCGATGAGAGCGTGCCGGCCAGCCACATATTGCCGCCCAACAGCGCAAAGCCTGCGGCGACACACAGGTCGCGGGACACCCGATAGGTCAACCAACCGGTGATCTTGTAGCTGCCCGCCAGGATGCCCAGGCCGAAGCACGCATCCAGCAGGCCGAGGTAAGTGATCGGGAAGTGGATAACCGTCTTCACGTAGAGCGGCAGCAGGATGGTAAAAAACGGAAACAGGGCAAAGTTGACGAGCATCGCCACAAGGGCCAGGTAGAACTCGACTTTCACCTGATAGACCGCCTTGAACCCCGAGTAAATCATGCGCCAGCCGCTGGCAGCCGGGCTTTGTTCATCGGGGGCGCTGGCGCCGAGGCGGAGTGGGATCGAGGTAATCAGCACTGCCGCGCCAAGCATCGCAAAGAAGTCGACGGTAAACGCCAGCGTGGTGCCGAAGCTGAAAATCAATGCGCTGGCCATGACTGGCCCAAGCAGGTTGGAAACGGACGAGAGCATGCTTTTGGTGCGCATGGCCAGTGAGACCTGATCGTCACGCGCAAACAAGGGAATGATCGATGACTGCAACGGGTCACGCACACCGGCGACGGCACTGCTGACTAGCATCAGGGCGCCGACGCTCCAGGGGTTGAACAGCTGAGTCGCAGACAGAAAAACCATCGACAGCGCGGTCAGCACGCTGGTCAGGGATGCCAGCCTGAGGATCAGGATCTTGTTGTACTTGTCGCCCAGCCATCCCAGCAGCGGGCGGGCCAGCACCTCTGCCGCGATGGAGCAGGCGATCATGTTGGCGAAGGCGAGGGCGGAACCGGTTTCCTGCAAGGCCCACCACGCCACGGCGAGTTGGTTGCAGCGGCCACCGAGTACCACCAGCAAAAAGCTGAATTGTATTTTCAGCAGGCGCCGGTCGAGGGCCGGCAAGCCCCACATGGACCGATTGATGCCGGTTATTCGCCCGCTGGCGTCAACCGCGCTTCCAGCTCGGCCACTTTGGCCTCCAGGCTCTCCAACCGCGCACGCGTTCGGGCCAGCACTACCATTTGGCTATCAAACTCTTCCCGGCTCACCAAGTCGAGCTTGCTGAAACCGCTTTGCAGCAATGCCTTGAATTGGCTTTCGATTTCATTGCGGGGCAACGGCGTGTCACCGCTGAACAGGCGAGAGGCGTGGCCGCTCAGGGCGTCGAGGAGGTCTTTGGGCGCGAGCATGGGAAATATTCCGGAAAACAGTTGGCCGGCAGTGTATCACGCAGCGTCTATAGTCTTTTTCACGACGGCGGGCGCACGCTTTTCGCGCAGAGGGCCGGGCGGCGGCGCACTGTTTTTGTGCGCATTGCAACCGCCGAAGAGGCCCGCCGGTGGGCATAAGTGGGCAAAGGACTGATTTCAGTGATTTTTACGGAGCTGGCAAGGTTTCTGCTTAGACGATCATGACCCATGCACTGATGCAGTCGCTGTGACGAATGCAGTGCGCCGACGGATCAGGGGTACAGGTTTCGTCACCAGTGGTTCGCTGGCGTCGCAAAGGCAAATGCCGAGGCGACGACGCGTTACAAAGCCAGGCACTGCGCTTAGACTTGAGACGGGTTTGTTTTCCTGGGGCAAGTCCACCAATTCGGGAGAGAGTTTTCATGAAGCTAGTCACTGCCATCATCAAGCCGTTCAAGTTGGACGATGTGCGCGAGTCGTTGTCCGAGATCGGCGTGCAGGGCATTACCGTTACTGAGGTCAAAGGCTTCGGTCGGCAGAAGGGTCATACCGAGCTGTATCGCGGCGCGGAATACGTGGTCGATTTCCTGCCGAAGGTGAAGATTGATGTCGCCATTGACGACAAGGATCTTGATCGGGTTATCGAGGCGATAACCAAGGCCGCCAACACCGGCAAGATCGGTGACGGCAAGATCTTCGTGGTCAATCTGGAACAGGCTATTCGCATCCGTACCGGCGAAACCGATACCGACGCAATCTAAGCCGCCAAACCCCAACGCCCCAGGAGAAAACAATATGACTCTGCGTAAATTCGCAGGGCTCGGAGCCCTGTTGTCCATCGTAATGCCAAGCCTGGCCATGGCGGCAGACGAAGTGGCTGCTCCAGTCCTCAATTCCGGCGACACCGCCTGGATGCTGACCGCCACCGCTTTGGTGCTGTTCATGACCATCCCTGGCCTGGCGCTGTTCTACGGCGGCATGGTCCGTTCCAAGAATATTCTGTCGGTGATGATGCAGTGCTTCGCGATCACCGGCCTGATCAGCATCCTGTGGGTCGTCTACGGCTACAGCATCGCGTTCGATACCACCGGTATGGAACAGGGCGTCGTCAATTTCAACTCCTTCTTCGGCGGCATGGGCAAGGCATTCCTGGCAGGCGTGACCCCAGCCAGCATCACTGGCCCTGCGGCATTGTTCCCGGAAGCGGTGTTCATCACCTTCCAGATGACCTTCGCCATCATCACTCCGGCGTTGATCGTCGGTGCCTTCGCCGAGCGTATGAAGTTCTCTGCGATGCTGATCTTCATGGCGATCTGGTTCACCCTGGTCTACGCGCCGATCGCGCACATGGTGTGGAGCGGCAACGGTGGCCTGATGTGGGACTGGGGCGTGCTGGACTTCGCTGGCGGCACCGTGGTGCATATCAACGCCGGTGTGGCTGGCCTGGTGGCGTGCATCGTGCTCGGCAAGCGCAAAGGCTTCCCGACCACCCCGATGGCTCCGCACAACCTCGGTTACACCCTGATCGGCGCGGCGATGCTGTGGATCGGCTGGTTCGGCTTCAACGCCGGCTCCGCGGCTGCGGCCAACGGCACTGCCGGCATGGCGATGCTGGTCACCCAGATCGCTACCGCTGCTGCTGCGCTGGGCTGGATGTTCGCCGAGTGGATCACCCACGGTAAGCCAAGCGCACTGGGCATTGCCTCGGGCGTAGTCGCTGGCCTGGTTGCAATCACCCCAGCCGCAGGCACCGTGGGCCCGATGGGCGCCCTGGTGATCGGCCTGGTTGCCGGTGTGATCTGCTTCTTCTGCGCCACCAGCCTCAAGCGCAAGCTGGGCTACGACGACTCCCTGGACGCCTTCGGCGTGCACGGTATCGGCGGCATCGTCGGTGCGATCCTCACCGGTGTGTTCGCAGCCCCTGCGCTGGGCGGCTTCGGCACGGTGACTGACATCGCTGCGCAAGTCTGGATCCAGTGCAAAGGCGTTGGCTTCACTGTGATCTACACGGCGATCGTGACCTACATCATCCTCAAGGTGCTGGACATGGTCATGGGCCTGCGGGTGACCGAAGAGGAAGAGGCCGTCGGACTCGACCTGGCGCAACACAACGAGCGCGGCTACAACTTGTAATAGCGTGAAAAAAAGATGCCCGGCTTGCCGGGCATTTTTTTGCCTGGCGTTTGTCAGTCATACCAATGTGTAGCGGTTTTTACGCCGTGTTTGTGATGGGATGCACACGGCACTTTTCAGCGTGCGAATGTCTTACAGGCATGTAGGCGTATTCGACACTTTGTTTTTTCCCAGAGCGCGCTAGAATGCGCGCCGATGGGCGCAGAACTGTATTTATCTGGGCGAGCACCGTGATCATGGCGGTGCTCGTAAAGTCCTCGCCACCTTGCACGGTGATGGGGCATAAGCCACTGGTTACCCAGTGGATGTTGATTTTCTTCCGGCTGCCTCGACAGAGGGTGAAGCTGGGCTATAACTAATCTGCTTTTCGCAAGTCATGAGGTAGAACATGAGCGACGATGATCTGGAAAACGACGAACTCGAAGTAGGTGACGAAGACGACACCGAAGAAGGTCTGGAAGCGGCGGCGGAAGACGTTGCTGACGACGACGGTGGCGATGACGCACCTGCCCCGGCTGCCAAAGGCAAAGCCAAGGCAGCGGTGTCGGTCGATGAATTGCCGAGCGTTGAAGCCAAGAACAAAGAGCGTGATGCCCTGGCCCGTGCGATGGAAGAGTTCCTCGCTAAAGGCGGCAAAGTGCAGGAAGTCGAGGCCAACGTGGTGGCGGATCCACCGAAGAAGCCGGATAACAAGTACGGCAGCCGACCTATCTGAGGTCAGCACCCGCTTGTAAGAAAAAGCCCGCCGTCGCTGCGGGCTTTTTCATGCCTAGCGCAATACCCTGTGGGAGCGGGCTTGCCCGCGATGGCGCAGTGTCAGTCAATGAAAATGTGCCTGATAGACCGCTATCGCAGGCAAGCCAGCTCTCACATTGGGTTCGGTGTCAGTTCCAGCTGCGGAGCAACTCTGGCAGCTCCGCCAGGTTGCGAATCTCGGCATCCGGACGCTTATCCGCATCCCACGCCTTGCCCGTCGGGTTAAACCACACCGCTCGAAGCCCCGCCTGCTGCGCCCCAGCAATGTCGTCCCCTGGGTGATCGCCAACATGCACCGCCGCATTGGCATCCACCCCACCACGCTGCAACGCTTCCTGAAACAATCGCGCATCTGGCTTGGCAATGCCGATATCTTCTGCGCGAAGGGCAAAGTGGAAGTAATCCGCCAGCCCAACGCGCTGCACATCGGCGTTGCCGTTGGTGATCACCCCTAGCAGGAAGTGCTGGCGAAGCGCTTGCAGCATGGGCTCGGCTTCGGGGAATGGGGTGAGCTGGTGGCGCGCATGAATGAACGTCTCGTAGCAGACATCCGCCATTTCCGTAGCCTCGGGCTGTGGATAACCGGCTTCTTCAAACGCATGCGTCAACACCCGGTGGCGCAGGATGCTGATCCGGTGTTTCAGCTCGGGATGGCGTTCCAGCACCTGTTGGCGAAGACTGGCGAAATGCTCCAGCGGCAAGTCGCCGACCTTGGCGGCGTTAAGCGCCAGCCATTCTCGCATCGACGCTTCGGCACTGATGATGACGGGTACGTTGTCCCAGAGTGTGTCGTCCAGGTCGAAGGTGATCAGCTTGATACTCATGAGTCGCCGCCCTTGATTCGTTTGGCCCGTGGATGGGCGCTGTCGTACACCGTTGCCAGGTGTTGGAAGTCCAGATGGGTGTAGATCTGTGTGGTCTTGATGTCGGAGTGGCCGAGCAGCTCTTGAACCGCGCGCAGGTCTTGGGATGATTCCAGTAGGTGGCTGGCAAAAGAGTGTCGCAGCATGTGTGGGTGCAGGTTCTGGCCCAGCTCGCGCTCGCCGGCGGCCTTGACCCGCACTTGAATCGCCCGTGGCCCCAGGCGCCGGCCTTGCTGGCTGACAAACACCGCATCATCCGCCGGATTGGTCAGCAGGCGCAGCGGTAACCACAGGAGCAAGGCTTCGCGGGCTTTGCGGCCCACCGGCAACACGCGGGTCTTGCTGCCTTTACCGAGTACCTGTACCAGGCCGTCCGCCAAGTCCAACTGGTCGAGATTCAAGCCAGTCAGCTCCGACAGGCGCAGGCCCGATGAATAGAACAGCTCAAGGATGGCCTGGTCGCGATGGGCCAGGAAGTCATCTTCAACGGCGCCATCCAGCAATTGCAGGGCGCGATCGGTATCCAGGGTCTTGGGCAGGCGCCGTTCGCCCTTGGGTGGTGACAGGCCGTTGGCCGGGTCGTGATCGCACAGGCCTTCGCGGTTCAAATAGTGATAGAGCCCGCGTACCGCCGAGAGCAGGCGCGACAGGCTGCGCGAGGATTGACCTGCCTGGTGCAGGCGCGCGATCAGGCTGCGCAGGCTCTGGATATCCAGGGCCTTCCAGCTGCCGATCTGTTGTTTTTCGCAGTAGGCCAGGACCTTGTTCAAGTCCCGCCGGTAGGCTTCCAGGGTATGGGGCGACACCTGGCGCTCGTTGCGCAGGTGAGCGCAATAAGCGTCCAGTTGCCGTTCCATGGCTAGCGCACCGCGCGCAGGGCGGTGGTGAAGCGCGGCAGGACGCGGCCCAGTACCTCGGCGATGTAGGTCAGGAACAGCGTGCCCACTGAGCTTTTGTAATGGTGTGGATCACGGCTGGCGATGGCCAGCACGCCGTGCAGGCCTTGATGGCTGAGCGCGACCACCGCCGTGGAACCTATCTGCTTGCGCTGTTCGGCACCAAACAGGAAGTCCAGCTCATGTTCGCGCAAGGTGCCGCTGATGGTCTTGCCTTCGGACAACAGGCCGCCGATGGCGGTTTGTGCGTCGCTGCCACTGACCCAGCGTCCCACCGGCATCGGGTTGTCGCTGAACAGGATCAGGCTCACGAACGGCACCTGGAAGTCCTGGCGCAGGCTGTCTTCCACGGCGATCACCGTTTCTTCCAGGCTGGTAGCGTCCATCAGGGTCAGGATCAGGCGGCGGGTTTTCTCGAACAGGCGGTCGTTGTCGCGGGCGACGTCCATCAGGTGCGAGAGCTTGTGGCGCATCTCGATATTACGCTCGCGCAGGATCTTCATCTGCCGCTCCACCAGCGACACCGTGTCACCACGTTGGTGGGGGATGCGCAGGGCCGGCAGCAGTTCATCATGCTCGACGAAGAAGTCCGGATTAGCCTCAAGGTACGCCGCGACGGCAGCGGCCTCCAGACTTTCGCTCGGGAACGCTTCTGCGGGTACTTGAGGCTTATCGGTCATTGGATTGGCTCACTCATAGACGGACCTGTCCTTCGTATACGCGCGAGGCCGGCCCGGTCATCAGCACCGGGTGGCCAGGGCCTGCCCACTCGATGGACAAGCGTCCGCCGGGCAGGTCGATCAGCAGCGGCGAATCCATCCACCCCTGCCTGATCGCGGCCACGGCAGCGGCGCAAGCACCGGTGCCGCAGGCCTGGGTTTCGCCGGCGCCGCGTTCCCATACACGCAATTGCGCGCGGTTACGGTCGATCACCTGCAGGAAGCCCACGTTGACCCGCGCCGGAAAGCGCGGGTGGTGTTCGATTTTCGGCCCCAATTCATGCACGGGGGCGTTATTGATGTCGTTGACCCGCAGCACCGCATGGGGGTTACCCATGGACACGGCGGCGATATCGACGGTCTTGCCATCAACGTCCAGCGCGTAGCTGACAGCTTGCTCGGTAGCCTGGAACGGGATGTCCGCCGGCACCAGGCGTGGCGCGCCCATGTTGACGCTGATCTGGCCATCACTGCGGATATCCAGCTCGATCACGCCACTCTTGGTCTCGACGCGGATCTGCCGCTTGGCGGTCAGGCGCTTGTCCAGCACAAAGCGGGCAAAGCAGCGTGCACCGTTGCCGCACTGTTCCACTTCGGAACCGTCGGAGTTGAAGATCCGGTAACGGAAATCCACCTCCGGGTTGCTCGGCGCTTCGACGATCAGCAATTGGTCGAAACCAATGCCGGTGTGACGGTCGCCCCACTGTTTAGCGTGCTTGGGCAGGATATGCGCGTGCTGGCTGACCAGGTCGAGGACCATGAAATCATTGCCCAGCCCGTGCATCTTGGTAAAACGCAGCAGCATGGCTTACTCCGGCAGCAGGCTTTCGCCAGCATACAACTCGGCTACCGTCTCGCGGCGACGCACTTCAAACGCTTGATCACCGTCCACCAACACCTCGGCGGTACGGCCGCGGGTGTTGTAGTTGGAACTCATGACAAACCCGTAGGCACCGGCCGAATGCACGGCCAGCAGATCGCCTTCTTCCAGGGCCAGCTGACGGTCCTTGGCCAGGAAGTCGCCGGTCTCGCAGATCGGGCCGACGATGTCGTAGGCGCGGGCTTCGCTGGCGCGCGGCGTCACGGCGGTGACATTCATCCAGGCCTGGTACAGCGCCGGGCGGATCAGGTCGTTCATCGCCGCATCGACGATGGCGAAATCCTTGTGCTCGGTGTGCTTGAGGTACTCGACCTGGGTCAGCAGCACGCCGGCATTGGCGACGATATAGCGGCCAGGCTCGAACATCAGCGTCAGGTCACGGCCTTCGATGCGCTCGCGCACCGCCTGGATATAGTCGGCAATCAGCGGCGGCTCTTCGTCGCGATAACGCACGCCCACGCCACCACCGAGGTCGATGTGGTGCAGGTAGATGCCGCATTCACCGAGACGGTCGATCAATGCCAGCAGGCGGTCGAGCGCATCCAGGAACGGCGGCAGCGTGGTCAGTTGCGAGCCGATATGGCAGTCGACACCCAGCACTTCCAGGTTCGGCAGTTGCGCGGCGCGGATGTATACGTCCTCGGCGTCGGCAATGGCGATGCCGAACTTGTTCTCTTTGAGACCGGTGGAAATGTAGGGGTGGGTGCCGGCATCGACGTCCGGGTTGACGCGCAGGGAGATCGGCGCGCGAACGCCCATTTCGGCGGCCACGACTTGCAGGCGTTCCAGCTCGTCGGTGGATTCGATGTTGAAGCAATGCACGCCGACTTCCAGGGCGCGGCGCATGTCATCGCGGGTCTTGCCGACGCCGGAGAACACGATCTTGTCAGCCTTGCCGCCAGCGGCCAGCACACGTTCCAGCTCGCCACGCGACACGATGTCGAAACCAGCGCCGAGGCGCGCCAGGACATTCAGTACGCCGAGGTTGGAGTTGGCCTTGACCGCGTAGCACACCAGGTGCGGCACACCGTCGAGGGCATCGGTGAACGAGCGGTACTGGGCTTCGATATGCGCACGGGAATACACATAGGTCGGGGTGCCAAAGCGCTGGGCAATCGCGGACAACGCCACGCCTTCCGCGAACAGCTCGCCGTCCCGGTAGTTAAAAGCGTCCATGGAAGTCCCTTATTCGTAGGTGTCGTGCTTATGCGCTTTGGAAGGCTTTTGCGACGATTGCGCCTGTTCGTTCGGGTCTTTGCTGTCATCGGGCAGGTACAGCGGGCCTTTTTGACCACAGGCACTAACGAGGCAAGCGACCGCGACGAGCGCAGCAAGGGAAGAGATCAGGCGCTTCATGGCGAAATCCTTGAATATGCATTAATTGCGCCCGAGTATACCGACCACCCGCCAGCTTGCCTATGCGCTGGAATACCCGTCCGGCGGGGGTTTGCCGACACGGCCGGGAAGCGGACTACGCTGCTTGAGGATTTTCCACACCGTCAATCGTGTTGAAATCGGTATCCTTTGCAATCGGCGGGGCTCGCCCGTATCGTGCGGCGCTTGAGCAAAACCAGACACTTTTGAGGTTGCCACAATGAGTTTGACCGAAGCCCGTTTTCACGACCTGGTGGATGCGACCCAGCAGGCGCTGGAAGATATTTTCGACGACAGCGGCCTGGACGTGGACCTGGAAAACTCGGCCGGCGTGCTGACCGTCAAGTTCGAGAACGGCACTCAACTGATCTTCAGTCGCCAGGAGCCTTTGCGTCAGCTGTGGCTGGCTGCACGTTCCGGTGGTTTTCACTTCGATTACAACGAAGAAGACAACAATTGGCAGTGCGATACCAGCGATGAGCTGCTCAGTGAAATGCTCGCGCGGCTGGTCCTGGAACAAGCCGGCGCCGAGCTGGATTTCGACGAGATCTGACTGTGACCCAGCCTGCACCTGTCCGCCCGCCGAAGCCGCTGTTCAGTAATGTCAGCCCGGCGGTGCCGTCACCTTGTATCAGTTTGTGTCGCCTAGACGAGCAGAAAGTCTGCCTCGGCTGCTTCCGCCACGTGGAAGATATCCGTGAATGGCGCTCTGCCGACGATGCGCGGCGCCGGGTGATCTGCGCCGAGGCCGAGCAGCGCCGAGCCCACGCCTGAGGCCGTCTTGTTTATTTGTGACGCTGTGGTAGTGTCCGGGTACGCCTCAACTCATCGAGGCCCGTGAGAACCCCGCCTTTTCCTGGCGGGGTTTTGCTTTTTTGTGCAGAAAAAAGGAGTCTGCCTGAATCATGACCACCGCACCGTCCATCATCCTCACCCGCCTTGACGTGCAGCGTCTGGAGCAACTGATCGACCGCTTGGGCGACGAATCTCCCGGCGTCGAAGCGTTGCAAGCCGAACTCGACCGCGCCGAAGACGTGGTTGGCCACGATGAAGTGCCTGCGGGTGTCGTGACCATGAACTCCAGCGTGCATTGCCGTGAGCAAGGCAGCGGCAAGGACTACCACCTGACCCTGGTCTACCCGAAACACGCCAATGCCGATGAGGGCAAGATCTCGATCCTGGCTCCCGTGGGCAGCGCGTTGCTCGGTTTGCAGGTTGGTCAGCACATCGATTGGCCGGCACCGGGCGGCAAGACCCTCAAGCTGGAACTGCTCAATGTTGAAGGACAACCTAAAGACGGCGGCGCCTTCCCTCTCTAAATCTGACTCAGCGCCACGTTGAGCGACAGCTCCAGCTCGGCCTTGTAACGCAGGTACAGGTTGCTCGGGCTTTGCACATCGCCGAGCAGGCCGGACAGGTCCAGGTCGGTGATGTAGCAGCGGTAACGCTCGATCTCCCGGCGTTGCCCGACGATTTCCTGGGCGACCACTGCAAAGAGTTGGTCGCCAAATTCCAGTTCGGAAAACTCTCGCTGATTGCAGTACAAGGTAATGCCCACCTGGCCTGGGGCGGCCTTGCCGATAATCGCCTGCACGTCGTAAAACGGTTTGTTCGCCGGGTTCAGCGGCGCAGGTCGAGGTTCGATGCCGCGCGCGCGGCCGTTGCCAGATGGCAATAGCTGGTAATACAAGACCTGTACCGCGCCCAGCGGCTCTTGCGGGTCCAGCGGCGACAGCGCGTCCCGGCGATAAATGATCGACTGCAAGAAACGCTGCAACGGCGCCAACAGGCTCTGTTCATCGTGAAACGGCAGGCGCTGTTGCCAGAGCGCGTTGAATTCATCCAGCACATACAGCTCGGCGAAGCCTTCGTTGACCCGGTAGAACACCTGCACGCAATCGGCCATCCCCATCGGCAGCAGCAACGCCAGGTCGTGGTCTTCCAGGGCCATGGCGTCCAGGTGCAACGGGCTGTAGTTGGCTAATTCTTCGCTGAGGTAGGCGATCAGCGCATCCTGGGTCGGCAGGGATACATGGGTGGCCTGGCCCGGCATCAACTCCATGACGTGATAGTGCTGCTGCACCTGAAGCAAATAGCGGTGATTGCCCTGGCCGAGCAGCAGGTTCTGCGCGGTGTCGAAGATTTCTTCCACGCGCTGGGCAATGAACTGCGCACGGTTGTGACAGAAACAACGCACCCGCAGGCGTGGCAGATGGTCCGACGGCAACTGGTTGAGGTAGTCGCGCAGGCAGTCGAGCAGCGCGTGCGGGCCGTCAAAGCGGCTGACCATCACCTCGTTCCAGCTGTTGAGCGTGACCTGGTCCAGGGTCAGCACCAGGTTGTCCCGTACACCGGCATAGCTCAGGGAGTCGGTGCGCTCGGTGGTCATCAGGATATTCAGGTCGCGGTGATGCTTGAGCGGGTCGACGCCGACGTTGATCAGCAACAACACTTCCTCCGGCACGGCCGAGCGCAGCAGGCGCTCTTCATCCACGCTGGCCAGGGGCAGGGCGATGGTTTGTTGCAGGCTGCCCAGCAGGTTGAACAGCTCGAATTCGGTCATGTCGCTGGTGCCGGGGTGCAAGGCCAGGCGGGTGCTGCTGTCGATCACGCCGTTGCGATGGCACCAAGTGAGCATTTCCAGCAGGTCGCGGCTGCGCTTGATCGGCGCAAAATGCTCCCATTCCAGCGCCGTGAGGTTACCGTTGTAAAGGCCCCAGTGGTGCTGGCCCGGCTCCTTGCGGTTGGGCGATTGCACCAGGGTCAGGGTGTCTTCGGCCAAGTCCGGGGCAATGCCGGGGTTGATGAACTCGACCTTGCCGGCCTTGCGTTCAAAGGCGGCGTACAGGCGCCGACCCAGCACATTGAGGTCGCGCTTGTTGATCAGGCTGACCGTTTGTTCGGTGCGGGCGAATTGGGTCAGGAAGCGGTAACTGTAATTGAGCTCGCTGACCAGCGCCCGCCGCTCGGAGGCAACCTGGCGCACCTTCCATTGACTGCGGCTGTCGAGCAACGCCAATTGGCGCTGGTCCCAGCCCCATTCATGGGCCAGGCGCTCCAGCAGCAGGCGTTGCCAACTGGTGGTGCGCTGGCCCGCGCTGAGCTTGCGGTTGACCTTCAGGTACAGCGCGCGCCGCACCAGTTCCAGGCGCTCGGGCTCGTTGCGGGCCTTGAGGTATTCCTCGATACGGCGGTACACCACGATGTACGGGTCCAGCTCATCCAGATCCATCTGGTTGGCGAACACCGCTCGCTTGAAGCGCAGGCTCAGGCAGTGCACGTTCGGGTGTTCGCTGGCGTAGACCTCGGTCAGCAGCAGCTTGAGCACGGATTTGTAGGGTGACTCGATGCCTTTGAACAGTTGCCACAGCCCGGCACCAATGAATTCGCCTGGGGGAATGCGCGCCAGGTGACCCAGGTCGAGGGTTTCGTCGGCGCGGATAAAACGCTTGGAAATCAGCGTGTGGGTGAACTCGGCATAACGGGTTTCTTCATACACCGGCACCAGCCACCAGATCGGTGTGCGTCCGGCCAGCCAGATGGCGGTGCGGTAGAACTCATCCAGCAACAGGTAATGCTGGGTGGTGCCGCAGTCGTCGGAGCTCAGTTGCGTGTCGCGCTCTCCGAGCACAAAGCGTGTCGGCTCGATCAGGAAGAAGTGCGCCTCGGCGCCCATGGTCAGGGCCCAGGCTTCCAGCAACTGGCACTTTTTGCGCAGTTCGGCCAGCTCAGTTTCGCTCAGGTCCGGGGCGTGACACACCCACACGTCCATATCGCTCTGGTCGGCCTGGGCCAGGGTGCCCAGGCTGCCCATCAGGAACAGGCCATGGATCGGTCGCGGCGGGTTGCCGTGGCGCGGTTTGTAGGAGAACGAACGGGTCAGGCGCTGGGCTTCGGTGAGGGCTTGGGCTTCCGGTTCGTAATTCGACAGGCCTGCTGGCGTACTGCCCGACACATAACCCGGCAGCAACGGATGGTTGACGTGGAAAAACAGCGGCAATAGGTTCAGCACGCTTTGCTGGCGCGGCGTCAGCCCCTCGATGGCCCGGGCCATGCGGCCTTCATTGAGGGCCATGAACCGCGCGCGCAACTGGGCCAGCACCTTGCGGTCGATGCCTTCGTCCAGGTCGGGGCGGATTTCATGGGTGCGGGTCATGTCGAACTCGGTGGCTCGCAGGGCCCGACGTGGGCGGCCGTGTAGGAGTTTACAGCCAGTAGCGTAGGAGGTTTAGAGGGAAATGGTTTTTGACGTCAGAATTTTTGCACTTCCACAGCAACGCCCTCGGAATCCGCAGGAGGCGGACTCCATGGGCGTATCAGATATCAGGCGGCTTCTTTGGTCGTGGCAGTGGTCAAGATAGTCAGCAGGGTCTGGGCCTGCTCTGCGGCGTCCCGGCCAAGGCTGGTCAGGTAGCCCCCGTCCGGCTGGTCGATAAGCCCTTTCGCGTGGAGGCGTTTGGCAGCGGCGATGGCAGTCGGCGCGGCGGTCTGGTGGACTTTCAGACCTTCTTTGGTGCTGTCCAGGGGGAAGAGTACAAGGATTTCCAGTTCGGCAACCAACTCAGGGGTATACGACATAAGGACTCCAGACTTTCTAAGAATTTATTAGAGGCTAGCAGGCCATAAGGTGAACGCACTTTGCCGAACTGTCCAGTGTGTTGCCGCGTGTTGGATTTATTGCTTTTCGGGCGGCAATTCCGGCAGCGCGCGCAGTGCAGTTTCATACCATTCGGTATTGAAGGCGCGGTCCTCTTCCAGCAGCGCGTCGATCTCGATAGCCAGCACGTGAGCCATCAGTTGCAGGATATCTTCACGCTCGTAGCCCACCAGGGTCAGCTTGTTGAACGTGGCCTTGGCGGCCGGTGGGTTTTCGCTCTCGATCTGGTTCTCGATCGCTTCGGTCAGGGTGGTTTCGGCGAATTCTTCTTCGTCGTTGTCGATATCGGTCGGCTCGCTCATGGCAGGCTCCTCAAGGAAAGGGCGCCAGTCTAACTCCATTCAGGCCGGTGATGCTTCTGGTCAGGGCTGGCGTCGGGATCTATAACACTTGCAGCCAACCCCATTCCCGGCCTGGAGGCACCTGCAATGCTCAAGCTCTACGGATTCTCGGTCAGTAACTACTACAACATGGTCAAGCTGGCGCTGCTGGAGAAAGGGCTGCCTTTCGAAGAGGTGCCTTTTTACGCTGGTCAAACCCCCGAAGCCCTGGCCGTGAGCCCGCGGGGCAAGGTGCCGGTGCTGGGCGTGAAACAGGGTTTTATCAACGAAACCAGCGTGATCCTCGAATACATCGAACACACCCAGGAAGGGCCGGCGCTGCTCCCGGCCGAGCCGTTCCAGCGTGCACTGGTGCTGGCGCTGTGCCGAGAAATCGAGCTGTACATCGAGTTGCCTGCCCGTGCGTGTTTTGCCGAGGCGTTTTTTGGCATGCCGGTACCGGAGGCAATCAAGGAGAAGTCCAAGGCCGAGTTGCTGTTGGGTTTCGGGTCGTTGGGCAGGCACGGCAAGTTCGCACCCTATGTGGCGGGGGAGAGTTTCACCATTGCCGATCTGTATTTCATGTACAGCGTGAACCTCGCCTGCGCGGTGGGCGAGAAGCTGTTTGGCCTGGATCTGCTGGCTGAAATGCCGGCGGCCAAGGCGTTGCTGGAAAGGTTGCACGCCATGCCCAACGCTCAGAAAGTGGCGGCGGACAGAGAGGCGGCGATGCCGGCGTTTATGGCGATGATCGCGGCCAAGAAATAGATTTTTGGCGTCTGGCAGAACGCTATCGCGGGCAAGCCCGGCTCCCACATTGGAATGCGATTTCCTGTGGGAGCTGGCTTGCCTGCGATGCTTTTAGCGGCTGGCGAGCAATTCCTGGCCGCGCAACACAGCTGCTTTCACCTGCGCCGGTGCAGTACCGCCGATGTGATTACGGGCATTTACCGAGCCTTCCAGGGTCAGCACGGCAAACACGTCCTGCTCGATCTGGTCGCTGAACTGACGCAGTTCTTCCAGGCTCATTTCCGCCAGGTCCTTGCCGGTGTCGACGCCATATTTAACTGCGTGGCCAACGATTTCGTGGCAATCGCGGAACGGCAGGCCACGGCGTACCAGGTAGTCCGCCAGGTCGGTCGCGGTGGAGAACCCGCGCAACGCCGCTTCACGCATGATCGCGTGCTTAGGCTTGATCGCCGGGATCATGTCGGCAAACGCGCGCAAGGAGTCGCGCAGGGTGTCGGCAGCGTCGAACAACGGCTCTTTGTCTTCCTGGTTGTCCTTGTTGTAGGCCAGCGGCTGGCCTTTCATCAGGGTCAGCAGGCCCATCAAGGCGCCGAACACGCGGCCGCTCTTGCCCCGCACCAGTTCGGGGACGTCGGGGTTTTTCTTTTGCGGCATGATCGAGCTGCCGGTGCAGAAACGGTCCGGCAGGTCGATGAACTGGAATTGCGCGCTGGTCCACAGCACCAGCTCTTCGGAGAAACGTGACAGGTGCATCATGGCGATGCTGGCGGCGGCGCAGAATTCGATAGCGAAGTCACGGTCCGACACGCCATCCAGGGAGTTGCCGCCTACGGCGTCGAAGCCCAGCAATTGCGCGGTGTATTCGCGGTCGATCGGGTAGGTGGTGCCGGCCAGCGCGGCGCTGCCCAATGGCATGCGGTTGGCACGCTTGCGGCAATCCACCAGACGCTCGTAGTCGCGGCTGAGCATTTCGAACCAGGCCAGCAGGTGGTGGCCGAACGTCACCGGTTGCGCGGTCTGCAGGTGAGTGAAGCCCGGCATGATGGTGTCCGACTCACGCTCGGCCTGTTCCAGCAAACCTTTTTGCAGGCGGGTGATTTCGGACAGGATCAGGTCGATTTCATCACGCAGCCACAGGCGGATATCGGTGGCCACCTGGTCGTTACGGCTGCGACCGGTGTGCAGCTTCTTGCCGGTCACACCGATGCGGTCGGTGAGGCGGGCCTCGATGTTCATGTGCACGTCTTCCAGGTCGACGCGCCAGTCGAAGGTGCCGGCCTCGATCTCGCCACGGATGGTGGTCAGGCCGTCGATGATGCTGTCGCGCTCGGCGTCGGTCAGCACGCCGACCTTGGCCAGCATCGTCGCGTGGGCGATGGAGCCCATGATGTCGTGGCGGTACAGGCGCTGGTCGAAGGTGACGGAGGCGGTGAAGCGGGCGACGAAGGCGTCGACGGGTTCACTGAAGCGGCCGCCCCAGGACTGGTTGGTCTTGTCGGTGCTCATGGATTCGCTCGTGATCTGCTTAATAAAGAGGCATGGAAGTGTGCCGGCGATAATAACAGGGTTGCCCGTGGACGCGGTGCTGCGGGTCGTCGGCATTTTTATTTGTGCAAAGGATGGCTAAGTGCCTTGCCGCCGAACGCGTCCAGGACGAGACTGGGTACAGGGGTTTATTGAAACGATATTTGACGATTGAGCAATGTCGTCTCAGTGAGCGTCTACAGTTGGACTGATAGTGTGTGAATGCACCAAAGTCGGGTGATGCGGTCAGAGCCCAGACTATCCATTTAAAAAGGGGGGTATTCGGATTGTGTATCAGCAAACCCTACGACGATGCCCGAAGGCAGCAGGTCTTGGGCGCTATTGAACAGGTCCGGGTAAATATGGGTGCCACTCTCAGGGCACTTTTTGCCGCTCGCGCTAGTCTTAGCGTGGATCGCTGTGACGCAAGTCACCGCACCTGTCTACG
This sequence comes from Pseudomonas sp. C 49-2, assembly GCF_003970195.1. NCBI lineage: Bacteria > Pseudomonadati > Pseudomonadota > Gammaproteobacteria > Pseudomonadales > Pseudomonadaceae > Pseudomonas > Pseudomonas sp. C 49-2. The sequence continues at coordinate 359,266 of NZ_RXYG01000001.1, forward strand.
CTATCCTTGTGCGAGACTCACGCAGGAATCCAGCGCAATATGAATGTCCTGATCGTTGATGACGAACCCCAAGCCCGCGAGCGACTGAGCCGTTTGGTCAGTGATCTCGAGGGTTACGCAGTACTCGAACCGAGCGCCACCACGGGCGAAGAGGCGTTGACGCTGATCGACAGCCTCAAGCCGGATGTGGTGTTGCTCGATATCCGTATGCCAGGCCTCGATGGCCTGCAAGTTGCCGCCCGACTGAGCGAGCGAGAGTCGCCACCCGCCGTGGTGTTTTGCGCAGCAGGCGATGAGTTTTCCGCGGAGACGCTGGAGGCCAGCGGTGTCAGCTTCCTCACCAAACCGGTGGCTGGCGAAGCATTGCTCAAGGCCCTGAAAAAAGCCGAACGCCCAACGCGTGTGCAACTCGCCGCCCTGACTCAGCCAGCAGCCCAGAGTGGTAACGGGCCGCGCAGCCATATCAGCGCACGCACCCGCAAAGGTATCGAGCTGATCCCCTTGGGCGAGGTGGTCTATTTTATCGCCGATCACAAGTATGTGACCTTGCGCCATCAGGGCGGCGAAGTGCTGCTCGATGAACCGCTCAAGGCGCTTGAGGATGAATTCGGCGACCGCTTCGTGCGTATCCACCGCAATGCGCTGGTGGCCCGCGAGCGCATCGAACGCCTGCAACGCACGCCGCTGGGGCACTTTCAGCTATTCCTGAAAGGCCTGAATGGCGACGCACTGATCGTCAGCCGACGGCATGTGGCGGGTGTGCGCAAGATGATGCAGCAGCTTTAGCCGGAGGGCTGTGGCGAGGCCTGCAATTCATATCCCGGTGCGACGCGGCCAGGGAGGCCCCGCACTTGCTGATTCAAATCAAAGCGTATTTGCCTGAGCTGTTATTATCTGCCGTATCTATTCAGTACGGATTGATCCATGTCCTCTCGCGAAATCCGCATCGCCACCCGTAAAAGCGCCCTGGCCTTGTGGCAGGCCGAATACGTCAAAGCACGCCTGGAACAGGCCCACCCTGGTCTCAAGGTGTCCCTGGTGCCCATGGTCAGTCGCGGTGACAAGCTGCTCGACTCGCCACTGTCGAAGATCGGCGGCAAGGGTTTGTTCGTCAAGGAACTGGAAACCGCGCTGCTGGAAAACGAAGCCGACATCGCCGTGCATTCGATGAAAGACGTGCCCATGGACTTCCCCGAAGGCCTGGGCCTGTTTTGCATCTGCGAGCGCGAAGACCCGCGTGATGCTTTTGTTTCCAACACCTACGCGTCCCTGGATGAGTTGCCTCTGGGTAGCATCGTCGGCACGTCGAGCCTACGTCGTCAGGCACAGCTGCTGACCCGTCGCCCAGACCTGCAGATCCGCTTCCTGCGTGGCAACGTCAACACCCGACTGGCCAAGCTGGACGCCGGTGAATATGACGCGATCATCCTCGCCGCGGCCGGCTTGATTCGCCTGGGCTTCGAAGACCGCATCACCTCGGCCATCAGTGTCGAGGACAGCCTGCCTGCAGGCGGACAGGGCGCCGTTGGTATCGAATGTCGCACCGCCGACAGTGAAATCCACGCCCTGCTCGAACCCCTGGATCACCATGACACCGAAGTCCGCGTCACGGCCGAGCGTGCCCTGAACAAGCACCTCAACGGTGGCTGCCAGGTGCCGATCGCCTGCTACGCCGTGCTTGAAGGTGAAAATCTTTGGTTGCGTGGCCTGGTGGGCGATCCGGACGGCGGCACGCTCCTGACCGCCGAGGTGCGCGGCCCGCAGCGTGAAGCCACGGCCTTGGGTATCCAGGTAGCCGAGGAACTGCTGGACAAAGGCGCTGGTGCCATCCTGCAGAAGGTCTACGGCGAGGCCGGTCCGCAGTGACCGAATGGCGCGTGTTGCTGACGCGGCCTGCCGAGGAGTCGATGGCCCTGGCGGCCTCGTTGTCCGAAGCTGGCATTTTCAGCAGCAGCCTGCCTTTGCTGGATATTGAGCCGCTCCCCGTCACACCTGAACAGCAATCCGTCTTCCATGACCTGGGGCGTTACTGTGCGGTGATCGTCGTCAGTAAGCCGGCGGCGCGCCTTGCCGTGGTGCAGTTGGATCGCGCATGGCCACAGCTGACGTGGTTCAGTGTCGGCGCGGCTACCGCGCAGGTGCTGGCCGAGCATGGCCTCAGTGTTAAGTATCCGCCTACTGGCGACGACAGCGAGGCTTTGCTTCAATTGCCCGCGTTACGCGAGGCTATCGCCCGCCCGGGTGCCCAGGTGTTGATCCTGCGCGGCGAGGGCGGTCGGGAACTGCTGGCGGAGCGTTTGCGTGAACAAGGTGCTAGTGTCGACTATCTGGAGTTGTATCGCCGTTTCCTGCCGGCCTACGACGCCGGGGCACTGATGCAACGCATCCAGTTGGAACGCTTGAACGGCCTGGTGGTCAGCAGTGGGCAGGGTTTTTTACACCTGCAAACCCTGGCTGGAGCCCATTGGCCCCAGGTGGCACAGCTGCCGTTGTTCGTGCCAAGCCCGCGAGTCCTGGAGATGGCGCGGGCCGCTGGCGCAGAAAAAGTTGTGGATTGTCGCGGCGCGAGTGCCGCGGCTTTGTTAGTGGCGATACGGAGTTATCCCGTTCCCACTCTCTGAAACGCAAAGGACGGATACGTGAGCGAAACAGCCTTGCCTAAAGATGAAACCCAACCCGCACTTGATGCGCCGGTTGAGTCACCGGTCTCCGCGCCGCGCCGTGGCAATGGCCTGGCAATCGTCGCCCTGTTGCTCGGCGTTGCCGGTGTGGCCGCTGGCGGTTGGGGAATCTGGCAGGTCCGCGCCCTGCAAGCCAGTAGCCAGCAGCAACTGGGCCAGGTGCAGACCCTCGATGACCAATCCCAGTCCCTCAAGCAAAGCCAGCAACAACTGGCAGCGCGACTGGCGCAGTTGCCGGCTGCGGATGAGCTGGAGGAGCGCCGTCGCCTGGTGGCCCAATTGCAGGGTGATCAGCAGCGCCTGAGCCAACGCCTGGAAACTGTGCTGGGATCCAGCCGCAAGGACTGGCGCCTGGCTGAGGCGGAACACTTGATCCGCCTGGCGAGCCTGCGCCTTTCTGCCCTTCAAGATATCAACAGCGCCCAGGCGTTGGTCCAGGGTGCTGACGAGATTCTTCGCGAGCAAAGCGATCCAGGCGCCTACGCCGCGCGTGAGCAGTTGGCCAAGAGCCTTGCCGCTTTGCGCAGCACCGAGCAGCCGGACCGCACCGGGTTGTACCTGCAATTGGCGGCCTTGCGTGATCAAGTGGTGCAACTGGCAGCTATCGCTCCTGAATATCAGTTGACCGAACCTGCTTCCCAGGGGCGTCCAACCACCGATACGGAAAGCCGCTGGAGCCAATGGTGGGAGCAGATTTCCCGTTACTTCCGCATCGACTTCAACCCGGATGACAACATCCGTCCGCTGCTGGCCGGCCAAGGTTTGAACCAGGTGCGCCTGGCCCTGAGCCTGGCGCTGGAGCAGGCGCAATGGGCAGCGCTCAATGGTGAGTCGGCGGTCTATAGCCGCTCATTGGGCGAGGCGCGCAGCGTGTTGCAGGACAACTTCAACCAAGACAACCCGCAGAGCAAGGCGATGCTGGCGCGTATCGCCGAGCTTGAGCCCAAGGCGGTATCGGTGGTGACGCCGGACCTGGCCGCGAGCCTTGCTGCCGTGCAGGCGTACCTTGAACGTCGTCATCTGTCTGCCGACGAAGCCAAGGCGGCGGCCACGCCGGCGAAGCAGGAGTAGAGCCGATGAAACGTTTCTATGTGATTCTGGTGCTGGCGATTGCAATCGCGCTGGCACTGGCCGTGGGCATTTCGAAACACACCGGCTACGTGCTGATTACCTACCCTCATGTGCTGCATTACGAGTCGAGCTTGTGGGCGACCCTGGTAGCGGTGTTTGCCATCGGCCTGGCGATCTACCTGGTCCGTGTGCTGCTGAGCCTGGTCACCACCTCCGGTGGGGTGGTCAACCCGTGGTCGCGGCGTAACCGCAGCCGTCGCGTGCAGATCGCCATCGAGCAGGGCCAGATGGACCTCGCCGAAGGTCGCTGGGCCAGTGCCGAGCGCCACTTGCATCGTGCAGCCGAAGCCGAACGTCAGCCACTGCTCTACTACCTCGGCGCAGCCCGTGCCGCCAATGAGCAGGGGCGTTACGAAGAGTCCGACGGTCTGCTGGAGCGCGCCTTGGAGCGTCAGCCCCAGGCCGAGCTCGCGGTTGCCCTGAGCCATGCACAACTGCAACTGGACCGCGGTGATACTGACGGCGCACTGACCACCTTGCAGGCCATGCACGAACGTCATCCCCACAACGCCCAAGTCCTGCGTCAATTGCAGCGTTTGCATCAGCAGCGGGGCGATTGGTCGTCGGTGATCCGCCTGCTGCCGGAACTGCGCAAGGATAAAGTGCTGCCCGCCAGCGAGCTGGCCGAGCTTGAGCGTCGCGCGTGGGGCGAGAACCTGAGCCTCGCAGCCCAGCGTGAAGAGCAGGGCGAGGCCGGCTTGCAATCCCTCGAGCGGGCCTGGCAGCAACTCACTTCAGCCCAGCGCCAGGAGCCGCAATTGGTCCTGGCTTATGCCGAGCAACTGCGCCAGTTGGGCGCCGATGCCAAGGCCGAAGAAGCGCTGCGTGGAGCGATAAAGCGCGGCTACGACAGCCATCTGATTCGGCTCTACGGCTTGCTGCGTGGCAGTGACCCCGCCAAGCAATTGAAGTTTGCCGAAGGTTGGCTCAAGGATCACCCAGGTGATGCCAGCCTGCTGCTGACGCTTGGCCGTCTGTGCTTGCAAAACAGCCTGTGGGGCAAAGCGCGGGATTATCTGGAAAGTAGCCTTCAGGTGCAGCGCAATCCCGAGGCCTGTGCCGAGTTGGCGCGATTGTTGGCGCAACTGGGTGATACGGAGCGCAGCAACCAGCTGTTCCAAGAGGGGCTGGGGTTGCTGGATAACCGTTTGCTGGCGTCACCGCTGCCTGTTCCGGTCCGCGCTTGATGTAGGCGATGGTTGATGGTTGGCTCGGATATGTCTGGCAGCCACCCCCTCATTACGTCGAAAAGACGGGCTGTAGAGCGTTTGTGGGCAGCGTCCGACGCTCAATAGCCCAACGTCTTCCATCTTCTGGCGGTAAGTCCTTACCGTCTCGCGGAATCGTCTGCTCTGGCACGTATTGAAAGGGGTCAGGCCTTTCCTCTACCGTAGCGACCTATCTTTCGCGATGCGGATAAAGCATGTCTTTGGCCCCTTCACGCTCCTTGTTTTTCCTTGCGTTCCTGGCAGGTGCGCTGACATTGGGCGCGTCCTTTTACCTCGAGTTCGGCGCCTCCTTGCGCCCTTGCTTCCTGTGCCAGCTGCAAAGAGGGTTCCTGGCGGCTTTCACATTGATCAATCTGGTCGCCGTGATCCATAACCCCCAGCGTTCCGTGGGCTGCGTGTATGGGCTGGCGGGCATGGCCTTCGCGTTGCTCGGCGCCATTACCGCCACACGCCAGGTATTGCTACAAAACGCCGCACCGGGTCAGGCGGCTGATTGCTGGCCTAGCCTGCACTACATGATCGAAAACCTGTCGTTTTCGCAGGCCCTGCAATTGACGGTCAAAGGCACTGTTGACTGCGTGGAGATCAACTGGACGCTGTTTGACTTGAGTGTGCCGGAATGGAGCTTGTTGTTCTTCGTCGGGATGTTGATCCTGGGGGGCATGCAGTTTTCACGGCTGCTTTTAAGCCATCATTTGCGTCCGGTGAGACGCTGAAGGTCAGTTGCGGTTCGTAGGACGGGATTAAACACTTGTATGAACTTTCTGTCCTGCGTACCTTGAAGCCACAGTCATGCGGGCATAATCTGGCCCGCACGTGTCATTGAAACCGTTTGTCAGATGCGGCCTTGTCCGGTTGCTGCTTTATCCTTGAAGTGTTGCGCGGGCACCAGGCGGCAGCGCCCCTATAGGGAAGAGAGATCATCATGCTGGAAAGTTGTCAGAATGCTCAGGAACGCTGGGGTGGGGTGCACAAGCTGATCGACAGCTGGCTGAAGGCACGTCACGAACTGGTTCGGGCCTTTGATGCGCTCGGCGCCAAACCCGAGGCACTGGCGCAGAACCGTGAACCGCTGCAGGATTTCTGCGGCGTGTTGGTGGACTATGTGTCAGCCGGCCATTTCGGCGTCTACGGACAACTGACCAAGGAGGCGGAAGCCTTTGACGATCAGCGTGGCCTGGATTTGGCTGAGACCATTTACCCACGCATCGATGTCATCACCGAGAAGCTGCTGGCCTTCACCGACCTGTGTGATGCCGGAAACTGTGTTGCAGCAAAATTCAAAGAATTGGGTGCGCTGCTGCATGAGCGATTCGAGCTGGAAGATTGCTTGATCGAAGTGCTGCATAACGCTCACAAGGAAGAGTCTGCTACTCAGGCTTGAAGCTCGATCGCGATACAAAAAAACGGTGCGCATGACGCACCGTTTTTTATGGCCTCAGTGTCGGGTTCCGAGCAACTCGATCTCGAACACCAAAGGGGTATAGGGCGGGATCAATTCGCCGGCACCGTCGGCACCATAGGCCTGGGCTGACGGGATCACCAGGCGCCATTTCGCGCCCACTGGCATTTGCTGCAGTGCACTGCTCCAGCCGCTGATCACGCTGTCCAGACGGAACCACTGGGGTTGCGTGCTTTGGTCGAACACCGTCCCATCGGGCAATCGTCCCACGTACTTCACTTGGACTTGATCGCTGGCCGTTGGCTTCTCGCCAGTGCCGGGAGTGAGTTCGGTAAGCAGGATTCCATCCGCCAATTCGCGCACGCCTTTTACGGCTTTTTCCTTGCTCAGGAATTGTTGTTCGGCCGCGAGCGCTTTTTCGCTTTGCGGTGCCTGCGCATCGGCTTCGTTCTGTGCTTCGTGCTGGGCAAGAATCTGCTCGATGCGTGCGTTGTCCAATGCCAACGGCTTGCCTTGATACGCTTGCTTGAGGCCGTCGATCAACGCTTGTAGCTGCAGGTCCGGAACCTCCTGGCGCAAGCGTTCACCAAGGCTCGCGCCCAGGCTGTAGGCGAGGTCGTGTTGGTTTTGTTCAGTGGTTTTTGCCGGCGATTGCTCGCTCGCATTGGTCACTGATATTGCTAGACCAAGCACAAGAAAAAGGTAACGCGACATGGGTATGCTCCCGCCGAAAGTGCGACGGATTATGCCAGTGTGAACGGGTAAAAAGTGCCGCGTGTTTTCGTTATATCGATAAGAATTTTCGCGCGGTGCAACGCAAGGCAAACGATACTGTCAACATGCCCTAGCGGCGGTAAGAGCAGAGGGCTAGTATGAGCCGCACCCACGTCAGCCAGGAGGTAAACCATGTCGGCCAAACAGAAGCCTGTTAATACCCCGTTGCATTTACTCCAACAACTCTCGGGCAGCTTGCTCGAACATCTGGAAAGCGCTTGTTCCCAAGCTCTGGCCGATGCAGAAAAACTGCTCGCCAAGCTGGAAAAACAACGCGGTAAAGCGCAAGAAAAGCTGCACAAATCCCGCACCAAACTGCAAGACGCCGCCACTGCCGGCAAGGCCAAGGCACAAGCCAAAGCCAAAGACGCTGTCAAAGAACTTGAGGACCTGCTGGACGCCCTCAAGGATCGCCAAGCTGAAACCCGCGCCTACATTTCCCAACTGAAAAAAGATGCCCAGGAAAGCCTGAAACTGGCCCAGGGCGTTGGTCGTGTGAAGGAAGCTGTGGCTAAAGTGCTGGGTGCTCGTACCCCTGCAAAAGCGGTTGCAGCGAGCGCGTCGAAAAAGCCAGCGAGCAAGGCTGTTGCTGCCAAGGCACCTGCTAAAGCTGTGGCAAAACCTGCTGCCAAAACTGCTGCTGCGAAACCAGCCGCCAAGCCAGCTGCTAAAACCGCTGCTGCGAAACCAGCCGCCAAGCCAGCTGCTAAAACCGCTGCTGCGAAACCAGCCGCCAAGCCAGTTGCTAAAACCGCTGCTGCGAAACCAGCCGCCAAGCCAGCTGCTAAAACCGCTGCTGCGAAACCAGCCGCCAAGCCAACTGCCAAAACCGCTGCTGCGAAACCAGCCGCCAAGCCAGCTGCCAAAACTGCTGCTGCGAAACCAGCCGCCAAGCCAGCTGCCAAAACTGCTGCTGCGAAACCAGCCGCCAAGCCAGTTGCCAAAACTGCTGCTGCGAAACCAGCCGCTAAGCCAGCTGCCAAAACTGCTGCTGCGAAACCAACCGCTAAGCCAGTTGCTAAACCTGCTGCTGCAAAACCGGCCGCCAAGCCAGCCGCTAAACCTGCTGCTGCGAAACCAGCCGCGAAGCCAACTGCTAAACCTGCCGCTGCAAAACCCGCTGCGAAGCCAGCCGTTGCCAAGCCAGCTGCTGCAAAACCAGCACCGGCCAAGCCAGCAACGCCTGCTGCTGCCCCGGTAGTGTCCACCGCTCCAACTGCACCGGCCAGCAGCGCGACTGCACCGGTAGCGCCAAGCACCACTCCAACCAGCGCTTCCTAAGCGTTGGTGACCACGACGCGCAGCTGCTGCAGCGCGTCGTGGTCAAGGTTGGCGGCATCCTCAGCCGCCAGTCCTTGCAGCCAGTGCTGTTGATCTAGCGCCTTCCCTACAGGCCATGTTTGCGCCAACGCTTCCAGGCGCGCCAGCAACTGCCGTTCGGCGTCCAGCTCCAGGGCCTTGACTCGCTCACGCAACCCAGCCAAATCCTCATCCTGCTGCGCCATGGCGCGCCATTGTGTGCGCACCCGTCTTAACGGTTCGATCACGTCTGTCTGCCAAGGCCTGGCGATGTGCTTCAGCGCCTGTATGCGTTCGGCGGTTACTGTCACCGCACGCTGTTCCAGCCACGCGCCACACAGCAACAGGCACACGTCCGCACCTTGCGCCTGCAAACGCAGGCAAGCGGCTTCGCACCCTGGGCGGGCGTAAGTCGAGAGGGCAAAGCTCCACAGGTCAGCGCACATATTCACACCCAAGCCAGCGGCCAACGAAGCTGGTAGACTCCGCCGCCATTATGATCCGACTTCAAAGCCTAACATTACAGCGTGGCCCGCAACGTCTTCTCGAAGACGCCGAGCTGACCCTGCACGCCGGTCACAAAGCCGGCCTGATCGGTGCCAACGGCGCCGGCAAATCCACGTTGTTCGCCCTGTTGCTGGGTGAGCTGACCCCGGATTCCGGGGACTGCTTGCTGCCGGCCGACTGGCGCATCGCCCATATGCGCCAGGAGATCGACACCCTGGACCGTATCGCGATCGACTACGTGCTCGATGGCGACCTGCGCCTGCGCCAGGTGCAACACGACCTGGCTGAGGCCGAGAAAGCCCAGGACGGCGCCGCCCAGGCCCGCCTGCACTCGGAACTCGACAGTGCCGACGGGTACACCGCCGACGCCCGCGCCCGCAAAATGCTCGCCGGCCTTGGCTTTACCAACGAACAGATGGACCGCCCGGTTGCTGACTTCTCCGGCGGCTGGCGCATGCGCCTTAACCTGGCCCAGGCCTTGATGTGCCCCTCGGACCTGTTGCTGCTCGACGAACCGACCAACCACTTGGACCTCGATGCGATCCTGTGGCTGGAAGACTTCCTCAAAAGTTACCAGGGCACCTTGCTGCTGATTTCCCACGACCGGGATTTCCTTGACGCCGTGGTCGACAACATCGCCCACGTCGAACAGAAGAAAATCACCCTCTACCGTGGCGGCTACACCGCGTTCGAACGTGCGCGTGCCGAACGCTTGGCCCAGCAGCAGCAAGCGTTCGAGAAGCAACAGGCGCAGCGTGCGCATATGGAAAGCTACATCGCCCGCTTCAAGGCCCAGGCCACCAAGGCCCGCCAGGCCCAAAGCCGGATCAAGGCCCTGGAGCGGATGGAGGAGTTGTCGGCGGCCCATGTCGATTCGCCGTTCGACTTCGTGTTCCGCGAATCGGTGAAGATCTCCAGCCCGTTGCTGGATCTTTCCGATGCGCGTCTGGGTTACGGCGACAAAACCATCCTGGAAAAAGTGAAGCTGCAGCTCACGCCGGGTGCGCGCATCGGTTTGCTTGGCCCCAACGGCGCGGGTAAGTCGACGCTGATCAAGAACCTGTCCGGTGAGCTTTCGCCCCTGTCCGGCCGACTGACCCGAGGCGAGAACACGGTGGTGGGCTACTTCGCCCAGCATCAGCTGGACTCTCTCGATTCCAAGGCCAGCCCGTTGCTGCACCTGCAGCGCCTGGCGCCGACCGAGCGCGAGCAGACCCTGCGCGACTTCCTCGGCGGTTTCGACTTCCGTGGCGCGCGCATCGACGAGCCGGTGCTGAACTTCTCCGGCGGCGAAAAAGCCCGCCTGGCCCTGGCATTGATCGCCTGGGACCGTCCGAACCTGCTGCTGCTCGACGAACCGACCAACCACCTGGACTTGGAAATGCGCCTGGCGCTGACCATGGCACTGCAGGAGTTCAGCGGCGCGGTACTGGTGGTGTCTCACGATCGCCATTTGCTCAAAAGCACCACGGATAACTTCCTGCTGGTGGCGGACGGCAAAGTCGAGGAGTTCGACGGCGACTTGGACGACTACGCGCGCTGGCTGACGGACTACCGCCTGCGCAACGCGCCGGTCAGCAACACCCCGGTCAACCCGGACAAGACCGACAAAAAGGCCCAGCGCCAAGCCGCCGCCGCGTTGCGTCAGCAACTGGCGCCGCACAAGCGTGAGGCTGACAAGCTGGAAGCCGAGTTGGGCAAGGTGCATGAGCGCCTGGCCAAGATCGAAGCCAGCCTGGGCGACAGCGCCGTCTACGAGGCCGCCCGCAAGGATGAGTTGCGCGACCTGCTGGCCGAACAGGCCAAGCTTAAGGTGCGTGAAGGGCAATTGGAGGAGACCTGGATGGAAGCCCTCGAATTGCTCGAAACCCTGCAAGCGGAGCTGGAGGCGCTGTCCTGATGGAAGCGTTGCAGTTGCCGATACCGACGCAGTGGGTCGAGCCCGTGTGGGTTGGCGTGCAAATCCTGCTGATCCTGCTGGCGGGTTACCTTGCCCAGCGTTTTGTCGCCAAAGGCCTGACCCGGCTGGGTGAGCGTTACCCGTTCCCGCCGCAGCTGCTGATGCCGCTGCGCGGTGGTCTGCGCTGGCTGATCATGGGGAGTGCGCTGATCTTTGTGTTGGGGCGCCTGGGTGTGTCCGCCACGGTGTTGTGGACGGCGTTGTCGGGGTTTGTCGCGGTTGCCGCCGTGGCGTTCTTCGCCATGTGGTCGGTACTGTCCAACCTGCTGTGCGCCATTCTGATCTTCACCGTCGGGCCGTTTCGCCTGGGCGATATCGTCGAGTTGGTGGATACCGTCGACAAACCGGGGGTAAAGGGGCGGGTCGTGGCGATCAACCTGCTCTACACCACGCTGGTCGAAGTGGCAGAGGCCGGTACCGACAGCGCAATGGTCCAAGTGCCCAACAGCCTGTTCTTTCAGCGCTCGGTGCGGCGTTGGCCCGGCACTCACGTGTTTCCGGGCGACCGCTAGTATTCACATCTTGTAAAAATCTATAGCCAGCCTTTGGTCGGCGGAGTTAGCTTAAGGCACAACAGCAAACTCCCTCTTGAGGTGTGCAATGGCACTTGATACGTGGCTGGCCTTTTTCCTGGCCAGTTGGATCATCTCCCTTTCCCCCGGCGCCGGCGCCATCGCTTCGATGTCCAGCGGCCTGCAATACGGCTTCCTGCGCGGCTACTGGAACGCCATCGGCCTGCAACTGGGGCTGGCGATGCAAATTGCCGTCGTCGCCTGCGGCCTGGGTGCCATCCTGGCGACATCTTCCACCGCGTTCTATGCGATCAAATGGTTTGGCGTGGCGTACCTGGTGTACCTGGCCATCAAGCAATGGCGCGCCTTGCCCATGGACATGACCGATGATGCCGCTGTGCGCCCGATCGGTAAGCCGATGGCGATGATGTTCCGTGGTTTTCTGGTCAATGCCAGCAACCCCAAGGCTTTGGTGTTCATGCTGGCGGTGCTGCCACAGTTCGTGAACCCGCAGGCGCCGCTGCTGATCCAGTACCTGATCTTGGGTGCAACGATGATCTGCGTCGACATGGTGGTGATGGCGGGGTATACGGGGTTGGCGTCGAAAGTGTTGCGCCTGTTGCGCACGCCTAAGCAGCAGAAACGCATGAACCGTACGTTTGCCGGGTTGTTTGTCGGCGCTGCCGGCTTTCTCGCCAGCCTGCACCGCGCAACAGCTTAACTGCAAAAACCGGATCACAAATGTGGGAGCTGGCTTGCCTGCGATGCAAGCGCCGCGGTTTAACTGATGCGCCGCGGTGATGCTATCGCAGGCAAGCCAGCTCCCACATTGGTTTGTGTTGCTTGTGAAATCGGGGTTCAACGCAGGATTTTGGGTGCTTCGTCCCTTGGCAGGTTGTTGCGCAGCGCCGGCTTGTCCGGGTCTTGATACCCGCCCCCCAATTGCTCCGCCAACTGCCGCGCCACATCCTCACCCAGTGCTTTCGACACGTCTTTCACCACGCGCGGCCGGTTCAGGCTCACGCGTATGTCACGGCTGTTCACCAGCTTGGTGTCCTGGCCTTCACCCATGGCGGTGAACGCCGAGGTGATCTCGTAGGTGCGCGTATTGATCAGGCTGAAATCCGCCACCAACGTCAGGCCCAGTACGGCCGAGTAGCTGTTGGTGTGGTCCAGGGCGTTGATGTCCTGGGTGAAGTCGATGTCCGATAGGGTGCCGAACAGTACATAGTCGGCGCCCTTGAAGTTACCGGCCTTGATGCGCTTGATCACGTCGTAGACGTCACCCTTGGCATCGGCGGTGTAGGGCGTGCCCTGTACCAGCTGGAACTGACGCGACTTGAGGATCTCGCCCTTGATATCACCGCTGAATTTGCGCAGCTCGGTCTGTTCGATATAACTGGTACGGCTTTCGTACTCGCTGTAGTTCGACGCACCGCTGGCGTGGTGGCTGCTTGCTTGGAAGTTGTTGCTGGCCGATACCTGGTGAATGTATTCCTCGACCCGCGCCTCGTAGGCCAGGTCGGTCACCGCGATCTTCGGGGCGGCCGAGGCGCCAAAGGCGCACAGCAGGCCGATCATGCCGATCCATGCACGCATTGCTTAGCGCTCCGTGGTCTTGCGAATTTCTTTTTCGTCCATCCATTCGGCCAGGCCGCTCTCGACGTCCACCAGTTGCAGGCTGAATTTGTAGAACACGTCCTTGTAGTCCGAGCTGCGTTTGACGATGGAGCTGATGGAGCCTTCCAGGCGGTACTTGGCGGCGACCATGTTGCCGGTCTTGCTGACGGTCGATTTCTTGTACAGGCCGCTCTGGTTCTGCAGCTTGAGCTGGTCGACCTGGCTCTGCATGTCGGTGTTGTCGCTGGCGAAGCGGGCGGTGCCGGTCTTCATCAACTGTGTCTTGATCGACGTGGTGATCTCGCGAGTGTCGATGTACTCGCTGGTCTTGTTCTTCACGTCATACACCTGCACCACCGGGCGACCCTGCAAGATGCCGGATTGGGCGAGGGAGCGGGTCATGCTTTCGGCGATCATCTGCAGGTCGGTGGAGCCGAATTCGTTGGTGACTGTTTCTACGGCTTTGGTGTCGCCGTAGCTGATGTTCTTGCTGCCCAGTACGGGCGAGGTGTTGGAACAGCCGCTGGCCAGCAGGGCAACGACAGCGAGCATCGAGAAGCGTGCAAACATGGGGAATTCTCTCTGAAACGTAAAAGGGGAACGGCTCAAGGCGTCTTCACTTCAAGGCGGAAGTCCGCCGCCTGGGGCAGGTTGGCAATGGCCGGCAGGAAGGTCGCCTGGTTGGCGTATAGGCTCAGCACTTTCCAGGTTTCTTCGTCGCCTACCGGGAAGCCGTCGGCGCCCAGCCAGGCGAAGCGGTAATACATCGTCTGGTTGCTGCTGGTGATATTGCTCAACTGCACCTTGGCGGTGAGGAAGCCGTTCTCGCGCGCAACGCGGATGGCGCCGACGGCGATACCCTTGAATTTGCCCATCACCACGATTTTGCTTGCGGCGCTGCCAGGCTCCGGGGGTGGCGGGGTGGCGCAGCCGGCCAGCAGGACCAGCGCCAAGGCGCCGAGGATAAAATGACGCATAGCGTGCTCCTTAAGGTTGTTTGAGGGCGATGGCCTGGTTGGCGGTGCTCGGCACTACATGAGCGGCCAGGCCACCGGCGAATACCTGGTTACCCACCACGCGCAGCGTGATCACCTGGTAACGCTGGTCAGCCTTGACCGTCACCAACGTGCCGCCCAGGGCGTTGGGCAGGCTGACCTGATGCTCGCCGTGCTTGAGGCGCAGGCGCGTCACCTGGGTCATGTCCGGCAGGGTGCGCCAGGTGCGGGTGTCGGCACCTTCGGTGACCGCCGAGGCGATACCCAGCACCAGGCCCGCCATGGGGTTGGTCTTGTTCAGGTTGTTTTGCGCCACGCCACGGCTGACCGCACGCACCGTGGTGCGCAGGATGATCCCCGGCATGTCATCGCGCAGGGCACGGCGGGACATGGCCGTAGTGCTGTTGAGTGCCGTGAGGTTCCGTTGCTGGCCGTCGACGCCGATCTGGGCGAAGGTCGCGGTGGACGTGTCGGCCTTGATCACCGGGAACGACAGCGGGGTGATCACCAGATTGCCGTTGATCGGGATCGGAATCGGCAGGCGAATCGAATCGCGGGCCGGCGCCAGACCGCTCTGCACCACGATCAGCACGTCGGTTTCATCGGCACCGACCTTGGATTTGTCCAGGTCCAGCAAGGCCTGTTCAAGTAATGGTGTGTTGGGGCGCAACTCAGCCGCCTTACGGTAACCGGGGGCCGCCAGATCTTTTTCGCCCAGGGCTTCGTAGACGAAACCGGCCAGGTAATGGCTGAACGCACTCTGGTAACTGTTCTTCAGACCGACCACTTCCGGCGCATCGAGGGCTGCTACCGGATAGCCGCGCAGGTCTTTCATCTGGGTGGTCACGCCTTCACGCTCGGCTTCGTCCTCGCGCTTGAGGTATTCCTTATCCCGCAGGTCCGCTATCACCGCTTCGCGTTCGTGGGTCTTCTTGATCTCGGTGCGCGCGCCATCGAAGTCGTTCAAGGCCAGCAGGTTCAGGGCCATCTGCGTGGTCAGCATGACCTTCTCGTAGTCATAGCCCTCGTAGCGCCGCACCTTGTCGTTGGCGATGAAACTGCCGAACTGGGCCAGGTATTTGGCGCTGTCGAACTTGACCGCCTCTTCCCATTTGTAGACCTGCAAATCAGCACTGCGCCACGCGGTCTGACTCCCCGTCAAATCACCCTTGGCCCGCAGCAACTCACCCTTCTCGAAGAAATAGAGCAAGTCTTTGTCTTCGCCGCTGTTGTTCTTCTCCAACAGCGTCAACGCCGCGTCGACATTCCCGGTGGCCAACTGCTGATTGGTAGCCTGCAACTCGGTGTCATAGCTGCGGAACATCGAACAGCCCGACAACAACGTTACCGCCGAGAGCGCAAGCAAAGGTAAAGCGCGAAATGCCATGCAGCCTTCTTCCCTGAAAGTAATAACCGATGTGGTAATTCCTCATAAAAACGAGGAACGAAATTCCCTTTCGCACTAACAGGGCGCGGCATTATAAGCACCATTACTGGCAAAACAATGGCTATTTGCCCGACGAAGTCGCCCAATGCGCCACCAGTCCGCTTCTAAAAATGCCTCGCTTTTACCAACGACAAATCACTTTCGCCTTGAGTCAAACCCCTTAAGCCCTAACAATGTGTTACTTCGTATTTCCATTTGAGATTCGTTCATGACTGCCCCCTTCCGTTTTCTCGCCTGGCTGATGCTGCCGGCGCTGATGTCGTGCAGCTTCAACCTGCTGGCTGCGACTGCCGAGGGCGCCCCACAAGCCCTGCATTTGCTGGACTACATTGGCGCTGACTATCCTCCGACGGTGGAAGCGGGCAAGGTTATCGATGAATCCGAATACCGCGAACAGGTGGAGTTTCTCGGGGTGTTGCAAGGGCTGGTGGCAGAGTTGCCTCAGCGCCCGGAGCGCGCGGCGTTGGTCAAAGGTGTCGATGAACTGTTAGCGGCTGTAACTGCCCATCAGGACGGCGCAACGGTTGCTCGGCAAGCCCGCCAATTGGGCGCCCAACTGGCCGTGGCCTATGAAGTCAGCCAGGCCCCGGCGATCACGCCTGATCCAACGCGAGGTGCGCCGCTCTACGCCCAGCATTGCTCGGTGTGCCACGGCACCGCGGGCGCCGGTGATGGCCCGGCCAGCGTCGGTATGACGCCACCACCGGCCAATCTGCGCGACCCTGTGCGCCTGGACCGCTTGAGCCTCTATGCGATCTACAACACTCTTGGCCTGGGCGTCGAAGGCACCGATATGCCGTCCTTCGCTGATCAACTCGACGACCGTCAGCGCTGGGACCTGGCCACCTACATCGCCGGCTTCACCGCCGACCCGGCCGCCGCGAAAAGCGAGCAACCGTTCAACCTCGCCGACCTGGCGCGCCAGACTCCGAACGAAGTCCTGGCCGCCAACGGTGTAGCTGCCGCCACGACATTCCGCGCCCAGCGTGCGCAACCGCCGCAGGTCAAGCGTGGCCCGGCGCAGCTACTCGACTACACCGCCACCACCCTGGACAAGAGCCTGGCCGCGTTCCGCAACGGAGACCACGAACAGGCCTACGACCTGTCGGTAGCCGCCTACCTGGAAGGCTTCGAGCTGGTGGAAAGCTCTTTGGATAACGTCGACGCCAACGTGCGCAAGGACACCGAGAAGGCGCTGATGGCCTACCGGCAGTCGTTGCAGGACGGTTTGCCGGTCGAGCAGGTGCAGCAGCGCCTGGATGTGGCCAAAGGCAAACTCACCGAATCCGCCGGCCTGCTGGGCAGCGATGGCCTGAGTTGGTCGCTGAGCTACATCTCGGGCCTGCTGATCCTGCTGCGTGAAGGCCTGGAAGCCATCCTGGTGCTTGCCGCGATCCTCGCGTTCCTGCGCAACACCGGCCAGCAGTCGGCGGTGCGTAGCGTCAACGTGGGCTGGGGCCTGGCGCTGTTGGCGGGTCTCGCCACCTGGGCGTTGGCCGCGTATGTGATTGACGTGAGCGGCGCCCAGCGTGAATTGCTTGAAGGCTGCACGGCGCTGTTTGCCAGTGTGATGGTGCTGTGGCTCGGCGTGTGGATGCACGACCGCCGCCACGCGGCCGCCTGGCAGGACTACATCAAGAGCAGCCTGGTCGGCGGCGGTGGGCGTTTCGGCTTTGCGATGCTGGCGTTTTTCTCGGTGTACCGCGAGCTGTTCGAGGTGATCCTGTTTTACGAAACCCTGTGGCTGCAAGCCGGCCCGGCTGGACACAACGCCGTGCTGGCGGGCGGTGCGACGGCGCTGGTGCTGCTGGTGGGCCTGGCGTGGGTGATTCTGCGCGGTTCGGCCAAGCTGCCGCTGGCGCTGTTCTTCGGTATCAATGCGGCGTTGCTGTGTGCGCTGTCGGTGGTGTTCGCCGGGCATGGCGTGAAGGCGTTGCAGGAAGCCGGCATCTTCGGTACGCGGCCGGTGGCGTTCTTTGACTTCGACTGGTTGGGCATCCACGCCGATGCGTACTCGCTGAGTGCGCAGGCTGTGGCGATCCTGGCGATTGTGGTGCTGTATGGTCGCAGTCGGTTGGCCGAGAAACGCCGAGTGGCGGCCTGACATGCGCGTGTGGATCGATGCCGACGCCTGCCCTCGGGCAGCCAAGGACCAGGTGGTGAAGTTCGCCCTCAAGCGTCAGTTCGAGGTGGTGCTGGTGGCCGGGCAAAGCCAGATCAAGCCGAGCTTTGCGTGTGTGAAGCTGATTGTGGTGCCCAGCGGTCCGGACGCGGCGGATGACTACCTCGTAGAGCACGCGCTGCCTGGTGAGTTGGTGATCTGCAGCGACGTGCCCTTGGCCGACCGCCTGGTGAAAAAGGGCGTCACCGCCCTCGATCCACGGGGCAAGGAGTTCAGCCCGGCGAACATGAGCGAACGCCTGGCAGTGCGTAACCTGTTCACGGATCTGCGTGAACAGGGCCAGATGGGTGGGGGGCCACCGCCTCACGGTGAAAAAGAAAAGCAGGCGTTTGCCAATGCTCTGGACCGAATCCTCACGCGCCTGATGCGCCAACCCTGACCTGTGGCGAGGGAGATTCCTCGCCAGCATCGGTGATCAGTCGTTTTCGTGGGTGAGTTCCAACACCCGGTCCACCAGCTTGTTGATCCCCGAAGCGACCTCGCTGATGCTCTTGCCAAGCATATAGGCCGGCGTGCTCACCAGTTTGCGCGCCTTGTCCTCGACGATATCTTCCACCGTGCACTCTTGGTGGGTAGCGCCCATCTTGTCCAGCGCGGCGGCGGTGTCGGCGCAGTTACCGATGGTGCAGGTCACGCCCGGGCCATAGATCTTCGCCGCCAGGGCCGGTGAGATGCAGATCAGCCCCACCGGCTTGCCCGCTTCGGCAAAGGCCTCGGCCAGCTCCAGCACCTGTGGGTTGACGCTGCAGCCTGCGCCTTCCACGGCAAAGTTCGACAGATTCTTCGCCGCGCCAAACCCGCCGGGCACGATCAGCGCATCAAAATCTTCGGCATTGGCTTCGCGGATGTCTTTCACATCACCGCGGGCAATTCGGGCCGACTCCACCAGTACGTTGCGTGACTCGGGCATTTCTTCGCCGGTCAGGTGGTTGATGACATGCAGTTGCGCGATGTTGGGGGCAAAACATTGGACCTGAGCGCCGCGCTGGTCCAGGCGCAGCAAGGTGATCACGCTTTCGTGGATCTCTGCGCCGTCGTACACGCCGCAGCCGGAAAGGATCACTGCAATCTTTTTGCTCATGGGCATTTCTCCTGGGGTCTTGGCGTTAAATGTCTACTAATTTGTCATCTGTTGCCAATGGGATCTCGTGTCGCTGCACCTAATCTTGATGTAACAAAATTAGACCGGACTAGACCATGGACTTCGTGCCTTACGCGGTACCGTTTTTCATCGCCTTGATCGTGGTAGAGCTGCTTGCTGACCGCTGGCGCGGCGAGCGTAACTACCGGGTGGCGGATGCCATCAACAGCCTCAGCACCGGCGTGCTGTCCACCACCACAGGGCTGTTGACCAAGGGTGTAGGGATTTTGACCTACGCTTTCGCCCTCAAACATCTTGCATTGATTGATCTCCCGGCCCAAAGCGTCTGGACCTGGGTATTCGCCTTTGTGTTCTACGACTTCTGCTACTACTGGCTGCATCGCATGGGCCATGAACGCAACATCCTGTGGGCCGCGCACTCGGTGCATCACCAGAGTGAGGACTACAACCTCAGCACCGCCCTGCGCCAGACCAGCACCGGCTTCCTGCTGAGCTGGATCTTCTACCTGCCTCTGGCCGTACTCGGCGTGCCATTGGTGGTGTTTATCAGCGTGGCATCGCTCAATTTGCTCTATCAATTCTGGGTGCACACTCGGCATGTGCCCAAGCTCGGCTGGTATGAATGGTTTTTCGTCACGCCGTCCAATCATCGGGCCCACCATGCACAGAACGCTCTCTACATGGATCGCAACTACGGCGGGGTGTTCATTATTTGGGACCGGCTGTTCGGCACCTTCCAGGAAGAGGACGACAATGAACCGGTGATTTTCGGCGTGACAACGCCGTTGGCCAGCTGGAATCCGCTGTGGGCCAACCTGCAGTTTTATGCGCAGTTGTGGAGTGATGCGCGACGTACAGAGCGCTGGTGGGACAAGTTGCGCATCTGGTTCATGCGCACCGGTTGGCGCCCGGCCGACGTGAAGGCCAAGTACCCGCTGGCCAAGCATGACCTGACCCAGTTCCGTAAATTCGAAGTGCCGCTGGATGGTCGCCAGCAGGTCTACATCGCCCTGCAATTCGCGGCGTATGTGGGTTTTGGCAGCTATTTGATGAATTTCGGCGAAGGCTTGCCCACGGCGGCGCTGATCCTGGGTTGGAGTGCCATGGCGCTGGGGTTGTTTACCTTGGGTGTAGCTCTGGAGAATCGCCCGTGGGCGCTGAAGGCCGAGCTTTCGCGGCTGGTGCTGAATGTGCCGCTGATCTGGCTGGCGCCGTTGGTTGGGCTATGGCCCGCCAGCAACCTGGGCTGGCTGGGCCTGCTGAGCTACAGCCTGCTCAGCGTGATCGGCCTCTACTGCTGCAGAAGCCGGTTTACTCGACTGGTGTCTTAGGCGTTTCGACCGGGACCGGCTCGGCCGCGAGCCGGGCCTTGGCCTCGGCGCAGGCCTCGCGGGCGATGCGTGCATTCTTGATGCGGCGACGCAGCCACAGGCCGAAGCCCAGTAGCAGTAGCGCGCCCAACACCCACAGCTCGTACTTCTTGATGCTGCCCAGCATACCTTCCAGCACCGCGCCGAAGTGATAGGCCGCAGCGCCCAGGGCCAACGCCCAGATCGCGGCACCAATGCCGTTGAGGATCAGGTAGCGCAGAGGTGGGTAGCCGGACAGGCCGATCGCCACCGGCATGACCGTGCGCAGCCCGTAGACGAAGCGGAAGCTCAACACCCAGATATCCGGGTGCTTGCGGATATGCTCCAGGGCCTTGTCCCCCATCAATTGCCAGCGCGGCTTACGCGCCAACAACTTGCGACCGTGTTTGCGGCCCATGTAATACCAAAGCTGGTCGCCGGCGTAGCTGCCGAAAAAGGCAACTACCACCACCAGGTTGATATCCATGTAGCCACGGAACGCCAGGAAGCCCGCGAGAACCAGAATGGTCTCGCCTTCAAAGAAGGTGCCCAGGAAGAGCGCAAAGTAGCCGAAGTCATGCAGAAATTGTTGAAGCATGGTCTGGGGTGCTGGCGAAATGAACGCGCAGCCTACGCCTTCACGAAGATTCATGAAAGTATCGAGATGTGTCACGAAGTGAACAATTCCTACGTAAATGACGAATGCGGCTACAGGTCGCATGCTTAAGCACAACTGTCATACCTTCGTCATAATGGCCGCTTATAACTGCAACGCTCGCCCGTGAACCCGGGCTCAGGAGTCTGTCGTGAGCTTTACCCCTGCCAATCGTCTGTTCCCCGCCACCCGTCTGCGTCGCAATCGTCGTGATGATTTCTCTCGCCGCCTGGTGCGTGAAAACGTGCTCACGACCAACGATCTGATCCTGCCGGTGTTTGTGCTGGACGGGGAAAATCGTCGGGAAGCGGTGGCTTCGATGCCGGGAGTGGAGCGTTTGACCATTGATCTGCTGCTTGAAGAAGCCGCCGGTTGGGTCGAGCTGGGGATTCCGGCGTTGGCGCTGTTCCCCGTCACGCCGTCTGAACTCAAGTCCCTGGATGCTGCCGAAGCCTGGAACCCTCAAGGGATCGCCCCGCGCGCCACCCGCGCCCTGCGCGAGCGTTTCCCGGAGCTTGGGGTGATCACCGACGTGGCGTTGGACCCGTTTACCACCCACGGCCAGGATGGCATTCTGGACGAAGACGGCTATGTTCAGAACGACATCACCGTCGATGCACTGGTCAAGCAAGCCTTGTCCCACGCTGCCGCTGGCGCCCAGGTGGTTGCGCCGTCAGACATGATGGACGGCCGCATCCAGGCGATTCGCGAAGCCCTGGAGCTGGCCGGTCACGTCAATGTGCGGATCATGGCCTACTCGGCCAAGTACGCCAGCGCCTATTACGGGCCGTTCCGCGATGCGGTGGGCTCGGCGTTGAACCTGGGCAAGGCCAACAAGGCTTCGTACCAGATGGACCCGGCCAACAGCCATGAAGCCCTGCACGAAGTGGCGGCCGACCTGGCCGAAGGCGCTGACATGGTGATGGTCAAGCCGGGGATGCCGTACCTGGACATCCTTTACCGGGTCAAAGAAGAATTCAAAGTGCCGACGTTTGTCTACCAGGTCAGCGGCGAGTACGCGATGCACATGGCTGCAATACAGAATGGATGGCTGAGTGAAGGGGTGATCCTAGAATCCCTGACAGCCTTTAAACGCGCCGGGGCTGATGGCATTCTGACCTACTTCGCCGCCCGCGCCGCCCAATTGCTTAGAGAGCAACAATAGCCCTCACAGGAACATTCAATGAATACCGAAGGACTCTCAGAAGTTGCCGTAAAAGACGCTCACCCGGTGGTTGAACAAGTCACCGAGACCCCGCCGGAACATGAGCCTGCGGCGCCTGCCGTGGTGGCCGAGCCGCCCGTGCCGGCCCCGGTGGCGGCGGTGACCAACCTGGATGACAGCAGCCTGTACATCCACCGCGAGCTGTCACAACTGCAATTCAACATCCGCGTGCTGGAGCAGGCGCTGGATGAGTCCTACCCGCTGCTGGAGCGTCTGAAGTTCCTGCTGATTTTCTCCAGCAACCTGGACGAGTTCTTCGAGATCCGCGTCGCCGGCCTCAAGAAGCAAATCACCTTCGCTCGTGAACAAGCCGGCGCCGACGGCCTGCAGCCGCATCAGGCCCTGGCGCGCATCAGCGAGCTGGTGCACGGCCATGTAGACCGCCAATACGCGATCCTCAACGACATCCTGTTGCCGGAACTGGAGAAACATCAGGTCCGCTTCATCCGTCGCCGTCACTGGACCACCAAGATCAAGACCTGGGTGCGTCGTTACTTCCGTGATGAGATCTCGCCAATCATCACCCCGATCGGCCTTGACCCGACGCACCCGTTCCCGTTGCTGGTGAACAAGAGCCTCAACTTCATCGTCGAGCTGGAAGGTATCGACGCCTTCGGTCGCGATTCCGGCCTTGCCATTATCCCGGCCCCGCGCCTGTTGCCACGCATCATCAAGGTACCTGAAGAGGTGGGGGGTGCTGGCGATAACTATGTATTCCTCTCGTCGATGATCCACGCCCACGCCGATGATCTGTTCCAGGGCATGAAGGTAAAAGGTTGCTACCAGTTCCGCCTGACCCGTAACGCCGACCTGGCGCTGGACTCCGAAGACGTCGAAGACTTGGCCCGTGCGCTGCGTGGCGAGTTGTTCTCGCGGCGCTACGGCGATGCGGTGCGCCTGGAAGTGGCCGACACCTGCCCGAAACACCTGTCGGACTACCTGCTCAAGCAGTTCAACCTGGCCGAATCCGAGCTGTATCAGGTCAACGGCCCGGTCAACCTGACGCGCCTGTTCAGCATCACCGGCCTGGACAGCCATCCGGAGTTGCAATACACGCCGTTCACGCCGCAGATCCCGAAACTGCTGCAAAACAGCGAGAACATTTTCAGCGTGGTGAGCAAGCAGGACATCCTGCTGTTGCACCCGTTTGAGTCCTTCACCCCGGTGGTCGACCTGCTGCGCCAGGCTGCCAAGGACCCGCATGTATTGGCGGTACGCCAGACCCTGTACCGTTCTGGCGCCAACTCGGAAATCGTCGACGCCTTGGTCGACGCCGCGCGTAACGGCAAGGAAGTCACGGCGGTGATCGAACTGCGTGCGCGTTTTGACGAAGAATCCAACCTGCAACTGGCCAGCCGTCTGCAAGCGGCCGGTGCAGTGGTGATCTACGGTGTGGTCGGCTTCAAGACCCACGCCAAGATGATGCTGATCCTGCGCCGCGAGGCCGGTGAAATCGTGCGTTACGCCCACTTGGGTACCGGTAACTACCACGCCGGCAATGCCAAGCTCTACACCGACTACAGTCTGCTGACCTCCGACGATGCCTTGTGTGAAGACGTCGGCAAGTTGTTCAGCCAGCTGATCGGCATGGGCAAGACCTTGCGCATGAAGAAGCTGCTGCACGCGCCGTTCACCCTGAAAAAGGGCATGCTCGACATGATTGCCCGCGAAACCCAGTTTGCCCTCGACGGCAAACCGGCGCACATCATCGCCAAGTTCAACTCGCTGACCGATCCGAAGATCATCCGTGCGTTGTACAAGGCCAGCCAGTCCGGTGTGCGCATCGACCTGGTGGTGCGCGGCATGTGCTGCCTGCGTCCAGGCATTGTCGGGGTGTCGCATAACATCCATGTGCGCTCGATCATCGGCCGCTTCCTGGAACACACGCGGGTGTTCTACTTCCTCAACGGCGGCGAAGAGCAGATGTTCCTCTCCAGTGCCGACTGGATGGAGCGCAACCTCGATAAGCGGGTAGAAACGTGCTTCCCGGTGGAAGGCAAGAAGCTGATCATGCGGGTCAAGAAGGAGCTGGAAAGCTACCTGACCGACAACACCCACAGCTGGAGCCTGCAGTCGGACGGCCGCTACGTGCGCAACACGCCGACCGGCAACCAGAACCCGCGCAGTGCGCAGGCGACGTTGTTGGAGAAGCTGGGTAGCCCGATTTTGACGGTGAATTAAAAACCGACGCGGTCTGAAAATGTGGGAGGGGGCTTGCCCCCGATGACGGTGTCAGTCAACAGATTCATTGACTGGTCCACCGCCATCGGGGGCAAGCCCCCTCCCACATTTATTTTGCAGAGTTCTTCAGGTCAGGTTAACGCAGGTTCAGACTGAACCCCACCCGCGTCAACCACTCGGCTTCCTGGGCAAAATCCGCCTGGGTCAGCTGGTTTTCATCCAGCCAGCCTTTCGGGAACACCACATCCAGGCTGTCGCCGTCGGCGCGCAGGGTCACCTGGGGCATTTCCTGGGTACCACGGATGTGGTGGAACAGGATCGCAAAGCGCAGCAACACACACAGGCGGATCAGCTTGATGCCTTCGTCACCGAATTCAGCGAATTTGTCCTTGGGGATGTTACGGCGATGGCCGCGCACCAGCAGGGCGAGCATTTGCTGGTCTTCGCGGGAAAAACCGGCCAGGTCCGAGTGTTCGATCAGGTAGGCGCCGTGCTTGTGGTAATGATAGTGGGCGATGTCCAGGCCCACTTCATGCACCTTGGCGGCCCAGCCCAGCAACTCGCGCCAGACGCCGTCTTCCAGGTCCCAGTCCTCGGCCACCTGGTCGAAGGCGTGCAGGGCTTTGCGCTCCACACGGGCGGCTTGTTTCAGGTCGACGTGGTAACGCTCCATCAACGAGGTGAGCGTGCGCTCACGCACGTCTTCATGGTGGTGGCGGCCTAATAGGTCGTAGAGCACGCCTTCACGCAGTGCGCCATCGCAGTGGTCCATGCGTTGCAGCTCAAGGGCGTCGAAGATCGCTTCGAGAATCGCCAGGCCGGCCGGGAAGATGGTGCGACGATCGGGCTTGATACCGTCGAAGTCGATTTTCTCGGCGTCCCCCAACTTGAACAGCTTACGCTTGAGCCATGCCAGGCCTTCGGCATTTACTTCGCCAGTGCCGTGGCCGCCGGCTTTCAGGGCCAGGCCGATGGCGCGGATGGTGCCGGACGAGCCGATGGCTTCATCCCAGGTCAGGCGGTGCAGGGCGTGCTCGATGCTCATGATCTCCAGCCGCGCCGCCGTATAGGCCTGGGCGTAGCGCGCCGGGGTGATCTTGCCGTCCTTGAAGTAACGTTGGGTGTAGCTGACGCAACCCATCTGCAGGCTTTCGCGCAACAAGGGCTCGAATCTTTGCCCAATGATGAATTCGGTACTGCCGCCGCCGATGTCGGCGACCAGGCGTTTGCCGGGGGTGTCGGCCAGGGTGTGGGACACGCCTAGATAGATCAGGCGCGCTTCTTCACGACCGGAGATGACTTCGACGGGATGCCCAAGGATCTCCTCGGCGCGGCGTATGAATTCGCCACGGTTGCGGGCTTCGCGCAACGCGTTGGTGCCGACGATTCGCACGGCACCCAGGGGCATGCCGTTGATCAACTGGGCAAATCGCTTCAGGCAATCGAGCCCACGCTGCATGGACTCTTCATTGAGCTGGCGCTCGTCGTCGATGCCGGCAGCCAGTTGTACTTTCTCGCCGAGCCGCTCAAGGATGCGGATTTCGCCGTTCTGGGCCTTGGCCACGACCATGTGAAAGCTGTTGGAGCCCAGGTCGATGGCGGCGATCAGGGACAGATTCTTGGCTTGGGATTGCGGCATGGTAAGGGGGTCTCGGTCGATAACCCAGCCATCGTGCCACGATCGACCTTTGGTGCCAACGCGTACGGCTTCGGTAATTTTCCTGCGGGTGTCTATGAGGAATTCTTGTGGGATATGTAGGGAGGTTTTCTAAGTTGAAAGAAAAGTGGTGATTGTCTTTGTAGGAGTTATTAACGATTGATTGTAGTTGTGGTGTTTACGACTTTGCCTACAACGTGGAGATTAATAGCTTGTCGGAATTGACTTTAAACCTACTCGGCACTTAGGTTCGGCCCACTTTTTATTTTTACGCCTCCCACAAATATTGGCGTGTTCTCTGATTCATTAATTAGGTGCCAACGCTACAGACTGTCATCCGGCAATTTTGCCGTGGTGTTATTTATTTATGGTCAGAGTTTTCGGCTGTCGTAAATGCACCTACTCATTACAGATGACAGGTTGAATATGAAAAAAATGCTTGGTGTGACAGTGGGTGCTCTTTGCTTGGCCGCAAGTATTGGGGCCCACGCAGCTGATGTTGCTGAACTGATTGTACGAGGGACTATCAAACCGGTGGCTTGCAACCTTAGCCTCGCCGGTAGCGGCATCGTCGATTACCAGACAATTCCCGCCTCAAGCCTGTCACCGACGAATTTCACTCCTCTTGCCGCGAAAACGGTGAGCTTGAACATCAGTTGCGGCCAATCGCCGGCGCAGTTTCGAGTGGCGCTAAGCGACCTGAAATCCGCCAGCAAGGTGGCAGGCATCCTCGGTGCCGGGTTCACCGAGGCGCAGAACTACGGCCTGGGACTCACCAATAGCAACAAGCGTACCGGTGGGTACTCCGTTACTCTCAAAAACCTGCAATCGTCCAGTGGGGCCCTGAACCCTATCATGCGCACCAGCCAGGGGGCGGCCTGGCAGAACAGTGACGGTAAAGTCGCCCAATCGCCTGCCCAGTATTCGTGGCGTAGCGGTACCACTGCGGTACCTGCATCAATCACCAGTCTTACAGGCACGCTTGAAGTGAAAGCCGTTATCAACCGCACGAACGATTTGGACCTGACCCGTGATGTAACGCTGGATGGTCGCACCAGTCTGTCAGTGGATTACATCTAAGTACGTCATTAATGGCCGACATGAACGCAAAGATACTTACCTCTCTCTGTTAAGTGTCGGCTGTTTTGATGTGTGCGTTTGTTGGTGTTCGACTTTATGGTTGCGGGGAAAATCGGTGAATGCTCTATCAATAATCCTGAAGTCGTTGTTGCGCTATATAAGCTTGTGCCTTTTTTTGTGTGGTATGGCAGTAGCGGACGGAATGCAGCCGGAAACAACCGTTGTCATTCTGAATGAGGAAGAGGGTGAGGCGACACTTAACGTTAAAAATACGGACCCTGGCCCTGCGTTACTTCATTCGGTCATACAAAACATACCGGAAGACCTGGAACCTTTGTTGATCGTGACGCCCCCGATTACTCGGGTCGAAGCGGGTGACACTCAACTGGTGCGCTTCATCAGTACTACGAAGATACCGCTCAAGACCCAGCGCCTGAAACGGGTTTCATTTGAAGGTATCCCCGAGGCACGTGCTCCCGGCGGTGCGACCATTGGTATCACTCTGCGCCAAAGCCTGCCATTGATCCTGCACCCTAAGGGCTTGCCCAGGCATGATGCGCCCTGGCAGTTGCTGACCTGGAAGCGTGAAGGGGATCAGCTGAAGGTCCACAACAACAGCGCCTACGTCGTACGCCTGGGGATGGAAGTACAACTGCACCCGCAGGCAAGCTTTGCAACGTTGCCACGAACCTACATCCTACCTGGCGAAGTGCTGACGCTCGAGTCGGCAGGCCCAGTGGCGGGAGTGGCGTCCGTGGAGATTCATCCGGCCACGGTCTATGGGTTTACGGTGGACAATTACCGCGCGCCCGTTACGGCTGATGCGGATTGACGGGCCTATGAAAAAGATCAGGCATACCCGTCGTTCTGCCAATAGCGTGCCGAGCAATGTTTCCCAGCTTCGTTCCAGAATTCTGCTGGGGCTCGCGACGCTCTGGAGTCTGCCAGGCACCAGCGCAGCGGTTGGGCTGGGGCAGGGTTTTGACGTGGCCGCGTTGACCTCCCTCGGGATTGATCCGCAGGTGTCTGAATACTTTCGCAGCGCAGCGCGCTTTCGTGAAGGTGTCCATGTGGTCGGACTGCGAGTCAATGGCACTCCGTTGGGATTGGTTGACGCGCGTTTCGATTACCAGGGGCAGTTGTGCTTCACCCCCGCGTTGCTGGAAAAGGCCGGTCTGGTTACTCCGTCCAGGCTTCTGCGCGAGGGCATCACCTCTGACCAGGCCTGCCATGATTTCGTTGGGGAATACCCCGCGACCATGGTGCGGCTGCGCCCCAGCAGCGACGAAGTCACCCTGGTGGTGCCGACCCAGTCCCTGCGTGCGCCGGAGTGGGAGGGCGGGAGTTTTTCCGAGGGTGGCGCGGCCGCCATCTTCAACTACGACATATTGGGTTTCGATACCCACTCGCGCAGTGGGTCAAGTCGCTTCGTATCGGCCTATACCGAGGCGGGATTCAATCTGGGTAATTGGATTGTGCGTAGCCGCCAGTTTTATGTTTCCGACAATGGCGAGACGCGCACCGAACAGGTGAACGCCTATGCCCAGCGTGATATCGCGGCGTTGCAGTCGACGTTCCAGGTGGGGCAGATTTCCAGCAATAACCCGATTTTTGGCGGTGTACAACTCACAGGCTTGCAGTTCTCTCCGGACGGCCAGCAGCGCAGTGGTGCGGGCGACAGCAACGTCGTGGTTGAAGGGCTGGCTCAAAGCCAGTCGCGGGTCGAGGTGCGTCAATCGGGTGCATTGATCCATTCCACCCTGGTACCGGAAGGTCCGTTCAGGCTGACCGGTTTGCCGTTGCTGAACAGCACCAGCGATCTCGACGTGAGCGTGATTGACGTGCGTGGGGCAAAGCGCAGTTTTGTGGTGCCCGCTGCGTCCTTTTGGGGTGGGGCTCCGATCGAGCCGGGATATTACTTTTCCCTCGGCAAGGTGCGTGAAACGTCCATCGACAACCAGGATTCACCAGTGGTCGCCATGGGCAGCGGTACCTGGGGGCTGGGCCAGCGCTCGTCGCTGGGCTTCGGTTTGCTGAGTACCGACGAGTACCAGTCGGCCGGCGGATCGCTTAGCAGTGTGTTTTTCCATCAGATGACCGTGGGCGTGCGTCATAACCTGTCCCGTGATGCTCAAGATGAAGTGGGTGGCGCGCGTAGCACGCTATCTTTGGGAGCTCCTCTATTCGCCAATCTTGATATCAACCTGAGCGCTTCGGCACAGACTCGCGGCTACCGTGAGGTACTGGACGCCGGCCAGGCGTCGCGGGGGTACAACCTCGATGCGCGTTTCAAGCGCCAGTACACGGCAGGGTTGAACTGGGCGGACCCGTCCTTGGGCGGCTTCTCCTTCGGTTTTACCCGCAATTCGCAATTCGACGGGCAATCCAACGATCACCTCTTTGTCTCGTGGAACAACACGTTCAACGGCGTGGGTGTTGCACTGATTGCCGACGCCCAGGTAGGTGCGACCGATCCTCGGCGCCTGGACCCGGCTCGGGGCAGCCGCCGCGACGATCGGCTGGATGAGGGCACGTCTGTCAGGCTGCAGGTCACGGTGCCCCTCGGGGCCGATCGGAGTATGAGCACTTACGTCAGTCGTCGAGGTGACCGGCTGGATGCCGGCACCGCCCTCAGCGAGCGGGTCAACGACTATGTGAACTACGAGGTCGGTGTTGATCGGGACATGAAAGAGCGCGAGCAAAGTGTGCGCGGTCGTGTGGACGTCTTACCGCTGTATACCCGCGTGAGCTTGGGTATCGACCGCGATCCGTCGAACACCAACTATTCCGGCCAACTGCAAGGCGGCATCGTAGCCCATGAGCGCGGGGTAACCTTCTCGCCGTATGCGGTGCAGGACACCTTTGGCATTGTTTCGGTGGGCGATATCGGGACGGCCAAGGTTTCGACGCCCCAAGGACCGGTATGGACCGATTTCAGCGGCCAGGCGGTGATCCCCGGGCTGCAGGCCTACAGCAACAACCATCTGCAGGTGCAGACCCAGTCGCTGCCCAAGCGCGTCGACTTGAAGAACGGCACCAAGGTGCTCGCTGCCGGTCGGGGTTCAGTCAATATTCTCCACTTTGATGTGGTGAAAGTCCGTCGTCTGTTGCTTGAAGCCCAGGACGAACAGGGCCGGCCACTGCCTCAAGGCGCCGCAGTGTTCGGTCAGGACAACACCTTTGTGACCAGTGTGGTGGGTGACGGCATGATTTTCCTCAGCAATATCGATGGTCCTCAAACTTTGAAGGTTTCCCTGCCGGATTCGCAATCCTGCCTGCTGCAAGTCGACCCGGAGCAAGAGCCTGACGATGACAAACTCTATGAAACCGCACCGGTGGTCTGCCATGTTCGCTAAGCGCAGGAGCCTGTGGCTGTTGTGGGTGGCCCTTGTGGCGACCCAGGTGCAGGCTGAAAACTGCCGAATGACCCTGAGTGAGCCCCGTGTCGACTATGGTGTGATTCGCCCAGCGCAAGCTTCCTCCAGCAGGGCGCTAATGACGCTGGACACACCGCGCACGCTGCACTTGAGCGTGCTTTGCACGGACCCTTCGGCGATGTCGCTGCGTTTCAACGGTGCAGCCGCCGATGCCCAGGGCTTCCAGTTTGGTCAACAGGGACGTTTTACCTTGAACCTGAAGCAGGCTCAGGTCGACGGCAGGCCGGTATCGTGGCGGTCCGATGACACCTCCAGCGGACAGCTGCTACCGGGTCGTATGTTGTATGCAAGCGTAGGCGGTACGCCGGTGACGGGCCGTCGGCTGACAGCCCAAGTGGAGGTCGCGGTTCAACTGCCGGCCAATGCCCTCGCGGTGTCTCGGGAGACGCTGCTGGAAGGCCATGGCCAATTCGAACTGGTCAGCCCGGCTGTTCCGTAGAACCGATGAAATTGGCCAGCTCGGCGGTTTGCGGGCTAGCGAACAACACTTTGGGGTCGCCCACCTCATGCACCTTGCCCAGGTGCATGAACACCAGCTTGTCGCCGACTTCACGGGCGAAGCGCATTTCGTGGGTCACCATGATCAGGGTCATGCCGTCCTTGGCCAGTTGGCGCACCACGCTGAGCACTTCATTGACCAGTTCCGGGTCGAGGGCCGAGGTGATTTCGTCGCACAGCAGCACCTTGGGTGACATGGCCAGGGCGCGGGCGATCGCCACGCGTTGTTGCTGTCCACCGGACAGGCGATCGGGGAAGGCGTCGAACTTTTCGCCCAGCCCGACGCGCTCCAGCATTTGCCTGGCCAACTGGGCCGCCTTGGCCTTAGGCACTTTCTGCACCACTTGCGGCGCGAGCATGACGTTTTCGCCGACGGTCAGGTGCGGGAACAGGTTGAATTGCTGGAACACCATGCCGACTTTCTGCCGCAGGCTGCGCAGGTCGGCGCGGGCGGCGTCGAGGTATTCGCCATCGACTTCGATCACGCCGTCGTTGATCGACTCCAGGCCGTTGAGGGTACGCAGCAAAGTGGATTTGCCCGAACCGCTACGGCCGATGATCGCGACCACCTGGCCTTCTTCAACGGTCAGGTCGATGCCTTTGAGTACATGGTGATCGCCGTAATACTTATGCAGGGCGGAAATTCTAAGCAGAGGCATGCAGTCTCCTTTCCAGGTAGCGCGCACTGAGGGACAAGGGGTAGCAGAGCAAAAAGTAACCAAGGGCCACCAGGCCGTAGACCATGAAGGGCTCAAAGGTCGCGTTGGCGAGCATGCCGCCGGTCTTGGTCAGTTCGGTAAAGCCGATGATCGAGGTCACGGCGGTGCCTTTGACCACCTGCACCGAAAACCCCACGGTGGGCGCGACGGCAATCCGCAGCGCTTGGGGCAGGATCACGTAGCGCAGTTGCTCAAGCGGGTTAAGTGCAAGGCTGGCCGAAGCTTCCCATTGCCCGTGGGCGATGGAGTCGACGCAGCCCCGCCAGATTTCGGCGAGGTAGGCGCTGGTGAACAACGTCAGGGCAATTGCCGCCGCCAGCCAGGGCGAGATATCCACGCCGAGCAGGGCGATGCCGAAAAACACCAGGAACAGCTGCATCAACAGCGGCGTACCCTGGAACAGTTCGATATAGGTGCGCGCAAGGTTGCGCGGGAACGCGTTGCGGCTGATGCGCATCGTCATCACCAGCAAACCGATCACCCCGCCACCGACAAACGCCACCAATGACAGCAGCAAGGTCCACTGCAGGCCTGTAGCCAGGTTGCGCACGATGTCCCAGAACGAAAAATCACTCATCGGCTGTTCCTCATCACGAAGCGGCGGCCGATCCAGTTGAGCAACTGGCGAATCATCAGCGCCATGCACAGATACACCAGGGTGGTCAGGGCATAGGTTTCAAAGGCGCGGAAGTTGCGCGACTGGATGAAGTTGGCGGCAAAACTGAGTTCTTCCGTGGCGATCTGCGAGCACACCGCCGAACCGAGCATCACGATGATGATCTGGCTGCTCAGGGCCGGCCACACCTTGCCCAGCGCCGGCAGCAGCACTACGTGGCGGAAGGCTTCGAAGCGTGTCATCGCCAATGCGGCGGCGGCTTCCAGCTGCCCGCGCGGTATCGCTTGAATGCCGGCGCGGATGATTTCTGTGGAGTAGGCGCCCAGGTTGATCACCATCGCCAGCACGGCAGCTTGCCACTCGGTGATCTTCAGCCCCAGGGACGGCAGGCCGAAGAAGATGAAGAACAGTTGCACCAGGAACGGCGTGTTGCGGATCAACTCGACATACACACCGAAGATCCACGCAAACGGCTGGATCTTCCACGCCCGCACCACGGCGCCGACGGTGCCCAGGGCCACGCCGAGGATAGCGCCGATGGCCGTCAGCTCCAGGGTGAACAGCGCGCCGCGCAACAGCAGGTCGGTGTTGGCCAGCACCGGCACGAAGTCAAATTGATACGCCATGAGTCAGCTCCGTCGTTTCAGAGATCGGCGGGCAGTGGCTCTTTCAGCCATTGCAGAGCGTTCTTTTCCAGGCTGCCATCGGCCTTGGCCGCGACCAGGATCTGATTGACCTTCTCCAGCAGCGCCGGCTCGTTCTTGTTCACGCCCACGTACACCGGCGAATCCTTGAGCTTCACTTTCAGCGCGGGCACGCGTTTCGGGTTGCGTTCGCTGATCGCCACCATCACCACGTTACCGCTGGCGATCAGGTCGACCTGGCCGGCCAAGTAGGCGGCGATGGTCGAGTTGTTGTCTTCGAAACGCTTGATCGTGGCTTCCTTGGGCGCGACGGCGGTCAGCTCGATATCTTCAATGGCGCCACGGGTCACGCTGATGGTCTTGCCCTTGAGGTCGTCGGTGCTGCTGATGGCCGCTTCAGGCGGGCCGAACACGGCCAGGTAGAACGGTGCATAGGCCTTGGAGAAGTCGATGACCTTTTCCCGCTCGGCGTTCTTGCCCAGGCTGGAGATCACCAGGTCGACCTTGCCGGTGGTGAGGAAGGGAATGCGGTTGGTGCTGTTGACTGGGGTGAGTTCCAGCTTGACCTTGAGCTGGTCGGCCAGCAGCTTGGCGGTGTCGATGTCCAGGCCGCGGGGCTTCATGTCGGGTCCGACCGAGCCGAATGGCGGGAAGTCCTGAGGCACGGCGACCTTGAGGGTGCCACGGGCGACGATGTCGTCCAGACCGTTGGCCTGGGCGGGTGCCTGGCTCAGCATCAGGCTGGCAAACAGGGCAGTAAGCAGGGCGCTGTAGCGCTTGGTCATGGCAACTCTCCGAGAAGGGCGAAGGAATTTTCTGGATTTGCTCAGTGCACAGCCCATGCCATCACGCTCAATAACGCCTGAAAGCCAGGCACCCATTGCGTTTTGGTGGTCGGACTGGTCTGAACAGTTCGCGGACTTTTCGCACCCTTTTCGAGCGCCGACAAAACTCCGCGAGCCCCTTTGGGGCGTGGCTTGCCGCCGGCTGCGAATAGCTTTACAACTAGCCGCTCAGTTGACTGGAACCTTGAGTTTTCTATGAATTCCATCGCCCAAGCCGTACCGGAAGCGGCCCTGCAGGCCATACGCAAACTGATCAAGGAGCAAGGCTTCGGGCCGGGCGATGCACTGCCGTCCCAACGCGACCTGGCGGTGCAGTTGGGCGTGAGCCGGGCGTCGTTGCGCGAGGCGTTGTCGTCCCTCAGCGCGCTGGGTGTGGTCAGCGTGCAGCCCGGCAAGGGCGTGTTCGTGCAGGCCGCGGAGGAATCGCCAGGGTTTGCCTGGCCCTTTGCGGCCCAGGCCACGCCGCTGGATATCTTCCAGTTGCGCTATGCGCTGGAAGGGTTCGCGGCGGGATTGGCGGCGGTGACGCTGACCCTTGATGAGCTGGACAGCCTGGAAGATAACGTCGAGGCCATGCGCAAGGTACTCAAGACTGGCGACTTCGAGGCGGCCGCCCGACTGGACTTCGAATTCCACCAGCGCATCCTGCTGGCCAGCGGTAATCAGGCCATGGTGAGCATCCTGAGTGCCAGCGCCGAGGTGTTCCTGGAGAGTCAGAAGCTACCGTTCATCCGGCCGGAGCGGGCCATGGAAACCTGGCAGGAACACCGCCGGATCCTGCGCGCCCTGGCCCGGCGCGCCAGTGCGGCGGCGCAGAAAACCATGCAGGAACACGTGCGCAATGCGGCGCTGCGTACAGGTATTGCCTTCGTGATTCCCGTCACGCCCTGAGTTGGGCTATACCCAAACTCATGCATCACCATAGCAAGACTCAATCAGAGGCGGCTTCCTGAACGGTGGAAGGGCGGCTATGATGGGCCACGTTTTTTTTGCTTACAATCCGGAGACATCCATGAGCAACGATCTTATCAAGCACGTCACCGACGCGACCTTTGAGGCCGAAGTACTCAAGGCTGCTGGCCCGGTGCTGGTTGACTACTGGGCTGAATGGTGTGGCCCTTGCAAAATGATCGCTCCAGTCCTGGACGACATTGCGACCACCTACGAAGGCAAGCTGACCATTGCCAAGCTCAACATCGACGACAACCAGGAAACCCCGGCCAAGCACGGCGTGCGTGGTATCCCGACCCTGATGCTGTTCAAGAACGGCAACGTCGAAGCGACCAAAGTAGGCGCGCTGTCGAAGTCTCAGCTGCAAGCTTTCCTCGACGCGAACATCTAAGCGTCGTCAAAAAAGCCCCGCAAATAGCGGGGCTTTTTCGTGAAACAGGGCTAGACGCTCCGAAACTCAGGTGGTACATTCGGCCCCGCACTGGTTTCTCCACTGCCCCCTGCATGCCGTCGCCGACGCACTCCTTTTCGATTAGTACGCGATCCTGTCGCCTTCTCCGCGGCGCGGCCTCATTAAGCCAAAAGCTTAATTTCCCCCCTCCATAAATGATTACGTCATTCCTATATGAATCTGACTGAACTCAAGCAAAAGCCGATTACCGACCTGCTCCAGCTGGCCGAAGAAATGGGCATAGAAAATATGGCCCGTTCGCGCAAGCAGGACGTGATTTTCTCCCTGCTGAAAAAGCACGCGAAAAGCGGCGAGGAAATCTCCGGTGATGGCGTGCTGGAGATTCTCCAGGACGGCTTCGGCTTCCTCCGCTCTGCTGACGCCTCCTATCTTGCCGGCCCAGACGATATCTACGTCTCGCCGAGCCAGATCCGTCGCTTCAACTTGCGCACCGGTGACACCATCGTTGGCAAGATCCGACCTCCGAAGGAAGGCGAGCGTTATTTCGCCCTGCTCAAGGTCGACACGATCAACTTCGATCGTCCCGAGAACGCGAAAAACAAGATTCTCTTCGAGAACCTGACGCCGCTGTTCCCGACCGTGCGCATGAAGATGGAAGCCGGCAACGGTTCCACCGAAGACCTGACCGGTCGTGTGATCGACCTGTGCGCCCCGATCGGCAAGGGCCAGCGTGGCCTGATCGTCGCACCGCCGAAAGCCGGTAAGACCATCATGCTGCAGAACATTGCAGCGAACATCGCGCGTAACAATCCTGAAGTTCACCTGATCGTGCTGTTGATCGATGAGCGTCCGGAAGAAGTGACCGAAATGCAGCGCACCGTGCGCGGCGAAGTGGTTGCCTCCACGTTCGATGAGCCGCCAACCCGCCACGTGCAGGTTGCCGAAATGGTGATCGAGAAGGCCAAGCGCCTGGTCGAACACAAGAAGGACGTGGTGATCCTGCTCGACTCCATCACCCGTCTGGCCCGTGCCTACAACACCGTGATCCCGAGCTCCGGCAAGGTATTGACCGGTGGTGTCGATGCCCACGCCCTGGAGAAGCCGAAGCGTTTCTTCGGCGCCGCGCGGAACATCGAAGAAGGCGGCTCGCTGACCATTATCGCCACCGCACTGGTTGAAACCGGTTCGAAGATGGACGAAGTGATCTACGAAGAGTTCAAGGGTACCGGTAACATGGAACTGCCCCTGGACCGTCGCATCGCGGAAAAACGCGTGTTCCCGGCGATCAACATCAACCGTTCCGGCACTCGCCGCGAAGAGTTGCTGACCGCCGACGACGAACTGCAGCGCATGTGGATCCTGCGCAAGCTGCTGCACCCGATGGACGAAGTGGCAGCCATCGAGTTCCTGATCGACAAGCTGAAAACCACCAAGACCAACGACGAGTTCTTCCTGTCGATGAAACGTAAGTAATACGACGTTTCAGGTCCGAAAGAATGGCGCCCCCAGGGGCGCCATTTTTTTGCCTGAAATCTTTAACCACCGCTGGTGGGCAATTGCGCCGTCGATAGGGCTGCCAGCCGCCCTCAGAGCAGGTACGATGTACGCCTATTTTACGGGTGGCATGGTTAATGAAATTCAAGGATCTTCGGGATTTCGTGCAGCAACTTGAGCAGCGCGGAGAGTTGAAACGTATTCAGGTGCCGGTTTCCCCGGTCCTGGAAATGACTGAGATTTGCGACCGCACCCTGCGTAACAAGGGCCCGGCGCTGCTGTTCGAGAACCCGACCGGCTTTGATATCCCGGTGCTCGGCAACCTGTTCGGTACCCCCGAGCGCGTGGCCTTTGGCATGGGCGCCGAGTCGGTCAGCGAGCTGCGCGAGATCGGCAAGCTGCTGGCCTTCCTCAAGGAGCCCGAGCCGCCCAAGGGGCTCAAGGACGCCTGGTCGAAGCTGCCTATCTTCCGCAAGATCATTGCCATGGCCCCCAAAGTGGTCAAGGACGCGGTGTGCCAGGAAGTGGTCATCGAAGGCGACGATGTCGACCTGGCCATGCTCCCGGTGCAAACCTGCTGGCCCGGCGATGTCGGCCCGCTGATCACCTGGGGCCTGACCGTCACCAAGGGCCCGAACAAGGACCGCCAGAACCTCGGTATCTACCGCCAGCAAGTGATCGGCCGCAATAAGGTGATCATGCGTTGGCTGAGCCACCGTGGCGGCGCGCTGGACTTCCGCGAATGGTGCGAAAAACACCCCGGTAAGCCGTTCCCGGTCTCCGTGGCCCTGGGCGCCGACCCGGCCACCATCCTCGGCGCCGTGACCCCGGTGCCCGACAGCCTGTCCGAATACGCCTTCGCCGGCCTGCTGCGGGGTAACCGCACCGAGTTGGTGAAGTGCCGTGGCAACGACCTGCAAGTGCCGGCTACTGCCGAAATCATCCTCGAAGGTGTGATTCATCCGGGCGAAATGGCCGATGAAGGCCCTTACGGCGACCACACCGGCTACTACAACGAAGTCGACAGCTTCCCGGTGTTCACCGTCGAGCGCATCACCCACCGGATCAAACCGATTTATCACAGTACCTACACCGGCCGTCCGCCGGATGAGCCGGCGATTCTGGGCGTGGCACTCAACGAAGTATTCGTGCCGATCCTGCAAAAGCAATTCCCGGAGATCACCGACTTCTACCTGCCGCCGGAAGGCTGCTCGTACCGCATGGCCATCGTGACCATGAAGAAGTCGTACCCAGGCCATGCCAAGCGGGTAATGCTCGGTGTGTGGTCGTTTTTGCGACAGTTCATGTATACCAAGTTCGTTATTGTCACCGACGACGACATCAATGCCCGCGACTGGAACGACGTGATCTGGGCCATCACCACGCGCATGGACCCCAAGCGCGACACGGTGATGATCGACAACACGCCGATCGACTACCTCGACTTCGCCTCTCCGGTGTCGGGCCTGGGTTCGAAGATGGGCCTGGACGCCACCCACAAGTGGCCGGGTGAAACCACCCGCGAATGGGGTCGGGTGATCGTCAAGGATGAAGCTGTCACCGCCCGTGTCGATGCGATATGGAAAGAATTGGGAATAGATTGATGCGTGTAACCCTGCAACCTTCCGGCGCCGTGCTGGAGCTGGTCCCCGGCGAGCGAATCCTCGAAGGCGCGCGCCGCCTAGGGTACGAATGCCCTCAGGCCTGTCGCAACGGCGTGTGCCACGTGTGTGCCGCGCTGCTGGTGGAAGGCCGCGTGCAGCAGGCCGGTGAAGTGCGTGATCACGGTGAGTTCTACACCTGCATTGCCGAGCCACTGGAAGATTGCATTGTGTTGTGGGATGGCGTGCTGGCGCCGGGAGAGTTGCCGTTGCGCAAGTTGTCGTGCCAATTGAGTGAATGCGTCGAGGTGGGTGGCGATGTATGGCGGGTGCGCCTGCGTGCACCGGCCGGCAAGGCGGTGCGTTACCACGCCGGGCAATACCTGATGATCGAACGCGAGAACGGCGAGAAGTCCGCGTTTTCCCTGGCCTCGGCCCCCCACGCCGGGCGCGAGCTGGAGCTGCATGTGCTGGCCCGCGAGGACAGCGCGCGCACGTTGCTGGAGCAGTTGCAACGCAACCAGATGGCCCGCATCGAGCTGCCATTTGGCGACACCCACCTGGCCGAGCTGCCGGATGGGCCGCTGGTGTTGATCGCTGCTGGCACCGGCATGGCGCAGATGCACAGCCTGATCGAACATTGCCGCGCGTCCGGCTTCAAGCACCCGGTGCACCTGTACTGGGGCGTGCGTCGCCCGGAAGATTTCTACCAGATCGAACACTGGGAGCAGTGGCTGCAACTGCCCAACCTGTTCCTGCACAAAGTCGTCAGTGACCTGTGCGGCTGGGAGGGGCGTTGCGGGTTGTTGCATGAAGCCGTGTGCGAAGACATCACCGACCTCAAGTCGGTACACGTCTACGCCAGCGGTTCACCGGCCATGATCTACGGCACGTTGGACGCATTGGTCGAGGCTGGTATGGATGCGCACCAGATGCGTGCCGATGTGTTTGCCTACGCGCCACGTCCCTAAAGACGAGACCCCTTTGTAGGAGCCGGCTTGCCGGCGATTGCGTCCTGATGAGTTGCGCAGTGCTCACTGGCCTCATCGCCGGCAAGCCGGCTCCTACAGGAGACAGTTTTAGAATCGTACGCCGGTCGTGACCATCGCCGCATTGAACCCCAGCAACACCAATTCCGCCGCCACTGGCCCGTAATGCGCGCCCACCGACGGAATGATCACCGGCGCCACGCCGAAACGGTTCAACGGGATCTTGTCGCGGTACTTGCCGCGATAACCCTGGATCGCCCCGCCCGTCAGCTTCAAATACACCGGATAGTCGGCCATGTCGTAGCGTTTTCCCACATACGCATAGTACGAGCGCTGCCGGAACGAGTTGCGGAACGTCGCCCCGCCATACACAAAACCTGAGGCTTCATTGCGCTCCAGGCCAATCAAGTCCTGGTTATTGTTGTGCTCGGGGTCGGGCGCAAAATGCCGGGTGTAGACGCTGGTTTGCGCGTACCAGAAGCCTTTGTCGTCTTCGGTGACCGGCGCTTCGCCTGCCAACGCGGTGGTGGCCTGGGCCAGGAACAGCAGGCCAGGCAATCGGAATTTTTTCATGGGTGCGACCTCGATAGTCGATGTGATGGGCGGCTAGGTGGGTCGTGATCTGTGCGCCATTTTGACGGCTAGGCGTGTTCCCAGGCTGAACCGGGGCTGAAAGTAGCGGGATTGGCCGATGCAATCCTGACGAATGGGCCGTTTTGCTTATGCATTCGCTTATGCTTTAAAGGTATTTAATTTGTTACATAAATATCCTTAAGCTATATCGCAACGGACTACCGACTCAATCACAACCACCAATAACTGACCGCCACCGCCCGCCAGCCGGATCGATCGTATGAACTCAGGACACGACGTTCTGGTTTTTGATTCAAGGGGAGCGGTATGGGGAGCTACAAGCAACACGCGCTGTACTCGGCGATTTTGTCGGCCAATTTGCTGACCGCCGTGAGTTTCAATCCAGTCTTCGCGGCCGAAACGCCCGCCACCGACGCACCCAAGCTCGACACCGTGATCGTTACCGGCACCCGCGCCCAAGAGCGCACGGCGAGTGCGTCGCTGTCGCCGATCGATGTGATTTCCGGCGACACCCTGCGCAGCACCGGCTCCGATGAGCTGGGGGCGGTGTTGGCGCGGCTGATTCCGTCGATCAACTTCCCGCGTCCGAGCCTGGTGGACGGCGCCGAACTGGTGCGCCCTGCGCAGTTGCGTGGGTTGTCGCCGGATCAGGTGCTGGTGTTGGTCAATGGCAAGCGCCGCCATACCAGTGCTTTCGTCAACCTGGGCGGGGCGGTGGGCCGTGGCTCGGCCCCGGCGGACTTGAATGCGATCCCGCTGTCGGCAGTCGACCATATCGAAGTGCTGCGCGATGGTGCGTCCGCGCGTTATGGCTCCGATGCGATTGCCGGGGTGATCAACGTGATCCTCAAACACGCCGACCATGGTGGTTCGATCTCCTCCAAGTTCGGCGAGTACAAGAAGGGCGACGGCATCCAGCGCAACCTCAGTGGCAATACCGGCGTGGCACTGGGTGACAACGGCTTTATCAACCTCTCGGCCGAAGGCGCCGACAACGACTACACCAACCGTGCCGGCAAGGATTTGCGCCCAGCCAGCGTAGGCTCCACGACCTACGGCCAGCAGGTGTTTCGCCAGGGCGAACCGGCCACCAATGAAGGCAAGTTCCAGTTCAACTCGGAATATTCCTTCAACGATGCGGCCGAGTTCTACACCTTCGGCGGCTACAGCAAGCGTCGCGGCGAGACGGCGGCGTTCTACCGGGCGAGCAATGCCTCCAACAATATTCCGGCGCTTAATCCCAATGGCTATCTGCCGCTGATCAAGGGCAACCTGGAAGACACTTCGCTGGTGGTGGGCCTGCGGGGGCTGTTGGCGTATGACTGGCATTACGACCTGTCGGCCAACTACGGCAAGAACCAGTACGAGCTGAGCACCGAAACCATCAACACGTCACTG
This sequence comes from Pseudomonas sp. C 49-2, assembly GCF_003970195.1. Classification (NCBI taxonomy): domain Bacteria; kingdom Pseudomonadati; phylum Pseudomonadota; class Gammaproteobacteria; order Pseudomonadales; family Pseudomonadaceae; genus Pseudomonas; species Pseudomonas sp. C 49-2. The sequence continues at coordinate 400,452 of NZ_RXYG01000001.1, forward strand.
GGCCTGGCCACGCCGCGCAAGTTCGACAACGGCACCCTGAGCAACGACCAGAAACAAGTCAGCCTGGACCTGTCCCGAGAATTCGACGTGGGCTTCCTGCCGTACCCGGTCTCCGTGGCTTTTGGCGGGGAATACCTGCGCCAGGGCTATGAGATTGAAGCGGGTGAGCCGGCGTCCTACTACCAGACCGGCAGTTCGGGCCTCGGTGGTTTCCGTGATGCCGACGCCGGCAGCAGTTCACGTCACAATTGGGCGCAGTACCTGGACCTGGAAACCAACTTCACCGAAAAACTCAGCGCTTCGGCTGCCGTACGGCATGAGGATTACAGTGACTTCGGTTCCAATGTCAGCGGCTCGCTGTCGGCCCGCTACGACTTCACCCCGCAGGTGGCCTTGCGCGGTAGTATTTCCAACGGTTTCCGCGCGCCGTCCCTGGCTCAGCAGAACTTCGCGTTTACGTCGTCGCAGTTGATCGGCAGCGACATCCGCGAGGCTGGTACTTTCCCAGCCTCCAGCCAGGTCGCACGCCTGCTGGGCGCAGAGGACCTGAAGGCCGAGAAGTCGCGTAACTACAGCCTTGGTCTGGTACTGGAGCCCGCCGACGACCTGACCGTAACGGTGGACGTGTACCGCATCGACATTCGTGATCGCATCAGCCTGTCGTCCAACCTCAACCTGGACCCGGCAACCCAGGCTTATCTGCGCGCCAATGGCGTGGGCAACATCAACTACACCACTGCCCGCTACTTTACCAACGCCACCGATACCAGCACTGACGGCGTCGACCTGGTGGCCAACTACCGTTACCAGTTCGATAACGGCATCCGCTGGAACAGCACCGTGGGCTACAACTACAACCACACCAAGGTCACGGACGTGAAGCCCAACCCGGCCATCCTCGACAGCCTGGGCGCCAATCTGGTGCGCGTGGACCGTCGCGAGAAGAGCGGTTTGCTGGGCGATACCACGCCTGAACACAAGCTGAGCCTGGGTAACGACTTCACCTTCGGCAATTGGGCGCTGCACAGCAACCTGGTGCGCTATGGTGAATTCACCAGCTACCAGGCCGACAAGGCCAACGACCAGACCTTCAAGGCGGCCTGGGTGTTGGATTTGTCGGCGGACTACAAGTTGAAGAACTGGACCTTCACCCTCGGCGGCGACAACGTCACCGATAAATACCCGGAAAAGGTCAATGCCTTCGCCAGCAGTGGTGGCAATTTGGCCTATAGCACTTTTTCGCCGTACGGTTACAGCGGCGCGTTCTATTACGGTAAAGTTGCCTATAACTGGTAATACACAGGAGACCTAAGCGATTTGCCATGACCGTCATTGAATCCGATCTTTTGCAATTGGCTTACCCTCCGCGGCTCGATCTTGGGCCGCAACTCACTCACGAACAGTTGATGAGCTCAATGCAGGCCACCATGGCCCAGCACAAGGGTGGGCCGGTCTGGCTTTTCGCTTATGGTTCGCTGATCTGGCGCCCTGAGTGTTCGTCCACCGAGCGGATGCGGGCACGGGTCCACGGTTATCACCGGGGCCTGTACCTGTGGTCCCATGAGCATCGTGGGACTCCGGAAATTCCAGGGTTGGTCTTTGGGCTGGATCGCGGCGGTTCCTGCAGCGGGTTTGCCTACCGCTTGCCGGAGGATCAGCTGGAGGCCTCGCTCTACGCCTTGTGGCAGCGCGAGATGCCTTATCCTTCTTACCGGCCGCATTGGCTCAGTTGCCGTCTCGAAGATGGCAGCACGGTGCAGGCGTTGGGATTTGTCTTGGAGCGGCACTTGCCCAGCTACGCCGGCAACTTGCCCGATATCGTGCTGAACCATGTGTTGCAGAGTGCTTGCGGGCGTTACGGTACCACTCGCGATTATGTCGAGCAGACCGTCAATGCCCTGCGTAGCCACGCCATGCCAGATAAGAACCTGGAGGCGCGGCTCAAGCGTTGTGCAAAGGGTGGCTCAGGCGCTTAACGCGCCGAGCTGACGCTGTTGGTGTGCCACAGCGTTGGGATCAGGAAGGCGATGGCCAAGATGCACGCGCCAATCAGCAGCACGAAACCGCCGTCCCAGCCGAAATGGTCCACGGTGTAGCCCATGGCCGCACTCGCCGCCACCGAACCGCCCAGATAGCCGAACAGACCGGTGAAGCCCGCAGCGGTGCCGGCGGCTTTCTTCGGTGCCAGTTCCAGCGCCTGCAGGCCGATCAGCATCACCGGGCCGTAGATCAGGAAGCCGATGGAGAACAGCGCGATCATGTCGACCATCGGGTTGCCTGGCGGGTTGAGCCAGTACACCAGGGTCGCCACGGTTACCAGCGCCATGAACACAATGCCGGTCAGGCCACGGTTGCCACGGAAGATCTTGTCCGACATCCAGCCGCACAGCAGTGTGCCTGGGATACCGGCCCATTCATAAAAGAAGTACGCCCACGAGGATTTATCCACGGTGAAGTGCTTGGCTTCTTTCAAGTAGGTCGGCGCCCAGTCCAGTACGCCGTAGCGCAGCAGGTAGACGAACACGTTGGCGAAGGCGATGTACCACAGCATTTTGTTGCGCAGCACGTACTTGACGAAGATTTCCTTGGCGCTGAATTCGTCTTCGTGGCTGGCGTCGTAGCCTTCCGGGTAGTCGTTCTTGTACTTCTCGATAGGCGGCAGGCCCACCGATTGTGGGGTGTCGCGCATGGTGATGAAGGCAAAGGCCGCCACCAGCAGGGCCACAGTGGCCGGTACGTAGAAGGCTGCGTGCCAGTCGTTGAACCAGGCCATGCCCAGCAGGAACAGCGGGCCGATCAGGCCGCCGCCGACGTTGTGCGCCACGTTCCATACCGAAACCACGCCGCCGCGTTCTTTCTGCGACCACCAGTGCACCATGGTGCGCCCACTTGGCGGCCAGCCCATGCCTTGGGCCCAGCCGTTGATGAACAGCAAAATGAACATCATGGTCACGCTGGACGTCGCCCAAGGTGCGAAACCGAAAATGAACATCACCCCGGCGGAAACCAGCAGGCCGAAGGGCAGGAAGTAGCGTGGGTTGGAGCGGTCGGACACCAGGCCCATGAGGAACTTGGACAGGCCGTAGGCAATCGCGATGGCCGACATCGCCAGGCCCAGCTCGCCGCGGGTGTAACCCTCGTCGATCAAGTAGGGCATGGCCAAGGAGAAGTTTTTGCGCAGCAGGTAGTAACCGGCGTAGCCGAAGAAAATACCGGCGAAGATCTGCCAGCGCAGACGTCGGTAGGTACTGTCTATTTTTTCTTCAGGCAGGGGCGCCTGATGGGCGGCAGGACGAAAGAAAGCAAACATTCAAGAGCTCCAAATTTCTTGTTTTGACTGCGGATGCGAATGTTACAGTTTCGTTACCGAAAATAGCATCGCCTCTTATCTGCAAACACAGGAAATGAGAGCAATTGCATGTTCTCTTACGAACATGTCGCGAATAGATAAGTGATGGTCGTAAATAGATCTGTAGGAGCGGGCTTGCCGGCAAGCCGGCTCCTACAGGGGAAGGTCAGCGAGTCTGGACGACGACCTTGCCCACAGCCCGCCGCTGCCCCAGGTCATTGATCGCCTGGGCGGCTTGTTCCAGCGGATACACCTGCGACACCAGCGGCTTGAGCTTGCCTTCACCATACCAACTGAACAACTGCTGGAAATTCGCCGCATTATCCTGCGGCTGGCGCTGGGCAAACGAACCCCAGAACACCCCGACCACCGCCGCACCCTTGAGCAGCGCCAGGTTCACCGGCAGCTCCGGTATGCGCCCGCTGGCAAAACCCACCACCAGCAGGCGGCCGTTCCAGGCAATGGCACGGATGGCCTGGTCAAACAGGTCGCCACCCACTGGGTCGTAGATCACATCGGCGCCGTTGCCGTCGGTGAGGCGCTTGATCTCGTCTTTCAGGCTGGCTTCGCTGTAGTTGATCAGCTCATCGGCGCCGGCGGCCTTGGCCACTGCGAGTTTGTCGGCACTACTGGCGGCGGCGATTACCCGCGCGCCCATGGCTTTGCCGATTTCTACGGCGGCCAGGCCCACGCCACCGGAGGCGCCGAGCACCAGCAGGGTTTCGCCGGGTTGCAGGTTGGCGCGTTGTTTCAGCGCGTGCATGGAGGTGCCGTAGGTCATGCTGAAGGCGGCTGCGGTGTTGAAGTCCATGCTCGGCGGGATCGGCAGCACGTTGTAGCCGGGCACCGCGACCTGCTCGGCAAAACTGCCCCAGCCGGTCAGCGCCATCACCCGGTCACCGACTTTGAGGTGGCTGACCTTTTCCCCGACTTCACTGACCACGCCCGCCGCCTCACCACCCGGCGAAAACGGGAAAGGCGGCTTGAACTGGTACTTGCCCTCGATGATCAGCGTGTCCGGGAAGTTGACCCCGGCGGCATGCACGTCCAGCAGGATTTCGTTCTTCTTGATCGCCGGGCTGGCGATCTCTTCCAGCACCAGGGTTTCGGCGGGGCCGAAGGCTTTGCACAGCACAGCTTTCATCGGACTATTCCTTTTGGCGTCGTGGCCGATAAGTGTAGGAGGGTACGCTCGTGGGTCAACGAGCATGCCCGGGCCTGATAAGCCGCCATAAGCTTGTGCTCTGCCTTGCTAGCGTTATGCTACCCGGCAACCGAATGTGAGGAATGAACTGTGAAAGCGTGGATCCTGTTGATGCTGGCCCTGACGTTGCCGATGGCGGCCCAAGCCGAAGAAGCCAAAGAAGGCGAGGCGCCGAAGGTCAGCTATATCAGCCTGAGCCCGCCATTTGTGGGCAACTACGGCCTGGATGGCACGGCGAAACTCAAGGTGTTCAAGGCCGACATCGCCCTGCGCGTGACCGGCACCGAAGCGGCTGCTGCCGTCAAAGCCAACGACGCGTTGATCCGTAATCAGCTGGTGGCGCTGTTCACCCAGCAGACCAACGAGGCCATGAGCACCGTTGAAGGGAAAGAAAAACTGCGCCAGGAAGCCCTCAAGCAAACCCAGCAAGTGATGAATGACGAGACCGGCAAACCGGTGGTGGAAGATCTGCTGTTCAACAACTTGATCATCCAGTAATCACCAATAGGGTGCGGTTTCAGGAAGCCAGGCTCTTCCTGAACCGCGCCAGTGCCACTGCAAAGAACACCAACCCAATCCCCGCCAGCGCCAGCAAGTCCGGCCACACCACGCTCACGCCCGCATCGCGGAACAGAATCGCCGCGCTCAAACTCACAAAATGCGTCGACGGCGAGCCCTGCATCACCCACTGCAACCACTCGGGCATGCTGTCCAACGGCGTACTGCCGCCGGAGAGCAGCAGCATCGGGATGATCACCGGGATTGCCAGCAGGCCGAACTGCGGCGTCGAGCGGGCGAGGGTGGCGAGGAAGATGCCCAGTGCGGTGCTGGCAAACAAGTACAGCGCCGTCACCAACAGAAACAAACTCAGTGACCCGGCCAGCGGCACGCCGAGCAAACCTTTGACCACCACTTCCAGTGACAGCCAAGTGCACAGCACCACCACCAGCATGTTGCTCCAGATTTTCGCCAGCATGATTTCCAGCGCTGTCAGCGGCAATACCAGCAGATGGTCGAGGGTGCCGTGTTCGCGTTCACGCAGCAGCGCGGTGCCGGTCAGGATAATGGCGAGGATGGTGATGTTGTTGACGATCTGGATCACCGCCAAAAACCAGCCACCCTCCAGGTTGGTGTTGAACAGCGCGCGAGTCGTGAGCAGGGCGGGCGTCTGGCTGGCGGCGGCTTGCCCGCTGTAGGTCAGCAATTCCCGCTGGAAAATCCGCCCGATGTAGCCCGCGCCCATGAACGCCTGGCTCATGGCCGTGGCGTCCACGTTCACCTGCACGCCGGGTTGGCGACCGGCCAACAGGTCAGCCTGGAAGTTCGCCGGCACATTGATCACGAAGGTGTATTCGCCGCTGTCCATGACCCTGTCCAACTGGTCATAGGCCAACGGCGTGGGGGTTTGAAACTCGGGCGGCTGCAGCGCCTCGGCCAGTTGCCGCGACAGCGAACTGTGGTCTTCATCGACAAACGCCACGCTGGCGTTATGCACGCCGATCACCGAGCCGGCGGCGGGCATATAGATGGCGACGGTGAAGGCGTAGAACAGAAACAGCAGCAATACGCTGTCATGGCGCAGGCTGGTCAGTTCCTTGATCCCCAGGCGCAGGATATGCGCGAACTTATGCATCAGGCCTCCTGCTTCTTGAGCATGACCAGGCTTAGCCCGGTAAACCCGACAAAGAACCCGAACAGCGCCAGGCATTGCGGCCACAACTGACGCAGGTCCAAGGCCTTGGTGAAGGTGCCCACGGCGACATCCAGGAAGTGCCCCGCCGGAAACAGCATGCCCATCAACGCCGCTGCGCCTTCCAGGGACGAGCGTGGCACGATCAGTCCGGAGAATTGAATGGTCGGCAGGCTGGTGATGATCATGGTGCCGAGGATCGCCGCGATCTGAGTGCGGGTGAACGCCGAAATCAGCAGGCCCATGCTGGTGGTCGCCAGCACATAGAGCAGGCCGCCGAACGCCAGCGTCAGGCCGCTGCCCTTGAACGGCACGCCGAACAGCCAGCGGTTCATCGCCACCAGTACTGCCAGGTTGACCAGGCTCACGGCCAGGTACGGCGCCTGTTTGCCGAGCAGAAATTCCAGGCGCGTCAGGGGCGTGGCGTAGAAGTTGGTGATCGAGCCCAGTTCCTTCTCGCGCACGATGCCGAGGGCGGTGAGCATCGCCGGGATAAACGCCAGGATCAGCGCCATCACACCGGGGCCGATGGCATTCACGCTGACCACGTCTTGGTTATAGCGAAAGCGCGTTTCCAGCTTGGCGGCCGCTGGGTTGTTGCGCGGCAGGCTGCTCAATTCGGCCAGTTGCTGCAGGTTTTCCTGGTGCACGGCCTCGACATAGTTGCGGCTGGTTTCCGCGCGAAACGGCATCCCGCCATCGAGCCAGGCGGCCACGCTGGGCTGGCGGCCGGCGTAGAGATCGCGGCCAAAGCCGGGTGGTATCTCCAGGGCCAGTTTGATTTCCGAACGTTGCAGGCGCCGGTGCAATTCAGTTGAGTCCTGAATCGGCGGCTGCTCGGCGAAATAGCGTGAACTGCGAAATGCCTCCAGGTAGGCGCGGCTTTGCGGGGTCTGGTCCTGGTCGTAGACGGCGAAGGCGAGTTTTTCCACATCCAGGGAAATGCCGTAGCCGAAGATCACCATCATGAACATCGCGCCCAGCAACGCGAAGGCCATGCGCACCTTATCGCGCAGCAGCTCTTTGCCTTCGCGGCTGGCCACGGCCAATAGGCGGGCCAGGCTGAAGCCGCGTTTGCTCACGGGAGGGGCACTGGTTTCGCTGACGGTGGCGGCGGGCGCAGTGGGCTCCGGTTCACCCTGTGCTTGCTCCAGGCAGGTGACGAACGCGGCTTCCAAGGTGTCGCCCTGGAACTGCCGCTGCAACGCATCCGGCGTATCGCAGGCGAGCACCTTGCCCGCGTGCATCAGGGAAATGCGGTCGCAGCGCTGGGCTTCGTTCATAAAGTGCGTGGACAGGAAAATCGTCACACCTTGTTCGCGGGACAGCTCGATCAGCAATCGCCAGAAGTCATCCCGCGCCGCCGGGTCGACGCCCGACGTAGGTTCGTCGAGGATCAGCACTTCCGGGCGATGCAGCACCGCCACGGCCAATGACAAACGCTGACGCAAGCCGAGCGGCAGCTCGCCGGACGGTTGTTCGGCCACGTCACCGAGGTCGAAACGCTGGATCAGCTCATCAATGCGCGGGCCGCTGTCTGCCTTGGGCAGGTCGAACAATTGCGCATGCAGCACCAGGTTCTGGCGCACGCTGAGTTCGCCATACAACGAGAAGCTTTGCGACATGAAACCCACGCGCTTGCGGGTCGCGAGGTCCTTGGCGTCCACCGGATTGCCCAGCAGCGTCGCACTGCCCTCGGTGGCGGGCATCAGGCCGGTGAGCACCTTCATGGTGGTGGTCTTGCCGCAGCCGTTGGAGCCGAGGAAGCCGAATATCTCGCCGCGGCCAATGGCGAAGCTGACCTTGTTCACGGCGGTGAAATCGCCGAAACGCAGGGTCAGGTCGTGAGCTTCGATGGCGATATCGGCGTTGTCGCTTTGCCTCGCTGGAATCACCAGCGGCTGGTTATCGTGGGCGCTGTCGCCCTGGAAGTGGGTGAAGGCTTCGTCCAGTTTGCCGCTGGCTGTCGCGCCCGCCAATTCACGGCTCAGGCCGTCCGCAATCAGCTTGCCGCGATCGAGCATCAGGCAATGTTCGAATTGCTCGGCTTCTTCCATGTAGGCCGTGGCCACCAGCAGTGTCAGTTGCGGGCGTTCGCTGCGTACGCTTTCGACCAGCTCCCAGAAGCGCCGACGTGACAGTGGGTCGACGCCGGTGGTGGGCTCGTCGAGGATCAACAGGTCCGGGTCGTGGATCAGCGCGCAACACAGGCCGAGTTTCTGCTTCATCCCACCGGAGAGCTTGCCCGCCGGGCGTTCGGCGAAGCGCGCAAGGTCGGTGGCCAGCAGCAGGTTGTGCATGCGTTGGTCGCAGTCGGCTTTCGACAGGCCGAACAGCGTGGCAAAGAAACGGATGTTTTCGCTGATGGACAACTCAGGATACAAGTTGCCGCCCAACCCTTGAGGCATGAAGGCGATGCGCGGGTACAGGCTGTTGCGGTGGCGGCGGTCTTCAATCGCACCGCCAAGCACTTGCAGTTGGCCGTCCTGAAGCTTTTTAACCCCTGCGATCAACCCCAGCAGGCTCGACTTGCCCGCGCCATCCGGTCCGATCAACCCGCAACGCGTCCCGGCTGGCAGGCTGAACGTGATGTCGACCAGGGCCTGTTGCTTGCCGTAGCGATGGTTGATCGCTGTGGCTTGCAGCGCCAGGGCGCTCATCGCAGGTTGGCCGGCCAGTCGATATCAGCCGTGCGCACGTAGCCGGCGCCGGGCATGCCGGGTTTGGCTTGGGGCACGGCGCTGGGTTGGGTCAGGCGCAGTTTGACCCGGAACACCAGTTTCTGGCGTTCGTCTCGGGTTTCCACTTCCTTGGGGGTGAACTGGGATTTGGCGGCGACAAAGCTGATCTTGGCCGGCAGCGGTTGGTCGGGCAGGGCGTCGAGCAGAATGCGCGCATCGCTGCCGACGGTGAGCCGGCCGGTGACGGAGGCCGGCAGGTAGAGGTTCATGTATTGGTCGTTGGGATCGATCAGCAACAGGACACGGCCGCCCGCGCCGAGTACTTCGCCCGGCTCGGCCAGGCGCAGTTGGATAATCCCGTCGATGGGCGCGCGCAGGCTGCTGTCGTCGATCTCGCTGGTGAGCTGGGCGACCTGGGCCTCGGCGGCACCGATCGCAGCCTTCACCGAGTTGACTTGGGCTTGTGCCGCGATCACGGCCGCATTGCCGGTGTTCTGCCGCGCCTGCTGTTGGTCAATCAACTGGCTGCTGGCGAAGCCGCGTTTGTACAGCTCCTGGGTGCGCTTGAGTTCCTGGTTGGCCAGCAGTTGCTCGCTCTGGCGCAATTGCACGTTGGCCTCGGCGGCAGCGAAGTTTTCCTTGGCGCGCAGCACTTCGGCTTCGGCCTGGGCGCGCTGGGCTTCCAGCGTGCGGGTGTCCATGCGTGCGAGCAGTTGACCTTTGAGGACCTTGTCGCCTTCGTCCACCCGCACCTCTGCCAGGCGCCCTGGGATCTTGGCGGCGATCTGCACTTCGGTGGATTCCAGGCGGCCGTTGCCCATGCTCAGGCCTTCGGGCAAGCGGTCCTGGGTGGAGCGCCAGTAACCGAAGCCACCGGCACCCAACAACAGGGCGATGAGGGCGATAGCGAAAAGACGGGAGGTGTGGTGGTTCGTCGACATGGCTGCTTCCTGCGGCGTTAGCGTTCCAGTGTGACCGGTTTGCCCTAAGAGGGCCTTGATACCGGTCAGTTAAAGCAAATTGATCACGGCGGCCCATTGCTCGGGCGTGACGCCCATCACCGAAAGCCGGCTACCTTTTTGCACCAAAGGCAGTTCGGCGAGGGCGGTTTGCTGTTTCAGGTAGCCCAGGCCCAGCACCTTGGGGAACGTCTGGACATGCGCGACGTTGATCGCGCTCCACGGATTTTTTTCCGGGGTGGCCTTGGCGTCGAAGTAGTGGCTTTCGGGCTCCAGCGCGGTGGGGTCCGCGTAGGCCGCCTCGACGATTTTGCCGATGCCGGCAATGCCCGGCTCCGGGCAGCTGGAGTGGTAGAAGAAAAATTGGTCACCCACTGCCATGGCACGCAGGAAGTTGCGTGCCTGGTAGTTACGCACCCCGTCCCAGCGCGCTTCGCCGAGCTTTTCCAGGCCTTTGATAGAGAGTTCGTCGGGCTCGGATTTCATCAGCCAGTAGGCCATTTTGGGGCTCCTGAAAAAGGCAGTGGGCAAGTTGTCAGGCAATTTGATGACAAACCGACAGTCGGTTGGCGTCAAGGTTTGCGTGTTGGTTCACGTTACCGCAGAATGCCGGCTTTTAAAGCTTGACGCAGCTGCAACGGACTACTTTGGAACGTTGTTGTCATCGTGTACGAGGTGCCTGCAGGGGGGCAATCGATGCAACGTAAACCGGATTTACTATGGATTTTGGTGATTTTGTTTGGTCTGGGCGTCGTGACCACCGGGTATGCCCAAAGCTTATGGTCGAACAAGACCGATGCGCCCGTTGAACTGGCTCAGCAGCAGCCGCAACCGTTCAAACGCTGACCCGTCTTCAAGGCGCCGCTGACTCCAGTGGCGTCTTCGCAATATACCAATGCTTATCAGTGACGGTGCCCGCCAACGGCACATCCCAGCTTGCCTGTGCCAACCGATCAACCTTCTGACATTCATGGGCCAGGCCCAGTAGCGTCGGCTTGCGCCAGCTCTGGCGGCGCGACAGGTAGGCCAGGCTGCGATCGTAGAACCCGCCGCCCATGCCCAGGCGTCCACCCGCATCATCGAACCCCACCAACGGCAGCAGCACCAGGTCCAGCGCCCAGACTTTGCGTTGGCGGTTGATGTTCACCCGGGGTTCCAGGATACGAAAACGATTGGGCAGTAGCTTTTCCCCAGGCCTGACGCGCTGGAACACCATCTTGGTCCGTGGCCAGGCGCTGAGCACTGGCAGGTAAGTGGCCTTGCCCCGGCGCTGGGCGGCGCGCAGCAGCAGGCGCGGATCAATTTCACCGTCCGTCGGTAGATACAAAGAGATATGTTTGGCCCGGCGAAACAGCGGGTGCTGTGCCAGTTGCCGATACAGGCCGTGGGCGGCCTTGCGCTGCTCGCTCGGCGTGAGGGCGCGGCGGGCTTTACGCAACATGCGTCGAAGTTGCGGACGGGAAAGCGGCGCAGGTTCGGTCATGGTTTCGGCTCATAAAACAATGCCAGTCCGAGGACTGGCATTGAGTTTTGGAATTCAGGCTCCCCGACAGAGCCGCTGTCGACTTAGCCCTTGAACCCGAAAGTTCAAGGTGGAAGATGCAGTAGGCTTTAAGGCTTTCCGTCTAGCGGACATGCACACCAGCCCAACGTGCAACTTCCAGGGTAGTGCGAATCGGCTCAGGGACATCGCCGACTGGCAAACACGCCAGGGAGTGGGGCGAGTATACCTTAAACAGTCGCGGCAATCAGCCCTTGGGTGCGTCTGAATCGCTGGAAAGCACCAGATCGACACGCTCCAGCAGGTCACGCACCTGCTCACGCGTCGAGCCGCTGGCCTGTACGTCAGGGCGTTCCTGCTTATGCAGCAAATCGTGGGTAATGTTCAGCGCGGCCATCACGGCGATACGGTCGGCGCCGATCACTTTGCCGCTGCTGCGGATTTCACGCATCTTGCCATCCAGGTAGCGGGCGGCGCTCACCAGGTTGTTGCGCTCTTCCTGGGGGCAGATGATCGAATATTCTTTATCCAGGATCTGCACGGTGACGCTATTGCTTGAACTCATGAGTCTTGCTCCAAGGCCTTCAGGCGCGAAATCATCGATTCGACCTTACGCCGGGCGATTTCGTTTTTTTCAATGAGGTGAGCGCGTTCCTCGCGCCAGGTCTTTTCCTGAGCTAATAGGAGTCCGTTTTGACTCTTTAGTTGCTCGACCCGGGTAATTAGCAATTCGAGTCTGGCCATCAGCGCTTGCAGGTCGGTGTCTTCCATTGGGTTCCACTGGATTTGTCTGATGAATGGCAACTGCAGGATAAACGATCTGACGCCCTTGATAGTCTTGGTACGTCTGCCGGTGCTAGGATACAGCGCTCCATTCTAGACATTGCGCCGTCTGGCGCCTAGCTCACCATGCCTATTCAGAACTCCCCGTACGACGCTTTTTCCAAACTGCTGAGCACCAGCGGCCACCCTTGCTCGCCTGCCGAACTGCACGGCGTGCTGTTGGGTCGCAGCTGCACTGGCGTTGGCTTTGATGCCGACAACTGGCTGGCCGACGTGGCCGAGCTGCTGGAAACCGAACCGACCGAGAACGTGCGTAACGCACTGATCGGCCTGCAAGAGATGGTCAAGGGCGAGCTGACCGGTGATGACGTCACCGTGGTCCTGCTGTTGCCGACCGACGACGCGCCGCTCACCGAGCGCGCTGCCGCCCTGGGCCAATGGTGCCAGGGTTTCCTCCACGGTTTCGGCGTCAACGCCGGCGGCCTGGAACTGAGCACCGACGCCCAGGAAGTGTTGCAGGATCTGGCGGCGATCTCCCAGGTGCAAGACGCCCTGGAAGAGTCCGAAGATGGCGAAGGCGACTACATGGAAGTCATGGAATACCTGCGCGTCGCGCCGTTGCTGCTGTTCACCGAGACCCGAAAGTCCGCTGAACCCGCCGCTCTTAAACCGTCGTTGCACTAAGGCCTTCGCCGCACTAAGAAAGGAAGTCCATCTGCCCATGATCCATATCCCCCGAGCGGAATACACCCGACGCCGCAAGGCGCTCATGGCGCAGATGGAACCCAACAGCATCGCGATCCTGCCGGCTGCCGCCGTGGCGATCCGCAACCGTGATGTCGAGCACGTGTACCGCCAGGACAGTGACTTCCAGTACCTGAGCGGTTTCCCCGAGCCGGAAGCGGTGATCGTGTTGATGCCCGGTCGCCAGCACGGCGAGTACGTGCTGTTCTGCCGCGAGCGCAACGCCGAACGCGAACTGTGGGACGGCCTGCGCGCCGGCACCGAAGGCGCGATCCGCGACTTTGGCGCCGACGACGCGTTTCCTATCACCGATATCGACGACATCCTGCCTGGCCTCATCGAAGGCCGCGACCGGGTGTACTCGGCCATGGGCAGCAATGCCGAGTTCGACCGGCACCTGATGGAATGGATCAACGTGATCCGCTCCAAGGCCCACCTGGGCGCCCAGCCACCGAACGAATTCGTTGCCCTGGATCATCTGCTCCACGACATGCGCCTGTATAAATCGGCTGCGGAAGTGAAGGTGATGCGCGAGGCTGCGCGAATCTCCTGCGCCGCTCACGTGAAGGCGATGCAGGCCAGCCGTGCCGGTCTCCATGAGTTCAGCCTGGAAGCCGAGCTGGATTATGAATTCCGCAAAGGCGGCGCGAAAATGCCAGCCTACGGCTCCATCGTCGCCGCCGGGCGCAACAGCTGCATCCTGCATTACCAGCAGAATGACGCGGTGCTCAAGGACGGTGATCTGGTGCTGATCGACGCCGGCTGTGAGATCGACTGCTACGCCAGCGACATCACCCGCACCTGGCCGGTCAATGGCAGGTTTTCGCCGGAACAGAAGGCGATCTACGAAATTGTGCTGGCTTCCCAGGAAGCCGCGTTTGCCGAGATCGCCCCGGACAAGCATTGGAACCAGGCGCATGAGGCAACCGTGCAGGTGATCACTGCCGGGTTGGTGAAGCTGGGATTGTTGCAGGGTGACGTCGACGAGTTGATCGCCACCGAAGCCTATAAAGCCTTCTACATGCACCGCGCCGGCCACTGGTTGGGCATGGATGTGCATGACGTGGGCGAGTACAAAGTGGGGGGTGAATGGCGGGTGCTGGAAGTTGGCATGGCGTTGACCGTGGAGCCGGGCATCTACATTTCGCCGGACAACCCGAACGTGGCAAAGAAATGGCGTGGCATTGGCGTACGCATCGAGGACGACGTGGTAGTGACCAAGCAAGGCTGTGAAATCCTGACCGGTGGCGTGCCCAAGACCGTCGCTGAAATTGAAGCGCTGATGGCGGCTGCCCGATGAGCCGGGTCAACCTGGCAATCATTGGCGGCGGCCTGGTCGGCGCCAGCCTGGCGCTGGCGTTGCAGGCTGGGGCCAAAGCGCGCGGTTGGAAGATCGTGCTGATCGAGCCCTTTGCGCCGGGCGACAGCTACCAGCCGAGCTACGATGCGCGTTCTTCGGCGCTCTCCTACGGCGCCCGGCAGATTTATCAGCGCCTGGGCCTGTGGCAGGACATTTCGCGCCGTGCCGAACCGATCAAGCAGATCCACGTGTCTGACCGTGGGCGTTTCTCTACCGCGCGCTTGTCTGCCATGGAAGAGGGCGTGCCGGCCCTCGGCTACGTGGTGGAGAACGCCTGGCTGGGCCAATGCCTGTGGCAGGGCCTGGACAAAGACGTGGTCAGCTGGCGTTGCCCGGCCGAAGTCACACGCATGGAGCCGCTGCCCGACGGCTACCGCCTGACCCTCAACGATGAAACCGTGCTGGAATGCGACCTCGCCGTGCTGGCTGACGGTGGCCGTTCCGGCTTGCGCGAGCAATTGGGCATCGGCGTGAAAACCCGCCCGTACAACCAGAGCGCGTTGATCGCCAACATCACGCCAAGCGAATCCCATAACGGCGAAGCCTTCGAACGTTTCACCGATGAAGGCCCGATGGCCCTGTTGCCGCTGCCGGACAACCGCTGCGCACTGGTGTGGACGCGCATCGGCATGGACGCCCAGCGCCTGGCCAATCTCGATGAGCGCAGCTTCTTGAGTGAATTGCAGGGCGTGTTCGGCTACCGCCTGGGCACGCTTAAGCAAGTGGGCGCCCGTCATCTGTACCCGCTGACATTGGTGGAAGCCGAGGAGCAAGTACGCTCGCACTTGGCGATTCTCGGCAATGCCGCTCACAGCTTGCACCCGATTGCCGGGCAGGGCTTCAACCTGTCCCTGCGCGATGCGAATGCGCTGGCCGAGGCCTTGCTGGCCGGACCGCAAGTGCCAGGTGACCTGGCGACCTTGCAAGGCTATCGCGAGCGTCAGCGCCTGGACCAGAAACTCACCGTGGGCTTCTCCGACCAGGTCACGCGCCTGTTCGGCAGCGCCCAGCCGCTGGTCGCCCTGGGCCGCAATATGGGTCTGCTGGGCCTGGACTTGCTGCCGCCGGCCAAGCGCTGGTTCGCCCGTCAGGCCATGGGCCTGGGCACGCGTCCCGATGCGTAAGTGGTTGATCGAGCGCCTGGGCAAGGCGCGGTTGTTGCGTTGGATCATGACCTTGTATCCGCCCTACTTGGGTGCGGGAGTGAGCGTGCGGCACATGAGCGCCGATTTTCGTCACGTCAAAGTGCGCATGGGCCTGGGCTGGTACAACCGCAACTATGTCGGCACGCAGTTCGGCGGTAGCCTGTATTCGATGGTTGATCCGTTCTACATGCTGATGCTGATGGAGAACCTGGGCCGCGATTACATCGTGTGGGACAAGGCCGCGAGTATCGACTTCATTTCGCCGGGCAAAGGCCCGGTGTACGCGGAGTTCTCCATCGACGACGCCTTGCTCGATGAGGTCCGCCGGCAGACCGAAGGAGGCGAGAAGTACTTGCCCCACCTGAAGGTCCAGATTCATGACGGCTCCGGCACCCTGGTGGCGCAGGTCGATAAAACCCTTTACGTGCGGCGTAAGCCGCCAGTGAGACAGGCTTAAAGCATGGACATGCGCGCAGATGTGCTGATTGTCGGGGCCGGAATGGTCGGAAGCGCCCTGGCGCTGGCGTTGCAGGGCAGTGGCCTGCAGGTGCTGCTGCTCGACGGCAGCCCGCTGAGCGTCAAGCCGTTCGACCGCGAGGCCGCATTTGAACCCCGCGTGAGCGCCTTGTCGGCCGCCAGCCAGCGCATCCTCGAGCGCCTGGGCGTGTGGGACGGCATTGTGTCGCGCCGCGCCAGCCCTTACGGCGAGATGCAGGTGTGGGACGGCAGCGGCACCGGTCAGATTCACTTTTCGGCCGCCAGTGTGCATGCCGAGGTGCTGGGGCATATCGTCGAGAACCGCGTGGTGCAGGATGCGCTACTCGACCGTCTGCACGACTGCGACCTGGGCCTGTTGGCCAATGCGCGCCTGGAACAGATGCGCCGTTCCGGCGATGATTGGCTGCTGACCCTGGCTGACGGCCGCACGTTGCGCGCGCCGCTGGTGGTGGCGGCCGATGGCGCCAACTCCGCCGTGCGCCGCCTGACCGGCACCGCGACCCGCGAATGGGATTACCTGCATAACGCCATCGTCACCAGCGTGCGCAGCAGCCAGCCGCACCAGCGCACTGCGTGGCAACGCTTTACCGACACCGGCCCGTTGGCGTTCTTACCGCTGGTGCGCGATGGTCAGGAGGATTGGTGTTCGATCGTCTGGTCGACCACGCCTGCTGAGTCCGAGCGCCTGATGGCCCTGGATGATGCAAGCTTCTGCCGTGAGCTGGAGCGCGCCTTCGAAGGGCGGCTCGGTACGGTGCTGAGCGCCGACCCGCGCGTCTGCGTGCCACTGCGCCAGCGCCACGCCAAGCGCTATGTGGCCGAAGGCCTGGCGTTGATTGGCGACGCGGCTCACGTCATCCATCCCTTGGCGGGGCAGGGTGTGAACCTGGGTTTCCTGGATGCGGCGACATTGGCTGAAGTCTTGTTGTCGGCAACCGAGCGCGGCGAGCGCCTGGCCGATGTGAAGGTGTTGAGCCGCTACGAGCGTCGACGCATGCCGCATAACCTGGCATTGATGGCGGCAATGGAAGGGTTTGAGCGACTGTTCCAGGCCGATCAACTGCCGCTGCGCTGGTTGCGTAATGCCGGATTGAAGATGGTCGACCAAATGCCCGAAGCCAAGGCCGTGTTTGTGCGCCAGGCGCTCGGGCTGAGCGGGGATCTGCCGGAGCTGGCCAAGCCCTGACATTGAAATACGATCCCTGTGTGAGCTGGGCTTGTCCGCGATGAGGCCATAAGCCGCACTGCAAATCCCGGCCATGCAACATCTGGTAACGCCTCCATCGAGCGCTACCAAATGTGAGTCCTTATCATTTGCCCACTTTTTGCAAATGAGAGACCGCACCCATGTTGGCACCCAAGCGCCTCCTGACTGCCCTGGCACTCACCCTGATCGGCAGCACCACCGTGCAGGCCGCCGACGAAGTGGTGGTCTACTCCTCGCGCATCGACGAACTGATCAAGCCGGTGTTCGATGCCTACACCAAAAAAACCGGCGTGCAGGTGAAGTTCATCACCGACAAGGAAGCCCCGCTGATGCAGCGCATCAAGGCCGAGGGCGAAAACGCCACCGCCGACTTGCTGCTCACCGTCGATGCCGGCAACCTCTGGCAGGCTGAGCAAATGGGCATCCTGCAACCGTTCACCTCCCCGGTGATCGACAAAAACATCCCCCTGCAATACCGCTCTTCCAAACACACCTGGACCGGCCTGAGCCTGCGCGCGCGGACCATCGCCTATTCCACCGACCGGGTAAAACCGGGTGACCTCACCACCTACGAAGCCTTGGCCGACAAGCAGTGGGAAGGCCGCCTGTGCCTGCGCACGGCGAAAAAGGTCTACAACCAGTCGCTGACCGCCACCCTGATCGAAACCCATGGCGCGGCCAAGACCGAAGAGATCGTCAAGGGTTGGGTGAACAACCTGTCCACCGACGTGTTCTCCGATGACATCGCCGTGCTGGAGGCCATTAACGCCGGGCAATGCGACGTGGGCATCGTCAACACCTACTACTATGGCCGCCTGCACAAACAGAAGCCGGACCTGGCGGTAAAACTGTTCTGGCCGAACCAGGGCGACCGTGGTGTGCACGTGAACCTGTCGGGCATCGGCCTGACTCAACACGCTCCGCACCCGGAAGCCGCCAAGGCGCTGGTGGAGTGGATGACCACGCCTGAGGCGCAGAAGATCTTTGCCGACGTGAACCAGGAATTCCCGGCCAATCCGGCGGTACAGCCGTCGGCCGAAGTGGCGAGTTGGGGCAAGTTCGTGGCGGACACCTTGCCGGTGGAAGTGGCGGGCAAGCGCCAGGCTGAGGCGATCCGGTTGATGGATCGAGCTGGCTGGAACTGACACACTACAGGTCAAAATGTGGGAGGGGGCTTGCTGTGGTGAGCGGGCTTGCCCCGCGCTGGGCTGCGCAGCAGCCCCCTCCCAGATTCGATTGTGGTGTTTTCAAGCTATTCACTCACTGAGAACTGACTTTGGCCCACCCCGCCCAACGCCGCTGGTACCTGCCGGTCTTCACCGTCGCCGCCCTGGTGCTGCTGCCGCTGAGCGTGTTGTTGCTGTCCTGGCAAAGTATCGACGCACAAATCTGGTCCCACCTCTGGGAAACCCAGATGCCGCGCCTGCTGGGCAACACCCTGACTCTGGTGTTGGGTGTCGGTGTCGGTGTGACCCTGCTGGGCGTGAGCCTGGCCTGGCTGACCAGCCTCTGTGAGTTCCCCGGTCGGCGTTGGCTCGACTGGGCGTTGATGCTGCCGTTTGCCATTCCTGCGTACGTCCTGGCTTTTGTGTTTGTCGGCTTGCTGGATTTCTCCGGCCCGGTGCAAACCCTGCTGCGTGAATGGTTCGGCACCGGGCTGCGCCTGCCACGGGTGCGTTCCACCAGCGGTGTGATCATCGTGTTGGTGCTGGTGTTCTACCCCTACGTTTACCTCCTGGCGCGCAGCGCATTCCTGGCCCAGGGCAAAGGCCTGATGGAAGCGGCGCGGGTGTTGGGGCAATCGCCGTGGCGAGCGTTCTGGCATGTGGCCCTGCCCATGGCGCGGCCAGCGATTGGGGCCGGGGTGGCCCTGGCATTGATGGAAACCCTGGCGGATTTCGGGGCGGTCTCGGTGTTCAACTTCGATACCTTTACCACTGCCATCTACAAGACCTGGTACGGCTTTTTCAGCCTATCCAGCGCCGCCCAGTTGGCCAGCCTGTTGCTGCTGGTGGTGATGCTGGTGCTGTATGGCGAGCGCCGAGCACGGGGCGCCAGCCGGCCAAGCAACGAGCGGCCACGGGGCAAGGCGCTGTATCACCTGCGCGGGTTCAAGGCGGCGGCGGCCAGTGGTTGGTGTGGGCTGGTGTTCGCCTGCGCTTTTGTCATCCCGATGCTGCAACTGGTCGCCTGGTTCTGGCAGCGCGGTCGCTTCGATCTGGATGAGCGCTACTCCGGCTTGATAGCTCACACGCTTTATCTGGGCGGGATCGCCGCCTTGATCACGGTCAGTGTGGCGCTGGTGCTGGCCTTCGCCAATCGGCTGGCACCGACGCGGGCGATCCGCTCCGGCATTAGCCTGGCCAATGTCGGTTATGCCTTGCCGGGTTCGGTGCTGGCGGTGTCGATCATGTTGGCGTTCAGCTATCTGGACCGTGAACTGGTGGTGCCGTTGTCCGGCTGGCTCGGCGGCGCGGGCAAGCCATTGCTGCTGGGTAGCCTGTCGGCGCTGGTGCTGGCGTATCTGGTGCGATTCCTGGCGGTGGCCTATGGGCCGCTGGAAAACAGCCTGGCGCGCATCCGGCCCTCGTTGCCGGAGGCAGCGCGCAGCCTTGGCGTCAGCGGCCCACGACTGTTTTGCAAAGTGTATCTGCCGTTGCTGCTGCCGGGGACCTTGAGCGCAGCGCTGTTGGTCTTCGTCGATGTACTCAAGGAAATGCCCGCGACCCTGCTGATGCGCCCGTTCGGCTGGGACACGCTGGCGGTGCGGATCTTTGAAATGACCAGTGAAGGCGAATGGGCACGGGCTTCTCTGCCCGCGTTGACACTGGTGCTGGTCGGCCTGTTGCCGGTGATCGGGCTGATTCGACGCTCCGCCCGGCAAATCGGTTAGGTGCCAGTCCTACAGCTTGCGGCTACAATGCGCGGCATTCGGTGCGCTTCGTCTTTCGGAGCGGGTCGCTGGGCGTGGCTGCAGGCCTTGTAATTCAAGGCGCTCAGCACGAACAGTAGCTCCGCGCACCTTCGCCACGCCCGGAAGGAGAAACCCATGGGACAGCGTACGCCTCTGTATGACCTGCATCTCGCCCTCGGCGCGAAAATGGTCGATTTTGGCGGTTGGGATATGCCTCTGCACTACGGCTCGCAAGTTGAAGAACACCATCAGGTGCGACGCGACTGCGGGGTGTTCGATGTATCTCATATGACCGTGATCGATGTCACCGGCCCCCAGGCCAAGGAATGGCTCCAGTACCTGCTGGCCAATGATGTCGAACGCCTGCATGGCTGCGGCCGTGCGTTGTACAGCGCCATGCTCAACGAAAAGGGCGGCGTGGTGGACGACATGATTGTCTACCGCACCGAGTCCGCTTATCGGCTGGTGGTGAATGCTGCTACCCGTGACCAAGACATGGCCTGGATGCAGGCGCAACTGGGCAATTACCAAGTGCAGCTGCATGAACGCCCTGAGTTGGCCATGCTCGCCATCCAAGGCCCCCACGCCCGGCAGAAGATTGCCGAGCTGGTGACCCAGTCTCGCAGCACGCTGATTCACCAGCTCAAGCCCTTCGAAGGCCAGGCCGATGGCGATTGGTTTATCGCACGCACGGGTTACACCGGCGAAGATGGCCTGGAGATTGTCCTGCCGGCTGATCAGGCGCCAGGCTTTTTCAACGATCTGGTAGGCGCCGGTATTTCCCCCATTGGCCTCGGTGCTCGCGATACTCTGCGCCTGGAAGCCGGTATGAACCTCTACGGCCAGGACATCCATCAGGAGGTTTCGCCGTTGGCATCGAACATGGCCTGGAGCATTGCCTGGGAGCCGGCCGAGCGCAATTTCATCGGCCGCGCCGCGCTGGAGGCGGAAAAAACGGCGGGTGTGCAGTTCAAACTGGTCGGGTTGGTACTGGAAGAACGTGGGGTTTTACGCGCTCACCAGGTGGTTCGTATCGCCAATATTGGCGAAGGGGAGATCACCAGTGGTAGTTTCTCTCCTACGCTGAGCAAATCCATTGCCCTGGCGCGAGTACCGACGGCAACCGCTGATCGGGCCGAAGTGGAAATCCGCGGCAAGTGGTACCCGGTTCGAGTGGTCAAACCGACCTTCGTGCGCCATGGCAAAACCTTGATCTAACCTATTTCCGGCAGGCCAATGGCCGCTGACATTACTTCTTGAGGACACAGATTATGAGCGATATCCCTGCCGACCTGCGATTTGCCGAAAGCCACGAATGGGCACGCCTGGAAGCTGACGGCACCGTGACCGTCGGTATCTCCGACCATGCTCAAGAAGCGTTGGGTGATGTGGTGTTTGTTGAGTTGGCCGAAGTGGGCGCGCAGTTCGACGCTGCTGGCCAAGCGGGTGTGGTTGAGTCGGTGAAGGCCGCCTCGGACATCTACGCTCCGGTTGCAGGCGAAGTGATTGCCGTCAATGAAGAGCTGAGCGGTAGCCCTGAGCTGCTGAACTCCGACCCGTACGGCGCGTGGATCTTCAAGCTCAAGCCAAGCAACCTGGATGATCTAAAAAACCTGCTGGATGCTGCCGGCTACAAAGCCGCTATCGGCGAGTAACACCGCAATCTACTGTAGGAGCCGGCAAGGACTGGGCGTCCCCCCCGGCTCCTACAGGGTCAGCGTTTCAATACCGCTTTTACGGCCGCTACCGACCGCTCCACATCCGCCTCCGTCATCGCCGTGAACATCGGCAACGACACGATCAAACGACCGACTTTTTCCGCCACCGGGAACATGCCTTCCTTGAACCCCTGTGCCCGATAAAGACTCAGCAGGTGGATCGGCGGGTAGTGATAGCCAATGCCGACTCCCTGGACCTGCATCTGCTCCATGAAGGTGGCGCGGGCCGGCAGGCCGTCCTGGCGTTCCGGCAGCACCAGTTGGAACAGGTGCCAGTTGCTGTTTTCGAAGTCGGCCGGTGGCAGTTGTGCGCCGTACTGCTCTTCAAAATCACTGCCAAAGCATTTGAAATAGTGTCGCGCCAGGTTCTGGCGATGCGCGGTGATCTGCTCGATATGGGCAAACTGCCCCAGGCCAATGGCGGCGGCGATGTCGGTCATGTTGAATTTGCCGCCCAGCACATCCACATCCAAGCCATCGAAGCCAGTGCGGGTCACGCCTTGCAGGCGATACTTCTCCGCCAGCCGCGCTTCCTCGGCGTTGTTCAAGACCAGGCAACCGCCCTCGGAAGAGGTGATGTTCTTGTTGGCCTGAAAGCTGAACGACACAAAATCACCGGTGGCGCCAATGCGTTCGCCATCCCAGCTCGACCCCAGTGCCTGGGCCGCGTCTTCGACGATGCGCAGGTTGTACTTGTTCGCCAGTGCATACAGCATCGGCATGTCCAGAGGCAGGCCGGCCAGGTAAACCGGGATGATCGCCTTGGTGCGCGGGGTAATCGCGGCTTCCAACTGGGCCAAGTCGATGTTGCGGGTGACCGGGTCGATATCGGCAAACACCGGCGTGGCGCCGACTTCCAGGATTACGTTGGCCGTGGCAACCCAGGAGATCGGCGTGGTGATGACTTCATCGCCAGGCCCGATCCCTGCAATGCGCAAGGCAATCTCCATGGTGCAGGTGCCCGAGTTGAAGGTGCGCACCGGCCGGCCGCCAAAGTATTCCGAAAGCTGAGCTTCGAATGCCTGCACTTTCGGCCCGCTGGTGATCCAGCCCGAGCGCAGTACATCGCCGACCGCCGAGATGGTGGCTTCATCAATGGTGGGTTTGGAGAACGGCAGGAAGGGCTGTTGGCTCATGACGACGAAGGCATCCGTTTCAGATTGGCGATGAGTAGGCGAGGTATCAGTACCAGCATGGTTGCACGGCTTGACTGAATATAGCCTGTCGTCTGTGAATGAATCGTCACCGTCCGGGCAAAAAAATGCCGCTTCAACAGCGGCATTCTTTACCGGGTTTTAGAAGGCGTAGCGCGCTTCCAGGAACACATTTTGTTCCTTGAGCTTGCCTTTGAGTTGTTCATCCCTGGCGTTCACACGGTTTGCGAAGGTGTTGTAGCCGGTTTCAACATCGCCCATGGCGATATAACGATAACCAGCCCCCAGTGTGATTTGCTCACTGACCTTGGCTTCCAGCCCCATGCCTACACTGTAGGCAAAGTTGTGTTGGCGATTATTGGCAAAGCGACGGGTCTCGTTGGTTTGATAGCCTTCGGCCTCAATGCGAGCGACACCCACACCGGCCATACCGTAAAACGACAGCCACTGGTTTATAGGGATGTCTTTATAGCCATTGAGCATCAGGCGTTGGCTCTGGACGTGCAGGCTGTTGACGTTGGCATTAAAGGGGGCCCAGTAGGATTTGAATGTCGAGTTGTTCGGCATTGTGTATTCCCCTTCCACGCGCCAGCCATTCTCAAAGGCGTAACCAGCGGCGAAAGAGGCCACGGATGACTTGCTGCTATCCGGCGCGTCCACCCGTTCAGTCACACGAGGGCTGGTGAGCAGTGAACTGGAGAGGTTCTGGCGGGAGCTGTTGAATTTGGCCGATCCGTACCAGCTTTCTGCCTGGGCGTAGGCGGTAGCAAAGACAGAGAGCAGCAGTGCGTAGGCAATCTTGTGCATGGGCAGTGATTCGCTTTATTTAAAAAGGAATCTTTAGCTTGTTGCCTGGCAGGATGAGGCTCGACAGGACTTATCTGTAGTCAGCTGTGAAAGCAGGAATGCTTACGTAGTGCTCAGCCGCGATGATCGTAGGAATTGAAGACAAAAAAATACCGCTGTTCAAAGCGGTATTTTTTACTAAACCCGAGTTATTCGGTAACGGCGTTTTTCGCGAGGATGGCGTTGGCCAGTTCCATGTCCGTGGCTTGCAAGCCAGGGTTGTCGGCGCGGACTTTCTGCATGGCGGCTTCCAGGTACGGGCCACGGATGCCGCCGTCGCTGGCAACAAAGCTGCCTGCGTCGTCTTGCGCGGCGACCACCAGCTTATGGTCCTTGAAGGTCAGGTACGTCGAGCCGGTGGTGGCGCCCGACGAGATGACATTGCGCCAGAAACTGTCGGCCATGGCTGAACCGACTGGGAGGGAAAGCACAGCAAGGGTTGCGACAGCATATTTGAGACGCATGATGGGTGACTCCGGGTGGGTTATCTGTACTTTATGATTGTAGTTAACCCAACCGAGTTCCATCACTGACTAAACAGTTTCAACCCTTAACACCACGCCATCCTGGCCAACCACCCGGACTTGAGCGCCTACGGGACTGTCTGGACCCGTCACCATCCACACGCCGTCACCGACTTTTACCTTGCCCCGGCCATCCACAATCGCTTGATGCACCATGAAGGTGCGGCCGATCAGTTCCGAACCGCGTTCGTTGAGGCCCGGCTGGTCGCTGGCTTTGGCACTGCTGCGCTGGCGCTTCCACCAATACACGGCTGTCAGGATCGACAACACGGCAAACAACAGAAGTTGCCACTCCAGCCCTAAAGGCGGCACCAGGAACTTGATCACGCCCACGGCTGCCGCGGCGATGCCCATCCACAGCAGGTAACCACCGGCGCCGAATACTTCAAGAATCAACAGGACCGTACCCAGCGCCAGCCAATCCCAAAACGACAGATGCTGCAGGAAATCCCACATGGCGCTGGCCTCAGCCTTTCTTGTTGTCGAACGTTGCCTTGACGATTTCGCCGATACCGCCGACCGCACCGATCACCTGGCTGGCTTCCAGCGGCATCAGGATGACCTTGCTGTTGTTGGCCGATGCCAGCTTGCCCAGCGCATCGATGTATTTCTGCGCGACAAAGTAATTGACCGCCTGCACGTTGCCCGACGCAATCGCTTCCGACACCACCTGGGTCGCGCGGGCTTCGGCTTCGGCCTGACGCTCACGGGCTTCGGACTCAAGGAATGCCGCCTGTCGGCTACCTTCGGCCTCCAGGATCTGCGCCTGCTTCTTGCCTTCGGCGGTCAGGATTGCCGACGCTCGCAGGCCTTCAGCTTCAAGGATTTGCGCACGCTTGATGCGTTCGGCTTTCATCTGGCCCGACATGGCGGCCATCAGGTCGGCAGGCGGGCTGATGTCCTTGATCTCGATACGGGTGATCTTGATGCCCCACGGTGCGGTGGCTTCGTCCACGGTTTTCAGGAGTTTTTCGTTGATGCCGTCACGCTGGCTGAGCATGGCATCCAGCTCCATGGAACCGAGCACGGTACGGATGTTGGTTTGCAGCAAGTTGCGGATGGCGTGTTCGAGGTTGTTGACCTCGTACGCGGCCTGGGCGGTGTTGACCACCTGGAAGAAGCACACGGCGTCGATCTGCACGGTGGCGTTGTCGGCGGTGATGACTTCCTGGGGCGGGATATCCAGCACGCTTTCCATCACGTTGATCTTGCGACCGATGCGGTCCATGACCGGGATGATGATGTTCAGGCCAGGCTTGAGGGTGTTGGTGTAGCGGCCGAAACGCTCGACTGTCCACTGGTAACCCTGGGGGACGACCTTGAAGCCCATGAACAGGATGGCGATGGCCAAGCCCACGAAAAGAAGCAGTACGGTTCCGATCTGCATAGCGATTCCCTATCTGAATGTGTCAGTGAAACGACGTTGGGCCGATTGTAACGGTGTTGTCACCGATAAGAACGGTTTCACTGCTCATCAAACAAAGGATTTGTTACCGAATCCCCAGGTGTCACTCGTAATACTTCCGCCATCGTGGTCAGCCCCGTCTCGACCTTATGCAGGCCAGCCATGCGCAGGCTGCACATGCCTTGGGCAATCGCCGCCTGGCGCAAGGCCTGTACATCGGCGCCGGGTGTGATCAGCATCTTGAGCGCTTGGTTCAGCACCATGATTTCGTAAACACCCGCTCGGCCCCGATAACCGCTGTGTCGACATTCCACGCATCCGACCGCCTCATGGACCTCACCCAGCGTCCGCTTGCAGTGAGGACACAGAACCCGCACCAACCGCTGCGCCATCACCCCCAATAACGTGGCCTTGATCAAATAGTGAGCAATGCCCAGTTCTTGCAAACGGCTGATGGCGCTGGGTGCGTCGTTGGTATGCAGGGTCGACAGCACCAGATGCCCGGTCAGTGCGGCCTGGATCGCCATTTCGGCGGTCTCCTGGTCGCGGATCTCGCCGATCATGATGATGTCCGGGTCCTGGCGCAGCAGGGCGCGGATGCCGCTGGCGAAGGTCAGGTCGATGTTGTGCTGCACCTGCATCTGGTTGAACGCCGGCTCGACCATTTCGATCGGGTCTTCCACGGTGCATAGGTTGACCTCCCGGGTCGCCAGTTGCCTGAGCGTGGTGTAGAGCGTGCTGGTCTTGCCCGAACCGGTCGGGCCGGTCACCAGGATGATGCCGTGGGTCTGGCGCGTCATGGATTGCCAGCGTTGCTGGTCATCAGCCGACAAACCCAGCTGGTCAAAGCCCTTGAGCAGGACCTGCGGGTCGAAAATCCGCATTACCAGCTTCTCGCCAAACGCCGTGGGCAAGGTGGAAAGGCGCAGCTCAACTTCCGCGCCCGCCGGGCTTTTGGTCTTGACCCGTCCGTCCTGGGGCCTGCGTTTTTCTGCCACGTTCATGCGACCCAGGCTTTTCAGGCGGCTGACGACGGCCATCGTCACCTGGGGCGGAAATTGATAGACGTCGTGCAGCAGCCCGTCGATGCGAAACCGCACACGCCCTTGTTCACGGCAGGGTTCGACATGGATATCACTGGCGCGCTGGGCGAACGCGTACTGCAGCAGCCAATCGACGATATTAACGATGTGCGCGTCGTTGGCATCCGGTTCCTGGTCGCTGGCGCCAAGGTTGAGCAGGTCGACATGGCCAGGCGCCGTGACCTTTTGATCGGCGCTGCTGACGGATTTCGCCAGTCGGTAGAACTCATCGATACAGCGCGTAATATCCTGGGGATTGGCGACCACGCGTTTGATCGAGCGCTTGAGCACCTGCGCAAGCCCGGCTTCCCAACTCGTGACATGGGGCTGGGCGCTGGCGATGGTAACGGTTTGCGCATCCACCGCCACCGCGAGGATGGCGTGGCGCTGGGCGAATGCGTGGGACATCAGCGGCACCACTGTCGCCACGTCGATCTTCAACGGGTCGATGCGCAGATAAGGTTGCCTGGCCTGCTGAGCGAGCCATTCGGTCAGGGTTTCCAGGCATGCGCCTTGGGCTGCGATGCTCTCTAGTGGATGCTGGGTGTTGCTGGCCGGCAGCGCCGACAAGCGGTGGGCGAGTTCAGGCGTGATCAGCCGCCCTTCGACCAAAGCCGGCAACAGCTGATGCAGTTCCAATCGTTGATCAACCGGCATGAAGGTTTTCCTGGGTGGCAGTGGGTGTAAATCCCAGGCTAGCCAGCCCCTGAATATCTGCCTCCCAGCGTGTATTGCAGGCTTTTACTGGGCGACCGCCGCCACCGCTTGAGGCCCTATGCAGTCGGCCGACCACATATCCAGCGTGCACACGCTAATCAGGTTTCGAATTTTTTCACCGATCACTTGCGCGCGGTGCCAGCTCAGGCCGTCCATCATGATGTCGATATTCAGCAGGTCACCTTCCCGGTTCACCATGACCTGTCGCGGCGTGAGGAATTGCAGCGCGAAATAGTTGAGGACCCGGCACAAAACATCAGGCTCCGCCTCGGCAACGATCCGGTAATGCGCCTGGCAATGAACGCTGGTGACGGCCCACGCATCGACGCGGGTAACAGGGTGGGTGGTTTCAACGGCGTGCATGGGAAAGCTCCAGATTCGACTGTAGAAATTTTTACATTCGCCAACGGAGATTTCTTATCTAAGATGAGGCCGTTTCAGGATTAATCGAATTGATCAATTCAAGATAAGCACCATTCAGGGTATTTATATGCACAGTGAGTTGGACGCCTACGACCGCCGCATCCTGGCCTTGCTGCAAGAGGACGCCTCGCTGTCCAGTGCTCAGATCGCCGAGCAGGTCGGCTTATCCCAGTCACCGTGCTGGCGGCGTATTCAACGTCTCAAGGAAGAGGGGGTGATTCGCGGCCAGGTGACGTTACTGGACCGCAAGAAGATCGGCCTCAACACGCAGATCTTTGCCGAGGTCAAACTCAACGCCCACGGCCGCTCCAACTTCACCGAGTTCACCGACGCGATTCGCGGGTTTCCGGAAGTGCTGGAGTGTTATGTGCTGATGGGGGCGGTGGATTTTCTATTGCGTATCGTCACCTCGGACATCGAGGCGTACGAGCGGTTTTTCTTCGAGAAGTTGTCGATGGTGCCGGGGATTCAGGAGGTCAATTCGATTGTGGCGTTGTCGGAGATCAAGTCCACCACCAGCCTGCCAGTGTTGCGCTAACAGGCTGGACGTAGCGATTTTACAGGCGCAGCAGCGTCTTCCACGCACGGTTCTGGTACACCGCAATCGCCTGATGCATCCGCGCATCCAGCGACTCATCGGTAATCGGCTGGTTAGCCAGTTGTGCCAACTTGTTGAGCTCGCCGTACAGACGGTCCAGTTCCGGGATGTCCACCACATGACGCGCATGGTGCAGCCAGGCCTGGATGCGTTCGATGCGTGGCAGTTGCTCGGCCAGGTCTTCCGGCTGTTGCTGGTAGCGCGGCAGTTGCAGGGCGACGGCGTCTTCGGCCAGCAGGCGTGGCAACCAGTTGGTGATTTGTGCAGCGCCCTGGCGGTTGCCACGCACGTTGCGGTCGGCGGTCCAGGTACGGGCCAGCAGCCAGCGCGAAGCGTTCAGTGAGAACAGGCCCCAGCGCACGTCTTCCAGTTCTTCGGCGAACTGTTCCGGCGCGGCTTTGCGGATGTCTTCGTCGTCGTCACCGGCTTGCACCAGTGGGCGCCAGTCTTCCAGCAGGGCATCCAGTGCGCTGCGCAGTTCGCTGGTGGATTGACGTGGTGCAGCCTGGCCGAGGCTGCCGACCAAGGCGCGCAGTTCGCCGAGGTTGTCGACCCAGTCTTGCAGCAGGCGCCAGTGGCCATTGAAGCGGTATTGCTCGGCCAGGCGTTGGCTGCTGCCCAGCAGGTGCCACATGATCGCGGCGAAGGCATCGTCCAGCGGCATTTCGGCGTGGATCTGCGGCGCCGGCAGGCTCAGGGAGTAGCTGCTGGCGTCGTACAGGCGGTAGCCACGCTCGGCCTTGCTGATATCGCACGGCATCAGGGCCAGGGTGGCGGCCAGTTCGGCGGCCAGCTCCAGCAGTGCAGCCGGCTCGCCTTCGCGCAGTTCCAGTTCCAGCTCGCAGATTTCTTCTTTCTGCTTGCCGACTACCACGTCGCCCAGGTCCAGGGCAGCTTCGATGACCACCTTGGTCTTGCCACGGCCCCAGGCGATTTCGGCGCGTTCACGCACGAAGTCGGTGGTGAAGATCGGCTTGAGGGTCTTTTTGTCCAGCTCGGCCAGTTGCTCGGGCCAGCATTCGCCGTCGAGTTTTTTCACGTCGAGCTTGGCTTTGGGTAATTCCCAATTGTATTCGTTACGTTCCGACAAGCCGGCGACGCTCTGGCCACGGGTCTTGAGAGTCTGGATGATGTCGTCACCGTCCTTGCGCAGGCGCAGGGCGACTTTGGCCTGGGCCAGGTCGCGCTCGGGGGTGTCGAAATACTGGTTCATCAACTCACGGCGTTCCCAGCCACTTTTGTTGCGTTTTTTCAGCAGCGGGTGCTCACGCAGCGCGGCGAGGGTCTCGCGGCTGACGCGAAGCTTGATTTCAGTTTCTTTTTGCATGGCCGGTACATCCAGGATCGGGAGCGCAGCCGGGGAAAAGAGTGGCTGCCAAGGTCGTGCAGTGTACAGGACTGAGCCCGGCAACGTGCCGCAACGGTTTATTGTGTCGTGCAGATGGCTCTATAGTGAGGCTCATCCGGGAAGTCGAGAGGCCGCGCATGCCATTACCGTCCATGAAAGAGCAGTTCGCCGCGCTGATTGCCGCGCCGTCGGTCAGTTGTACCCAGGCGTCTCTCGACCAGACCAACCGCCCGGTGATCGATTTGCTCGCCAGTTGGCTGGGCGACCTGGGTTTCTCCATCGACATCCAACAAGTCAGCCCCGGCAAGTTCAATCTCCTGGCCAGTTACGGCAGCGGCCCCGGCGGGCTGGTGCTGGCAGGCCATAGCGATACCGTTCCCTATGACGCCGCGTTGTGGAAGACCGATCCGCTCAAGCTGACGGAAGTCGATGGTCGTTGGGTAGGACTGGGCAGTTGCGACATGAAAGGCTTTTTCGCCCTGGCCATCGAGGCGGTGCTGCCGTTGTTGGATCAGCCGTTCAAGCAGCCGCTGCTGATTCTCGCGACCTGCGATGAAGAAAGCTCCATGTCCGGCGCTCGCGCATTGGCAGAGGCAGGGCGCCCGTTGGGCCGCGCAGCGGTGATTGGCGAGCCAACCGGGCTCAAGCCGATCCGTCTGCACAAAGGCGTAATGATGGAACGCATCGACATTCTTGGCCAAAGCGGCCATTCGTCGGATCCCAGCCTTGGGCACAGCGCCCTCGAAGCCATGCACGACGCCATTGGCGAACTGCGCGGCTTGCGCCTGGCCTGGCAGCGCGAATACCGCAACCCGCAATTCAGCGTGCCGCAACCGACCCTGAACTTCGGCTGCATCCACGGCGGCGACAACCCCAACCGCATCTGCGGCCAGTGTTCCCTGGAGTTCGACCTGCGCCCTCTGCCCGGCATGGACCCGCAAGTGCTGCGCGACGCCATCCGGCAAAAGCTCGTCCCCTTGGCCGAACGCCATCAGGTCAAGATCGATTACGCGCCGCTGTTCCCCGAAGTGCCGCCTTTCGAGCAGCCCGAAGATGCCGAACTGGTGCGGGTCGCGGAACGATTGACTGGCCATCGTGCCGAAGCAGTAGCGTTCGGCACCGAAGCGCCTTATCTTCAGCGCCTTGGGTGTGAAACCCTGGTGCTCGGCCCTGGCGACATCGCCTGCGCTCACCAACCCGGCGAGTACCTCGAAATGTCACGCTTGACGCCTACAGTGCGTCTATTGCGGGAACTGATCGACCATTACTGCCTGAAACCTGCATAAATTAACCCCAACCTGTTCGTACATAGAAAGGAGAGTGAGCGTGTCGCCAAGCCTGTTCCGACGATAACCATCAGCCCGCTGTGCGCTTTCACGATTCATCCTTTTTCGGCTGCTTTTTATTACAGGCCCAGGTGTTATGCCCGACTACGTTAATTGGCTTCGTCACGCGTCCCCTTACATCAACGCCCACCGCGACTGCACCTTTGTGGTCATGCTGCCCGGCGATGGTGTGGAACATCCCAACTTCGGCAATATCGTCCACGACCTGGTGCTGCTGCACAGCCTGGGCGTGCGCTTGGTGTTGGTCCACGGTTCGCGGCCACAGATCGAAGTGCGCCTTGAAGCGCGTGGCCTGATCCCGACTTACCACGAAGGCATGCGCATCACTGACGCGGCGACGCTGGAGTGTGTGATCGACGCGGTCGGCCACCTGCGCATCGCCATTGAAGCGCGCCTGTCGATGGACATGGCCTCGTCGCCGATGCAGGGCTCGCGCTTGCGTGTAACCAGCGGTAATTTCGTGACCGCACGCCCCATCGGTGTATTGGACGGCGTGGACTACCACCACACCGGCGAAGTGCGCCGTGTCGACCGCAAGGGCATCAACCGCCTGCTGGACGAGCGCTCCATCGTGCTGCTGTCGCCGTTGGGCTACTCGCCGACCGGTGAAATCTTCAACCTGGCCTGCGAAGACGTCGCCACCCGCGCCGCCATCGACCTGGGTGCCGACAAGCTGCTGCTGTTCGGTGCCGACATGGGCCTGCTCGATGAAAACGGTCGCCTGGTGCGCGAACTGCGCCCGCAACAAGTGCCGGCTCACTTGCAGCGCTTGGGCAACAGCAACTATCAGGCTGAATTGCTCGATGCGGCTGCCGAAGCGTGCCGGGGTGGGGTAGGGCGCAGTCATATTGTCAGCTACGCCGAAGACGGTGCCTTGCTTACCGAACTGTTCACCCGGGACGGCGGCGGTACGCTGGTGGCCCAAGAACAATTTGAGCAGGTGCGTGAAGCGGCGATTGAAGACGTGGGCGGCTTGCTCGACCTGATCAGCCCGTTGGAAGAGCAGGGCATCCTGGTGCGCCGTTCGCGGGAAGTGCTGGAGCGTGAGATCGAACAGTTCAGTGTGGTGGAGCGCGAAGGCATGATCATCGCCTGTGCGGCGCTGTACCAGATCGCAGATTCGGACGCAGGTGAGCTGGCGTGCCTGGCGGTGAATCCGGAATACCGTCATGGCGCGCGGGGCGATGTGTTGTTGGAGCGCATCCAGGCCCGCGCTCGTGCGCAGGGGTTGAAGACTTTGTTTGTGCTCACCACCCGCACCGCCCACTGGTTCCGTGAGCGGGGGTTTGTGCCGAGTAGCGTGGATCGTCTGCCGTCGGCGCGGGCGTCGCTGTACAACTATCAGCGTAATTCGAAGATTTTCGAGAAGGCTCTCTGACTTAACGCAAGGCTGGCTCTTGTGGGAGCTGGCTTGCCTGCGATTGCATCACCTCGGTTATTTGCAAGACCGAGTCGCTAGCATCGCCGGTAAGCCGGCTCCTACAGGGTCAGGGCTTGACGAATTTATCGGTCACGTACGCTGAATAGTCTGGCAACACTGCCTCAACCTTCCCCTGTTCCTTCAAGAACTTCGCCGTCTCCCCAATCGCCTTCGCCGTGCCGCCCTTTAGCAGCGCGTCAGTTTGCTGTGCCTGCGCATCCGGGAAGGTCGTACCAGCCAACAGTTCAGGAATGTCCGCAGCATTTGAACCTGTCAGTTTCGCGATTTTCTGCACCGGCTCGGAGTCCACCGTCCAACCGTCCTTATGGGTCGCATACTCGGCAAACGAATCCAGGGTGACCTTGGCAAACTTGGCCACTACGTCAGGATGTTTTTCCGCGAAATCCTTACGCGCCACCCATACTTCAAAGGTCGGTGCGCCCCACTGACCCACCTGGGCCGCGTCTGTCAGGGTCTTGCCGGTCTTGCGGATTTCGCCCAGGGCCGGCGACCACACGAATGCGCCGTCGATATCGCCGCGTTTCCACGCGGCTGCAATTTCTGCCGGTTGCAGGTTCACCACCTTGACTTGCCTGGTGTCCAGTCCCCAGTGCTTCAGCGCACCGAGCAGGCTGTAATGCGAGGTTGAGACAAATGGCGTGGCGATGGTTTTGCCGATCAGATCCTTGGGTGCGTCAATGTGGCTGCCGTTACGCACCACTAATGCTTCAGAAGTATTGATCTGGGCCGATACGATGAACGCGACGATGGGTAGATTGCGAGAAGCCGCTGCCGCGAGGGGGCTGGAACCGAGGTTGCCAATCTGCACATCGCCTGAGGCGATAGCGGTTACGACTTCCGGCCCACTGTTGAACCGGCGCCAGGCGATTTTTTCACCGATGGCCTTCTCATAGACGCCGTCGGCCTGTGGGACTTTGCTGGGGTCAATGCCGGTTTGGTAGCCGATGGTTAAATCGGCGGCTTTGACACCAAAAGAAAGTATTAGTGACACAAAAACTGTAACAAATTGACGGGAGGATGTGCGTTTGGCCATGATGGCGTCGCCTTTTTGATCGTGGGTGACGTATGCAACAGTACGGCCACACTAATCGATCTAAAAAAGCGCTAACAAATACCCTTTAGGAATTAGCTTATGGAGCGGTTTGTCTACCCTGACTTGTCCGCATCATGGAAAGCCTTATTCCCGAATCGTATGAAAAAGAATGAAACAATTCTTTTTGGGTGTATGAAAAACTCATTACCCTGCAGGGACCAAATCAACTGCGATTAGACGAAGGTAGTAGACACACAAGGTTACGATTGACTTGGTAGTCACTATCTGGCGCTAATCGCGCATCTGTGGATCGAGGGCGTCAGACCCGAGACCAAAGAAATACAAAAATTAGAAATGAGAGGAGCGGTACATGAAGAAGTCCACCTTGGCACTGGCTGTAGCCCTGGGCGCAATCGCTCAGCAAGCAGGCGCTGCCGGTTTTATCGAAGACAGCAAAGTAACACTGGGTCTGCGTAACTTTTACATCAACACTGACAACCGTGACTCGGCTGCTGGCACTGCTGCCAACAAGCGCGCCGGTGTTCAGAGCAAGCAAGAAGAGTGGGGCCAAGGCTTCGACCTGCGCTTCATCTCCGGTTACACCCAAGGCACCGTAGGTTTCGGCCTTGACGCAATCGGCCTGCTGGGTGTTCGCCTGGATTCCGGCGGCGGCACCAACGGCGCCACTGCTTCCTCGTACGGCGGCACTGTGTTCCCGAGCAAGTCCAATGGCGAAGCCGTTGATAACTACTCGAGCCTGGGCCTGACTGCCAAAGCCAAGATCTCCCAGACCGAACTGAAGCTGGGTACTCTGCAGCCTAAACTGCCGGTAATCGTGACCAACGATGGTCGTCTGCTGCCGCAGACCTTCCAAGGTGGCCAGATCACTACCAACGATCTCAACAAAGACCTGACGCTGGTTGCGGGTCAGATCGAAAAAGCCAAAGGTCGTAACTCCAGCAACGTCGACAATCTGTCGATCTCGGGTGCCAACTCCCGTGGCGCCGCCTGGCGTGACAGCAACAAGTTCTACTATGCCGGTGGTGACTACAAGATCACCAAGGATCTGACCGCCCAGTACTACTACGGCAACCTGGAAGATTTCTACAAGCAACACTTCCTGGGCCTGACTCACAACTGGGCAATCGGCCCGGGCGTGCTGAAGTCTGACCTGCGTTACTTCAACAGCTCCGACGACGGTAAGAACGGTCACGAATCCGCCTACTTCTCGTCGGGCAACTACAGCGGTGTCAACTCCGGTCGCGGCAAGGTTGATAACAACCTGTACAGCGGTCTGTTCCTGTACACCGTTGCCGGTCACACCTTCGGTGGTGGTTATCAAGTCAGCAACGGTAGCAGTGACTTCCCTTGGTTGAACCAAGGCGACGGTTCGTCCGCTTACCTGACCACTGACATGCAGATCGCCAAGTTCGCCCGTGCTGGCGAACGTACCTGGCAAGCTCGCTACTCCTACGACTTCGCCAAGGTTGGCGTTCCTGGCCTGACCGCTGGTGTTGTGTACCTCAAAGGCACTGACATCGACACCGTCAACGGTAGCCGCGCTGAGTTCACCGGCCAGTCCGAGTGGGAGCGTGACATCACTGTTGCCTACGTCGTGCCAGAAGGTCTGTTCAAAAACGTCGGTGTTGCCTGGAAAAACGCTATGTGGCGCAACGATGTTGCTGCCGCGCGCGATCAAGACGAAAACCGCGTCATCGTAAGCTACACCTACGCGTTCAAGTAACTGCGTAAAACCTTGCCCGGTGCAACACCGGGCAAGGTGTCTTGCTTTCAAGTCGGGCTAAACCCCCGCAAGCCCTTCCTGAACCCCTCTGTGTACAGCGTCTCAAGGCCTTCTCGAACCTTGGAAACGATGGTGCTCCTCGCCTTCGAATACGTCCAATGAACAGATTTTTAATATTCCTTTATCGTCTAGATAAATCGATATTTATTCTTTTTAAATAATCCACAATCCATGCACAGTGGGCTCCATAAGCACTCACCAGGAGCCACACCATGAGCCTAAGACTGGGCGATATCGCCCCCGACTTCGAACAGGATTCCAGCGCCGGCAAAATTCGTTTCCACGAATGGCTGGGCGATAGCTGGGGTGTGCTGTTTTCCCACCCGGCGGACTTCACCCCGGTGTGCACCACCGAGCTGGGCTTCACTGCCAAGCTCAAGGACGAATTCGCCCAGCGTGGCGTCAAGGCCATCGCCCTGTCGGTCGACCCGGTGGACTCGCATCACAAGTGGATCGAAGACATCAACGAAACCCAGAACACCATCGTCAACTTCCCGATCCTGGCCGACGCCGATCGCAAGGTGTCCGACCTCTACGACCTGATTCACCCCAACGCCAGTGACACGCTCACCGTGCGCTCCTTGTTCGTGATCGACCCGAACAAGAAGATCCGCCTGACCATCACCTACCCGGCCAGCACCGGGCGCAATTTCCACGAAATCCTGCGGGTCATCGACTCGTTGCAACTGACCGACAACCACAAGGTCGCCACGCCCGCCAACTGGCAGGACGGTGATGAAGTGGTGATCGTGCCGTCGCTCAAGGACGAGGAGGAAATCAAGAAACGCTTTCCGAAGGGTTACCGGGCGGTGAAGCCTTACCTGCGGCTCACCCCTCAGCCCAACCGTTGATGCTGAGATCGCCATCGCGGGCAAGCCCGGCTCCCACAGGGGAATACGGTCAACTGTGGGAGCCGGGCTTGCCCGCGATGGCGGCGGTGCATGTACCACAGAATTGAGATGTAAACCGAATCACATAGCAGGGGTTTTCAGGCCGTTTTAACGGCCTTTTTTTTCGCCTGGGATTTGATAGCTTTCATATGCATTTAAGGAATAAATACATGAAAAAATAAGATTTAAAGATATATAAATCTGCTGATAAGGTCTGTTCCATCTTGGCGCCATCGCCACACAGCGAACCGCCGACACCTGCTCAAGGAATTCCTGCATGTTGGTCGTAACACTTGGAGGCAGTCCCAGCCAGCGTTCCCGCTCCGGGGTGTTGCTGGATAAAACCCGTCAGTGGTTGCAAGACAAAGGCGTAGAAGTGGTGAGTTACCAGATACGGGACTTCCAGGCTGAAGACTTGCTGCATGCGCGCTTCGACAGCCCCAAGGTCATCGACCTGCTGCAACAAGTGGCTAACGCTGATGGCCTGGTGATCGCTACGCCGGTCTACAAGGCTTCGTTTTCCGGAGCGCTGAAAACCGTGCTGGACCTGCTGCCCGAACGCGCACTGGCCCACAAGATCGTATTGCCGATGGCCACCGGTGGCAGCATCGCCCACATGCTGGCGGTGGACTACGCCCTGAAGCCGGTACTGTCGGCGCTGAAGGCCCAGGAGTTGCTCCACGGCATCTTCGCCGAAGACAGCCAGATCGCGTACGGCGAAGGCAGCGCTCAGGCGCAACTGGTGCCGGTACTTGAACACCGTTTGCACGAGGCCCTGGAAACGCTGTATGGCGCCATGGCCCGTCGCCCGAAACCGCTGGACCCTCATGTGTTGAATGAACGTTTGTTGAGTGCTCGCTGGAGCATTTAAGCCACACCGAAATGTAAAAAACTCACCTTACTCAGCCGCCAACGGCCAAGCAGGTGCAGCCAACCCCCTGAACGCACTATTTGGAGAGAGCGCCATGCGCACTGTCATCTTGCGTCGTGGTCTGGTCGCACTGTTTGCTGCGGCTGTGTCCTTCGGCGCCATTGTTCAAGCCCAAGCCGCCGAGACCCTGCGGATCGGTTATCAGAAGTACGGCACGCTGGTGCTGCTCAAAGCCAAGGGCACCTTGGAGAAACGCCTGGCTGCCCAAGGCGTGAACGTGCAGTGGACCGAGTTTCCTGGCGGCCCGCAATTGCTGGAAGGCCTGAACGTCGGCTCCATCGACTTCGGTGTGACTGGCGAAACCCCACCGGTCTTCGCTCAGGCCGCTGGCGCCGATTTGCTCTACGTGGCCTACGAGCCACCCGCGCCGACCAGCGAAGCGATCCTGGTGCCGAAAGATTCGCCGATCAAATCCGTGGCCGAGCTCAAGGGCAAGAAAATCGTCCTGAACAAAGGCTCCAACGTGCATTACCTGCTGGTACGTGCCCTGGAAGACGCCGGCCTGAAATACACCGACGTGCAGACCGTGTTCCTGCCGCCCGCCGATGCGCGTGCCGCCTTCGAGCGTGGCAGCGTGGACGCCTGGGTCATCTGGGACCCGTACCAGGCCGCCGCCGAGAAACAACTGCAAGCCCGCACCCTGCGTGACGGTACTGGCATTGCCGACAACCACCAGTTTTATCTCGCGACCAAGCCTTACGCTGAAAAACACCCTGAAGTGGTCAAGGCGCTGATCGAAGAGGTGCGCGCCGTGGGCGAGTGGTCCAAGGCCAACCCGCAGGAAGTGACTGAACAAGTTGCCCCGCTGCTCGGCCTGCCGGCTGACATCACCCTGACCTCGGTGAAACGCCAAGGCTACGGCGCGCTGTTCCTGACCCCGGAAGTGGTCGCCGCCCAGCAGAAAATCGCCGACAGCTTTTACCAGCTCAAATTGATCCCAAAACCCTTGAACATCAAGGACGTGATCTGGACACCCCCCGCCGCCGTTGCCAAAGCGCCGTAATCCGACTTCTTCAGGAGACAACTCCATGAGCCTCAATATTTTCTGGTTCCTGCCTACCCACGGCGACGGCCATTACCTTGGCACCGCCGAAGGCGCTCGCGCCGTTGACCACGGTTACCTGCAGCAAGTGGCCCAAGCCGCTGACCGTCTGGGTTTCGGCGGGGTGCTGATCCCTACCGGTCGCTCCTGCGAAGACTCGTGGCTGGTGGCCGCCTCACTGATCCCGGTGACCCAGCGCCTGAAATTCCTGGTCGCCCTGCGCCCCGGGATTATTTCGCCGACGGTGGCGGCGCGTCAGGCTGCGACCCTGGATCGTCTGTCCGGCGGGCGTGCCTTGTTCAACCTGGTCACCGGCGGTGACCCGGAAGAATTGGCCGGTGACGGCTTGTTCCTCAGTCATGAAGAGCGTTACCAGGCCTCGGTGGAATTTACCCGCATCTGGCGCCGTGTGCTGGAAGGCGAAACCGTGGACTACGACGGCGAACACATCAGCGTCAAAGGCGCCAAGCTGCTGTATCCGCCGATCCAGCAACCGCGTCCGCCACTGTACTTCGGCGGTTCCTCCGAGGCGGCCCAGGACCTGGCGGCCGAGCAGGTGGAGATGGTGCTGACGTGGGGTGAGCCACCGGCAGCGGTTGCGGAAAAAATCGAACAGGTTCGCGCCAAGGCCGCGAAGCTTGGGCGCACCGTGCGTTTCGGCATTCGTTTGCATGTGATCGTGCGTGAAACCAACGACGAAGCGTGGAAAGCCGCCGACAAACTGATCTCCCACCTGGACGATGACACCATCGCCCGTGCCCAGGCTTCCCTGGCGCGGTTCGATTCCGTCGGCCAGCAACGTATGGCGGCGCTGCATGGTGGCAACCGCGACAACCTCGAAGTCAGCCCCAACCTGTGGGCCGGCGTCGGCCTGGTGCGTGGTGGCGCAGGCACCGCGCTGGTGGGCGATGGCCCCACCGTGGCGGAACGCGTGAAGGAATACGCCGCGCTGGGCATCGACACTTTTATCTTCTCCGGTTATCCACACCTGGAAGAGTCATATCGCGTCGCGGAACTGCTGTTCCCCCACCTGGATATCGAACGTCCCGAGTTGCCGAAAAGCGCCGGCTACGTCAGCCCGTTCGGCGAAATGGTCGCCAACGACATCCTTCCCAAAGCTGCGTCGGCGAGCTGAGGCAGCCCATGAACTATGAAAAATTGAGCCATCGGATAGCGCCCTGGGTACTCCCGATTTTGTTACTCGCGGTGTGGCAGTTGTCGGTCTCGGCGGGTTGGTTGTCGACGCGCATTCTGCCAGCGCCGAGTGCCGTAATCGCAGCCGGTGTCCACTTGGTCGCCAGTGGCGAAATCTGGACTCACCTAGCCATCAGTGGCTGGCGTGCGGGTTTGGGCTTCGTGATTGGTGGCAGCATCGGCCTGGCCCTGGGCTTTATCACCGGCCTGTCGAAGTGGGGCGAACGCCTGCTGGACAGCTCGGTGCAGATGATCCGCAACGTGCCGCATTTGGCGCTGATTCCGCTGGTGATCCTGTGGTTCGGCATTGATGAGACTGCGAAGATTTTCCTGGTCGCCCTCGGCACGCTGTTTCCGATTTACCTCAACACCTACCACGGCATTCGCAACGTCGACCCGGCGCTGGTGGAAATGTCGCGCAGCTACGGCTTGTCCGGGTTCAGCCTGTTCCGGCAGGTGATCCTGCCGGGCGCGCTGCCATCGATTTTGGTGGGCGTGCGCTTTGCCCTGGGTTTCATGTGGCTGACGCTGATCGTGGCAGAAACCATCTCCGCCAGCTCCGGTATTGGCTACCTGGCGATGAACGCCCGCGAATTCCTGCAAACCGATGTGGTGGTACTGGCCATCGTCATGTACGCGATCCTCGGCAAGCTCGCGGACCTGGCGGCTCGCGGTCTGGAACGTGTGTGGCTGCGCTGGCACCCGGCGTATCAAGTGAATAAAGGAGGTGCGGCATGACAGCTCAACAACCCCCGCGCCTGCTCAAGGGCATTCCCCTTGCAGTACGCAAGCTACGCAAGGCCTTTGGCGCGCGCGAAGTGCTCAAGGACATCGACCTGCACATCCCCGCCGGTCAATTCGTTGCGGTGGTCGGGCGCAGCGGTTGCGGCAAAAGTACGTTGCTGCGCCTGCTGGCCGGCCTGGATAAAGCCAGCGGCGGCGAACTGCTGGCCGGTTCCGCGCCGCTCAGTGAAGCGATTGAAGACACGCGGTTGATGTTCCAGGAAGCGCGTCTGCTGCCGTGGAAAAAGATCATCGACAACGTCGGCCTGGGCCTTAAAGGCAACTGGCGCCCCAAAGCGTTGGAAGCCCTGGAAGCGGTCGGCCTGGCTGAGCGCGCCAATGAATGGCCGGCGGCGCTGTCCGGCGGGCAGAAGCAACGCGTGGCGCTGGCCCGTGCGCTGATCCACCAACCGCGCTTGTTGCTGCTGGATGAGCCGTTGGGTGCGCTGGATGCCTTGACCCGTATCGAGATGCAGCAACTGATCGAAAACCTGTGGCAGAAGCACGGTTTCACCGTGTTGCTGGTCACCCACGACGTCAGCGAAGCCGTGGCGATTGCCGACCGGGTGATCCTGATCGAGGACGGTGAAATCGGCTTGGACCTGATCGTCGACCTGCCACGCCCACGGGCCCGCGGCTCACATCGCCTGGCCGCACTGGAAGCTGAAGTGCTCAACCGTGTGTTGTCCCTGCCGGGGTCGCCGCCGGAACCCGAACCTGTTTCACCGCTGCCTACGCAACTGCGCTGGGCTCAATAAACGAAGGAAGAACATCATGACTATTAAAGCCATCAACGTGCGTAACCAGTTCAAAGGCACCATCAAGGAAATCGTCGAAGGCGACGTGCTGTCGGAAATCGATGTGCAGACTGCATCCGGCATCGTGACGTCCGTGATCACCACCCGCTCGGTCAAAGAGCTGGAGCTGGTGATTGGCAGCGAAGTGATTGCCTTTGTGAAATCCACCGAGGTGTCGATCGCCAAGTTGTGATCGTTCTTGAGGTCGCCATCGGGGGCAAGCCCCCTCTCACATTTGATAGGCGGCGCGGTCAACATGTGGGAGGGGGCTTGCCCCCGATGAGGCCATCCCTGTCACCCAAGAAATCAGCGCTTGGGCAGATAGGCCGGCAAATACAGCCCCACATACGCATCAAACACCCGCATCCCTTCATCCGCCATGCGCGGCGTGATCAGCCCATGCTGATGCACCGAGCGCGCATACACGCGGTCGCTCAGTTCCAACGCCAGGGCAAACACGTCTACATCGCTGGGCAGTGTCGGCACTTCGAAGTGGCGATTGAACACTTCCAGCATCAGGTTTCCCAACTCCAGATCATGCTGGCGATCCGCCTGGGTCACTTCAGTAAGCCCATGTTGGGCCAGGATCAACTGGCGTGCAGCGGCATCCTGGTCGTAGATGGCGAGCATGCGTTGCTCGACAATGCAGGACAGGTCGCGCCAGTGCTTGAGTGAGTCGTGCTCAATGGGCGCCTGGATCGCAGCCCGGAAGGCCGCGTGGACGTCTGCCGTGAGTGCCTCCAGCAAGGCCGGTACGCTGGCGAAGAAGTGATACACCGACGACGGTGGAATCTGCGCACGCTCGGCCACGCTGTAGATCGACAAACCCGCCACGCCTTCGGCGGCCAGCAAAGTGCGGGCGGCGTCGAGGATCGCGTCGATCCGGGCCTGGCTGCGGGCGCGGGGTTTGCGAGGGGCGGCGGGGCGGGTGGTCATGGAGGTCTCCTACAAGGCAGGGGGCATTGTACGCAGAGCCTGAGGATGATCCATACCTAGCGCGAGGGCTTTTGTGGTGAGCGGGCTTGCTGTGGTGAGCGGGCTTGCCCCGCGCTGGGCTGCGAAGCGGCCCCAATAAAAACGCCGCATTCTGTCAGGCAGAATGCGGGGTCTGTTTTTAGGGCGGCTTCGCCACCCAGCGCGGGGCAAGCCCGCTCACCACAGCAAGCCTGCCCACCACATTACGGCAGCAACCGCTTACACGGTATGCAAGTACCAGTTGTACTCAAGGTCGGAGATGGAGTGTTCGAACTCTTCCAGCTCACTTTCCTTACAGGCGACGAAGATATCGATGTATTTAGGATCGATGTACTTGGCCATCACCTCGCTGTCGTCCAACTCGCGCAATGCATCGCGCAGGTTGTTCGGCAGGCTTTGCTCGTTTTGCTCGTAGCTGTTGCCTTCCACCGGTGCATTAGGCTCGATCTTGTTGGTCAGGCCGTGGTGCACGCCTGCCAGGACCGAAGCCATCAGCAGGTAAGGGTTGGCGTCGGCACCGGCAACACGGTGTTCGATACGTACGGCATCGGACGAGCCAGTCGGTACGCGGATCGCCACGGTGCGGTTATCCAGGCCCCAGCACGGCGAGTTCGGCACGTAGAACTGTGCGCCGAAACGACGGTAGGAGTTGACGTTGGGGCACAGGAACGCCATTTGGGCGGGCAGGGTCTCGAGCACACCGCCGATCGCGTGACGCAATGCGGCGTTCTGCTCGGGATCCTCGCTGGCAAAGATGTTCTTGCCGTCCTTGTCCAGAATGGAGATGTGTACGTGCAAACCGTTGCCTGCCTGGCCTGGGTAAGGCTTGGCCATGAAGGTGGTGTCCATCTCATGGTCGTAGGCGATGTTCTTGATCAGGCGCTTGAGCAGTACCGCGTAGTCGCAAGCCTTGATCGGGTCGGCCACGTGGTGCAGGTTCACTTCGAACTGCGCCGGGGCACTTTCCTTGACGATGGCGTCGGCCGGGATGCCTTGCTCTTTGGCACCTTCCAGAATGTCCTGGAGGCAGTCGACGTATTCGTCGAGGTCGTCGATCAGGTAGACCTGTGTCGAATGCGGGCGTTTGCCGGAGATCGGCGAGCGGGGCGGTTGTGGGCGGCCGTTCACGTTCTCCTGGTCGATCAGGTAGAACTCAAGTTCGAAGGCAGCGCAGATGGTCAGACCGAGGTCGTCGAATTTGGTTACAACTTGGCGGAGCACTTCGCGCGGATCGGCGAAGAAAGGTTCACCTTCAAGTTCGTGCATGGTCATCAGCAGTTGCGCGGTGGGGCGCTTTTGCCAGGGTTCATTGCA
Organism: Pseudomonas sp. C 49-2; assembly: GCF_003970195.1. Classification (NCBI taxonomy): domain Bacteria; kingdom Pseudomonadati; phylum Pseudomonadota; class Gammaproteobacteria; order Pseudomonadales; family Pseudomonadaceae; genus Pseudomonas; species Pseudomonas sp. C 49-2. The sequence goes on from NZ_RXYG01000001.1 coordinate 443,852, forward strand.
CAGGGTATCGGGGATTGGATAACAGATTCGGTCAGCATCACCGATGTCCAGACCCAGGCCGGTGCTTTCCACCGTCGAGCCGTTGATATCCAGGGCAAATAAAGAGGCAGGCAGGTTAATGCCCTTCTCGTAAACCTTGTGGAGGCTGGTGCGTTCGATGCGCTTGCCGCGCACCACACCATTCATATCCGCAATTAGAAGGTCTACGTACAGAACCTCAGGATGATCCTTAAGGAACGCGTTCGCTTCGTTAAGCTGAACGGCACGCGGGGGTACCGACATGATGCAACACCTTTGTTGTTAAAAATATCAATCATTGATCTTTTCTGGTTTCAGTCAACCCGAACGGCATGCCGAAGTCAAGCGAGGCCTTTTTTGCCCTAAAAAAGCGCTGCGATGGCTTTTTTGGGGCTTTTTGGGGCGGTTTTTTGGGTTTGAAGGTCTTGGGACTAGCAGGCTTGAGCGGCCCGTGTTGTATTTTTTACGGGGGTGTTGTGTAAAAAAATGAACAAGGCTAAGCTCGATTCAAACCCATAACAGCAATAATACCGGGGTGCTTCATGTTTCACCTGCCGCCCAACGGCGTCTTGGCCTGCTTCAGCCAGGCTGTGTCATCCGTCCATTCCTCCCGCGTGAATGCCCGCGCACCGGCCAATATTCTTGACGCCCGGGCCAGCCTCTTTTTTGCCTCCTCATTTGCCACCGAACGGCATGCGCCCCGCATGCTGCTCAAGATTGCGCACAACTTTGGCGTGAGGAATGCAACGCAGCAGCAAATGGCAGGTAAGCTCCTACCCTGAATGAAAAAACGACGCGGATGCTGCGTCAACCAACGCCTGGCCTTTAATGGATGCCAGGAAACCCAGCCCAGAGGCATTTATGAGTAACAACCTCGACCAGCTCACCGATTGGTTGAAAGACCACAAGATCACAGAAGTCGAATGCATGATTGGCGACCTCACCGGTATCACCCGGGGCAAGATCTCGCCGACCAACAAGTTCATCGCCGAAAAAGGCATGCGCCTGCCCGAGAGCGTGCTGTTGCAGACCGTGACCGGCGACTATGTCGAAGACGACATCTATTACGAATTGCTCGACCCGGCCGACATCGACATGATCTGCCGCCCTGACCAGAACGCTGTGTACCTGGTGCCCTGGGCCATCGAGCCCACCGCCCAGGTGATCCACGACACCTACGACAAGCAAGGCAACCCGATCGAGCTGTCGCCGCGCAACGTACTCAAGAAAGTCCTCAAGCTCTACGCCGACAGGGGCTGGCAGCCCATCGTGGCGCCGGAGATGGAGTTCTACCTGACCAAGCGCTGCGAAGACCCGGACTTCCCGCTGCAACCGCCGATTGGTCGTTCCGGTCGCCCGGAAACCGGTCGCCAGTCCTTCTCTATAGAAGCGGCCAACGAATTCGACCCGTTGTTCGAAGACGTCTACGACTGGTGCGAACTGCAGGAGCTGGACCTCGACACCCTGATCCACGAAGACGGCACCGCGCAGATGGAAATCAACTTCCGTCACGGCGATGCGCTGTCCCTGGCCGACCAGATCCTGGTGTTCAAGCGCACCATGCGTGAAGCCGCGCTCAAGCACAACGTGGCCGCCACCTTCATGGCCAAGCCCATGACCGGCGAGCCCGGCAGCGCGATGCACCTGCACCAGAGCATCATCGACATCGCCACCGGCAAGAATGTCTTCTCCAATGAAGACGGGACCATGAGCCAGCTGTTCCTCAACCACATTGGCGGCCTGCAGAAATTCATCCCTGAATTGCTGCCGCTGTTTGCCCCCAACGTGAACTCGTTCCGCCGCTTCCTGCCCGACACCTCGGCGCCGGTGAACGTGGAGTGGGGCGAAGAAAACCGCACCGTGGGCTTGCGTGTTCCGGATGCCGGCCCGCAGAACCGTCGTGTGGAAAACCGCCTGCCAGGTGCCGATGCCAACCCGTACCTGGCGATTGCCGCCAGCCTGCTGTGTGGCTACATCGGCATGGTCGAAGGCCACAACCCGAGCGCGCCGGTGGTTGGCCGTGGTTACGAGCGACGCAACCTGCGCCTGCCGTTGACCATCGAAGACGCCCTGGAACGCATGGAAAACAGCAAGACCATCGAGAAATACCTGGGTCAAAAATTCATCACGGGCTACGTCGCGGTCAAGCGGGCCGAGCATGAAAACTTCAAGCGCGTGATCAGTTCGTGGGAGCGGGAATTCCTGCTCTTCGCCGTCTGATGCGCCGGGCGCGCCCTTTAAGCGGCGCGCCCTTCACTGAAAAGTCTAGGAGATTGGTATGTCCAGCAACAACCCGCAAACCCGTGAATGGCAAGCCTTGAGCAGTGATCACCACCTGGCGCCGTTCAGCGACTTCAAGCAATTGAAAGAGAAAGGCCCGCGCATCATTACCAAAGCCCACGGCGTTTACCTGTGGGACAGCGAAGGCAACAAGATCCTCGACGGCATGGCTGGCCTGTGGTGCGTGGCGATCGGTTACGGTCGCGATGAACTGGCTGACGCCGCTGCCAAGCAGATGAAAGAACTGCCGTACTACAACCTGTTCTTCCAGACCGCTCACCCGCCGGTGCTGGAACTGGCCAAGGCCATTTCCGACATCGCGCCTGCCGGCATGAACCACGTGTTCTTCACCGGTTCCGGCTCCGAAGGCAACGACACCATGTTGCGCATGGTTCGCCACTACTGGGCGATCAAGGGCCAGCCAAACAAGAAAACCATCATCAGCCGCAAGAATGGTTATCACGGCTCCACCGTGGCCGGCGCCAGCCTGGGCGGCATGACGTATATGCATGAGCAGGGCGACTTGCCGATCCCTGGCATCACCCACATCGCCCAGCCTTACTGGTTTGGCGAAGGCGGCGACATGAGCCCCGAAGAATTCGGCGTGTGGGCTGCCAACCAGTTGGAAGAAAAGATTCTGGAGCTGGGCGTGGACAACGTCGGTGCCTTTATTGCCGAGCCGATCCAGGGTGCCGGCGGCGTGATCGTTCCGCCTGCCACCTACTGGCCGCGCATTAAGGAAATCCTCGCCAAGTACGACATCCTGTTCATTGCCGACGAAGTCATCTGCGGTTTCGGTCGCACCGGTGAGTGGTTCGGTAGCGACTTCTACGACCTCAAACCGCACATGATGACCATCGCCAAGGGCCTGACCTCGGGCTACATCCCCATGGGCGGCCTGATCGTGCGCGATGAAGTGGTGGACGTCCTTAACGAAGGCGGTGATTTCAACCACGGCTTCACCTACTCCGGTCACCCGGTGGCGGCGGCAGTGGCGCTGGAAAACATCCGCATCATGCGCGATGAAAAAATCGTTAACCGGGTCCACGACGAAACGGCACCGTATTTGCAGAAACGTCTGAGGGAATTGGCGGATCATCCGCTGGTGGGCGAAGTGCGCGGTGTGGGTATGCTCGGTGCCATCGAACTGGTGCAGGACAAAGCCACCCGCAAGCGTTACGAAGGCAAGGGTGTCGGCATGATCTGCCGCACGTTCTGCTTCGAAAATGGCCTGATCATGCGCGCCGTGGGCGACACCATGATCATTTCGCCACCGCTGGTGATCAGCAAGGCAGAAATCGACGAGCTGGTCACTAAGGCTCGCCAGTGCCTGGACCTGACTTTGGCGGCATTGCAGGGCTAAGTGCTAGGCTCAGAACGCAGCGCCTTCGGGCGCTGCGTCTGAGTGGTTATAAAAATGGGGGCATTGGTTGAAAGCCGGCCCTCGAACTTGCCAGACTGTCGCCCTGTTTTGTTGCCCTTTGGCTGGGCCTCGAAACATATAAAGCTTGTGGCCCAAAAAAGAAAAAATTGGAGCATCACCAAATGAAGGCATTAGGTTTGAAGAACGCTGGCAAGACCCTCCTCGCCTTGTCCCTGATGGGCGCAATGGCGGGCGCGGCCCAGGCCGACGATAAAGTGCTGCACGTCTACAACTGGTCCGACTACATTGCACCGGACACCATCGCCAACTTTGAAAAAGAGTCTGGCATCAAGGTGGTGTACGACGTTTTCGATAGCAACGAAACCCTGGAAGCCAAGTTGCTGGCAGGCAAGTCCGGTTACGACATCGTCGTACCGTCGAACAACTTCCTCGCCAAGCAGATCAAGGCCGGTGTCTACCAGGAGCTGGACAAGTCCAAGCTATCCAACTACGACAACCTGAACAAATCCCTGCTTAAAGCCGTGTCGGTCAGCGACCCGGACAACAAGCACGCCTTCCCGTACATGTGGGGCTCCATCGGCATCGGCTACAACCCGGAGAAGGTCAAGGCCGCGCTGGGCGTGGACAAGATCGATTCGTGGGACGTGCTGCTCAAGCCAGAGAACATCGCCAAGCTGAAAAGCTGCGGCGTGAGCTTCCTCGACTCGCCAACCGAAATGCTGCCGGTGGCGCTGCATTACCTGGGCCTGCCGACCGACACCCAGAAGAAGGCCGACCTCAAGCAGGCTGAAGACCTGTTCCTGAAAATCCGTCCTTCGATCGGCTACTTCCACTCGTCCAAATACATCTCCGACCTGGCCAACGGCAACATCTGCGTGGCCGTGGGTTACTCGGGTGACATCGAACAGGCCAAGTCCCGCGCGGCTGAAGCCGGTGGCAAGGTCAAGGTGGCCTACGATATTCCGAAAGAAGGCGCTGGCAGCTTCTTTGACATGGTCGCCATCCCTAAAGATGCCGAGAACGTCGACGCCGCCTACAAGTTCATGAACTACCTGCTCAAACCGGAAGTCATGGCTGAAATCACCAACAGCGTTCACTTCCCGAACGGTAACGAGAAGGCTACCGCACTGGTCGACAAAGAAATCACCAGCGACCCGGGCATCTACCCGCCAGCGGACGTGCAGGCCAAGCTCTACGCCATTGCTGACCTGCCGGCTGCGACCCAGCGTGAAATGACACGCAGCTGGACCAAGATCAAGTCGGGTAAGTAAGCCCTGAAACCGGTGGAGGGGCAGTTTGACTGCCCCTCTCACAAATTAAATAACAGAAAGTTTTGCCGGATCGGTTTATCGAGGGTAAGTTGCGCGCCGGTTTTGTTGCCGGGCAACAACTTTGGGCCCAACTATTTAAGAGGACCTCCACTTGCCAATTTCTTTATTTCGCAAAGCCATGCTGGTGGGTGCAGGTATCACGCTGACGTTGAGCGTGCAGGCCGCACCGACGGTGCATATTTATAACTGGTCGGATTACATCGGCACCGACACCCTGGCCAACTTCGAAAAGGCCAGCGGCATCAAGCCCGTGTATGACGTGTTTGACTCCAACGAAACCCTGGAAGGCAAGCTGCTGGCCGGGCGTACCGGTTACGACGTGGTGGTGCCGTCCAACCACTTCCTGGGCAAGCAGATCAAAGCCGGGGCGTTCCAGAAGCTCGACAAGTCATTGCTGACGAATTACGCCAACCTTGACCCGGCGCTGCTCAAGCGCCTGGAAAAGAACGACCCGGGTAACCAGTACGCCGTGCCGTACCTGTGGGGCACCAATGGCATTGGTTACAACGTCGATAAAGTGAAGGAAGTGCTGGGCGTCGACCATATCGACTCCTGGGCGGTGCTGTTCGAGCCTGAGAACATGAAGAAGCTGGCGACGTGCGGCGTGTCGTTCATGGACTCGGCGGATGAAATGTTGCCGGCAGTGCTCAACTACATGGGCCTGAACCCCAACAGTACGAACCCGGATGACTACAAGAAGGCCGAAGAGAAGCTGCTGAAAGTGCGGCCGTACGTGACCTACTTCCATTCTTCCAAATACATCTCGGACCTGGCCAACGGCAACATCTGTGTGGCGGCGGGTTTCTCCGGTGATGTGTTCCAGGCCAAGGCCCGTGCAGCCGAGGCTGGCAAGGGCGTGAACATCGCCTACGCGATTCCGAAAGAAGGCGGCAACCTGTGGTTCGACGTGCTGGCCATCCCCAAGGATGCCGCCAACGTCAAAGAGGCCCATGCCTTCATCAACTATTTGCTGCAACCTGAGGTGATCGCCCAGGTCAGTGATTACGTCGGTTACGCCAACCCTAACCCTGGGGCGGACAAACTGATGGAGCAATCGATACGCACGGACGAAGCGGTTTACCCACCGCAGGCGGTACTCGACAGGACCTTTGTCAACTTCGAGCTACCCCCGAAAGTGCAACGTTTGATGACCCGTAGCTGGACCAAGGTCAAGACGGGCAAATAAAGCTTTAAAGCTCAAACTATCCTGGGTTCGCCTGCATCGGGCGAACAGCAATTTTGTTGGGAGTTTCGTAAATGGCAGTTGCCTCCGGCGCCTATAAGAAAGCCCTCGAAGGGGACCAGACACCGAAGAAGGTGCTGGTCAAAATCGACCGGGTCACGAAGAAGTTCGACGAGACGATTGCCGTGGACGATGTGTCCCTGGAAATCAAGAAAGGCGAGATCTTCGCCCTGCTCGGCGGTTCGGGTTCGGGCAAGTCCACCTTGCTGCGCATGCTCGCAGGTTTCGAGCGCCCGACTGAAGGGCGCATCTACCTCGACGGCGAAGACATCACTGACATGCCGCCCTACGAGCGGCCGATCAACATGATGTTCCAGTCCTACGCTTTATTCCCACACATGACCGTGGCGCAGAACATCGCGTTCGGCCTGCAACAGGACAAGATCCCCAAGGCCGAGATCGACGCCCGTGTGGCCGAGATGCTCAAGCTGGTGCAGATGAGCCAGTACGCCAAGCGCAAACCGCACCAGTTATCCGGTGGCCAGCGTCAGCGTGTGGCCCTGGCCCGTTCCCTGGCCAAGCGCCCGAAACTGCTGCTGCTCGATGAGCCCATGGGCGCCCTCGACAAGAAACTGCGTTCGCAGATGCAGCTGGAACTGGTAGAAATCATCGAGCGCGTCGGCGTGACCTGCGTGATGGTGACCCACGACCAGGAAGAGGCCATGACCATGGCCGAGCGCATCGCGATCATGCACCTAGGCTGGATCGCCCAGATCGGCAGCCCGATCGACATCTACGAAACGCCTACCAGCCGCCTGGTGTGCGAGTTCATCGGCAACGTCAACATCTTCGACACCCAGGTGGTGGATGACGCCGAAGGCCATGCGGTGCTCAAGTGCGCTGACCTGGACCGCGACATCTACGTGGGTTACGGCATCGCCACGTCGGTGGAAGACAAGTCGGTGACCTACGCGATTCGCCCGGAAAAACTGCTGGTTACCACCGAAATGCCGACCTGCGAGCACAACTGGTCCAGCGGCAAGGTGCACGACATCGCCTACCTGGGCGGCCACTCGGTGTTCTACGTGGAGCTGCCGAGCGGCAAGCTGGTGCAGTCCTTCGTGGCCAACGCCGAGCGCCGTGGCCAGCGGCCAACCTGGGGTGACCAGGTTTACGTGTGGTGGGAAGACGACAGCGGCGTGGTACTTCGCTCATGAACATGAAGAAGCTCAAGCGCCGCCTGCAACGAATAACGCCCAGTGGCCGTCATGCGGTCATTGGCATTCCCTTCCTGTGGCTGTTCCTGTTCTTCATGCTGCCGTTCTTCATCGTCCTGAAGATCAGTTTTGCCGAAGCCGACGTTGCGATCCCGCCGTACACCGAGATCTACACCTTCGTTGAGCAGAAACTGCAGTTGGTGCTCAACCTGGGCAACTACGCGATGCTCGGCGACGACGAGTTGTACATCGCCGCGTACCTGGGCTCGCTGAAAATGGCGTTCTTCAGCACGCTGCTGTGCCTGCTGATCGGCTATCCGATGGCCTACGCCATTGCCAGTGCGCGCAAAGAGATGCAGACCGTGCTGGTGCTGCTGATCATGATGCCGACCTGGACCGCGATTCTGATCCGCGTCTATGCGTGGATGGGCATCCTCAGCAATAACGGCTTGCTCAATGGCTTCCTGATGTCCATCGGGCTGATCAACGAGCCGCTGCAGATCCTCAACACCAACATTGCGGTGTATATCGGCGTGGTCTATTCGTACTTGCCGTTCATGATCCTGCCGTTGTACGCCAACCTGGTGAAACACGACCAGAGCCTGCTGGAAGCCGCATCCGACTTGGGGTCGAGCACCTTCAACAGTTTCTGGAAGATCACCGTGCCGCTGTCCAAGAACGGCATCATCGCGGGGTGCATGCTGGTGTTCATTCCGGTGGTGGGTGAGTTTGTGATCCCGGAACTGCTGGGCGGCCCGGAAACCCTGATGATCGGTAAAGTGTTGTGGCAAGAATTCTTCAACAACCGTGACTGGCCGGTGGCGTCTGCCCTGGCGGTGGTGATGCTGGCGATCCTGATCGTGCCGATTATCCTGTTCAACCGCAGCCAAGCCAAAGAGATGGAGGGCAAGATATGAAGCGCTTCAGATTCTCCAGCTTTATGCTGGTGGCGGGGTTGTTGTTCATCTACCTGCCGATGCTGATCCTGGTCATCTACTCGTTCAACGAATCCAAGCTGGTGACAGTGTGGGGTGGTTGGTCGATCAAGTGGTACGTGGGCCTGCTGGACAACACCCAGTTGATGGGCTCGGTGGCGCGCTCCCTGGAAATCGCCTGCTACACGGCGGTGGCCGCGGTGGCGCTGGGTACGCTCGCGGCCTTCGTGCTGACGCGCATCAGCCAGTTCAAGGGCCGCACGTTGTTCGGTGGCCTGGTGACTGCGCCGTTGGTCATGCCCGAAGTGATCACCGGTCTTTCGCTGTTGCTGCTGTTTGTGGCCATGGCGCAAATGATCGGCTGGCCACAGGAGCGTGGCATCGTCACCATCTGGATCGCCCACACCACGTTCTGTGCGGCGTATGTGGCGGTGGTGGTGTCAGCGCGACTGCGTGAGCTGGACTTGTCGATCGAAGAAGCGGCGATGGACCTGGGCGCACGGCCGTGGAAGGTGTTCTTCCTGATCACCATCCCGATGATCGCGCCGTCGTTGGCGGCGGGCGGCATGATGTCGTTCGCACTGTCGCTGGATGACCTGGTATTGGCCAGCTTCGTGTCGGGGCCGGGTTCGACCACCTTGCCGATGGAAGTGTTCTCGGCAGTGCGCCTTGGGGTTAAACCCGAGATCAACGCCGTGGCCAGCCTGATCCTGTTGGCGGTGTCGCTGGTGACCTTCCTGGTGTGGTTCTTCAGCCGTCGTGCCGAAGAGCACCGCAAGAAAGCCATCCAGCAAGCCATTGAAGAAGCCGCCGCCGATGGCTGGCAGCAGCCGGACAAGCGTCGGGCACCTGCACCGGTCTAACTGACGGAATGCGGTAAAGAAGTGGGAGCTGGCTTGCCTGCGATAGCGGTCTATCAGTCGACAGATGAGTCGACTGGCAGGGCCTCATCGCAGGCAAGCCAGCTCCCACAGTTGATTGCATTTCAGGTCAACTATGCAGTCCAGGGAGACTTGCGGATCACCTCCACAAAATTCATCGGCTTGAATCCCGGCTCCTGATCCACCAGCACATCCGTCTTCACGTTGCCAAACGTGGTCTGCGGACGATGGCGCAAGCCGTCGGCAAACGCGCAAATGATGCACTCCTTGAACCCTTCACCGCGTGGATGCGCATGCACCACAGCTTCGCGCTGCACGCTGGAAAACGCGGCGTAGTCCATGCCCAGCACGTCCATTTCCACACCGGCCGTCACCAGCGCCACAGTCGGACGCAGATGCTGCGGTACGCCCGGTGTGGTGTGCAGGGCGATGGACAGCCACACTTGTTCGATGTCGTCATCGCTCAGCCCGTAAGGCTTGAGGAAAGCGGCGGCGGCGTTGGCACCGTCGACTTCGAAGCGCTCGTTGTCACTGCGAAGGCCTTCCACCAGGCCCAGGTCATGGAACATCGCGCCGACGTAGAGCAGCTCCGGGTTGTAAGCGAGTTGCTTGCGTTCGCCGCTCAAGGCGCCGAACAGGAATACCCGGCGAGAGTGGTGGTAGAGCAGGTCGGATTCGACGTCGCGGATGTATTCGGTGGTGGCCTTGGCCAGGGCGCTGTCCGGGATCTGGATGCCGGCGATGGTGGTGCTCATGGTCGTTCTCCTCTGGAAAGATTCCAGTCTGGTCTTGTGCCAGCGAAGGGGCCATTGCGGCGAGGGAGCAATCCCGGCCAATGTGGTTGTACATCGTGCCAAAGGTGTACTCGGTCAAATGTGGGAGCTGGCTTGCCTGCGATAGCATCGACTCGGTATACCTGAATGATCGAGGCGTCTGCATCGCAGGCAAGCCAGCTCCCACAGGGGTTCTGTGTTTATCCAGTTAGAGAAGGTGTGCCTGCTCATGAGCAAAACCGTCGCCATCCTGATCTTCCCCGGCGTCCAGTCACTGGATGTGACCGGCCCCATGGATGTTTTCTGCGAAGCCAACCGCTTTCTGCCGCCGCAAGACCATTACCAATTGGAAGTTATCGGCTTCAGCCACGGCAACATGGCGGCTTCCAACGGCCTGTCATTGCAGGCCCACCGGCACTACAGCGAAGCCCTGCGAGCCTACGACCTGCTGCTGGTCGCCGGCGGCCCGCAGTTGCCCTTCGAAGACTTCGGCGCCGAGTTTGATGACTGGCTGCGCGGCGCTACCGCCCGTGCGCAACGTTTCGGCTCGATCTGCAACGGCGCCTTCATGCTGGCACGCGCCGGGCTGTTGGACGGCAAAACCGTGACCACCCACTGGAATGACGCGGCGGATCTGGCGCGCCTGTGCCCCACAGCCCAGGTCGAAGCCGACCGCCTCTACGTGCAGGACGGCAATCTCTACACCTCGGCCGGGGTTACGGCAGGCATCGATCTGTCGCTGTATTTGCTGGCCCAGGATCACGGCCCGGAAGTCGCGTTGAGCGTGGCCAAGCGCCTGGTGGTGTTCACCCAGCGCTCGGGCGGGCAGTCACAGTTCAGTCCGTTCCTCACACCCCACGCCGAAACCACCTCGGCGGTGGCGCTGGTGCAACTGTACGTGTTGGCGAACCTGACAGGGGATTTGACCATTGCCGACCTGGCCAAGGCGGCCAATATGAGCGCGCGTAATTTCTCCCGGGTGTTTGCCCGAGAGGCGCGGATCACGCCAGCGGAATTTGTCGAGCGGGCGCGGGTAGACGCGGCACGGGTCATGCTCGAAAGCAGCCCCGCGCCGCTCAAGACCGTTGCCTACCAATGCGGCTTTCGCGACGCCCAGCACATGCGCAGTGTGTTTAACCGCCGGCTGGGCGTGACGCCGCAACAGTTCCGGCTTAACTTTGCGGCGCCGGTTTGAGGGTGTCGTAGGCTTCCAGTGCGCGCAACGAGTAGATGTACGCCGCACCCGCATTCAGCGAGATCGCGGTGGCCAGGGTTGCGGCGACTTCTTCGCGAGTGGCGCCGGCCTTGATCGCCGCGTCGGCATGCACGCCGATGCAGCCGTCGCAGCGCGTGGTGATGGCCACGGCGATGGAGATCAGTTCACGGGTCTTGGCGTCGAGCACGTTGTTTTCTTCGGCGGCCTCGCCCAGCGCCATGTAGGCTTTGACCATCTTCGGGTTGCTCTTGCCCAGTGTGCCAAAGGCTTTCTTTACGGTAGGCAGCAAGTCGGACCAGTTATTGAACATTGCGGTAACTCCTGAACAGGTGTGGGTGGTGTGGAGCCAGTCTCTTCCGTTCAGAGTTAGCGGTATTGTTCAATCCGCTCATCTTTTTGACCGATGCTCGCAAATGAATTCGATCGACACGCTCATCGCGCTGGCCAACCTGCGCGGCAGTCTAGATCTACGTTGCCAATTCCAGGGGGAGTGGGCCCTGGGTCATTCACCGGAAAGCCTCGGCGTGGCGCCTTACCACATCGTGCTCAGCGGCACCTGTCGTGCCGAGTTGTCCGGCGGGCAGCAGGTGACGCTGGAGGAGGGCGATATCCTGCTGATGCCCGGCGGTGCCACCCATTTGCTGCGCAGCCAGGGTGCGCGGATTCGGCCGATGCAACCGCAAGTGGTCAGCGGTGGCCTGCTCCCGGTGCATCGCCTGGGCGGCGACCGACCAGACTTGGACATGCTCTGTGGCAGTTTCCACTACAACCGTCAGTCATTGCTGCTCGGCGCGTTGCCGGAGTACCTGGTGGTGTCCAGCCGCGAGTGGCAGGGCGACGGCCAACTGGCGGCGTTGATCGCGTTGTTGCGCAGTGAAGCGGACGGCCAGCAATTGGGTGCGCGCTCCTTTATCGATGCGTTGTCGTCGGCGCTGTTCACCCTGATCCTGCGTACTTGGCTGGCCCGTCAGACACCCGTGGCCGGCACCTTCGCGTTGCTCGCCGACAAGCGCTTGAGCAAAGCCTGGCAAGCGATGCTGGCCGATCCGGGGCATGAGTGGACCATCGACAGCCTGGCGGCTGCCGCGACGATGTCACGCGCCACCTTCATGCGTGCGTTCGTGAAAGTGGCGGGCGTATCGCCGTGGGTGCTGCTGACCCAGTTGCGCATGGAGTTGGCCTTCAACCTGTTGCGCCAGTCGCACCTGAGCCTGCTGGATATCGCCGCCCAGGTGGGTTACCAGTCCCAGGCGGCGTTCAGCAAGAAATTCAAGGAGGCCTATGGCGAGGCGCCGGGGCGCCTGCGTTCATCGGGCGGGTAGCAGCTTGAGAGTGCCACGGGTGTTGGCGGTGACTTCCTCGTCGGTGAAATGCGCCTGCTCATAGCCGCCTTCGATGTAGGTTTCTGCCTGGTCGCCATAGTGCTTGTCGAACGGCACACCGCTTTGGCCGACCGGGTTGATGGTCAGCGCGTGGGCCGCGTCGGCGAAGTCGATCAGGCGGCGAGTCGAAGGCCCGTAGGTGACGGGCCACGGTGCCGGGCCGATGTTGGCTGACTGGTTGTTCGGCACTTCGTGGGTGCCCGGCGCCGGGAACGGGCCGACATTGACGATCAGGTCCAAGGGTTTCTGCGAGCCCAGCGGATGGCCGTGGGTCAGGGTATGGGCCTTGCCCCACTGCCATTGGCTAGGATCATCGCCAAAGGTGGCCTTGAGGTGCGTTAGGCTGTTGTCCCAGGCGAGCTTGACGGTGTCGGCGCGCTTGCCGTCCCACCACGGTGAATCCGGCGCGGCGGCCAGGCGTGGCAAGGCAGCGTCGATCACGCGGGTGCCGAGCAGGGTCTTGAACATTCCGTCACCCAGTTTCGGGTGGAAGGCGGCGTCGGCCAGGTTGAACAGGAACTGGTTGAACAGCGTGGCGCTGGTCGAGTCCAGCGGGTAGTCACCTTTCCAGCTTGCAAGCTGCTCCACCAGTTTCAACTGTGCCGGATCCTTGACCACCTCACGCAGCACCGGCAACAGCGGCGCCAACAGGCGTGGGCCAAAGGCGGTGGTGGTGCCGAGCTGCAAGGCCTGGCTGTTGTTCACATCCCACTTCACGCTCTTGTCGCTCAACTGCGCGTTCAACTGTTGGCCGCGATCGGCCAGGTTGTAGTAACCGGGAATCTCCATGCCAGTCGGCGAGACCGGCTGGGCATTGGCCGATACCACGTAACCGCGCCCCGGATTTTCTTCCTGGGGGTTGGCGCTGAAAGGGTAGAAGCCCAGCTTGTCGGCCTGGGCGGTGCTGCCGTCAAGGATAAACCCGGCGTTGACCCCGGCCGGGCGGATCGGCAACTGCGCCGCCGCCCACCAGCCGATATCGCCCTTGGCGTTGGCCCACACAATGTTCAGCCCCGGCGCCGACACCTTGGCCGCCGCCGCACGGGCCTTCACCAGCGTGTCGGCACGGTTGAGCTGGTAGAAGCCCTCAAGGATCGGGTTCTGGGTATCGAGAAACGCCCACCACATGGCAATCGGCGTCTTGCCGGCGTTTTCGCCCAGCACGTCATTGATGATCGGGCCGTGGGGGGATTGACGCAGGGTCAACGTCACCGGCGCCTGGCCTTTCACGGCGATTTGCTGCTCGGCGCTGCTCATGTCGACCCATTGGTCGTGGTACCAGACCTGGTTGGGGTTGTCCGGGTTGACCTTCTCGGCGATGAGGTCGAGGTCATCGTTCTGGAACATGGTCAGGCTCCAGCCGAAGTCCAGGTTGTGCCCCAGGAACGCCACCGGCACCAGTGCGTTGTGGTAGCCATATAGCTCGAACCCCGGCGCAGACAGCTGCGCCTCGTACCACACCGACGGTACCGAAAAACGGATATGCGGGTCACCGGCCAGCAACGGTTTGCCGCTCTTGGTGCGGTTGCCGCTGATGGCCCAGGCGTTGCTGCCTTCGAACTGCGGCAGGCCGTTGTCGGCCAGGGCCTGTTCGCTCAGGGCGGCGATGGCACCGAGGGCCTGCCAATCGCTGGTGGCGAGGTTGAGGGCGCCCTTGGGCTGCCAGTCCAGGTCGAAGACTTTCAGGTAGTCACTGCCCAGTTGGTCGCGGATGTACGTCAGCACAGGCTCGGTACGAAACGCGGCGGCAAAGCTGTAGGCCATGTACCCGGCGACGCTGATGGTGTCCTCGGCGGTAAACGGTCGTTTAGGGATGCCCAGCACGTCGAACTCCATCGGGCTGGCGTGGTTGTCCTGATACTGGTTGATCCCGTCCAGATAGGCTTGCAGGGCCTTCCAGTGCGCTGACTCGTGGTCGAGTTGCGCGACATAGGTGGCCGCACGGTCGCGAATGCGCAGGCTGCGGAACAACTTGTCGGTCTCCAGCACCTTGGGCCCGAGCACCTCGGCCAGCTCGCCCCGGGCCAGGCGCCGCATGATCTCCATCTGGAACAGCCGGTCCTGGGCGTGCACGTAGCCCAGGGCGCGGTAAAGATCGGTTTCGTTCTCGGCTTGGATGTGTGGCACGCCACGGTCGTCGTAACGCACGGTGACCGAGCCTTGCAGGTTGGCCAGTGTTGCCGTGCCCTGGCGGGTGGGCTGCTTGCTGTACAGGTACCAACTGGCGCCGAGGGCGACCAGCACGACAAGAACCGCGAGAACCCGCAAGACGCGCTTCATGAACATTCCTTACCAAGAGTGGGGTGGCGAGTTACGAGCCTTTTGGCCACGAACAATAGCAGCCCACCGCCAGGGTGTGCGTGGCATTTACCTCGCGTCCTGTTTCAAGGGCCTTCAAGATCGGCTCAATAAAACTGTTGCTGGAATTACACGTGAGGCCTTCGCTGTAGGGCCCGAAGTACGCGAGCTTGCCGCTGCGATCCCAGATACCCACGGCCGGGCTGGCCGGCACCTGCTCCGCGCCGGGCAGGGCGGTGAGGGTTTTCATGCTGCGCAGGTTGTCGGGCAGTTGGCCGTGGCTGCCGGGCTTTTGCAGCGCGTAGAACTCAACGCCTTGGGGCGCGTACTGCTCGATCAGCTCGCCCAGGTGCTGCTGGTTGCCGACGTTGCACGGACAAGCCGGGTCCCAGAAGTGCACCAGGCGAATCGGGCCGGGGCCGGCAAGGTCGGCGGGTAGCTTCAACGGGTCGCCGGAAAACACCGCCGTGTGCTCGCTGAAGGCGCGCAGGTAGCGGCCCTGGAACCAGTCATACGCCGCCCACAGCACGCCGGTGCAGATAACCAGGATCAGGCTGGCGAACAAGGCGGTGCGGTAGGGCTGTCGCATTCAGTTGTATCCTCGAAGGTCGCGTAGCTTGCCATGCTTGTCCTGACAGATGAATATCGCAGCTCGATATTCATCTTTGCCGCAAGTCTGGAAGCCTTTATGCCTGTTACCTTTGACCCTGATCATCTGCGCGAAAGCTTGCGGCCCCTGGTGGATGCGCAACCGCTTTCAGCCGAGGCGCGGGTCTACCAGCGTTTTTACGGTCTGGACCAGGCCGTGAGCCGTCTGGGGCGTTTCGAGGTGGAGGATTTTGAGGTGGTGGCGCAGGTGTGGTGGCCGCCCACGCCGGTGGCGACGATGTTCATGTTCCACGGTTTCTACGACCACATGGGGCTGTACCGCCATGTGGTGAAGTGGGCGCTGGAGCAGGGTTTCGTGGTGATCGCCTGCGATTTACCGGGGCACGGCCTGTCCAGTGGCGTGCGTGCCAGCATCGATGATTTTGCGGTGTATCAACAGGTGGTGAATGCGCTGTTCACCCAGGCGCAAGCGCTGCAACTGCCGCAACCCTGGCACCTGTTCGGGCAAAGCACCGGCGGCGCAGTGGTGGTGGATCACCTGCTCAACCATGGCGCCGACAGCCCGGCTCAGGGCAAGACTTTCCTACTGTCACCCCTGGTGCGGCCGCGTGCCTGGGGGTGGTCGCAGGTCAGTTACTACTTGTTGCGTCCTTTCGTCAAAGGCATTGCGCGGCGATTCAGCGAGAATACCCACGATCCGGCATTCAAGCCGTTCCTGGAAGCCGACCCGCTGCAGCCGCGCCAACTGCCGACCGCCTGGGTCGGCGCCTTGGCGCGCTGGATCAAACGCATCGAAGCCGCACCGCGCAGCGCCCGGCGACCGGTGATCGTTCAAGGTGAGGAAGATATGACGGTGGACTGGCAGCACAACCTGCAGGTGTTGCGCGGCAAGTTCGACCAGCCCGAGGTGTTGATGCTGCCGCGTGGCAGGCATCACCTGGCCAATGAGATTCCGGAGATTCGTGAGCAGTACTTCCGGTATCTCACTGACCACCTGCGGTAACACTATCCAAATGTGGGAGGGGGCTTGCCCCCGATAGCGGTGGTTCAGCAAACAATAGATGTCTGACAAATCGCCATCGGGGGCAAGCCCCCTCCCACATTTTTTACTGCGTGAGGCTTGAGGTGCTCTGACCGACTGCAAGTCCGGCGCGAATGGCCGCAAGGGCCGCCTGGTAATACGCCTTGCCCTCCGGCGACTCGGCAAACGTCGCGAATTCTTCCAGCTCCGGGTCGGACAAATCCCGATAGACGTACAGCAGCGTGTTGTTCAGATCCTTGTCGATCTGCTGCATCAACCGCTCACGCTGGCCGTTCAACATGCCTTGGGCCTGCCCGCCGCCCAACAGGCCGGGAATCATCTGGCTCAGACTATCGGCCGCCACACCAGCAATCGCCAGGCTGACTTCCGCGCCCGCTTCACGGGCCGGCAGGGCCTGGGCCAGGTGGCCGATGATCAGGCTGCGAGTCGCGTCGGCTTCGATTTTCGGCAGGCCTTGGGCGTTTTTCGCCAATTGATCACGGCGCGTGGCGAGCAACTCGGCGGCGACAATCTTGCGGCCCAGGGGCGATTGGAAAAACGCCAGGGCCGGCTTAGGGTCCGCCAGGTTTTTGCGCAACTGTGCTTCGGCACGCTGGTCCACCGCCTGGGCGGCGAAGCGCTTATTGCTGTTGTCCACCAGCGCCTGGTACACCGCCGGCGGCAGGCTGTTGCGGTAGCGCTGCTGGGCGGCACTGAGGGCGTCATTGAAATGCGCACGTTGTTCGGCCCAGCCGGCGACCTTGTACAACTGGTCATGGCCGTCTGCCCAGGCGGGCAAAACGCAGAACATCAGCAAGGAAAAAAACAAACGACGCATATGGACTCCTGTCAGTCGGCCACTATTGTCCGTGTCGGGCGTAGGATTTGTCGAGAAGTCCTATCAGTCACCTGACTAAAGTGCAGTCAGACGCTCGGTGGCTCTGTCGGATTCACAGGCGTATGGATACTATGCGCGCCATGCAAATACCCCTCGATCACCCCTTGCTGCAACGTATTGTCGACGACCTGGCCGAAAAGGGCTGGTCCCGGCAGGACGGCTTCCTGCCCCAGGCTCTGACCCTGGAACTGGCGGCTGAGTGCCGTAAACGTGCGGCCGAGGGTGAACTGGCCCCAGCGGCGGTAGGGCGTGGCCCGGCCCAGGAGATTCGCGAAGGCATTCGCGGTGACCATATCCAGTGGCTGGAAGAGGGCGATGCGGCGGTCTGCGACACCTATATGGCTTTGATGGACAGCCTGCGCCTGGCGATGAACCGCAGCCTGTTCCTGGGCCTGGAAGACTTCGAAAGCCACTTTGCGATGTACCCGCCGGGGGCGTTCTACCTCAAGCACCTGGACCGTTTTCGCGACGATGACCGCCGCATGGTCTCGGCAGTGATCTACTTGAACGATGCCTGGCTGCCCGAGCATGGCGGCCAGTTGCGCATGTACCTCAAGGACGGCGTCGAATACGATGTGGTGCCCACCGGCGGTTGCCTGGTGGTGTTCCTGTCGGGCGAAGTGCCCCACGAAGTCCTGCCCGCCACGCGCGAACGCCTGTCCCTCACCGGTTGGTTTCGCCGGCGGGGTAACGAGCCGTTCTGAGTATGCAAAAGATTCTGATCAGCCGCTGCCTGCTGGGGCACAAGGTGCGCTACGACGGTGGCGCCAGCGGGCCGTTCGACCAACTGGCGGTATGGCAGGCCGAAGGGCGTGTGGTTGCCATCTGCCCGGAAGTGTCGGGTGGTTTGCCGACGCCACGCCCCGCTGCCGAAATTCCAGGCGGGCAAGGCGTGGATGTCTGGGAGGGCCGCGCCCAGGTACTCACAGCCGAGGGCGAAGATTTCAGCGCGGCGTTCCTTGAGGGTGCGCGCCAGGCCCTGGCGCTGGTGCAGCGCCATAACATCCGCATCGCCGTGCTCAAGGCCAATAGCCCGTCGTGCGGCAATCTGCTGACTTACGACGGCACCTTCAGTGGCGTGAAGGTGAGTGGCGAAGGTGTGACGGCTGCGCTGCTCAAGCAGCATGGGGTGTTGGTGTTCAGTGAGCTAGAACTGGCACAAGCCGCGCAGGCATTGCAGGCCGGCGGTTATTGAGTCTGGGCCGCCGGACGGTTGGGGTAATCTACAAGCCACTTCTGCAACAGCTCCCTGAATCGATCGTCGGATTTGAGTCGTTGCAGTGCGTTGTTCAGGCTTGACTTGAATGCCGGGTTGCCCTTCTGGAACGGCATCGCATAAAGGGTCGACGGGCCTGTCATGCGCCCACGGGATTCGCCGTAAGGCTCACTGAAATCGAACCGATCCTGCAATTCGGGAGTCACAGCGATATAGTTCATCGCTACGTCGTACTTGCCGCTTTCCACTCCTGGCAGCAGGTCAGTCGCATCGGTGGTGATGAACGATGCGCGCACGTCCATCTCCTTGGCCAGTTGCTCGCCGAGTTCTACTTCCAAACCGGTGAGTTTGTTTCCTTCCTTGAAACTGTATGGCGGGTTGTCGGCCACGAGTGCAATGCGCAGTTCGCCTCGATCAAATACATCATCGAGCAGTTCGGCATGCGCCAAGGGACTTAGAAGGGGAAGCAGCAGTAACAGGCCAGGCGAAAAGCGCATGGTCACTCCTAGAGATTTTTAATGTGCGAGGCGCCGTTCAGCATCGCTTTGCTATGGTGTTGAGTGCCTTGGACAGCAATTTGTCGCGAAGTTGTCATAACCCTACAGATTTCATAGAAAAACTGGAGAAGCGAATGAACGCCTTTTTGTCCCGTGCCACCCTGGCCTCCCTGATGCTGGGTGCTTCGATGTTGGCCACTGCTGCGGACGGTATCCCGCGCAGCGCTCCACCTGCAGATGCCAAAGTATTTATCGTCTCGCCAAAAGACGGCGCCACGGTCGATAAAACCTTCACCGTGAAGTTCGGCATGGAAGGCTTGAAGCTGGCCCCGGCCACCAGCCAGAACCCAGGCACCGGTCACCACCATCTGCTGATCGACCAGCAAGAGCTGCCTGACGCCAGCGTGCCGATCCCGGCCACAGACACGGTGATCCACTACGGCAAGGCCCAGACCGAAGCCGAACTGACCCTCACCCCAGGCAAGCACACCCTGCAACTGGTGGCCGGGGACAAACTGCACATGCAGTTCAACCCGACTGTATCCTCTAAAGTGATCACGGTTAACGTCAAATAAGATTTGTTCAGATGCAAAAAAGGGAGCCCCGAGGGGCTCCCTTTTTCATGTTGCGGCGAAACCTTAGAACAACACGCGGCTACGAATCGTACCGTTGATGTGCTGCAGCTTCTCTTGCGCCAGGTCCGAGTACTCGGCGTCGACGTCGATCACCACGTAGCCAACCTTCTCGTTGGTCTGCAGGAACTGACCGGAGATGTTGATGCCGTTTTCCGCGAAGACCTTGTTGATCTCCATCATCACGCCAGGGATGTTCTGGTGGATGTGCAGCAGACGGTGCTTGCCTGGGTGAGCCGGCAGGGCCACTTCGGGGAAGTTCACCGACGACACCGAGGTACCGTTGTCGCTGTACTTGACCAGCTTCTCCGACACTTCCAGGCCAATGTTGGCTTGGGCTTCAGCGGTGGAACCGCCGATGTGCGGGGTCAGGATCACGTTGTCCAGGCCACGCAGCGGGCTTTCGAAGATGTCGTCGTTGGAGCGCGGCTCCACCGGGAACACGTCGATGGCGGCGCCGATCAGGTGCTTGTCCTTGATCGCGTCGGCCAGGGCGTCCAGCTCGACCACGGTGCCACGGGCAGCGTTGATCAGGATGCCGCCTTTCTTGATGGCGCGGATTTCCTTCTCGCCGATCATCCACTGGGTCTCAGCGGTTTCCGGAACGTGCAGGGTCACGATGTCGGACATGCCCAACAGCTCGGTCAGGCTGGCCACTTGCGTGGCGTTGCCCAATGGCAGCTTGGTCAGGGTGTCGTAGAAAAACACCTGCATGCCGAGGCCTTCAGCCAGGACCGACAACTGAGTACCGATCGAGCCGTAACCGACGATACCCAGCTTCTTGCCGCGGATTTCGAAGGAGTTGGCTGCGCTCTTGATCCAGCCGCCACGGTGGCAGGAAGCGTTCTTCTCTGGAATGCCGCGCAGCAACAGGATCGCCTCGGCCAGCACCAGTTCCGCAACGGAGCGGGTGTTGGAGTACGGTGCGTTGAACACCGCGATGCCGCGCTCGCGCGCTGCGTTGAGGTCGACCTGGTTGGTGCCGATGCAGAAACAGCCGACCGCCACGAGTTTCTTGGCGTGATCGAAGATCTCTTCGGTCAGCTGAGTGCGGGAGCGAATGCCGATGAAGTGCGCGTCGGCGATCTTTTCCTTGAGTTGGGCTTCCGGCAGAGAACTGGTGATGTACTCAATGCTGGTGTACCCGGCGGCTTTCAGAACGTCGACAGCCGATGGGTGGACGCCTTCCAGAAGAAGGAACTTGATCTTGCTCTTATCGAGAGAAGTCTTGCTCATCTGCGTAAACCTGTATCCCGGAGAAAAATGGCAGGGAATCGAGCAGCACAAGCTGACCCGGACGGCAGGAAAGCCGTCACCGCAGAAACGCCCTTGGGCTCTGTCCTGCGGGGGCGGTATGCTAGCATACGCGCCCCGCTAAACACCTATTCCTGCGACGTGAAGCGTTCTCAGGATGACCATGAATTGTTCGAGAGTTCTGTCGATGACCCATCCTGCCCTGATTGATGAGCTAAAGACCCTGGTTGAGCCCGGCAAAGTGCTGACCGATGCAGACTCCCTGGAGGCTTACGGCAAGGATTGGACCAAGCACTTCGCACCCGCGCCGACCGCCATCGTCTTCCCCAAGACCACTGAGCAGGTCCAGGCCATTGTGCGCTGGGCCAATACCCACAAGGTGGCGCTGGTGCCATCGGGCGGTCGTACCGGCTTGTCGGCCGCTGCCGTGGCGGCGAATGGCGAAGTGGTTGTGTCGTTCGACTATATGAACCAGATCCTCGACGTGAACCTCACCGACCGCACCGCCGTGTGCCAGCCGGGCGTGGTCACCAAGCAATTGCAGAACGTCGCTGAAGAAAAGGGCCTGTACTACCCGGTGGACTTTGCATCGTCCGGTTCCAGCCAGATTGGCGGCAATATCGGCACCAATGCCGGCGGGATCAAGGTGATTCGCTACGGTATGACCCGCAACTGGGTGGCCGGCATGAAGGTTGTCACCGGCAAGGGCGACGTACTGGAGCTGAACCGCGACCTGATCAAGAACGCCACCGGCTACGACATGCGCCAGCTGTTCATCGGCGCCGAGGGCACCTTGGGCTTTGTGGTCGAAGCCACCATGCGCCTGGACCGTGCGCCGAAAAACCTCACCGCGATGGTGCTGGGCACCACCGACTTTGATTCGATCATGCCGGTATTGCACGCGTTCCAGAGCAAACTGGACCTGACCGCCTTCGAATTCTTCTCCGACAAGGCTCTGGCCAAGGTCATGGGCCGTGGCGATGTGCCGGCGCCGTTCGACACCGAGTGCCCGTTCTACGCGCTACTGGAATTCGAAGCCACCACCGAAGAAGTCGCCAACCACGCGCTGGAAACCTTTGAGCATTGCGTCGAGCAGGGCTGGGTGCTGGACGGCGTGATGAGCCAGAGCGAAACCCAACTGCACAACCTGTGGAAACTGCGCGAGTACATCTCCGAAACCATTTCCCACTGGACCCCGTACAAGAACGATATCTCGGTAACTGTCTCCAAAGTACCGGCGTTCTTGAAGGAAATCGACGCGATTGTCGGCGAACACTACCCAGATTTTGAAATCGTCTGGTTCGGCCACATCGGCGATGGCAACCTGCACCTGAACATCCTCAAGCCAGAAAACCTGAGCAAGGACGAGTTCTTCGCCAAGTGCGCCACCGTGAACAAGTGGGTGTTTGAAACCGTCGAGAAGTACAACGGTTCGATCTCCGCCGAACACGGCGTGGGCATGACCAAGCGTGACTACCTGACCTACAGCCGCTCGCCGGTTGAAATCGAATACATGAAGGCCGTCAAAGCCGTGTTCGACCCGAACGGGATCATGAACCCTGGCAAGATTTTCGCTGTTTAATCGCCCTGAAGGAGTCGTTCCATGAGCTACCAGCACAAGTATGTCGACGGCACCAACATCCACTTTCCGCTCGGCAAAGTGGTGTGTATCGGGCGTAACTATGCCGAACATGCCAAGGAACTGGACAACCCGGTGCCCACCGAGCCGCTGCTGTTCATCAAGCCGGGTAGCTGCGTGGTGCCGCTGGAAGGCGGTTTCAGCATCCCGACCGAACGCGGCTCGGTGCACTACGAGGCGGAAATCGCGGTATTGATCGGCAAACCCTTGTCGACCAAGCCCAGCCGTGAAGAAGTGTTGGATGCGATTTCCGGCTTCGCCCCGGCCCTGGACCTGACTTTGCGCGACAAACAGGCCGAGCTGAAAGCCAAGGGCCTGCCGTGGGAAATCGCCAAATCCTTCGATGGTGCGGCGGTAATCGCGCCGTTCGTGGTGGGCAGCACCTTCCCGGACGTGACCGACATCGGCATCCGCCTGAGCATCAATGGCGAAGTGCGCCAGGATGGCAACAGCGCGCAGATGCTCAACCCGATCATTCCGATGATCCAGCACATGGCCGGCTGCTTCTCGCTGCAAGCGGGCGATGTGATCCTCACCGGCACCCCGGCCGGCGTGGGCCCGCTGAATGTAGGCGATGAGCTGGTGTTGGAGCTGTCGGGTGTGAACCGCTTCGAAAGCAGCGTTCGCTGAACTCTGGCGAAACGCGGTTAAAAATGTG
This sequence comes from Pseudomonas sp. C 49-2, assembly GCF_003970195.1. Taxonomy (NCBI): domain Bacteria; kingdom Pseudomonadati; phylum Pseudomonadota; class Gammaproteobacteria; order Pseudomonadales; family Pseudomonadaceae; genus Pseudomonas; species Pseudomonas sp. C 49-2. Next base: position 467,174 of record NZ_RXYG01000001.1, read on the forward strand.
GGAGCTGGCTTGCCTGCGATAGCATCACCCCGGTGTCATCTGAAAAACCGAGGTGCCTGCATCGCGGGCAAGCCCGGCTCCCACAAGTTCTGTGTGTGCCTTGAGTTCTGTGTTTTGCATTTTTTTCACACGCCATCCGGATAATCCTCAGCCTCTTGCGCGCGGGCCTGTGGTTCCTGTGCTATCACCTAACGCTGTCTTTCCGGAAAAAGCGCTCAATGGCCGTGTCCTTGCCCTCCGCTACACCCAAGCCGCGTTCTCGTTTTGCCTTGCGCTGGTATTCCTGGCTGTTGCTGGTGGGAGTGATTTCCTACGGCGTAGCCTGGATCATGCACTGGGATGATCGGGGTGTGCTGTGGGTGTTGGAGCGTTTTGAATCGCCGGCTGAACGCCAGGAAAGCATCTGGCTGCCGGACTACCACGCCGTGATCGATGGCAAGCTTTTGCCGGGCATGGAGAAGGACGAAGCGTCCGACGTCTCCTACAACCCTCAGACCAAAACCCTGTTTTCCGTGATGGGCAAGAACCCGTTCCTCGCTGAGTTGAGCCTGCAAGGCGATGTGCTGCGCAAGATGCCGCTCAACGGCTGGGATAACCCGGAAGGCGTGACAGTGATGGAAAACGGCCTGATCGCCGTGGTCGATGAGCGCCAGCACACACTGACCATCGTCAAGGTTGACGCCACCACCGCGGCGTTGAACAAGGCCGATTTCCCGAGTTATGACCTAGGCCCGTCCAAAGACCAGAACAAAGCCTTTGAAGCCATCACCTGGGACAAGCGCAACCAGCAACTGGTGCTGGGCGAGGAGCGCCCGCCGGCGCTGTTCACCTGGAAAAGCGACGGAGGCCCGACCCTGTCTGGCGATAAGCAAAAGCTGACCAGCAAAGAATTGGACATGCGTAACCTCTCGGCCCTGGCCGTCGACCCGCGCACCGGGCATCTGCTGGTGCTGTCGGCCGACTCTCACCTGCTGCTGGAGTTGGACGAGAAGGGTGAGCAAGTCAGCTTCATGACCCTGCTCGGCGGTTTCAACGGTCTCAAAAACACCATTCCACGGGCGGAAGGCGTGACCATGGATGAGGACGGCACGCTGTACATTGTCAGTGAGCCAAACCTGTTCTATCGTTTCGAAAAGCAGAAATAGCACACCGATTACGTCGGATATGTCTCTATGAGCGGCATTCGCCAGACATCAGGGCGCGTTTAAGTTTAAATTCAGACAGGCGTGATATTCATTCGCCACTTTTGATTTTGAGCCCGCCCGATGCGACGACTAGCCAGCCCCAAACCCCTTCTCATCATGCTTGCACTGATCGCCTTGGTCAGCGCCGGGGCCGTTGCGCAACATTTCCGCCTGTTCGAGCGCGCCTGGTTCAACTGGCAGGCGTGGCGCCAGCCGACGGATGAGCGCTCCATTGGCCTGGCGGACTACCGTGTGACCCTGGAAGCCCAAGTGATCGAGGGGTTGGACGACGATGTGTCGGCCTTGACCTTCGACCCGGTGCGCAAAAGCCTGTTTACCGTCACCAATAAAAACGCCGAACTGATCGAGCTGTCCCTTGAGGGCAAGATCCTGCGGCGGATTCCCTTGATAGGGTTTGGCGATGCCGAGGCGGTGGAATTCATCAGCGACAACATTTACGTGATCAGCGATGAGCGCCAGCAGCGGCTGATCAAAGTGCATGTGGACGACGACACCCAATTCCTCGACGCCGCCGATGCGGAGCAAATGACCCTGGGCCTGCACGTGGGCGGCAACAAGGGGTTTGAGGGGCTGGCTTATGACTCGGTGGGCAAGCGCCTGTTCGTGGCTAAAGAGCGTGATCCGATGCTGATCTACGAGGTCCACGGTTTTCCCCACTTCAAGCCGGAAAAAACCTATTCGGTGCACGTGATCAACAACCCGAAGCGTGATGCCGGATTGTTTGTGCGTGACCTGTCGAGCCTGCAATACGATGAGCGCAGCGGCCATTTACTGGCGCTGTCGGATGAGTCGTTCCTGGTGCTGGAACTGGATATCGACGGTCGCCCGCTGAGCAGTCTGTCACTGCTGAACGGGCGCCATGGCCTGAAAAAGCGGGTGCCTCAGGCCGAAGGGATCGCCATGGATGACGAGGGCGCGTTGTACCTCGTCAGCGAGCCGAACCTGTTTTACGTGTTCAAGAAGCCTTGAGGGTTTTCACGCCTTCGGAGGTGCCCAGCAACAGCACATCCGCCGGACGCGCGGCGAACAGGCCGTTGGTGACCACGCCGACGATCGCGTTGATCTGAGTTTCCAGCTCCACCGGATTAGTGATCTGCATGTTGAACACGTCGAGGATGATGTTGCCGTTGTCGGTCAATACGCCTTCGCGGTACACCGGGTCGCCGCCCAGTTTTACCAGCTCGCGGGCCACGTGACTGCGGGCCATAGGGATCACTTCCACCGGCAGCGGGAACGCGCCGAGTACGGGCACCAACTTGCTGGCGTCGGCGATGCAGATAAAGGTCTTGGCCACGGCTGCGACAATTTTCTCGCGGGTCAGGGCTGCGCCGCCGCCTTTGATCAGGTTCAGGTGCTCGTCGCTTTCATCGGCGCCGTCGACGTAGAACTCCAGGTCGCTCACGGTGTTGAGCTCGTACACCGGAATACCATGGCCTTTCAGGCGCGCGGCAGTGGCTTCGGAGCTGGCCACGGCGCCGTCGAATGCGCCCTTGTGTTGGGCCAGTGCGTCGATGAAGCAGTTGGCGGTGGAGCCGGTGCCGACACCGACGATGCTCTTGTCGTCGAGTTTAGGAAGGATTAAATCGACGGCGGCCTGGGCCACTGCCTGTTTGAGTTGATCCTGGGTCATGCGGGCTCCGGAACGGGCGGGGAGTTATCGAGGGGCGCGAGTATAACCCAACAAAACCTCTGGATTCGTGTGGTCGCCCGGCCAAACGCTGGGTTAGACTCCTTGGCCCTGCCCAACCTGCTCAGTGATTCCCGCCGATGCTTGAACAGTACGTCAAAAAGATCCTCACCTCGCGCGTCTACGACGTTGCCGTAGAAACCCCGTTGCAGACCGCCCGCCAGCTCTCAGAGCGGCTGGGTAATAAGGTCTGGCTCAAGCGTGAAGACTTGCAGCCGGTGTTCTCGTTCAAGATTCGCGGCGCGTACAACAAGCTGACCCAACTGACGGCTGAGGAACGCGCACGCGGCGTGGTCACGGCGTCGGCCGGCAATCATGCCCAGGGCCTGGCCCTGGCGGCCAAGGTGCTCGGGGTGAAAGCCACTATCGTGATGCCCAAGACCACCCCGGAAATCAAGGTCGAAGGCGTGCGCTCGCGTGGCGGCAAAGTGGTGCTGCATGGTGATTCCTTCCCGGAAGCCCTGGCCTACTCGCTAAAACTGGTCGACGAAAAAGGCTACGTCTACATCCATCCTTATGATGATCCGCACACCATTGCCGGGCAGGGCACCGTGGCGATGGAGATCCTGCGCCAGCATCCGGGGCCTCTGGACGCGATTTTCGTCCCGGTGGGCGGCGGCGGGCTGATTGCCGGGATTGCGGCGTACGTGAAATACCTGCGCCCGGACATCAAGATCATCGGTGTCGAGCCGGACGACTCCAATTGCCTGCAAGCCGCCCTGGCCGCGGGCGAGCGCGTGGTGTTGCCAACCGTTGGTATCTTCGCCGATGGCGTGGCGGTAGCGCAGATCGGCCAGCACACGTTTGATATCTGCAAAGATTATGTAGACGAAGTGATCACCGTGAGCACCGATGAAATCTGTGCGGCGATCAAGGACATCTACGACGACACCCGTTCCATCACCGAGCCGGCAGGGGCATTGGGTGTGGCCGGGATCAAGAAGTACGTCGAGACCCGTGGCGTCACCGGGCAGACCCTGGTTGCCATCGACTCCGGCGCCAACGTCAACTTCGACCGCCTGCGCCATGTGGCCGAGCGCGCCGAGTTGGGTGAGGGCCGCGAAGCCATCATCGCCGTGACCATCCCCGAGAAGCCCGGCAGCTTCAAGGCGTTCTGCGAGGCCGTGGGCAAGCGCCAGATCACCGAATTCAACTACCGCTTTCACTCCGGCAGCGAGGCGCACATCTTTGTCGGCGTGCAGACCCACCCGGAAAACGACCCACGCAGCGCGCTGATCGCCAGCCTGACAGGCCAGGGTTTCCCGGTGCTGGACCTGACCGAGAACGAACTGGCCAAGTTGCACATCCGCCATATGGTCGGCGGCCATGCGGCTCACGTCAGCAATGAAGTGGTGTTTCGCTTCGAATTTCCGGAGCGTCCGGGGGCCTTGTTCAACTTTCTTAACAAATTGGGCGGGCGCTGGAACATCTCGATGTTCCACTATCGCAACCACGGCGCAGCCGACGGTCGTGTGGTCGCCGGCCTGCAAGTGCCGGCGAACGAGCGTCACCTGGTACCGGCAGCCCTGGAGGCCATCGGCTACCCGTACTGGGATGAAAGCGATAACCCGGCCTACAAACTGTTCCTCGGTTGAGCGACTACGCTGATTGGGGCGGCCTTTAAGGAAGACGAGACATGGAAACCCTGATCACCCTGAAAGTTATCCACATCGCGGCCACGGTATTGCTGCTGCTTAGCGGCCTGGGCCTGGCGATACTGGCCTGGCGCAAACGCAGCGCGGGCCCGGCGGTGACCGTGCAGCGCCCGTGGGCGTTCGTCTGGTTGTTGATGGGCGTGTGTGTGGTGAGCATGCCGTTTACCGGTTGGTGGCTGGTGCACCTGGTCGGCTGGCCGCTGGGGCAGACCTGGATCCTGGGTTCCAGCCTCCTCTATACCGTGGCGGCGCTGGCCTGGTTCTGGTTGGTGGCGCGGCTCAATCGCCTGCGCAAGGGAGAGGGTGGTAGCCTGAACTTCACGCTGGTGCTGGCGGTGGTCAGCCTGGTGGGGTTCGTGGCGATTGCCGGATTGATGGGTGCCAAGCCGGTTTAAGGCTTTGGACCGCGTTGATTGCATCGGGGGCAAGCCCCCTCCCACACAATGTGGGAGGGGGCTTGCCCCCGATAGCTTCATCAGTTGCGCAGCGTGATCACCGGCCAGCCACGCTTTAGCGCCTCGGCCCGCAGATTCGGATCCGGATCCACCGCCACCGGGTGAGTCACTTGCTCCAGCAACGGCAAATCATTCATCGAATCGCTATAGAAGTAACTGTCTTCCAGGCTATACCCCGTCTCTGCCAGCCAACGGTTCAAGCGCGTCACCTTGCCCTCACGGAAGCACGGCACGTCGGTGCTGCGCCCGGTGTAGCGGCCGTTTTCCATCTCGCATTCGGTGGCGATCAGGGTTTCCACGCCCAGGCGTGCGGCAATCGGCGCGGTGACGAAACGGTTGGTGGCGGTGATGATCACCAGCTTGTCACCGGCGGCGCGGTGCTTGGCCAGCAGTTCCACGGCTTTAGGCAGCATCAGCGGTTCGATGCAGTCGCGCATGAAGTCGTTGTGCCACTCGTCCAGTTGGGCCCTCTCGGTGCGGCCGAGGATTTCCAGGCTGAAGTTCAGGTAGGCGGCGTTGTCGAGCTTGCCGGCCAGGTAGTCCTGGTAGAACTCGTCGTTGCGCGCCTTGTAGGCCACCGGGTCAAGAATCCCGCGTTCACAGAGGTAATCGCCCCAGGCGTGATCGCTGTCACCGCCGAGGAGGGTGTTGTCCAAGTCGAATAAAGCCAGGCGCATTGCAGTTACTCGCTGAAATGTCTGTAAAAAGGCGTCCAGAATACGGTCTTTTCACAAGAGTGCACATAAGGTAAGAAGCCTCGTTGCCGCTTCATCAACCTTTGTGGAACAATGCGGCGACATGCGTTTGCGAGGTTGTTGCCGTGATCGACCCCGATGGTTTCCGTCCTAATGTCGGGATTATTCTTACGAATGATGCCGGACAGGTGCTATGGGCTCGCCGAATCAACCAAGATGCCTGGCAGTTTCCTCAAGGTGGAATCAACCCCGACGAAACCCCTGAAGACGCCTTGTACCGTGAGTTGAATGAAGAAGTCGGCCTTGAGCGCGAAGATGTACAAATTCTGGCCTGTACCCGTGGCTGGTTGCGCTATCGTTTGCCGCAACGCCTGGTACGTACCCACAGCCAACCGCTGTGCATCGGCCAGAAGCAGAAATGGTTTCTCCTGCGCCTGATCTCCAACGAGCAGCGGGTGCGGATGGATTTGACCGGTAAACCGGAGTTCGATGGTTGGCGCTGGGTCAGCTATTGGTACCCGTTGGGCCAGGTGGTGACATTCAAGCGCGAAGTTTATCGTCGCGCTCTCAAAGAGCTTGCCCCGCGCCTTTTAGCGCGCGACTGACGACGGAGTTCGACCCCGAGCCATGCTCAATACGCTGCGCAAGATCGTCCAGGAAGTTAACTCCGCCAAGGATCTCAAGGCGGCGTTGGGGATTATTGTGTTGCGCGTCAAGGAAGCCATGGGCAGCCAGGTCTGCTCGGTTTACCTGCTGGACCCCGAGACCAACCGTTTTGTGCTGATGGCCACCGAGGGCTTGAACAAGCGCTCGATCGGTAAGGTCAGCATGGCGCCCAATGAAGGTCTGGTGGGCCTGGTGGGGACGCGTGAAGAACCCCTGAACCTTGAAAACGCGGCCGATCACCCGCGTTACCGCTACTTTGCCGAAACCGGCGAAGAGCGTTACGCCTCGTTCCTAGGCGCACCGATCATTCACCACCGCCGCGTCGTCGGCGTGTTGGTCATCCAGCAAAAAGAACGCCGCCAGTTCGACGAAGGTGAAGAAGCCTTCCTCGTGACCATGAGCGCGCAGCTTGCTGGGGTTATCGCCCACGCCGAAGCCACCGGTTCGATTCGCGGCCTGGGGCGTGAGGGCAAGGGCATCCAGGAAGCCAAGTTCGTCGGCGTGCCGGGTTCACCGGGCGCTGCGGTCGGTACGGCGGTAGTCATGTTGCCGCCAGCGGACCTGGATGTGGTGCCGGACAAGACCGTCAACGACATCGACGCTGAAATCAAACTGTTCAAAACCGCCCTGGAGGGCGTGCGCGCCGACATGCGCAACCTGTCGAACAAGCTGGCCACCCAGCTGCGCCCCGAAGAGCGTGCGCTGTTCGACGTGTACCAGATGATGCTCGACGACGCGTCGCTGGGTAACGAAGTCAAGACGGTGATCAAGACCGGCCAGTGGGCCCAGGGCGCACTGCGCCAGGTGGTCACTGATCACGTCAACCGTTTCGAAATGATGGATGACGACTACCTGCGTGAGCGGGCCTCGGATGTGCGCGACCTCGGTCGCCGTCTGCTGGCCAAGCTGCAGGAAGACCGCACCACCAACCTGGTTTACCCCGACAACACCATCCTTATCAGTGAAGAACTGACCGCCACCATGCTCGGCGAAGTGCCCGAGGGCAAGTTGGTGGGCCTGGTCTCGGTACTCGGTTCGGGCAACTCCCACGTTGCGATCCTGGCGCGTGCCATGGGCATCCCGACGGTGATGGGCCTGGTCGACCTGCCGTATGCCAAGGTCGACGGCATCGGCATGATCGTCGATGGCCATCGCGGTGAAGTGTTCACCAACCCCAGCGAAGTGTTGCGCAAGCAATACGCCGAAGTGGTTGAGGAAGAGAAACAACTGGCGCTGGGCCTCGATTCATTGCGCGAACTGCCGTGCGTAACCACCGACGGCCATCGCGTGCCGCTGCTGGTCAACACCGGCCTGCTGGCCGACGTGGCCCGTGCGCAACAGCGCGGCGCTGAAGGCGTGGGGCTGTACCGCACCGAAGTGCCGTTCATGATCAACCAGCGTTTCCCGAGCGAGAAGGAGCAGCTGGCGATTTATCGCGAGCAACTGCAGGCCTTCCACCCGTTGCCGGTGACCATGCGCAGCCTGGATATCGGCGGCGACAAGTCACTGTCTTATTTCCCGATCAAGGAAGACAACCCCTTCCTGGGCTGGCGCGGCATTCGCGTAACCCTCGACCACCCTGAAATTTTCCTCGTACAGACCCGCGCCATGCTCAAGGCCAGCGAAGGCCTGAACAATCTGCGCATCCTGCTGCCGATGATCTCCGGCACCCACGAGCTGGAAGAGGCGCTGCACTTGATCCACCGCGCCTGGGGCGAAGTGCGCGACGAAGGCGCCGACGTACCGATGCCGCCGATTGGCGTGATGATCGAAATCCCGGCGGCGGTTTACCAGGCCAAGGAGCTGGCGCGCCAGGTGGACTTCCTCTCGGTAGGTTCCAACGACCTGACCCAATACCTGCTGGCCGTGGACCGTAACAACCCACGGGTGGCCGACCTTTACGACTACCTGCACCCGGCGGTTCTGCAAGCACTGCAACATGTGGTGCGCGACGCCCATGCCGAAGGCAAGCCGGTGAGCATCTGCGGCGAAATGGCCGGCGACCCGGCGGCGGCAGTGCTGTTGATGGCGATGGGTTTTGACAGCCTGTCGATGAACGCCACCAACTTGCCGAAAGTGAAGTGGATGTTGCGCCAGGTTGAGTTGAGCATGGCCAAGGACTTGTTGGCGGAGTTGATGACCATCGACAACCCGCAAGTTATCCACAGCTCGCTGCAGTTGGCGCTGAAGAATCTGGGGCTGACGCGAATGATCAACCCGGCCTCCGCTAAAACCCTCTAGACCGAGTCGCCTTTTTCGCAGGCAAGCCAGCTCCCACATTGGAATGCATTTCAACTGTGGGAGCCGGGCTTGCCCGCGATAGCGCTCGCTCAAGCACCGCTAAATCCTCAGTTCGACCTCGCCAAGTCGGCCACCATGCGGCCCAAAACTACGCTCCACCATCCGCCGCGTCCCGTCGGCATTTACAATCAGCGCCGTACTCGCCCGCGTCCCATAACTTGGGCTGGCGATAAACACGCTGGATAAAAGACTTTCCGTCGCCAAGCCCACTCCGGTATCTGGCAGGTCTGCAAACGGCGCCGTTTGAGGATCACTCAAAATCCCCAACAAGGCTTCCGGCTGTGGATCATCCAATACCGCGCTCAACGCCGTCTTGGCTTTGAGCAACTTTGGCCACGGCGTATCCAACCCGGCGTTGGACAACCCATACACCCCGGCCTCCAATCGCGTCGGCTCGGTGTGATTGGCGTTGTAATGCCACAGCTCATCGCGCGTGCCTATGAGCAGGTTAAACCCGGCATATTCAATCGAGCGGCCGTTAACGTCGGCCAAATACTGTTCAATCGGCAGCGAACCGCTGAGAAATCGCGCGACCAACTCGCCACGGGACTTACGGGCCGGTGGCTGGTGCGGGTCGCGGATATTGGTCAGCGCGGCAAAGCGTCCATCGGCATTCACCCCCAGCCAAGTACCGCCGGCTTCCTGGTCACGGCCGGCGTAGACCTCGGGCGCATCCAGCCACTGGGCCAGCGGCAGGCTGGGGCGGGCGTAGAACTCATCGCGGTTGGCCGCGACGATCAGTGGCTGGGCGTGGCCCGGCCGCCAGGCGAAAACAATCAGGCACATCAGGCGATCCCTTTTGTGTTTTTAGCCACTCTACCCACTCAAGCCGAGGCGTTCCATCGTATGCAGTTGGGTCGCATGCCTTCCATCCGTTAACATGCCGGACTTGGTTCGGGGGCTCCCATGGAATTTCTGCTGTATTTGCTGCTCGGTGCCTGTGCGGGTGTACTCGCCGGGCTGTTCGGCGTGGGCGGCGGGATCATCATTGTGCCGGTACTGGTGTTCAGCTTCACCTTGCAGGGCTTCGACCCGCAGGTGCTGACCCACCTGGCCGTGGGCACCTCCCTGGCGACCATCATTTTTACCTCGGTGAATGCTGTGCGCGAGCATCATCGACGGGGCGCGGTGCGTTGGCCGATCTTTGTGTGGATGACCGTGGGCATCCTGATCGGCGCCGGTTTTGGCGCATTGACCGCCGAGGCGATTTCCGGCCCGCACCTGCAAAAGATCATCGGCGTATTTGCCTTGCTGGTGGCCGTTCAACTGGCACTGGAGGTGAAGCCCAAGGCCAGCCGGACGGTGCCGGGCAAGTTTGGCTTGACCGTCGCCGGTACGTTTATCGGCTGGGCCTCGGCGATTTTCGGGATTGGCGGCGGCTCGCTGACAGTGCCGTTTTTGACCTGGCGCAGCGTGCCTATGCAGCAAGCGGTGGCCACTTCATCGGCTTGCGGCCTGCCGATTGCGCTGGCCAGTGCATTAAGTTTCATGATTCTGGGCTGGCATGACCCGCTGTTGCCCGCTCATAGTCTAGGGTTCGTGTATTTGCCGGCGCTGCTGGGCATTGCCCTGACCAGCATGGTGTTTGCCCGCTTCGGCGCACGCTTGGCACATCGATTGTCGCCGCGTCTGCTCAAGCGCTTGTTCGCCGGGCTGTTGTTCTGTGTCGGTCTGAACTTTTTGCTTTAAAGAATTTGAATAATGCAGGCTTAATCGCGGCCCGGCATGGTCCCGGTCGCCATAACGAATGATTAACGAGGAGTCGCAATGCTGCCTTACCCGCAGATCGACCCGGTGGCCCTGGCCATCGGTCCGCTGAAAATCCACTGGTACGGGTTGATGTACCTGATCGGCATCGGCGGTGCCTGGTTTCTGGCCTCTCGACGCCTGAACCGGTTCGACCCGACCTGGACCAAGGAGAAACTCTCCGACCTGATTTTCTGGCTGTCGATGGGGGTGATTGTCGGCGGACGCCTGGGGTATGTGTTGTTCTACGATCTCTCCGCGTACATCGCCAACCCGACGCTGATCTTCGAGGTGTGGAAGGGCGGCATGGCGTTCCACGGCGGCTTTATCGGCGTGATGATCGCCGCCTGGTGGTTCGGCCGTCGCAACGGCAAATCGTTCTTCCAGCTGATGGACTTCGTTGCGCCGATGGTACCGATCGGCCTGGGCGCCGGGCGTATCGGCAACTTTATCAACGCCGAACTGTGGGGCAAGCCGACCGACGTGCCGTGGGCCATGGTGTTCCCGCCGTTCAGTGACCCGGCGCAACTGCCGCGCCACCCGTCGCAGCTTTATCAGTTCGCATTGGAAGGCGTGGCGCTGTTCCTTATCCTGTACATCTTCTCGCGCAAACCGCGCCCCACCATGGCGGTGTCGGGCATGTTCGCGTTGTTCTACGGGATCTTCCGCTTCATCGTCGAGTTCGTGCGCGTGCCGGATGCACAGTTGGGCTATTTGGCGTTCGGTTGGGTGACCATGGGCCAGATCCTCAGCTTGCCGATGATCCTCGGCGGCCTGGGCTTGCTGTGGTGGGCGTACAATCGCCCGCAACCTTTGAAGAACACCGCGCTTTAAATTCGAATGCCGAGGCTGTTGCGCAGCCTCTGCTTCAACGATACGGGTAAAAAAATGAAGCAATATCTCGAACTACTGAACGACGTCGTGACCAATGGATTGACCAAGGGCGATCGCACCGGCACCGGCACCAAGGCCGTGTTTGCCCGTCAGTATCGGCATAACTTGGCCGACGGCTTCCCGCTGCTGACCACCAAGAAGCTTCACTTCAAAAGCATCGCCAACGAACTGATCTGGATGTTGAGCGGCAACACCAATATCAAATGGCTCAACGAAAACGGCGTAAAGATCTGGGACGAATGGGCCACCGAAGACGGTGACCTGGGCCCGGTGTACGGCGAACAGTGGACCGCCTGGCCGACCAAGGACGGTGGCACGATCAACCAGATCGATTACATGGTCCACACGCTGAAGACCAACCCCAACAGCCGCCGCATCCTGTTCCACGGCTGGAACGTCGAGTACCTGCCCGACGAGACCCAGAGCCCGCAGGAAAACGCGCGCAACGGCAAGCAAGCCCTGCCGCCGTGCCACCTGCTGTACCAGGCGTTTGTGCACGACGGTCACCTGTCGATGCAGTTGTACATTCGCAGCTCCGACGTGTTCCTCGGCCTGCCGTACAACACCGCCGCGCTGGCCTTGCTCACCCATATGCTGGCCCAGCAGTGCGACCTGATCCCTCACGAGATCATCGTCACCACCGGCGACACCCATGCCTATAGCAACCATATGGAGCAGATCCAGACCCAGCTGGCGCGCACGCCGAAGAAACTGCCGGAGCTGGTGATCAAGCGCAAGCCTGCGTCGATCTACGACTACAAGTTTGAAGACTTCGAAATCGTCGGTTACGACGCCGACCCAAGCATCAAGGCCGACGTCGCCATCTGATCAATGTGGGAGCGAGCAAGCCCGCTCCCACATTTAGCCGGTGTTCACTTGATTTAGTGGCCGTGGCTTCTGCCTACATGCGAGGGTTCAGCCTCGCTGGCTGCCACACTCCCGCTGACTTCCAGCCGCTGCAGAATCCCGCACTCGGGCCCGCCGCCACAGCGTTGGCGCAAGTCCAGCAATTGCTCCTGCAACGCCAACAGCCCATCGATCCGCGCCTTCACATGGTGGATGTGCTCGTCAATCAACGCATTCACGTTTTCACACTGGTCCTGGGGGCTGTCGCGCAAGCCCAATAGGCTGCGGATTTCCTCCAAGGTCATGTCCAGGCTGCGGCAATTACGGATAAACACCAGTCGCTCGGTGTGCGCTTGGGTGTAAACGCGGTAATTGGCGTCGGTGCGCGCCGGGGGTGGCAGCAGGCCTTCCTTCTCGTAGTAACGGATGGTTTCCACCGGGCAGTCGGTCAGTTTGGCCAGTTCGCCGATCTTCATCGCAGCAATCTCCAAATGGGTGCTTGACCCTATAGTGGCTACAGGGTCTTTACTTGGCAACAGGCACCTTTACGGACGCGACAGAATGAGCGATTCCATCCACACCCCGCATAAACACGAGCATGATCACGACCACGATCATGGCCCGAAAAAACTCACGCCTGTGCATGACCACGGCCACGGCGGTTCCTGCTGTTCCGGTACTCCGGCCCCGGCGTTGGTGCAACTGAGCGAGGCGCCCACCGCCGGTTCGCGTTTGAGCACCTTCCGCATCGAAGCCATGGACTGCCCCACCGAGCAGACGCTGATCCAGAACAAGCTGGGCAAGCTGGCCGGCGTGCAGCAGCTGGAGTTCAATCTGATCAACCGCATCCTCGGCGTCACTCATGACTTGCCGAGTACTGCACCGATCATCGAAGCGATCAAATCCCTGGGGATGCAGGCTGATCCGATCGAAGAGGGCACCCCGGCCGCAGAGCCACCGGCCAAGAAACGTTGGTGGCCCCTGGCGTTGTCCGGCGTGGGTGCGTTGGGTGCCGAAGTGCTGCACTTCAGTGGCGTCGCGCCCACCTGGGTGATCGCATTGGTAGCGTTGGTGTCGATCCTCAGCGGCGGCCTCACCACGTACAAAAAGGGCTGGATTGCCCTGAAAAACCTCAACCTGAACATCAATGCCCTGATGAGCATCGCCGTCACCGGTGCGATCCTGATCGGGCAATGGCCGGAAGCCGCCATGGTGATGTTCCTGTTCACCGTGGCCGAGTTGATCGAAGCCAAGTCCCTGGACCGTGCGCGTAATGCCATCAGCGGCTTGATGCAGATGACGCCGGAGCAAGCCACGGTGCGGCAGGTGGATGGTTCCTGGGTTGAAAAAGAAGTCAAAAGCATTGAGTTGGGCGCAATCGTGCGGGTAAAACCTGGCGAGCGCATTGGCCTGGACGGGGAAGTCACCGCCGGCCAATCCACCATCGACCAGGCACCGATCACTGGTGAAAGCCTGCCAATCGAAAAGACCGTGGGCGACAAAGTCTTCGCCGGCACCATCAACCAGGCCGGTTCCCTGGAATACAAAGTCACTGCAGCGGCCAACAACTCCACCCTGGCGCGCATCATTCACGCGGTGGAACAGGCCCAGGGCGCGCGCGCGCCGACCCAGCGCTTTGTCGACAGCTTCTCGAAAATCTACACCCCGGCGGTGTTCCTGTTCGCCCTCGGCGTGGCCATTATTCCACCGCTGTTCATGGCCGGCGCCTGGTTCGACTGGATCTACCGCGCCCTGGTGCTGCTGGTGGTGGCGTGCCCGTGTGCGCTGGTGATTTCCACCCCGGTGACCATCGTCAGCGGCCTGGCGGCGGCGGCGCGCAAAGGCATCTTGATCAAGGGCGGCGTGTACTTGGAGGGTGGTTACAAGCTCGACTATTTGGCCCTCGACAAGACCGGCACCATCACCCACGGCAAGCCGGTGCAAACCGATTACCTGGCGCTGTTCCCCAATGTTGCAGACAGCGCGCCGGCTTTGGCCGCCAGCCTGGCTGGGCGTTCCGATCACCCGGTGTCGCTGGCGATTGCCAACGCGGCTGTGGATAAAAACCTGCCCACCCATGTTGTGGATAACTTCGAGGCCCTGGCCGGTCGGGGCGTGCGTGGCGACATCAACGGCGAAACCTACCACCTGGGCAACCACCGCCTGGTGGAAGACCTGGGTCTGTGCTCGTCGGAACTGGAAGAAAAACTCTTCGCCCTGGAAAAACAGGGCAAATCGGTGGTGCTGTTACTCGATAAGTCCGGCCCATTGGCACTGTTCGCTGTGGCCGACACGGTCAAGGACAGCAGCCGCGAAGCTATCCAACAACTGCACGAGCTGGGCATCAAGACCCTGATGCTCACCGGCGACAACACCCACACCGCCCAGGCGATTGCCGCCCAGGTGGGCATCGACCAGGCTCAGGGTGACCTGTTGCCGACGGACAAGCTGCAAGCCATCGAAGCACTCTACGGCCAAGGCCACCGCGTGGGTATGGTCGGTGACGGCATCAACGATGCCCCGGCGTTGGCCCGTGCCGAGATCGGTTTTGCCATGGCCGCAGCGGGCACCGATACCGCCATCGAAACCGCCGACGTGGCCTTGATGGACGATGATTTACGCAAGATTCCGGCATTCATTCGTCTGTCGCGGCAAACGTCGAGTATCCTCAAGCAGAACATCGCCCTGGCGTTGGTGATCAAGGCGATCTTCCTGGCGGTCACCTTCCTGGGCATGGCCACCATGTGGATGGCGGTGTTCGCCGACATGGGCGTGAGCCTGCTGGTGGTGTTCAATGGTCTGCGCCTGTTGCGCAAATAGAGATGAGAGGGTGGTGTGCTGAGTGCCGAGTTAAAGGCTTTTTTCATGGTCGCCCGCCTGGGTAGCATCACCCAGGCGGCGAAAAAGCTCGGCCTGAGCCAACCCACGGTCACCACCCAGATCCGTAACCTGGAAAGCCAGTACGGCGTCGAGCTGTTCTACCGCGGCGGCCGCCGCCTCACCGTCAGCGACGAGGGTGCGCGGCTCCTGCCGATGGTCAAGGCGCTGTTGCAGCAAGAAGCGGACATCGAGTTTTTCTTGCGCAACAGTGGCCAGGTCCAGGGCGCATTGAGGATTGCCGCCACGGCGCCTTACTACATCCTCGACCTGGTCAAAGCCTTCCGCGAGCGTCTGCCGCAAGTGGAAGTGTCGGTGGAAATCGGCAACTCCCAACAAGTGCTTGAAGCCTTGGACGACTACCGCGTCGACGTCGCCGCTTCCTCGCAACTGCTGGAGGACCCGCGCCTGATCCGCCGTGTGCTGGGCACCGACCCGCTGGTGCTGGCAGTGCATCGCAACCATCCGCTGGCCAAGCTGGATCATGTGCCGCTCTCGGCGTTGGCCGGGCACACATTGTTGATGCGCGAGGCGGGCTCAACCACGCGGAGCCTGACTGAAGAACTCTTGTAAAGCGCCAACGTGAGCTACGGCCCCTTGCTGGAAATCGGCAGCCGCGAGTCGATCCGTGAGGCGGTGTTGCGCAACATTGGCATCAGCATCATTGCGCGGCAGGAAGTGCCACACGATCCGCAATTGCGGGTGCTGACCTTCGAGAATGCGCCGCAGATTCCCGAGTATCTCTACTGTCTCAAGGAACGCAAAGGCGCACGGTTGCCGGCGGCATTTCTGGGGTTGGCGCAGGAAATGTCGCCGCTTTAACCAAAATCCACCAATACCACTATCACTCCCTTTTGCCTTTCTGCCACATGAGGGACGCATTGCCTGCCTAGCATGGGCTTCATCAGTTCGATGAGGTGCCTTGCATGAACACAGCCCTGACCCAACCCGGCGCGCCGATGAAAGTGCGCGGTATCCAGAAACGCTTCGGCGCCTTTACCGCGCTGGACAACGTCTCCCTGGACGTCGCCGCCGGCGAGCTGGTGTGCCTGCTGGGCCCGTCCGGTTGCGGCAAGACCACCTTGCTGCGTTGCATCGCTGGCCTGGAGCGCCAGGACAGCGGCGAACTGTACCTGGGCAGCCGTGATGTTTCCCTACTGCCGCCCCAGGCACGGGACTACGGCATTCTGTTCCAGTCCTACGCGCTTTTCCCCAACCTTACCGTCGAAGCGAACATCGGCTACGGCCTCACCGGCAGCGGTCGCGAGGAAGTGCGCAAGCGTGTCGGGCAGATGCTGGAATTGGTCGGCCTGGTCGGCAGCGAAAAGAAATACCCCGGCCAACTCTCCGGCGGACAGCAACAACGCGTCGCCTTGGCCCGTGCTTTGGCGCCTGCGCCTTCGTTGTTGTTGCTGGACGAGCCAATGTCGGCCCTCGACGCCCGCGTCCGTGAGCATCTGTGCACCGAGTTGCGCCAACTGCAACGCCGCCTGGGCGTCACCACGCTGATGGTCACCCACAACCAGGACGAAGCCATGCTGATGGCCGACCGCATCGCCGTGATGAACAACGGCAAGGTCGAGCAGTACGCTACGCCCCAGGAAATCTACGACCGCCCGGCCACGCCGTTCGTGGCGGAGTTTGTCGGCCAGGGCAACTGGCTGCCGTTCAGTCGCAACAGTGCCAGTCACGCCCAGGTCGGTGGGATGAACATGCGCCTGGCCGACGATGCCGGTGTGGCCAAGTCCGGCCGCTTGTTCTGCCGCCCTGAGGCGATCAGCGTCAACCCGCCGGTGCATGAAGAAAACCTGTTTCCGGCCAAGGTCCGCGAGATCACTTTCCTCGGCAACCGTTGCCGCATGAGTTTCGAACTGGAGCAACTGCCCGGTCATCCGCTGCTCGCTGAATTGGCCCCGGAAGCCATGCCGCGCCTGGGCGCCCAGGACATCTGGGTGGCCTTGCCGCCGCGCAGCCTGCAGGTGTTTGCCTGAGATGGCCGCTGTCATGACGCTGCCACGACCGGTGTCCCGCGCCGAAACCGGTGACCGAATTTTCGTCGTCGGCGGCAAACTGCTGTGGCTGTTGTTGCTGGGCCTGGCTGTCTTGATGCCGCTGCTGGCGATCTTCTGGCGCGGTTTCAGTAGTGAAGCCGGGCAGGGCGGTGGTCTGGTGGCTGCACAGGAACTGATCACCAGCGCCAACTTCCACTGGCTGCTGGGCAATAGCCTGAAAGTTGCCCTCAGCGTGGCGGCTATCGTCGTACCGCTGGCCTACCTGTTTGCCTACGCCCTGCAACGCACGTTGATCCCCGGCAAAGCGATCTGGCGCGGCATGTCGTTGCTGCCGTTGATGGCGCCGTCGATGTTGCCGGGCATTGCGCTGGTCTACCTGTTCGGCAACCAGGGCATGCTGCGCGGGTTGCTCTCGGACAATATCTACGGCTTCTGGGGCATTGTGCTGGGTGAGGTGATCTACACCTTCCCACACGCTTTGATGATTTTGCTGTCGGCGCTGTCCCTGGCGGATGCGCGCCTGTTCGATGCGGCCTCCAGCATGGGCGCCAGCCCGGCGCGGGCGTTTCGCAGCATTACCTGGCCGGCCACGCGCCAGGCCGTATTCGCCGCGTTCTGCCTGGTGTTCACCCTGACCATCACCGACTTCGGCGTGCCCGTGGTGGTTGGCGGCGATTATCAGGTGTTGGCGCTGGAAGCCTACAAGGCGGTGGTCGGCCAGCAACAGTTCGGTCGCGGCGCGCTGATCGGCATGGTGTTACTGCTGCCGGCGCTGTTCAGCTTTGCTGTGGATGCCTGGCTGCGCCGCCGTCATGGCGATTCCATGAGCGGCCGTGCCCAAGTGTTCCAACCGGCGCCATCGCGCATGAGGGACGGCTGCTACCTGGCCATCGTGCTGCTGATCTGCGCCGTGTTACTGCTGGTGTTCGGCATGGCGGTGTATTCGTCGCTGGTGAAGTTCTGGCCGTACAACCTGTCGCTGTCGCTCAACCACTACCAGTTCGAAGACACGGCTGGCGGCGGCTGGCTGGCCTATCGCAACAGCCTGACCATGGCGCTGTGCACCGCATTGATCGGCAGCGTGTTGATCTTCACCGGCGCGTACCTGATGGAAAAGACCAAGGGCCAGAAGGGGCTGAACCTGGCCCTGCGCATGCTCAGCTTCGTACCGATGGCCGTACCGGGCCTGGTGCTGGGCTTGGGCTACGTGTTCTTTTTCAACCTCAATGGAAACCCGCTGCATGTGTTCTACGGGACCATGACGTTGCTGGTGGTGTGCACCATTGCTCACTATTTGACCACCGCGCAGATGACGGCCACCACGGCGCTGCGCCAACTGGACGCCGAGTTCGAAGCCGCCGCCTTGTCCCTCAAGGCACCGCTGTACCGGCATTACCTGAAAGTGACGGTGCCGATCTGCCTGCCGGCGTTGCTGGACATCGTGCGCTACCTGTTTGTGTCGGCGATGACCACTGTGTCAGCCGCGATTTTTCTCTACAGCCCCGACACCATCCTCGCCGCCGTCGCCGTGTTGAACATGGACGACGCCGGCAACGTGGGCGGCGCGGCGGCCATGTCGACCCTGATCCTGTTCACCTCAGCCGGCGTCTCGCTGCTGCTGGCGTGGGCCTCACGTGGCGCGTTGCGCCGCTCCCAAGCCTGGCGCCAGAGCGCACCCGGCCAATAAATATCCCTGAAGGAGGTGCTCCATGTTCAAGCCCCTGGCGCTGGTCGCTGCCGTACTGACTGCATTCAGCCTGAATGCCTTCGCCAAGACCGAGTTGACCGTGTACACGGCCCTCGAAGCCGAGCAGTTGAAGACCTACAAAAAGGCCTTCGAACAGGCCAACCCTGATATCGAAATCAAATGGGTGCGCGACTCTACCGGCATCATCACCGCCAAGCTGCTGGCCGAGAAAGACCGCCCGCAAGCCGACGCAGTCTGGGGTCTGGCCGCTTCCAGCCTGGCGATCCTCGATCAGCAGGGCATGCTGGACAACTACGCGCCGAAGGACCTGGACAAGATCGGCAAGAACTACCGCGACACCGCCAACCCGCCGGCCTGGGTCGGCATGGATGTGTGGGCCGCAACGATTTGCTTCAACACCGTCGAAGCCGAAAAGCAGGGCCTGACCAAGCCGGTGAGCTGGCAGGACCTGACCAAGCCTGAGTACAAGGGCAAGATTGTCATGCCCAACCCGGCCTCCTCCGGCACCGGTTTCCTGGACGTCAGCGCCTGGTTGCAGACCTACGGCGAGAAGCAAGGTTGGCAGTACATGGACGACCTGCACCAGAACATCGGCCAGTACGTTCACTCCGGCTCCAAGCCGTGCAAGCTCGCGGCTTCGGGTGAGTTTCCGATCGGTATTTCCTTCGAATACCCGGCCGTGCAGTTGAAACGCCAGGGCGCGCCGCTGGACATCATCCTGCCGAAAGAAGGCCTGGGCTGGGACATCGAGGCCACTGCCGTCATGAAAGGCACCCACAACGCCGACGCCGCGAAAAAGCTCGCTGATTTCTCCGCCAGCCCGGCTGCCATGGACCTGTACAAGGACAACTTCGCCGTCCTCGCTCAGCCTGGCATTGCCAAGCCGCAGACCGAATTGCCGGCCGACTATGAACAACGCCTGATCAAGAACGACTTCGCGTGGGCCTCGAAGAACCGTGACAGCATTTTGACCGAATGGCGCAAGCGCTATGACGGCAAGTCGGAGAAGGTAGCGGGTCAATAAGGTTTTCGTTAGGGCTGATGGCCTCTTCACAGGCAAGCCAGCGCCCACATTTGAAGGTGTTCGCAATTCAAAATGTGGGAGCTGGCTTGCCTGCGAAGGCGGCTTCGAATACAGGACATCACTTCATGACACACCACAGCGATCTGCTGATCATCGGCGCCGGCATCCTCGGCCTGTCCCACGCCTTTGCCGCCGCCAAACGCGGGCTCAAGGTCAAGGTGTTCGAACGCAGCGCCACGCCACTGGGCGCCTCGGTGCGCAACTTCGGCCAGGCCCTGGTCACCGGGCAACCGCCGGGGCCGATGCTTGACCTGGCACGGCAAAGCCGTGACATTTGGGGCCATTGGGCGCAAGTCGCCGGGCTGCAACTCAAGCTCAACGGCGCGTACCTGTTTGCCCGCACCGAAGCGGAAGAGCACTTGCTGGAAGCCTTCTGTGAGGGGCGTGCACACGAGCACGGCTACAACGTCGAACTGCTGCAAGGCGCGGCGATGAAGGACCTGTATGGCGGCCAGTTTCGTCATCACCGCGCTGCGCTGCACGGCAAGGACGATCAGCAACTGTATTCCCGTGAAGCGATCCCAGCGCTGATCAACTACCTGGCGCAAGAGCTGAACGTGGAGTTTTATTTCTCCACGTTGGTGCGTGATCTCGAACCGGGCCAGTTGCACAGCACGGCAGGCAGCTTTCGCGGCGAACAGATCATTGTGTGCTCCGGCCACGACTACCAGACCTTGCTGGCCGAAGCGATGGCCGAACTCAATCCGAGTATCTGCCGTCTGCAAATGTTACGTGCCCGGCCCGCCGTCAACCTGAACCTGCAACACGCGTTGCTCACCGGCTTGAGCTGCGTGCACTACGGCGCTTTCGCCGACCTGCCGGAAGCGGCGCCGGTGCAGGCGCAAATCCTGCGCGATGCTCCGTACCTGCACGAACACGGCATTCACCTTCTGATCAGCCCGACGCCCCATGGCGAATTGATCATCGGTGATTCCCATGACTACGGCAGCGACGCGTCGCCCTTCAACGCCGAGCAGGTGGATGACTGGATGATCGAACTGGCTGAGCAGACCTTGGGCTGCAAAATCCAGGTGGTGGAGCGTTGGCAGGGTGTGTACGGCTCGCGGGGGCCGGGGCCGTTTTCATTCCTGCGCGTGGCGCCGGGAGTGAGCGCCGCGTTGATGCACACGGGCGTGGGCATGAGCGTGGGGCCGGCGATGGCCGAGCACAATATCAGTACCCTGTGGGGAGCTGCGTGATGAACCCGGAACAGACCATCGCCGAGGTCTTCGGCTTGTATGAGCAGCACGGCACGGCGGATTACATCGGCGAGCCGGTGTCGCAGATCGAGCACATGTCCCAGGCCGCGCAACTCGCCATGGCCGAAGGCTTTGATGATGAAGTGGTGCTGGCGGCGTTTTTCCACGACATCGGGCATCTCTGCGGCCAGGGCGAGGAAAACATGGGGGGTTATGGCGTGGTCAGCCATGAACGGCTGGGGGCCGACTATCTGCGTCGCGCAGGGTTCAGCGAGCGCATGGCCACGTTGGTGGAGTATCACGTGCAGGCCAAGCGCTACCTGACCTTCAGCCAGCCGGACTATTACGCGTGCCTGAGCGAAGCCAGCCGTCGCACCTTGGCGTATCAGGGTGGGGTGATGAGTGCCGAGGAGGCTCAGGCGTTTGAGCAGGACCCGCTGTGCGCCGTGAGTTTGCGCATGCGTCATTGGGATGAACAGGCCAAGCAGAGGCATGTGCCGGTACTTGACCTGCAGATGCTCAAGGCAAAGGCTGCGCGGCTACTGGTTGCGTAGACAGGCCTTACAACCAACGCAGACTCGCCGTCTGGAGGCGGGGGCATTGCGTCGTTAAGGTGTTTGCTTCTTACCTTAAGGAGCAACACGGATGCGTTACTTGAAAGCCACTGCCCAGGACATGAGTGGTAATGGCCGCGCCGATACGGTCATCCTGCATTTTTATGAGCATCAGGCAGGTTGCCCGGATGAACTGGTTCACGAGATCTTCGCGGTGGACATGAGTGCCGATGGCCGTGTCGATCTACAGTGGGCGGAGGATCTGAACCCCGTCAGCCGGCCACGTGTGCTGGATACAGAGCAGGTTGATAGTTTTGCCGACAGTTTCTTGAAACTGGGCTGGTTCAATCAGCGCAGCCATTGGCAGCGTACGTTGACGATGTACGTCGATCACTTCGGTAAAACCGGAACGCCCAACGCGATCAAGCTCGACTTCCATGAGCGCACGACGTCTGGGTGCAGGTCGTCGCTGGTTTACCAAGCGGCTGCTTATGACGGCGACAGTGACGGCGTGTTGGAGTCGTTCACCAATAGCGACATCGACCGCAATGGGGTGGCCGATAAAGCCGATAAAGAACTGATTCGCTCGCTCTGTAGGGCTTTCCTGGCGTTTGGGTGGTTTGTGCAATAACTCGGTCAGGTCTCATCAAGCCGAGCGGCCAGGGCTTCGACCTGCTCCTGGCGCTCAGCCTGGCTCAACTTGGCGTGAGGATTGAGGGACGACCATTGCGGATGGGCGCGGGCTTTGTGTAGTGCGTCCGGCAACTTGCCTTCGCGCCAGGTCTTGTCCTGGGGTGTGTCGACCTTGATGCTGTGCATCGCCGCATGGCCGCGCAGGTTCAGGGCCTTGAGCAACTGGCGTTGACGCAAAGCGAGCAGGCGCAGCACGCTGTCATCGACGGTCAGCTCGCGCTGGCCTTTGATTTTGCCCAGCAACCGGCTGCCATAGCTGCGCGCAGTCTGCAGGGCGCCACCGGCAATCGCGCCGGCCAGGGCGGCGGCGCCCAAGGTCAGGCCGCCGACTAGCAGGTCCACACCCGCACCGGCTGCCGCGCCTGCGGCGATCCCGCCACCGACGCGCACGCCGAGTTGCTTGAGGGTTTCCGGATTGAACAGGTCATCGCCCCAGCGCCCGTCGAGCAAGGGCAAGTCACTGGCAGCGGCGTCCTGCGGGCGGAAGCCGAACAGTTTGAGCAGGGCTTCCACACATTTTTGTTCACGCTGGCGCACGGCTTTGCGCAGGTCGCTGATGGCTTGTTGCTCATCTTCAGTGACCACACTGCGGCGACAGGCGGCGCAGTCGATCAGCAGCTCGGCGATCAGTCGCGCAGCACTTTGCTGGCGGGCCTGGCGCTGGGCCTCCTGGTCAAGAATCAAGCGCTCCAACTGTGGTCGCGCGCTTTCCAGTAGCAGGGCGAGGCTTTCGTACAAGCGCCGTTCGCCGTCTTCCGGCGGCGCTACGCTGTCAAATCGCACCAGCGCATGCAGGCCAAGGCGGGCCAGGGCCTCGCGCCAGTCTGGCTCGCGGTGGTCGCTGCTGCTGACGAAATTAAGCACGGGCAGCAACGGCTTGCCGCAACTGGCCAGCACTTGCAGCTCGTCGCGATACTTGGCCAGCACCGGCTCGCGGGCGTCGATCACATACAAGCCGGCATCGGAGGCCAGCAGTTGGCGCAGCACCTTGGCTTCCTGTTCGAAACGCTGGCGGGCTTCGCTGCCTTCCAGGAAGCGCGTCAGGCGGGCCGGCCCATCGAGGCGTTCGCCGGGGCGATCCAGGCGTTCCAGGTAATCGAGCAGGGCGATGGCGTCTTCCAGGCCGGGTGTGTCGTACAGCTCCAGCAAGGCTTCGCCGTCCACCGACAAGCGCGCGCCTTCCACATGCCGTGTCGTGCTGGGGCGATGGGAGACTTCACCGAAGCCAACATCACGCGTGAGGGTGCGCAGCAACGACGTCTTGCCGACATTGGTGTGGCCGACCACGGCGAGTTTCAGCGGTTTAGTCATGACCCGTCTCCAGCCAGTTCAACGGCGCGCAGTCGGCGAAAGGTAACTCCAGTTGCTGCAACGCGGCGTGCCAGTCGCCTAGGCGTTCGGCGTCCAGCGCCTGGCCGGGTGGCGCTTGCAGCAGCCACACGCGGGTGGCGGTGGCGCTGCGCGCGAGTTCGGCGATCAGCGCCAGGCTGCCGCGATCCGGCGAGCGCCGTGGGTCGCAGGCGACGGCCAGGCGTGCAGGCGGGAAGCGCGAGAGTTGCTCCAGCAGTTTGTGGCGTGATTCGCGGCTGTCGAGGATGCCGGCGTTCTTCACGCTGGCGGGCAGTTTGGGCGGCCAGGGATGTTGGTCGTCCAGTTCGATGGCAACCAGCAGGGCGCCGTCGCTTTCCAGTTCACTGACGCCGCCGCTGACGTGGTGCAACTGCTCGGGCGCGGCATCGTTGACCCCAAGGCGTTCGCTGCTCGGCATCAGACGCTCGCGCAATTGGCTGTAGCCGGGCAGGTTGAGGTCCAGGCGCAGGGCGGCGCGCCCGCGTTTCCAGCGCCACAGGCACAGCAACCCGAGGATCAGGCGGGGCAGCAGGCCATAGACCAGCAGCACGCCGACCAGCCAGGCGGCCCAGGCTTGGCGGGCGCTTTCGATATTCAGGGCGGAGTCGCCGCTGGCGCGGATCATCTCGACGGTCGGCACATTGAAGCCCAACAGAGCAGGCAAGGTGCCGAGGGCCTGGGTGACGGCGACGAAGGTGTCGGCACCGAGAATGGTGGTTTCCCACACGAAGCCGTAGCGGCGGGTAGCGAGTAGCGTAAGCAGAATCACCATGGCGCTGAGCAACGCCAACAACCATAGACTGTTGACCAGCACGCCTACGGCCCAGCGATTGAGTTTCTGCCGTTGCAGTAGCAGTAACAGTGCTGGCGCCAGTTGGGCGGCTTTGGCATCACGGGCGAATTTTTCGCTGAGCCACAACCATAGTCGCCCCAGGCTGGCACTGTGCTCACCGGCAAACAGCAGGCCCAACGCCCAACTGATCAGAAGGATCAGGTTCAAGCCAAGCAGGCTGCCCAAGGCCCAGAACACATTCACCGGCGTTAGACCGTTGCCCAGTGCAGCAAACGCCAGCCCTGCGCCGCTGATGACCGCGACGATTGCCAGCAGCACCAGCGCCAGACGCGCACCTTGCAGCCAGCGAGTGAGGGCCGCCGCTAGCCCATCGCGTTCGGCCAGGTGCAAGGCGCGCTGCTGGATACGTGTCGGCAGGTCGCCCCCGGCCGAGCGGGCCAGGCGGTTGGCTTCCAGGTCTTCCAGCGGGCCTGCGTGTTCTTCGCGCAGGCGCACGGTTTCTGTCAGCCAGAGTGTGTGCAGTGGAGTCACGCGTAGTCCTGTTGTGTTTGTGAGCCTGGAGCATAACCCCTGGCTCGGGGCTCTGGTATTCTCGTCGCCATGAAAAAAACTCTCCCTTTAAGCCTGATCGCAGCCCTCGGTGAAAACCGTGTGATCGGCGTCGACAACAGCATGCCCTGGCATTTGCCGGGGGATTTCAAATATTTCAAGGCCACTACCCTGGGCAAGCCGATCATCATGGGGCGCAAGACCTGGGATTCCCTGGGCCGACCGTTGCCGGGGCGCTTGAACATCGTGGTTAGCCGTCAGACCGATCTGGCGCTTGAAGGTGCGGAAGTTTTTCCGTCACTGGAGGCGGCGGTAGAACGCGCTGAAGAATGGGCCAAGGCGCAAGGCGTGGACGAGCTGATGCTGATCGGCGGTGCGCAACTGTATGCGCAGGGGCTGGAGCAGGCGGATCGGCTTTATCTGACGCGGGTGGCGTTGAGTCCGGAAGGGGATGCTTGGTTTCCGGAGTTTGATACGAAGCAGTGGAAGCTGGTGTCGAATGTCGAGAATGCGGCTGAGGGAGATAAGCCGGCGTATAACTTCGAGGTTTGGGAAAAGGCCTAGGAGCATCGCCGGCAAGCCGGCTCCTACAGTTGATTGCGTTACCCTGTAGGAGCCGGCTTGCCGGCGATAGCGGTCCATCAGGCCTGCGCTAACTCAGCATGCTCATCGGCATTCAACAACGCTTTATCCGTCTGCCCCATGACCTGGCTGGTGATCGCACCGGCCGTCATCGATCCATTTACGTTCAGCGCCGTGCGGCCCATGTCGATCAGCGGCTCTACGGAAATCAGCAGCGCCACCAGTGACACCGGCAAGCCCATGGCCGGCAGTACGATCAGCGCAGCAAAGGTCGCACCGCCGCCCACGCCGGCAACGCCTGCCGAACTCAAGGTCACGATCGCCACCAAAGTCGCGATCCACAGCGGGTCCAGCGGGTTGATGCCTACGGTCGGCGCGACCATCACCGCCAACATCGCAGGATAAAGACCGGCGCAACCGTTCTGGCCGATGGTCGCGCCAAACGAGGCAGCGAAACCGGCGATGGACTGTGGGATGCCCAGGCGACGGGTCTGCGCTTCAATGCTCAGCGGGATCGCCGCTGCGCTGGAGCGGCTGGTGAAGGCAAAGGTCAGCACCGGCCACACTTTGCGGAAGAAACGCAGCGGGTTGATCCCGGCCAGGGACAGCAGCAGGCCGTGCACCACGAACATCAGGCCCAGGGCCAGGTACGACACCACCACAAAACTGCCGAGCTTGATGATGTCTTGCAGGTTGGAACCGGCGACCACTTTGGTCATCAGCGCCAATACGCCGTACGGGGTCAGCTTCATCACCAGGCGCACCAGACGCATGACCCAGGCTTGCAGGGTGTCGATGGCGTTGAGGACTTTCTGGCCTTTTTCCACGTCATCCTTGAGCAGTTGCAGCGCGGCAACCCCCAGGAAAGCGGCGAAAATCACCACGCTGATGATCGAGGTCGGCTTGGCCCGGGCCAGGTCGGCAAACGGGTTGGCCGGCACGAACGACAGCAGCAGTTGCGGGATATTCAGGTCGGCAACCTTGCCGGCGTAATCACTCTGGATCACTTGCAGGCGCGCCATTTCCTGGGTGCCGGCCACCAGGCCCTCGGCGGTGAGGCCGAACAGGTTGGTCAGGCCGATACCGATCAACGCCGCAATCGCTGTGGTGAACAGCAGCGTGCCGATGGTCAAGAAGCTGATCTTGCCCAACGACGACGCGTTGTGCAGACGGGCCACGGCGCTGAGGATCGAGGCAAATACCAGCGGTATCACGATCATTTGCAGCAGTTGTACGTAGCCGTTGCCGACCAGATCGAACCAGCCGATGGAGGCCTTGAGCACCGGATTGCCATCGCCGTAGATCGTGTGCAGAACGGTGCCGAACACCACCCCGAGTACGAGGGCGAACAGGACCTTCTTGGCGAGGCTCCAGTTAGTACGACGGGTTTGTGCCAGGCCCAGCAACAGGGCCACGAACACCAGTAAGTTGAGAATCAGGGGCAGATTCATTGAAGCTCCGTTGAGAAGGCAGCCAATCGCGTGAGCCTGCGATTGCGAACCGGAAAGCCTAACAGCTTGAAATATATTGATTTAATACCGATATGGAATGGTGACTGTCGTTTTTGGAATAAGCGTTTGACGCTCAGGCACATGCCGTTGGCGCGATCACGACGCAAGCGGTCGCGCTCGGGAGATAACTGTCACAGGGATTTGTTAGCGTCGGTGTCTTTCACTCAGGGAGAAAACGCATATGAAGCTCGCTTCGAGATTGTTTGCCGCCGCGCTGTGCCTTGGCCTTGCCGGCCAAACCATGGCCGCCACCGAGTTGAAACACTGGCCGGCCCCCGCCGCCAAGCAACTGAACGAAATGATCGCCGCCAACGCCAACAAGGGTAACTTCGCGGTGTTCGACATGGACAACACCAGTTACCGCTACGACCTCGAAGAATCCCTGCTGCCCTACATGGAAAACAAAGGCCTGATCACCCGCGACAGCCTTGATCCGTCGCTCAAGCTTATGCCTTTCAAAGACACCGCCGACCATAAGGAAAGTCTGTTCAGTTACTACTATCGCCTCTGCGAAGTGGACGACATGGTCTGCTATCCGTGGGTCGCCCAGGTGTTTTCGGGGTTCACCCTCAAGGAACTCAAAGTGCAGGTCGATGAGCTGATGGCCTCCGGCAAGCCCGTGCCCGTCAGCTATTTCGAAGGCGATGTGGTGAAGAAGTCCGAGGTGCAACCGCCGAAAGTCTTCACCGGCCAGGCCGAGCTGTACAACAAACTGATGGAAAACGGCATCCAGGTGTATGTGATGACCGCCGCCTCGGAAGAACTGGTGCGCATGGTCGCCGCCGATCCCAAGTACGGCTACAACGTCAAACCCGAGAACGTCATCGGCGTGACCACCCTGCTCAAGGACCGCAAGACCGGCGAACTGACCACCGCACGCAAACAGATCACCGCCGGCAAATATG
The DNA here is from genome assembly GCF_003970195.1 of Pseudomonas sp. C 49-2. NCBI lineage: Bacteria > Pseudomonadati > Pseudomonadota > Gammaproteobacteria > Pseudomonadales > Pseudomonadaceae > Pseudomonas > Pseudomonas sp. C 49-2. Next base: position 495,141 of record NZ_RXYG01000001.1, read on the forward strand.
ACGAGAAGGCCAACCTCGGCCTGGAACTCACCCCTTACCTGTGGACCCCGGCGACCTGGATGGCGGGCAAGCACGCGGCAATCCTCACCTACATCGACGAGTGGAAAAAACCGGTATTGGTAGGTGGCGACACGCCGACCAGCGATGGCTACATGCTGTTCCACGATGTGGACGTGGCCAAGGGCGGCATCCACCTGTGGATCAACCGCAAGGACAAATACATGACCCAACTGAACGGCATGATCGCCAAGCATGCGGCGGCGCAGGCCAAGGAAGGGTTGCCGGTGACGGCGGACAAGAACTGGGTGATCGTCAAGCCGGAGGAGATTCAGTAACACTGAGTCGCCTGCATCGGGGGCAAGCTCCCTCCCACATATTGATGTGTGAACACATTCAAATGTGGGAGGGGGCTTGCCCCCGATGGCGGCCTCAATAACACCGCAAAGCCTAGGCAAAAATAGATATCAATTGCGAACCAATCTCATCCTCTGCTAGCGTGCGCACTTCCTGAACCCTCCGTTCTTCTCAAGGTAGTGCTGTGTCCTCCTGGAATTCGCAGATCGCGCGCCTGTTCGCGGAGCAGAAGAAAGCCCTCGAAGCCTTCGTCACCCGTCGCACGGGTAGCGCTCAGGTGGCCGCTGACTTGACCCAGGAATCGTTCCTGCGCCTGGCGCGCCTGGATTCCGGCGAGAAGATCGACAACCTCCCAGCCTTCCTTTTCACCATCGCCAGCAACCTGGTGCGTGATCACCAACGCCAGGCCATCCGCCGCGAGCGCCTGGATGCCGGTGAACCCAGTGAAGAACTGCCTTGCAGCAATCCTGGCGCCGATGAGCAATTGGCCGCCTATCAGCAGGAGCAACTGATGCAGGACGCTATCCTGGCGTTGCCCGAGGCGACTCGGCAGATCTTCCTGCTCTATCATGTCGACGAACTTTCCTACCGCGAGATTGGCGAGCGACTGTCGATCACCCCGCGCAGCGTGGAATACCAATTGCGTCGCGCCTTGATTGAATGCCGCGCCTACATCAAGACGCGGCTCGCCAGCGACACACAAGGACGTCGGTCATGACCGCCACACCCACTGCCGACGAATTGTTCGAAGAAGCGTCTGGCTGGTATTTCCGCCTACAGGCCGAAGATGTCACGGCAGCCGAAATGGACGCCTTTGCCGCCTGGCTTGGGCAGGGCCAGCCACAGGATGACGCTTGGCAGGAAGTGCAGGCCATGCTCGGCGGTTTGCGTGAACCGGCGCGGGTGATCCGCCGCGCCGAACAGGCTGCCTGGCGCCAACCTGCGCGCCGTTGGGCATATGCCGCTGCCATATTGCTAGCAGTGGGCCTGACCGTGCAAAACACCCCCTGGCTCGACCGCCTGCGCGCGGACTACGCCACCCGCACCGGCGAATCGCGCACTGTCGAACTGGCCGACGGCTCCCAGTTGCAACTCAACACTGACAGCGCGATTCAAGTGCGCATGAGCGGCGGTGAGCGTCAGATTCGTCTGCTGCGTGGTGAAGGGTTTTTCAGCGTGACCAAGGACCCGGCGCGGCCTTTCGTGGTGCAGTCCGGCGATGGCTGGGTGAAAGTGGTCGGCACACAGTTCAGCGTGGCGCGGCGTGATGCACAGACGCGTGTGCAGGTGGCTCAGGGCAAGGTGCAGGTCAGTGCGGGCAGTGGTGAGCCGGTCTTCCTGGAGCCAGGCCGGGCGGTGGAGTATCAGGACCAGCACCTCGCAGAGGTACATGGCTTCGACCCGGCCAGCGGTTTCGCCTGGCGCCAACGGCAACTGGTGTTCCGCCAGCAGCCCCTGTCGGAAGTGGTCAGCGAGTTGAATCGCTACTGGCCCGGCAAGACTCTGGTGCTGGGCGATGCGCTGCGCAATCGCGTGGTGTCCGGCGTGTTCGAGATCGACAAACCCGACGCCGTGATCAAGGCGCTGGAATACACCCTCAATCTGCAGGCCGAGCACTACACCCCGTATTTGCTGGTGTTGCGCGAAGGCAAAGCGTCCTGACGACAACTTTTTCAAAATAGTTTCAGGGTTTCCCCGCAAGCCATCGTCCTTGATCACTGAGGCGTAAATAGTAAGCACTCTCAAGTAGTGCGGCGCCGATCACAGACTTTTTTGCACCGGGGAGCTTCATCCATGGCACACCGATACGCCGCACGGCCTTTGCTGGCACTGGCCATTTCCTTGGCCTGCGGCACTGCACCGCTGTACTTGCAGGCCGCTGAGACCACTCAAGCACAGACCTACCGTTTTGATATTCCAGGGCAGAGCCTGGACGGTGCGCTGGCAGCGTTTTCGGCGGTGACACGGGTGCAGGTGTTGGTGAGTGGTGAATTGACCGAGGGGGTGGTGTCGCCGGGGGTGAGTGGCAACCTGGGCCAGCGTGAAGCCTTGGGGCAACTGCTCGGCGGCACTGGGCTGAGCGCGGCGTTTATCAACGCCGATACCGTCACCCTGGAAAAACGCGTGGACACCGGTGGCGCCCTCGAAGTCGGTGCCACCACCATCAGCGCTGAACGCTTGGGTGCGACCACCGAAGGCACCGGCTCCTACACCACCGGTGTCGTGACCATCGGCAAAGGCGAGCAAAAGCTAAAGGACATCCCGCAATCGGTCAGCGTCATGACCCGCAAGCAGATGGACGACCAGAACACCACCAAACTCTCCGAAGTGGTCAAGCGCACCCCCGGCCTGACGGCGACCAAGTCCCCAGGCCCCGGCATGTTTATCTTCTCCCGTGGTTTTGAGGTCGGCACCCTGCAATACGACGGCGTCGGCATTCCGCGCAACACCTACGCGCTGGGCAGCTACCTCACCGAAAACATGGCGATCTATGACCGCGTGGAAACCCTGCGTGGCCCGGCCGCCTTGCTGCAGGGCGCGAACAGCCCCGGCGGCACGATGAACCTGGTGCGCAAGCGCGGGCAACAGGCGCCGACCGTCACCGTCACTGCCAAGGCCGGTTCCTGGGACCACTACGGCACACAAGTGGACGCGGGTGGCCCGCTCAATACCGAAGGCACCTTGCGCGGCCGTTTTGTGGCGGACTACGACACGACCGATTCTTTTGTCGATTACGCCGGCGGTTGGAACCAGACGGTTTATGCAGCGGTGGACTACGACTTCACGCCAGACACCACCGTCGGCGTGGGCATCAGCAACCAGAAGGGGCACTCGCGGCCCAACTTCATGTCGCTGCCCCGGTACGCCAACGGCAGCGATATCGGCCTGTCGCGCTCGACCTTTGTCGGCGCCAGTTGGAACCGCAACGTCAATAACCAGACCCAGGTGTTTGCCGATATCGAGCATCGCTTCAACGATGACTGGAAAGTGAAGGCCGCTCTGGTGGCCATGGATGAACACAACGACGCGACCTACCAGGCCACGTGGGACACCATCCCCAATCCCGGTGACACCGGCACCGTGCGTTACGTGGACTGGGTCACTGACTTCAACACCAAGAGTCGCGGTGTGGACGTGTATGTCGACGGCAAGTTCGAAGGCCTGGGGTTGCGGCAGGAGATGGTGGTGGGCGCCAACTATTCCAAACTCACCACGGATGATTTCTGGGCGCGCGCGGCGACGCCGGGGGCAGATATCTTCAACATCGACCACAACCGTCCGCAGCGCGACAGGAACCAGTTGTTCCAGGCTGGGAATGCGACGAAGAGCTGGTATGACATTCGCCAGAAGGGGATTTATGGCACCTGGCGCGTCCAAGTACTGGACCCGCTGACGTTGATCCTCGGTGCGCGTACCAGTTGGTATGACTATTCCTATCAGGACGAGAGCGGTGCCAGGGGGGTGTACGGAGAGCCGACCAGCAGCACCACGCAAAGCAATGGTCACGTCACGCCCTACGCCGGCCTGGTTTATGCGCTCAACGAGCAATGGTCGGCCTATGCCAGCTATACCGACGCCTTTGAGCCCCAAACCAACCTGACCACCTCATTGACCGTGCTCAAGCCCATTGAGGGCCAGAACTACGAGCTGGGCCTGAAGGGCGAACTGGCGGATGGCCGCCTCAATACGTCGTTCGCTGTCTTTCGCTATGACCAGGAAAACCGTGCGGCTCAAGATCTGCAAGGCGGCAAGGTTTGTGGCGGCTGGTACTGCTCGCTCGCGTCCGGCAAGGTTCGCAGCCAGGGCTTCGAGGCCACCTTGAGCGGTGAGGTGCTGCCGGGCCTGCAACTGGTTTCCAGCTACACCTACAACACCACCAAATTCATCAAGGACGACACTTACGAGGGCAAGATCTTCAGCACCTGGACGCCCAAGCACCTGCTCAAGGTCTGGGGTGACTACCAGTTGCCGGGGGACTGGAGCAACGTCAGCGTCGGCGCCGGTGTGACCGCGCAAAGCAGCACCGTCGCCTATGACCGCACATTCAGCGTGCCCGGCAATGCCTTGTGGGATTCGCGGGTGGCCTACAAGATCAATCAGGAATTCACCGTCGCGGCGAACCTGAACAATATTTTCGACAAGAAGTACTACATCCCTGCGTATAACGCGAACTGGGGCAGTAACTACTATGGCGACCCGCGCAATGTGATGTTCACCATGACCTACACGCCGCAGTTCTGATTACGATCGGCAAAAAAATGCCCCGCACTTGGCGGGGCATTTTTATGGGCGCAGCTTACAGACCGTCAAGCATCGCCTTGTTACGCACAGCACCCTTGTCGGCACTGGTGGCCAGCAGGGCGTAAGCCTTCAACGCGGTAGTCACTTTGCGTGGACGCTTCTCCACTGGCTTCCAACCCTTCTTGTCTTGCTCAACCCGGCGCGCGGCCAGCTCTTCATCGCTGATCAACAGGTTGATCGAACGGTTCGGAATGTCGATCAGCACCTTGTCACCATCCTGCACCAGGCCAATCGCGCCGCCGGCAGCGGCTTCTGGCGAAGCGTGGCCGATGGACAGGCCCGACGTACCACCGGAGAAACGGCCGTCGGTCAGCAGAGCGCAGGCTTTGCCCAGGCCCTTGGATTTCAGGTAGGACGTCGGGTACAGCATCTCCTGCATGCCCGGGCCGCCTTTCGGGCCTTCGTAGCGGATGATCACGATGTCGCCTTCCTTCACTTCGTCGGCGAGGATGCCGCGAACCGAGCTGTCCTGGCTTTCGTAGATCTTGGCGCGGCCTTCGAAGACGTGGATGGACTCATCCACACCGGCGGTTTTCACCACGCAGCCGTCGAGGGCGATGTTGCCGTAGAGAACGGCCAAGCCGCCTTCTTGGGAGTAGGCGTGCTCGACACTGCGGATGCAGCCGTTTTCACGGTCGTCGTCCAGGGTGTCCCAACGGGTCGACTGGCTGAACGCAGTTTGCGTAGGGATACCCGCTGGGCCTGCCTTGAAGAAGGTGTGCACGGCTTCGTCGTCAGTCTGGGTGATGTCCCACTTGGCGATGCCTTCGGCAATGGACTTGCTGTGCACGGTCGGCAGATCGGTGTGCAGCAGGCCACCACGGGCCAGCGAACCGAGGATCGAGAAGATCCCGCCGGCGCGGTGCACGTCTTCCATGTGGTACTTCTGGATATTCGGCGCGACTTTGCACAGTTGCGGCACGTGACGGGACAGGCGGTCGATGTCGCGCAGGTCGAAATCGATCTCGGCTTCCTGGGCCGCAGCCAGCAAGTGCAGGATGGTGTTGGTGGAACCGCCCATGGCGATGTCCAGGGTCATGGCGTTCTCGAACGCCTTGAAGTTGGCGATGTTGCGCGGCAACACCGACTCATCGTTGTCGTGGTAGTAGCGTTTGCACAGTTCGACGATGGTGCGGCCGGCCTGCAGGAACAGTTGTTCACGGTCGCTGTGGGTCGCCAGCGTGGAACCGTTGCCCGGCAAGGCCAGGCCCAGGGCTTCCACCAGGCAGTTCATCGAGTTGGCGGTGAACATGCCGGAGCACGAACCGCAGGTTGGGCAAGCGCTGCGCTCGTATTCCGCGACCTTCTCGTCAGAAGCGCTGGAATCGGCTGCGATGACCATGGCGTCGACCAGGTCGAGGCCGTGGGAGGCGAGCTTGGTTTTGCCGGCTTCCATCGGGCCGCCGGAAACGAAGATCACCGGGATGTTCAGGCGCAGGGAGGCCATCAGCATGCCGGGGGTGATCTTGTCGCAGTTGGAGATGCAGACGATGGCGTCGGCGCAGTGGGCGTTGACCATGTATTCCACGGAGTCGGCGATGATCTCGCGGCTCGGCAGGGAATACAGCATGCCGTCATGGCCCATGGCGATGCCGTCATCTACGGCGATGGTGTTGAATTCTTTGGCGACACCGCCGACGCGTTCGATCTCGCGGGCGACCAGTTGGCCGAGGTCCTTGAGGTGGACGTGGCCCGGTACGAATTGGGTGAACGAGTTGGCAATCGCGATGATCGGCTTCTTGAAGTCGTCATCTTTCATCCCCGTGGCACGCCACAGTGCGCGCGCGCCGGCCATGTTGCGGCCGTGGGTGGATGTTTTCGAGCGGTAATCAGGCATTGGAGCACTCCGGGCGGCTAATCGGTATCAATGGGGAGTGAGCTTCTATTGACGTCTGGAACACTCAGAAATGGCCGTGTGTCCGGAAGTTGCCACTCGCATCGCGGGATCGCCGCTTGCTTGGGCCTCGAGCTCATAAACCCGCCGGGGGATGACTGGCGATGAATAGCGTCGATTCTACACCGCTGGCGGCTGGAGGGAATGGCCGAAACCGTGAAGATAACGGCTACGGGACGTGCGGGTGGCGCCGCGCCCATGCGTTCAAGACCAGGGCGGCGATGCTCAGGATCAGAAAGCACAGACCCAGCGCCGTGCTCAGGTGGTAGGTAAAGGTGCTGATGAACGCACTGATGAGACCTCCCGCAATAAATAACTCGGCTGCCACGGCAGAGGCTGCCGTACCTGCATTGTCTGGGAACAGGCCCATGGCTTCAGAGTTGGAGATAGGTCGGGTGATGGTGGTGCCCGCTGTGCAGAGCAACATGGGGATCAGCACGGTCAGGGTTGATAAGCCGAACTGGTAGGTCAGAAAAAGCATGACCACGCCAGAGATCGCGATCAGCACCAGCCCGATGGCCATCTGGGTAGCTGCAGCAAGCCGTTTGTGCAGGATGCCTGCACAGATACCACCCAGTACGTAAGCGCCGCCGTAGAGGAGCAAGGTTAAGGAGTACTCGTGGGGCGACAGCTTGAGTTGGTCCATGAAAATGAGTGGAGAAACCACGATGAATGAGAAATGGCAGGCGAAGGTAATCGCCGAAATCGTGGCATAGCTGGTGAAATGGCGGTTGGCGAAGACCTTGGTGTAGGCCTTGAGAATACTCTGTTGGCGTGGTGCCGCTCGAGCCAGTCCGCCATGCAGTAACCGCTGAGCCATGATCAAGGTTGCTGCACTGAGGGCTATAAACACGTAGAAGCTGGCTTGCCATCCCCAGTGCAGTTGCAACCACGCGCCCAGTAACGGAGAAATTGATATGAAGATGCCCCCGGCCGTGGCCATTGCTATGCGCAAACGCACTTGTTCCCTGCCGGAAAAAAGGTCCTGCACCAGCGCTTGAGACAGTATGAAACCTCCGCAGCCGATGGCTTGAATGACGCGGAAGAACAGGAATTGGGGCGTGTTGCTGGCAGCCAGGCACCCGGCCGCGCCAATGATTGCAACGACCATGCTTGCCAGTAGCAGCTTCTTGCGGCCGATCCTGTCGGACAGCGGGCCGATCAGCAGCATGGAGCAGGAAAAGCCAATGGCGAACAGGCTGACTGAGCGGGCGATCTGGGTGGTCGAGGTGGAGAAGTGTTCCGCCAGGGCGGGAAAGGACGGCAGCACGACGTCAAGCGGGAAGACGCCCAGCAGCGTCATGGTCATCAGCCAGAAAACAATGAAGGGTTTTTCAGCGTGCGTGATTGCCGACGACATGGACGAGCCTCGATTCCTTGAGGGAGTGGAGAATCGAGCCTTCGCGGAGGAAAGTCAAAGCATGGCGTGCGATGAAACTTCCTGAAAACCTGTAGGAACCCGGAGGCTCCTACAGGCCAACGGCATCAGCTGTTCGGCAGCAACCGGCACGTAATGCTCTTGATGTAACGCGTCTCGGCAATTGCCGGATGCACCGGGTGGTCCGGGCCCTGGCCGCCACGCTCCAGCATCTGGATATTGCGATCCAAATGACGGGCGCTGGTCAGCAGGATGTTTTGCAGGTCATCTTCCGGCAGGTGCATGGAGCACGACGCGCTGACCAGGATGCCGTCCTTGCTGAGCAGGCGCATGGCTTGCTCATTCAAGCGGCGGTAGGCGCCTTCGCCGTTCTTCATGTCTTTTTTGCGTTTGATGAAGGCCGGTGGGTCGGCGACGATCACGTCGAAGCGTTCTTCGCTGGCTTTCAGTTCTTTCAAGGCTTCAAACACGTCGCCTTCGATGCAGGTCATCTTCTCGGCAAAGCCGTTCAGCGCGGCATTGCGCTCCACGCCGTCGAGGGCGAAGGCGGAGGCGTCGACGCAGAACACTTCACTGGCGCCGAAGGCCGCAGCTTGCACGCCCCAGCCGCCGATGTAGCTGTACAGGTCGAGCACGCGCTTGCCTTTGGCATACGGGGCCAGGCGTGCGCGGTTCATGCGGTGGTCGTAGAACCAGCCGGTCTTCTGGCCCTGGATCACCGGGGCTTCGAATTTCACGCCGTTTTCTTCCAGCGCAACCCACTCCGGCACCAGGCCGAACACGGTCTCGACGTAGCGGTTGAGGCCTTCGGCGTCGCGCGCGGCGGAGTCGTTCTTGAACAGGATGCCGCTTGGCTTGAGCACTTGGGTCAGCGCGGCGATCACGTCTTCTTTATGCGCTTCCATGGTCGCCGAGGCGATCTGCACCACCAGGATGTCGCCGAAACGGTCGACCACCAGGCCTGGCAACAGGTCGGAATCGCCGTAGACCAGGCGGTAGAACGGCTTGTCGAACAGGCGATCACGCAGGGACAGGGCGACGTTCAGGCGGTGCACCAGCAGCGACTTGTCCAGTGGCAACTTGATGTCGCGCGACAGCAGGCGGGCGCAGATCAGGTTGTTCGGACTCATGGCCACGATGCCCAGGGTCTTGCCGCCGGCCGCTTCCAGGATAGCCTGGTCGCCTGCCTGGAAGCCGTGAAGTGGGGTGGCGGCCACGTCGATTTCGTTGCTGTAGACCCACAGGTGGCCGTTGCGCAAACGACGATCGGCGTTGGCTTTGAGACGCAGGCTTGGCAGGGACATGACGTCGCTCCGGAAAAAAGAGCGGGAGTATACCTGTTGCGGCGCGGTTCATGTGGGAGTGGGCTTGCCCGCGATGCAGGCGGCGCGGTGTATCTGACGTACGGCGGTGATGCAATCGGGGGGCAAGCCCCCTCCCACATTTAGTCCGATTTCAATCGGGCATTTGGGTGTCGGTCAGGTTTGCTTAGAGGTTAGAATCCCCGCCTAGCCCAGAGTGTGTACTTATGTCCCAAGAGCTTTCCGCCGAACAGATCCAACAGGCCCTGCAAGGCATCAGCGTGCCGCCCCAACCGCAAATCATGGTGGATTTGCAGATGGAGCAATACATGCCTGACCCGGACCTGGAAGTGATCGCACGGTTGATCGCCCAAGACCCGGGCCTGTCCGGTGCATTGCTGAAGATCGTCAACTCGTCGTATTTCGGCCTGAGCAACAAGATCGCCTCGATCCAGCGCGCCGTGAACCTGCTGGGCAGCCGTTCGATCATCAACCTGATCAACGCGCTGTCGATCAAGGGCGAAATGAGCGACGACACCATCGTCACCCTCAACCGCTTCTGGGACACCGCGCAGGATGTGGCGATGACCTGCCTCACCCTGGCCAAGCGTACCGGCGCCCAGGCGGTGGACGAGGCTTATGCCCTGGGCCTGTTCCACGATTGCGGCGTGCCGCTGATGCTCAAGCGTTTCCCCAATTACATGTCGGTACTGGAGCAGGCCTACGCCAATGCCGGCCCCGACTGCCGCGTGGTCGACACCGAGAACAACGCGTTCAACACCAACCATGCCGTGGTTGGTTACTACACCGCCAAGTCCTGGCGCCTGCCGGAACATGTGACTGACGCCATCGCCAACCACCACAACGCCCTGGCGGTGTTCAGCGATGAGTCTTCGCGCAATTCTCAGCTAAAAAATCTGCTGGCGATCCTGAAGATGGCCGAGCACATCTGCTCGTCCTATCGTGTGCTGGGCAACCAGGCGGTGGACCATGAGTGGAATGCCATCGGCCATCTAGTGCTGGACTACGTGGGCCTGTCGGACTACGACTTCGAAAGCATGAAGTTGTCGATCCGCGAACTGGGCGCCCACTGACCCTTTCTTCAAGAGGTACACATGCCCGAGTTACCCGAAGTCGAAACCACCCGACGCGGCATCGCGCCACACCTGGAAGGCCAGCGGGTCAGCCGCGTGGTGGTGCGTGAACGGCGCCTGCGCTGGCCGATCCCGGAAGACCTCGATGTGCGCCTGTCCGGGCAGCGCATCGTGCTGGTGGAGCGGCGGGCCAAATACCTGCTGATCAATGCCGAAGTGGGCACCTTGATCAGCCACTTGGGTATGTCGGGCAACCTGCGTCTGGTGGAAGTCGGCATGCCAGCGGCCAAGCATGAGCATGTGGATATCGAGTTGGAGTCGGGCCTGGCCCTGCGTTACACCGACCCCCGACGTTTCGGCGCGATGCTCTGGAGCCAGGACCCGCACAACCATGAACTGCTGATCCGCCTGGGACCCGAGCCGCTGACGGATCTGTTTGACGGCGAGCGCTTGTTCCAGCTGTCCCGTGGTCGTTCGATGGCGGTGAAACCGTTCATCATGGATAACGCGGTGGTGGTGGGTGTGGGCAATATCTACGCGACGGAAGCGCTGTTCGCGGCGGGCATTGATCCGCGTCGCGAGGCGGGCGGCATTTCGCGAGCGCGTTACTTGAAGCTGGCGATTGAGATCAAACGCGTGCTGGCCGCTGCCATCGAGCGCGGCGGTACCACGTTGCGGGACTTTATCGGTGGCGACGGGCAACCGGGGTATTTCCAACAGGAATTGTTCGTCTATGGCCGTGGTGGCGAGGCATGCAAGGTCTGCGGGAGCGAGTTGCGCAATGTGGTGCTGGGGCAGCGCGCGAGTGTGTTTTGCCCCAAGTGCCAGAGCTGATGCTGCGTGAGGCCTTCAGGCTTTACCGGTAATCAACCGGTACTTGGCCATCAACTGCTCTTCCGTCTCCGGATGGGCTTCATCCAGCGGGATGCAATCCACCGGGCACACTTGCTGGCACTGAGGCTCGTCGTAGTGGCCGACACACTGGGTGCACAGGTTGGGGTCGATCACGTAGATCTCTTCGCCCTGGGAAATTGCGGCGTTCGGGCACTCGGGTTCGCAGACGTCGCAGTTGATGCAATCGTCGGTGATGATCAGGGACATGGAAACTCCTGCCAGGGCTGTCAGCCAAGGCATCTGAAAACTAATGCGCGCAATTGTGCCGCATTGGCGCCCGCAGTGCGAGCAGGCGCCGATTGAACGGTGTTACTTCTTGAAGCGCAGCGTCAACGCATCCGCCACAGCCGGATGCACGAACTTGGTGATATCCCCGCCCAAAGCGGCGATTTCACGGACCAACGTCGAGGAAATGAACGAATAACGTTCCGACGGGGTGAGGAACAGGCTCTCCACGTCCGGCGCCAGTTGGCGGTTCATATTGGCCAGCTGGAATTCGTATTCGAAGTCCGACACCGCACGCAGGCCGCGCAGGAACACATTGGCGTTCTGTTCTTTGGCGAAATGCGCCAGCAGCGTCGAAAAGCCCACCACTTCGACGTTGGGCAGGTGCTTGGTGACCTCACGCGCCAGTTCCACGCGCTGTTCCAGGGGAAACAGCGGATTTTTCTTGGGGCTGGCTGCGACCGCGATGATCACATGGTCGAACAAGCGTGAGGCACGTTCGACCAGATCGCCATGGCCTTTGGTAATCGGGTCGAAGGTTCCTGGGTACAACACTCGGTTCATCGCGTCGTCCTGGCGGAGTCCGTTGGGGAACCGGATGGTATCGCAGCCATCCCGGTCGGCCAAGTCGACTTATGTAGATACATACCGCTAATCGCGCGTTTTTTCATGCCGTTTTCAGACGTTCGGCCAAAGCTGTCGCCAGTTGGGCAGTTAAACCGTACACCGATAATTGTGGGTTGGCCCCAATGCTGGTGGGGAATAAAGACCCGTCGTGGATCGACAGGTTGCGCAATTGGTGGTGGCGACCGAGGCTGTCGGCCACTGCATTTTTCGGGTCCTCACCCATGGCACAACCGCCCATCACATGGGCGCTGCCCAGACAAGTGCGGTGCAATTCCAGGTTGAGCTCCTCGATCATCGTTCGGGCTTCGCCCAGTGTTTTCACGTAGCGCGCATCGTGATGCAGCGGCTTGACCGACTTGGCGCCCGCGGCGAACTGGATCTCGGCCATGCTGTGGAACGCACGGCGCAATCCATCCCAGGCGTAATCCGATACCTGGTAGTCGAGCACCGGCGTGCCATCACCGCGCAGCTCCACGCTGCCGCCCGGGCTGTCGGGGTGGAAACCATCGCGCAGCAGCGCCAGCATCGCGTGGGTATTGGGCAATTGGCTCATGTCCAAGGCGTTCTGAGTGCCATAACCGCCGAGCAACGTGCTGGCCAACGCAGGATGTAGAGGCGGTGCCTCCAGCTTGTAGGACATTTTGCCGGTGGTGCCGTCCTGCCACTGGAAATGGTCGGAATAGATCGATTGCGGCGCACCGTAGAACGGGTTGATGACCTCATCGAACAACCCGGCGGAGAAATTCACCAGGTGCAGGAAGGTGCGTTTGCCCAACCGTTTGTGCGGGTCGGGCGCATTCGAACGCATCAGCAGCGCCGGGCTGTTGATGCCGCCGCCGGAGAGCACATAGTGCTTGGCCTTCACTGTGATTTTGCGGCCAGTCGGCGCCACGCACAGGTTATCCATGGCCACGCATTCCAGGCTGCTGATCGTGTCGCCGCTGTAGAGCAGACGTTCGGCGCGGGCCAGGTAGAGCAGTTCGCCGCCTTTTTCCAGGGTGGACGGGATTGTGGTCACCAGCATCGATTGCTTGGCATTGACCGGGCAACCCATGCCGCAATACCCCAGGTTGAAGCAACCACGCACGTTGCGTGGGATCACGTGCCAGCTGTAGCCGAGCTTCTCGCAGCCTTTGCGGATCACATCGTTGTTGGGGTTGGGCGGCAGGGCCCAGGGCGCGATGCCCAAGCGCTGCTCCATCTTTTCGAACCACGGTGCCATTTCGGCGCTGCTGTGGCCCTTCACCGCGTATTCGCTGGCCCAGTGGCTGAGGGTGGCGTCCGGCGTACGGAAGCTCGACGTCCAGTTGATCAGCGTCGTGCCGCCCACTGCACGGCCCTGCAGGATGGTGATCGCGCCATCCTTGCTCATGCGGCCGATGCCCTCCTGATACAGGCTGGTGTAGGCCTCGTCTTCCAACAGCTTGAAGTCGCTGCTGGTCTTGAGCGGGCCTTCTTCGATTAGCAGTACTTTGTAGCCGGCGGCGCTGAGGATTTCGGCGGTGGTGCCGCCACCGGCACCGCTGCCGATGATCGCCACATCGGCTTCCAGAGTCAGGTCGTTGTCGAGGGCGGCGCCATTGTGGGTTTTCCAGCCACGGGCCATGCCGTCGCGGAAGGGATCGGGTACGGGCATCAGGGTCGTCTCTAGTTTTTATTGTGGGGGGAGGCGATTCAAATTTTCGGCGGCCCGGGGTAGCCGCAATGGGCCCAGGACGCCGGCTGGAAATACCAGGCCATGATCACCAGCTTGAGTAGCGAGCCCTGGCCCATGCGCAGCAGGTTGAGGTAGCTGTTTTCCCAGCGGTGCAGAAAGTTGCGGATTTGCTCGCCGCTGGCGTTTTCCCAACTGCCCCAGATCCCGGTCAGCGGGCCACGGGTGATGGCCATGCCCAGCACGTCGAACAGTTGCTGGGTGAGCTTGAACATCTCCGGCGACAGGCGTTGCAGGCTGAAGTCGAGTTTCTTGAGGGTGTCTTCAACGCCGCTGGCAACTGCCTGGGCACTGGCCACACCTTCCAGCAGCACCGGGATCACGGCGCGCAGGAACGGTAGATCACTGCTACGCAACATCACGAAACCGCTGGCCGGCGTGCTGCTGGAGCAACCGCTGAGACTGGCACCCAGCCCGGCGGTAGCCAGGAAGGCGCTGGCACACAGGCCGATTTTCAGGACGCCGCGCCGCGACAGCGCGGGTGTTTCAGTCAGGCTAGGGTTCATTGTTATTGTTATCCCGTGGGTGGCGGTTTCAGCGGACGAACAGTTTCTGGATCAACTTCTGGATCGATTTGCCGTAAGGCGGATAGATCAACTTCGCCGCGTTCAGGCGCTGTTTCACCAGCACGCCTTTGGCTTTGCTGAAGGTGAGGAAGCCTTCGTGGCCGTGGTAATGGCCCATGCCCGACGGGCCGATACCGCCGAACGGCATGTCGTCCTGGGCCACATGCAGCAAGGTGTCGTTCAGGCAGACGCCGCCGGAATGGGTTTCGTGGAGCACACGATCCTGCTCGCCCTTGTTGTAGCCGAAGTAATACAGGGCCAGTGGGCGAGGGCGTTGGTTGATGTAGGCAAAGGCTTGGTCGATGCCGCGATAGGGCACGATCGGCAGCACCGGGCCGAAGATTTCGTCCTGCATCACGGTCATGTCGTCGCTGACATTCAGCAACAGGCTATGGGCCATGCGCCGCGCTTGGCCTTGGTCGTATAGCGGAATCAGGGTGGCGCCTTTGTCGGTAGCGTCCTTGACGTAGGCGTTGAGCCGGGCCAGTTGTCGTTCGTTGATGATGGCCGTGTAGTCCGGGTTGTCGACCAGGGTCGGATAAAACCCGCGAACGGCCTGGGTGTAGGCTTCGACAAAACCTTCGACGCGATCCTCCGGCACCAGCACGTAGTCGGGTGCCACGCAGGTTTGCCCAGCGTTCAGCGCTTTTCCGAAGGCGATGCGCTCGGCGGCGTCCTTGAGCGGCACATCGGCGGACACGATGGCGGGCGACTTGCCACCCAATTCCAGGGTGACCGGCGTGAGGTGTTCGGCCGCCGCACGCATCACGTGCTTGCCAATGCTGGTGGCGCCGGTAAACAGCAGGTGATCGAAGGGCAGCTTGGAGAACGCCATGCCCACTTCGGCCTCACCCAGCACCACGCACACCAGGTCCTCGGGGAAGATCTTCGCCAGCAGCGTCTTGAGCAGCTCGCCGGTGGCGGGTGTCGATTCGCTGAGCTTGAGCATCACCCGGTTACCCGCCGCCAATGCGCCGACCAACGGGCCGATAGCCAGGTACAACGGATAGTTCCAGGGCACGATCACGCCGACCACACCCAGGGGTTGATAGATGACTTTGGCTGACGCGGGCTGGAAGGCAATGCCTACGGCGCGACGGGAAGGTTTCATCCAACCCTTGAGGTGTTTGCTGGCGTAGTGAATGCCGTGCAGGCTGGGCATCAGTTCAGCGAACAGGGTTTCGTCCGCACTGCGGTGGCTGAAGTCCTGGCTGATCGCGTTGATCAGCGCCTGACGCTCGTCGCTGAGCAGGTCACGCAGGGCCTTGAGCCATTGCTGGCGTTGTGCGGCCGGCGGCATCGGGTTGGCGGCGTAGGCTCGGCGCTGGGTGTCGAACAGGCTCTGGAGCTGGTCCAGCGCCTGGGAATCTTGCAGGTAGGCAACGTTGGCAGACATGGCGGCGTTCCCGATTGTTATAGGTCTGCCTGGATTTTTAGAGTCATTGCTCTAAATTGTCAAATATCATTACGCAGTTGCGGATTTATCCTCGCAAGATTAGGCCGTAAGATGCCCCATCACGTGTACAGAAGCTGATCCCCTATGGCACCCCGAGTAAAGACCAGCGAGCGCATTGTGCAAACCAGCCTGGAGCTTTTTAACCAGCAGGGCGAGCGCAGCGTGAGCACCAACCACATCGCCGCCCATATGGAAATTTCGCCGGGCAACCTGTACTACCACTTCCCCAACAAGCAGGCGATCATCGCCGTGCTGTTTCGCGAATATGAAGCGCTGGTGGACAGTTTCCTGCGCCCGCCCCAAGGTCGCGCCGTTACTGTCGAAGACAAGCGTTTCTACCTGCAGGCCGTGTTGGCCGGCATGTGGCGCTACCGTTTCCTGCACCGCGACCTTGAACACCTGCTGGAAAGCGACCCGGAACTGGCCACCGGCTATCGGCGCTTCTCCCAGCGTTGCCTGACCCAGGGCGGGGCTATTTACCAAGGGTTCGTCGACGCCGGCATCCTCAATATGGACCCGGTGCAAACCGAAGCCCTGACCCTCAATGCCTGGATCATCCTCACCTCCTGGGTGCGTTTCCTGTGCACCACCAATGAAAACTCTGCCCACTTGAGCGCCGAGGCGATCAAGCGCGGGGTGTATCAGGTGCTGGTGCTGGAGGCTGGGTTTGTCACGCCCCAGGCCAAAGAGGCGGTAGATGCCTTGTTCAAAGAGTTTTACGTGCCGTTGAATCAAGCATTGGAAGAAGTGAAGTAGGACCTTTCCCGAATCTGTTCACTAGGAGTCCGTCATGCCGCTTGCCCAACTGATCAGCCCCCAGCAACTGGCCGAGCGCCAGAAGGCCGGCGGGGTGGTGATCCTGGATTGCCGTTTTGCCTTGGAAGACCCGGACTACGGGCGTTGCAGCTATGCCGAAGGGCATATCGAAGGCGCGCAATACGCCGACCTGGAGCGACACCTCAGTGGCCCGGTGACCAAGGGGGTCACTGGACGTCACCCATTGCCGGCGGCGGACACCTTGGTTCAGCAATTGCGGGCCTGGGGCATCAGCGCAGATACCGATATTGTGCTGTATGACGACGGCCCCGGCGCCTATGCCGCCCGCGCCTGGTGGCTGCTGGCCTGGCTGGGCAAGCGCGATGGCGTGTTTATCCTGGATGGCGGCCTCAAGGCCTGGCACTCCGCCGGTTTCCCGCTGAGCCTGGACGCGCCGCTGGTTGAGCCTGGGAGCTTCGCCGGTACGCCGGACAACCGCCTGCTGCTGGACGCCGAACACCTGCAAAAACGCTTGGGCCAGCCGGGTCTGACCCTGATCGACGCCCGCGCTCAACCACGTTTTCGCGGCGAAGTGGAGCCGATCGACCCGATCGCCGGGCACATCCCTGGCGCGCAATGTGCGGCCTTCAACGAAAACCTGGGCGCCGATGGCCGCTTCCTTCCGCCTGAACAGCTCAAGCAGCGTTTCGCCGCCCAACTGCAAGGCCGCTCGCCGGATGAACTGGTGGCGTATTGCGGTTCCGGCGTGACGGCCTGCCACAATCTGTTCGCCCTGAGCCTGGCGGGTTATCCGTTGGGCAAGTTGTATGCGGGGTCGTGGAGCGAGTGGATTACTGATCCGGCACGGGCAATCGCTACCGGCGACTGAGCAACCAGGCGGGAATGCGGCGCTCCAGGTAATAACCGGGGCGCTTGAGGGTTCCATCGACAAAACCGACATGCCCACCCTTGGCCAGCAGCTCAAACTCCGTGCATGCCGACAATTCGCTCGCCTCAGGCAGGCTGTGGGCGAACACAAACGGGTCATCGGCAGCCTGGATGATCAGGGTGGGCGTGCGGATATCGCCCAGGTAATAACGGCTCGATGCGCGGCGGTAATAGTCCTCGGCACTCAGAAACCCGTGGAGCGGCGCAGTCACCCGGCCATCGAAATCCCAGAACGTACGCATCTTCTCCAGTGAGCCCAAGGCTTCCAGGGTTTTGAGCCCGTCTGCCCGGCCATCCTGCAGAAAACGGCTCTGCTTGACGCGGATATACGCCAGCATCTCACGCATGAAATGCCTCTGATAAACCCGCGAGAAGCCCAGGCCGATGCGGTCCGCACATTGGTCCAGGCGAAACGGCACCGACACCGCCGCCGCGCCTTGCAGTCCCGATGCCGCGCCGGTTTCACCCAGATGCTTGAGCAGCACATTGCCGCCCAGCGAATAACCCACTGCATACAGCGGCGCCAACGGGCGCTTGGCGTGCAGATGGGCGATCGTTGCCGCGAGGTCTTCGCTGGCGCCCGAGTGATAGCTGCGCGCCAACAAGTTCGGTTCACCCGAGCAGCCACGCCAGTTCAACGCAGCGCTGGCCCAGCCTTGCACAGCCAGGGCTTTTTGCAGGCCGGCCACGTAGGGCGAGTTGGATGAACCGGTCAGTCCGTGCAGCACCAGCACCAACGGCGCTTGCGCGTCATGGGGGCCGTGCCAGTCGAGGTCGAGGAAGTCGCCGTCGTCCAGCCACAGGCGTTCGCGTTGGCGTTCGATGTGGGTGGTGGGACGCCACAACGGCCCCCACAGTGTTTGCAGGTGGGGGTTGCCGAGGCCGAAGGCGGGGGTGAACAAGTCGACGGAAGGCTTCATGAAACTCTCGGTGGCGAACGCACTTAATTGTGGTGAGCGGCGCTCTCGACCAGCCGATGCCACAACGCGTAATACACCCGCCCAGACTTCTGTTCCCGGTGCAGGCGCCAGCCTGCCGGCAGGCCCAGGGTCGAAGGCGCGGTCTCGCTCTCAGTGTAGATCCACGCATCCGGCGCCAGCCATTGGCGCTCTTCCAGCAGCGTGCACACGGTCGGCAGCAGGTTCTGGTTGAACGGCGGGTCGAGGAACACCACGTCGAACTGGCTGGCCGGCTGGGTTTCCAGGTAGCGCAGGGCGTCGGCGGTCTGGACCTGGCCGGTGGTGCAACGCAGGGTGCCAAGGTGTTCCTTGAGGCTGGAAACGGCCACGTTGCTGGCGTCCAGCGCCTGGCCCAGGGCGGCGCCACGGGACAGCGCCTCCAGGAACAACGCGCCACTGCCGGCAAACGGATCCAGCACCTTGGCACCGGCGATGTAGGGCGCGAGCCAGTTGAACAGGGTTTCACGTACGCGGTCCGGCGTCGGGCGCAGGCCTACGACGTCGGGGAAACTCAGCTTGCGGCTGCGCCATTCGCCGCCAATGATGCGCAGCTGGCCCACACCGTTATGCACGTTGTGGACAGGTTTTTTCGGGCGAGATGAACTGGCCATTAATGCTCCGGAACCCCGAGCGGCTGCTCGGCGGGTTTATCAGTGGGGGGCGGTAGTGGCTTTTGCGCAATCGTCGGGCCGGCGGTCACGATGACCATCTTGTCGGCGCTCAAGTGTTTGTTCATGGCAGCCTTGACCTGCTCTACGGTCAGGGCCTGGGATTGTTTCATGAAATCTTCCAGATAGGTCAGCGGCAGGTTGTAGAAACCCATTGCACCCAACTGCCCGACGATATCGGCGTTGCTCGCGGTGGACAGCGGGAAGCTGCCGGCCAGCTCACGCTTGGCGTCATCCAGTTCCTTTTGCGTCGGGCCGTTGTCGAGGTAGTCCTTCACCACGTCTTCCACCAGGCGCAGGGTGCCGCCGCTCATTTCGGCGCGGGTCTGCAGCTGGATCATGAATGGGCCGCGTACCTGCATCGGTGAAAAGCCGGAGTACACACCGTAGGTGAGGCCGCGTTTTTCACGCACTTCGCTCATCAGGCGGGTGCCAAAACCACCGCCGCCGAGGATCTGGTTGCCCAGGGACAGGGCTGCATAGTCCGGGTCGGCACGGTCGATGCCCAGTTGGGCGAACAACAGGTGCGTCTGCTTGGACGGGAATTCGATGCGGTTCAAGCCAGGCTTGGGTTCAGTCGGTTGGGCGATTTTCGGCAAGGCCGGGCCTTTAGGCAGCGAGGCGGAAATCTTGCCCGTCATGGCTTCGGCCTCGGCGCGGGTCAGGTCGCCCACCACTGCGATCACCGCGTTGCCGGCCGCATAGCCTTTGGCGTGGAATGCCTGCAACTGCGCCAGGGTAATCTTCGGAACGCTTTCTGGCGTGCCTTCGCTCGGGTGTGCGTAAGGGTGATCGCCGTACAAGCGCTTGAACAGCTCCAGACTCGCCAGCTTGCCGGGGTTCTGCTTCTGGTACTCAAAGCCGGCGAGGATCTGGTTCTTGATCCGCGCCAGGGAATCGGCGGGGAAGGTCGGCTGGCCGATCACCTGGTCAAACAGGCTCAGGGCGGCGTCACGTTTATCGCTGTCACTGAGGCTGCGCAGGGACACCAGCGCCATGTCGCGGTACGCGCCATTGCCAAAATCTGCGCCCAGGCCCTCGAAGTCACGGGCGATCTGGCTTACATCCTTGCCCGGCACGCCTTCGTTGAGCATGGCGTTGGTCATCAGCGCCAGGCCCGGCACGTTGCCGTCCTGGCTGCTGCCGGCGGCGAACAGGATGCGCACGTCGAACATCGGCAGTTCATGGGCTTCGACGAACAGCACCTTGGCGCCTTCGGCAGTGTTCCAGGTTTGTACGTCGAGCTTGCGGTTGGTCGGTGCCTTGTCGTCCAGCTCTGCCAGGGATTGTAGCTTGTTGCTCGACTGGGCTTTTTCCAGTGCCGGGCTGGCGACGGAGTCACTCGGGCGCAGGAAATACACGGCGGTGGCGGCGATCAGGGTGACGACGATCAGGCCGGGGAAGATCAGGCGGCTGCTTTTGCGATCACTCATGAGCGGTCTCCAGAGGCAAGACATGGGCGACGCTGAGACGTTCGCGGGTGAAATAGGTGCGCGCGGCTTTCTGGATATCTTCCGGGGTCACGCTTTGCAGGTCGGCCAGTTCCGTGTCCATCAGTTTCCAGGACAGGCCCACGGTCTCCAGGGAGCCAATGGCTGTGGCCTGGCTGGTAATGGAGTCACGCTGGTAGACCAGGCCGGCAATCACCTGGGCGCGGATGCGTTCCAGTTCTTCGGCGGTCGGCGGCTTGGCCTTCAGCTCTTCCAGCAGGCGCCACAGGCCGGCTTCGGCTTGGGCGACGGTCTTTTTCTTCTGCTGGTTGGGGGTGGCGGTTAGCATGAACAGGGTGTCGCCACGGGTGTAGCCGTCGTAGTTGGTGGAGGCAGCGGAAACCAGCTCTTCACCGCGTTCCAACTGCTCGGAGATCCGTGCACTGTAGCCGCCGTCCAGCAAAGCCGAGATCAGGCGCAGGGCCTGTACCGAGCGCTTGTCTTCGGCGGTGGCCAGGCTTGGCACGTTGAAGCCCAGGATCACGCTCGGCAGTTGGGTCTGCACTTTCATGGTCAGCAGGCGCTCGCCGGGCTCGGCCAATTCCATCGGGATCTTGGCCGGTGGCACGTCACGCTTGGGAATCGGGCCAAAGTAGCGCTGGGCCAGGTTTTTCACTTCGTCCGGGGTGACGTCGCCGACCACCACCAACGTGGCATTGTTCGGCACGTACCAGGATTGGTACCAGTGGCGCAGCTCTTCGACCTTCATGCGGTCCAGGTCGGCCATCCAGCCGATGGTCGGCGTGTGGTAGCCGCTGGCCGGAAAGGCCATGGCCTTGAAGCGTTCGTAGGCCTTGGACATCGGGTTATCGTCGGTGCGCAGACGGCGCTCCTCTTTGATGACCTCGATTTCGCGACTGAACTCGTCGGCCGGCAGGCGCAGGCTGGCCATGCGATCGGCTTCCAGCTCGAAGGCCACGCCCAGGCGATCACGGGCCAGTACTTGGTAGTAGGCGGTGTAGTCGTCGCTGGTGAACGCGTTCTCTTCGGCGCCCAGGTCGCGCAGGATCAGCGAGGCTTCGCCGGGGCCGACCTTGGCGCTGCCCTTGAACATCATGTGCTCCAGGGCGTGGGACAAACCGGTCTGGCCCGGGGTTTCGTAGCTCGAACCGACCTTGTACCAGACCTGGGAAACCACCACGGGCGCACGATGATCTTCGCGCACGACGACCTTGAGGCCGTTGTCCAGGGTGAATTCGTGGGTGGGTTGTGGGTCGGCAGCCAAGGCTGAAAGAGGCAGACAAACTGTGCTGAACAGCAGGCCTGCGGCGCGGCGGGCTAGAGCATTCATTCGTTTTTAAACCTGTTGGGCTGCCCGCTTGGTCTTAGCGTCGGCGGGCGAGGAGGTGCTAGGATACTGATCCGACTGAGTGACGGCCACTGCGGCTGTCTTGTTGAGGCCCTATTTTGGCCTTCAAAATGTTGCGCATGAACGAGCTGGCTAAAAAACAGTCTGTTACGCATCGAATTTTATTTACCGACGCGCCTACTGGCGCGTCGCTACCTTGAGATAGCCGTCTCCATGTTTGGTTCCAACGACGACAAGAAGACCCCAGCTGCGGCTGGCGAGAAAAAAGGCCTGTTCGGATGGCTGCGCAAAAAGCCGCAGGAAACCGTCGACGAACAGCCGCCGGTTCAGCCTGAACCTATCCCTGAGCCAATAGTAGAAGCCGAGCCGGTTGCCGAAACCCCGGAGCCGGTGGTGTTGACGATGGCCGAGCCGGTGTTGCAGCCGGTGGTCGAAGCTGAGCCAGAGCCAGAGCCAGAGCCAGAGCCAGAGCCAGAACCAGAACCAGAACACAAGGCATGGCCCGAACTGCCGGTGGCCGAAGAGCCCGTGGCACTGGTTGAAGATGTGCAGGCTGAGCACGTGACTCCGCCCATTCCGGCTGTGGTCGAGGTCGCTGCACCTGCGGTTATCGAGCCAGAACCCGTAGTGGCTGCCGTCGAAACCAACAAGACCGGCTTCTTTGCCCGCCTCAAGCAAGGCCTGAGCAAGACCAGCGCCAGCATTGGCGAAGGCATGGCCAGCCTGTTCCTCGGCAAAAAAGTCATCGATGACGAACTGCTGGAAGACATCGAAACCCGCCTGCTCACCGCCGACGTTGGCGTCGAAGCCACCGCCGTGATCATCCAGAGCCTCACCCAGAAGGTCGCGCGCAAGCAACTGACTGATGCCGACGCGCTGTACAAATCCCTGCAGGCCGAACTGGCGGCGATGTTAAAGCCGGTGGAAGCACCGCTGGTGATCACCCCGAACAAGCCGTTCGTGATCCTGGTAGTGGGCGTCAACGGCGCCGGCAAGACCACCACCATCGGCAAGCTGGCCAAGAAGCTGCAGTCCGAAGGCAAGAAAGTCATGCTGGCCGCTGGTGACACCTTCCGCGCCGCAGCGGTTGAGCAACTGCAAGTCTGGGGCGAGCGCAACAAGATCCCGGTGATCGCCCAGCACACCGGCGCGGATTCCGCCTCGGTGATCTTCGACGCCGTGCAAGCCGCCAAGGCCCGCAACATCGACGTGTTGATCGCCGATACCGCCGGTCGCCTGCACACCAAAGACAACCTGATGGAAGAGCTGAAGAAAGTCCGTCGCGTGATCGGCAAGCTGGATGCAGACGCGCCGCACGAGGTTCTGTTGGTGCTTGACGCGGGCACGGGCCAGAACGCCATCAGCCAGGCCAAACAATTCAACCAGACGGTGCAACTGACTGGCCTGGCATTGACTAAGCTCGACGGCACGGCCAAGGGCGGCGTGATCTTCGCCCTGGCCAAACAGTTCGGGTTGCCGATTCGTTATATCGGCGTCGGTGAAGGCATCGACGACCTGCGCACCTTTGAAGCCGAACCCTTTGTACAGGCACTGTTTGCCGAGCGGGAGCGTTCATGATTCGATTCGAGCAGGTCGGTAAACGCTATGCCAACGGGCATGTGGGCTTGCATGAGCTGAGCTTTCGGGTGCGTCGCGGCGAGTTTCTGTTTGTAACCGGCCACTCCGGCGCCGGCAAAAGTACCCTGTTGCGCCTGCTGCTGGCCATGGAGCGCCCGACCACCGGCAAACTGCTGCTGGCGGGCCAGGACCTGGCCACCATCAGCAATGCACAGATTCCGTTCCTGCGCCGCCAGATCGGTGTGGTGTTCCAGAACCACCAGTTGC
This sequence comes from Pseudomonas sp. C 49-2, assembly GCF_003970195.1. Lineage (NCBI taxonomy): Bacteria > Pseudomonadati > Pseudomonadota > Gammaproteobacteria > Pseudomonadales > Pseudomonadaceae > Pseudomonas > Pseudomonas sp. C 49-2. The sequence goes on from NZ_RXYG01000001.1 coordinate 518,921, forward strand.
TGTTCGACCGCACTGTATTCAATAACGTGGCGCTGCCGCTGCAGATACTCGGGTTGTCCAAGGCCGAGATCGTCAAACGCGTGGATTCGGCCCTGGAGCGCGTGGCGCTGTCGGACAAGACCGACCTCTACCCTGGCGACCTGTCCACCGGCCAGCAACAGCGCGTGGGCATCGCCCGCGCCATCGTGCACCGCCCGGCCCTGCTGCTGGCGGACGAACCCACCGGTAACCTCGACCCGCGCCTGGCGGCCGAGATCATGGGGGTGTTCGAAGACATCAACCGCTTGGGTACCAGCGTACTGATCGCCAGTCACGACCTGGCGCTGATCGCGCGTATGCGCCATCGCATGCTCACCCTGCAACGCGGCCGCTTGATCGGTGACGGGGAGGCCGGCGTATGAGTGCGACACGCAGCCCTAAAGTCTCCGAGCGCGTGGCGCCGAAACCGGCCGATCCGCAACCGCCGAAGAAAAAACACGATCACGACGATGACGGTCCGGACTTCAGCACCCTGCTGCGCGCCTGGATCGAAAGCCATCGCGCCAGCCTGGTCGACAGCCTGCGCCGGCTGGGCAAGCAGCCGATTGGCAGCTTTTTCACCTGCCTGGTGATGGCGGTGGCCCTGAGCCTGCCGATGGGTTTGTCGTTGCTGCTGAATAATGTGGAGCGCCTCGGCGGTTCCTGGCAGCGCGCGGCGCAGATCTCGTTGTACCTGAACATCGACGCCAGCGCCAAAGACGGCGAAGCGTTGCGCGACGACATCAAGAATATCCCAGGTGTGGCGGATGCCGAGTACATCAGCCGCGACCAGGCCCTTGAAGAGTTCCAGCAACAATCCGGCCTGGGCGAGGCGCTTAAAGAGCTGCCGCAGAACCCGCTGCCGGGCGTGGTACTGGTGACGCCGAATGAAGTCGACAAGCCGGCGCTGGAAGCCCTGCGACAAAAACTCGCAGAGATGCCCAAGGTGCAGCAGGCGCAACTTGATCTAGTCTGGGTAGAGCGCCTGGCGGCGATCCTCAAGCTGGGCGACCGCTTTGTGTTCGGCCTGACGGTGCTGTTGGTGTCTGCATTACTTTTGGTGATAGGTAATACCATTCGTCTTCATATTGAAAACCGTCGCACCGAGATAGAAGTGATTAAACTGGTCGGCGGCACGGACAGCTATGTGCGTCGTCCTTTTCTGTACATGGGCGCGCTTTATGGCTTTGGTGCCGGGATTTTGTCCTGGGGCGTCCTGGCTTTTGGCTTGGACTGGCTGAACGACGCGGTTATCGGGCTGGCTGGCTTGTACGGCAGTGATTTCGCGCTGGCCGGTGTGCCGGTAGCCGATGGTCTGAGTCTCTTGCTTGGCGCGGTATTGTTGGGGTATATCGGTGCTTGGATTGCGGTCGCTCGTCATTTACGCGAGTTGGCACCGAAGTAGTTAATGTCAGATTAATGTGGTTTCGTTTGTATTGACCGTATTGGTGGTTTAGGGAACTTGTCCTACGGTTCCCGGTCAATTTTCGCAGTGCTTCACTGCACGAGTTATGTGAGTCGGAGGTTTTTTCGTATGACCACTTCTTTGCAACCTGCTTATGCCTTGGTCCCGGGTGCGAACCTGGAAGCCTATGTGCACACGGTCAACAGCATTCCATTGCTGACGCCTGAGCAGGAGCGTGAACTGGCCGAGAGTCTCTACTATGAGCAGGATTTGGGGGCGGCTCGGCAGATGGTGCTCGCCCACCTGCGTTTTGTTGTACATATCGCCCGTAGCTACAGCGGCTACGGCCTGGCCCAGGCTGACCTGATCCAGGAAGGCAACGTCGGCCTGATGAAGGCTGTGAAACGCTTCAACCCGGAAATGGGTGTGCGTCTGGTGTCGTTTGCTGTGCATTGGATCAAGGCGGAAATCCACGAGTTCATCCTGCGCAACTGGCGCATCGTGAAAGTGGCGACCACCAAGGCCCAGCGCAAGTTGTTCTTCAACCTGCGCAGCCAGAAAAAACGCCTGGCGTGGCTGAACAACGAGGAAGTCCACCGCGTGGCCGAAAGCCTCGGTGTGGAACCGCGTGAAGTGCGCGAAATGGAAAGCCGCCTGACCGGCCATGACATGGCCTTCGACCCCGCTGCTGAAGCGGACGACGACAGCGCCTTCCAATCGCCGGCCAACTACCTGGAAGACCACCGGTACGACCCGGCGCGTCAACTGGAGGATGCGGACTGGAGCGACAACTCCAACCACAACCTGCACGAAGCGCTGGAAGTGCTGGACGACCGAAGCCGTGACATCCTCTACCAGCGCTGGCTGGCGGAAGAGAAAGCCACGCTGCACGACCTGGCACAGAAGTACAACGTGTCGGCCGAGCGAATTCGTCAGCTTGAGAAAAGCGCGATGAACAAGCTGAAGTTGTCGATCGCCGCCTAAAACGCTGCGAAAAGATAAAAAAATGCCCCGATCGAAAGATCGGGGCATTTTTGTTTGTGCTCAAAGAGTCTCAGGTCAACTCGGTTTAATGTGGGAGCTGGCTTGCCTGCGATGAGGCCGTGTCAGCCAAAATAACTGTTGACTGACCCACCGCTATCGCAGGCAAGCCAGCTCCCACAGGAATCGCGGGGTGTCAATCGGACCAGGGTGCTTTGCGTGAGTTGTTCAGCTCAACCAGATACCCATCCCCACCCAACTGGCTCATCTGCTGGCGAATCCAAGCCGCTCGCCTCGCCACATACGCCGTCGGGTGACTGGCACTCCACACCCTCGGGTTAGGCAGTACAGCAGCCAAATAGCTGGCCTGCTGTCGCGATAAGCCCTTGGCACTCACCCCAAAGTGATGCCGAGCCGCTGCTTCCGCGCCAAACACCCCCTCATCCCACTCAACACTGTTGAGGTACACCTCAAGAATCCGCTGCTTGGGCCACAACACCTCGATCAGCCCGGTAAACCAGGCTTCCAAGCCTTTGCGCAAATAACTACGGCCGGCCCACAGGAACAGGTTCTTCGACACTTGCTGGCTCAACGTACTGGCGCCGCGAATCGAGCCACCGCGCTCGTTGTGCAGGATCGCCGCCTGGATCGCGCCGAAGTCAAACCCCCAATGCTGCGGGAAGCGCTGGTCTTCACCCGCCATCACCGCCACTTTGAGGTCGTCGGAGATCTCATCCCACGGCACCCAGCTGCGCTGCAGGTCAATGGGTTCGCCGTCGAACCAGGATTCAACCTTGCGTTCCACCATCAGCGCGGTGAACGGCGGCGGGACGACACGAAACAGCAGCACCAGCAGCACACTGCCGATGGCAAACCATTTCACAAGGGTGAGAAAGCGTTTGAAGAGGAGACGCAGCATAGAGATGGCTTGGCCGAACCCGTTGAGCGGGCCATTATACAGACCCGGCCCTTTGAGTCTGACTGGAGTTCCTCATGTTGCGTGGCTTTCTGATGTTGGCTGCCTTTTTCGGCTTTACCGGCGTGGCCCTCGGTGCGTTCGCCGCCCATGGCCTGAAAAACCGCTTGAGCGCCGAGTACCTGGCGATCTTCCATACCGGCGTGACCTACCAACTGGTCCATACCCTGGCGCTGTTCGGCGTGGCGTTGCTGGCGGCGCATATTCCTGGCCGGTTGGTCAGCTGGGCGGGCATCTCGTTTACCGTCGGCATCCTGCTGTTCTCCGGCAGCCTGTATGTGCTGACCCTGACCGGGATCAGCAAGCTAGGCATCATTACGCCGTTTGGCGGGCTAGCGTTCCTTTTAGGTTGGTTTTTCCTCGGTCTGGCGGCGTGGCGCTTGCAGGCCGCCTGACCAAGGGGCTTGGGCCGGCAACGTCAATCGGGCTAGAATGCGGGCCCCTAAAAACGATGGCGGCCCGTGGCATGCGCATTCAGTTGAACGGCGAATCCTTTGAACTACCCGACGGTGAAACCGTTGCGGCCCTGCTGACCCGTCTGGAATTGACCGGACGTCGTGTTGCAGTGGAACTCAATCTGGATATCGTCCCGCGTAGCCAGCAAGCCGAAACCACGCTCACCGAGGGTGACCAGGTCGAAGTGGTCCACGCCATCGGCGGCGGTTAGTCGCGCAGCTTCCTGAATTCTGCAGAACCTCACCCCATTTCGAGGATTTCCCATGAGCATCGTTCGTAGCGACAAGCCCTTCGTCCTGGCCGGTCGTACCTACCAGTCCCGTCTGCTGGTCGGCACCGGCAAGTACCGCGACATGGAAGAAACCCGCCTGGCCATCGAAGCCTCGGGCGCCGAGATCGTCACCTTCGCCGTGCGCCGCACCAATCTGGGCCAGATCGAAGGCGAGCCGAACCTGCTCGAAGTGCTGTCGCCGGATCGCTACACCTTCCTGCCGAACACCGCTGGTTGCTACGACGCCATCGAGGCCGTGCGCACCTGTCGCCTGGCCCGTGAGCTGCTCGACGGCCACAACCTGGTGAAGCTGGAAGTGCTGGCCGACCAGAAAACCCTGTTTCCCAACGTGATTGAAACCCTCAAGGCCGCCGAAACCCTGGTCAAGGAAGGTTTCGACGTGATGGTCTACACCAGCGATGACCCGATCATCGCGCGCCAACTGGCGGAAATCGGCTGTATCGCCGTCATGCCGTTGGCCGGCCTGATCGGTTCCGGCCTGGGTATCTGCAATCCGTACAACCTGCAGATCATCCTGGAAGAAGCCAAGATCCCGGTGCTGGTGGATGCGGGTGTAGGCACAGCCTCAGACGCAACCATCGCCATGGAGCTGGGCTGCGACGCGGTGCTGATGAACTCCGCCATCGCCCACGCCCAGCAGCCGATCATGATGGCCGAAGCCATGAACCATGCCATCGTCGCGGGCCGCCTGGCCTACCTCGCCGGTCGCATGCCGAAAAAACTCTACGCCAGCGCCTCCTCGCCGCTGGATGGTCTGATCAAGTAAGAGCCATTGATGACTGAATCAAACGAAACGCCGAACACTGTAGAAGAAGGCGACGAGTCCAAGCACCGCCGCATCAAGAGTTTTGTGATGCGCGCCGGTCGCATGACCGAAGGCCAGCAAAAGGGCCTGGAGCAAGGTACGCCGCTGTTCGTGTTGCCCTTGGCCGACGCGCCGGTGGACTACGACCAGGTGTTCGGCCGTTCGGCCCCGCGCTCCCTGGAAATCGGCTTCGGCATGGGCCACTCCCTGCTGGAAATGGCCGCCGCCGCCCCGGACCAGGACTTCATCGGTGTGGAAGTGCACCGCCCAGGTGTCGGCGCGCTGCTCAACGGCGTACTCACCCAGGGGCTGACCAACCTGCGGGTCTACGATTGTGATGCGATTGAGGTGCTCAACCGCTGCATCGCCGACAATAGCCTTGACCGCCTGATGTTGTTCTTCCCCGATCCTTGGCACAAATCCCGTCACCACAAGCGCCGTATCGTCCAGGCCTCCTTTGCGGAACTGGTACGCAGCAAGCTTAAGGTTGGCGGCATCCTGCATATGGCCACCGACTGGGAGCCGTATGCGGAATACATGCTGGAAGTGATGAATGTCGCCCCCGGCTACCGCAACATCGCCGAAGACGGCAAATGCGTGCCACGCCCGGCTGAGCGTCCGATCACCAAGTTTGAACGCCGTGGTGAGCGGTTGGGGCATGGGGTTTGGGATTTGAAGTTCGAGAAGGTTGACTGACAAACCGTTGGTTTGGAATGCGGTCAAAAATGTGGGAGCGGGCTTGCTCGCGAATGGGGTCGATCAGTCAATATCTCCAGTGACTGACACTCCGCATTCGCGAGCAAGCCCGCTCCCACATGTGTATCTGCGTTGGCGTGGGAGTCAGCGGCGGTCTGCTACTACGCCAATCAACACCAGCACTACCACCAACACCGGCGCCAGGCTGTAGTTATTGAACTGGCTCAACCCCCGCACAATCCACGGCGTGGCGTAGATCAATGCGGCGCCGCTGCCGATCATGCACACCAACGCCATCAACGGTACGCGCAATGCGCCGGCGATGCTGCCCAAGCGCGCTTCCACCCAGCCTTTGATATCAGCGCCAAACAGCACCAGCAGGCAGCCGACGAGGGCCAGGGAGATTTCTGACAGGTTGCTGCGGCTCCAGCGGGATACGGTGGCGAGCAGGTCGAGTACCAAATCCATTCGATTTCCTTAAGAGCGGTCAGCTCAAAAACTTCTGCAACAGGTCATTGAGAAAGAGTTGCCCACGGTCGGTCGCCGCCAGGCGTGACGGTTCGACCTGCATTAAGCCACTTTGTTCTGCCTCGCGGCGGCCTTCATCCAGGCTCGCCAGTTCCAGGCCGGTACGCTCGGCGTAGAGCTTGGCCTCGACGCCATCGGTGAGGCGCAACGCGTTCATCAGAAACTCGAACGGCAGTTCTTCGTTGGTCAGTTCTTTCGCGCCGGCCTGAAAGCTTTTGGCCGGGTTGAGATAGTCCTTCGGTGCTCGGGTCTTCCAGGTGCGTACGATGCGCCCGTCGGGGTGGCTAAGCTTGCCGTGGGCTCCGGCGCCAATGCCGATAAAGTCGCCGAAGCTCCAGTAATTCAGGTTATGCCGCGCCGGGCGGCCGGGTTGGGCGTAGGCCGACACTTCATACTGCGCGTAACCGTGTTCAGCGAGCAGCGCCTGGCCGGCTTCCTGAATATCCCACAGCGTGTCGTCTTCCGGCAGCGCGGGTGGCTGGTTCCAGAATACGGTGTTTGGCTCTAGCGTAAGTTGATACCAGGACAGATGCGTCGGCTTCAGCGCGATGGCCTGGCGTAAGTCGCTCAGGGCATCGTCCAGGGATTGATCGGGCAAACCGTGCATCAAGTCCAGGTTGAAGTTATCGAACCCGGCCAGGCGCGCCATGCCAGCGGCACGCACGGCTTCGTCGCCATTGTGGATACGGCCGAGGGCCTCAAGCTTTTCCTGCTGGAAGCTCTGGATGCCGATGGACAGGCGGTTGATCCCCAGCTTGCGATAGGCGACGAACTTCTCTTGTTCGAAGGTCCCTGGGTTGGCTTCCAGGGTGATTTCGATATCGCTGGCAAACGGGATGCGCGCTTCCACACCCTTGAGCAGGCGGCCCAATGCGGCGGCGCTGAAAAGGCTCGGCGTACCCCCGCCAAAGAAGATCGAACTCAGCTCGCGACCGTACACAGCGTGCAGGTCCTGATCGAGGTCGGCCAGCAGTGCGTCCACATACTCCTCTTCCGGCAGCACCTTGCTGGCGGTGTGGGAGTTGAAGTCGCAGTAAGGGCATTTGCGCACACACCACGGGATGTGGATATACAGCGCCAGGGGCGGCAGTACCGGCAGGGCCGCCCGAGGTGTTTGCGCGCCGCCGTGGATCAGCGGCTGCGCAGAGGTGTTCTGGGTCATTTCAGGCTCAGGCGTTGGCGCAGCAAATCCATTGCGCGAGCACGGTGGCTGATCTGGTTCTTGTCGGCCGGGCTCAGTTCGGCGCTGGAGACATTGCGCTCCGGCACCCAGAACAGGGGGTCATAGCCAAAGCCATGTTCGCCACTGGCTGCATGCAGGATGCGCCCGTGCCACAGGCCTTCACACAGGATCGGCAGCGGGTCATCGGCGTGGCGCACCAGGGCCAGCACGCAGACGAACTGCGCGCCGCGCTCGGCGTCCGGCACGTCCTTGAGCGCGTCTAGCAGTTTGGCGTTGTTGGCCGCGTCGCCCTTGCCGTCGGCATAACGCGCCGAGTAGATGCCAGGGGCGCCGCCGAGGAAGTCCACCGCCAGCCCAGAGTCATCCGCCAGCGCCGGCAGGCCGGAGATACGTGCAGCATTACGCGCCTTGAGGATGGCGTTCTCGACGAACGACAGGCCGGTCTCTTCCGGCTCCACCTGGCTGAATTCGCCAATCGAGCGAAGCTGCACGGAGTCGCCGAGCATCGCCTGCAGTTCTTTGAGTTTGCCGGCGTTATGGCTGGCGAGTACGAGTTGGGTGAGTTTCATCATTCGGCCGGGAAGAGTTCTTGGTTGAATTGGAAGCTATGGGCTTTGCCGCCGGTTTCAACATTGATGGTAAACGTCTTGTATTCCCGCTGGGTCACGGAGTAGGGCGCGAGATAATTGACGCCGCCTTTCTCGTTGATTTGCTTGAAGGTCAGGACCTCACTCTTGCCGCCCAGGTCCTTGATGGTGCCGGTGACTTGCGCGGCCACCGGGGTTACGCCCTTGATCACGGTCACGTTGATCAGGCCCTTCTCCTTGCTGCGTACCACGCCGACTGCCTGGGCAGTTTCCGGTTGCAGGAAGCTGGAGGTGAAAGTGTTGTAGTGCACGGTGATGTCACCGAAGTCTTTCTTGCGGTTAGCGTCTATTGCGTCTGCGGCCACGGCGCTGGCGCCCAGGCAGGCGGTCAATAGAAAAATAGCCAAACGACTCATGAGCGTCCCTCTTGAAGATGATTAGACGGCAATCTTGTGGTCGGTCAGGCCAGGACTGCTGACCCGGTAAATACCAATTTCGCCCAAAAGGTTGGGCCATAGTTTACTCGCCCAGCCGTGGCGGTGCTGTTGATCGACGGCAAGGCGGTTGATCACCTTGGCTTCACGCTCGCCACACAAGGCTTCGAAGTCTTCGAAGGTGCAGAAGTGGATGTTCGGCGTGTTGTACCAGGTGTAGGGCAGGAAGTCCGACACCGGCATGCGGCCCTTGGTGGCCAGGTACCAGCGGCAGCGCCAGTGGCCGAAGTTGGGGAAGGTGATGATGCACTGGCGGCCGACGCGCAGCATTTCGTCGAGGATGCGGTCCGGGTAGTGCACCGCCTGCAGCGCCTGGGTCATCACCACGATGTCGAAGCTGTTGCTGGCAAAGTTGCCCAGGCCCTTGTCCAGGTCCTGTTCGATCACGTTGATGCCCTTGGCCACGCACTGGGCGATGTTGTCCGGGTCGTTTTCCAGGCCGTAGCCGGTGACTTGCTTGTTGTCGCGCAGCCAGCTCAGCAGTTCGCCATCGCCGCAGCCCAAGTCGAGCACGCGGCTGCCGGCGGGGATCCATTCTTGGATGATTTCCAGGTCGGCTCTCATGGCGTTCTCACACAGTAATCCGGTTCATGTAATTGCCGAACGCCTGCAAGTAACGCGGGATCGGAATCAGGAAGGCGTCGTGGCCTTGCGGCGCATCGATTTCCAGGTAGCAAACGTCTTTGCGCGCGGCCATCAGCGCATCCACCAGCTCACGGGAGCGGGCTGGCGAGAAGCGCCAGTCGGTGGTGAACGACATTACGCAGAACTTGGCCGTGGCGCCTTCGAAGGTTTTCGCCAGGTCGTCGTCGTGATTGGCGGCCGGGTCGAAATAGTCCAGGGCCTTGGTCATCAGCAGGTAGGTATTGGCGTCGAAACGCCCGGAGAACTCCTCACCCTGATAACGCAGGTAGCTTTCCACCTGGAACTCGACGCTGTGGAAGTCGTAGTTGAGCTTCTCGCTCTTGAGGCCACGGCCGAATTTTTCGCCCATGGAGTCATCGGACAGGTAGGTAATATGCCCCACCATCCGCGCCAGCATCAGGCCACGCTTGGGGATTACCCCGGCTTCCTGGAACGAACCGCCGTGGAACTCCGGGTCGGTGAGGATCGCCTGGCGCGCTACTTCGTTGAAGGCGATGTTCTGCGCTGACAGCTTGGGGGCCGAGGCGATGGCCAGGCAATGGCGCACGCGGTCCGGGTATGTGATGGTCCATTGCAGCGCCTGCATGCCGCCCAGGCTGCCACCGATCACGGCGGCCCACTGGTGGATGCCGAGCAAGTCGGCGAGGCGGGCCTGGCTGTGCACCCAGTCTTCCACGGTCAGTACCGGGAAATCGGCGCCGAACGGCTTGCCGGTTTCCGGGTTGATACTGCTAGGGCCGGTGGAACCGTTGCAGCCTCCGAGGTTGTTCAGGCTGACCACGAAGAACTTGTTGGTGTCGATGGGCTTGCCGGGGCCGATGCAACTGTCCCACCAGCCGGGCTTGCGGTCGTCGACCGAGTGAAAGCCGGCGGCGTGATGATGGCCGGACAAGGCGTGGCAGATCAGCACGGCGTTGCTCGCCGTGGCGTTCAGTTGGCCGTAGGTTTCATAGATCAGGTCATAGGCAGGCAGCGAACGCCCGCAGGCCAGGGCCAGCGGTTCGCTGAAGTGCGCCACTTGGGGCACGACCAGTCCAACAGAATCGGGGGGGAAGGCAGCTGGCATCGACCCTGCTCTCGTTTAAATGAGGCGTAAGTCTAAAGACCGCTGCACCTAGCGGCAAGCGAACCCTGACCCTGTAGGAGCCGGCAAGCCGGCTCCTACAAGGGCGTTAGATCAGCAGGCGCAGGATATCTGGCATCCCGGTCATGGCTGCCAGGTTGTTGATCACCAGCATATCCAGCAACTTGAGCACCATGAACGCCAGGATCGGCGAAATATCCAGGCCGCCCAGGTTCGGCAGCAGGCGGCGGAACGGCGCCAGGGCCGGTTCGCAGATCTGGTTCACCAGCTCGGCGCCAGGGTTGTGGCTGCCCGGGGCGACCCAGGACAGGATCACGCTGATGATCAGGGCGAAGAAGAAGATCTTCAGGAACAGCGCGGTCACGCCGATGATGGACCAGACCAGCAGTTGGACGAAGTTGCCGGTGGTGCCATAGGTCAGCAACAAGGTCAGCGCCATCAAGGCCAGCTGTACCAGGATCGCCAGGACCAGCGACGACATATCCAGGCCGAACAGGCTTGGGATGATCCGACGCAACGGTTTGAGCAGTGGCTGGGTGGCCTTGACGATGAACTGGCAGAGCGGGTTGTAGAAGTTCGCGCGCACCAGTTGCAGCACGAAGCGCAATAGCACGATCAGCAGGTACAGGCTGCCGAGGGTTTGCAGCACGTAGACGGCTGCGGTGTTCAAACCAATCATGTTGGCTCCTTATTTGCCCAGTTGTTCGGCGAGTTCCGCCGAGCGGTGCGCAGCGGCACCCAATGCTTTTTCTACCAGGGCTTCAAAGCCCCCGGCCTGGAACGACTCGATGGCCGCCTGTGTGGTACCGCCTGGCGAGGTCACGCGACGGCGCAACTCGGCGGCGTCCACATCGCTGGCCACTGCCATATGCGCGGCGCCCAAGGCAGTCTGCTCGGCCAGTTGCTCGGCAACCTCCTTGGACAGGCCCAGTTTCACGCCGGCGGCGGTCATGGCCTCGATCAGCAGAAAGAAGTACGCCGGGCCGCTGCCGGACACGGCGGTGACCGCGTCCAGTTGCTGCTCCTGCTCCAGCCACAGGGCGAGGCCCACGGCAGACAGCAGCTCTTGCGCCTGGTCACGTTGTTCGGCGCTCACTTCGGCGGTGGCGTACAGCCCACTCACGCCTTGGCTGACCAGTGCCGGGGTATTGGGCATGCAGCGCACGATTGGCTGGGCACCGAGCCAGGTGTTCATGCTGGCGCAGGTGATACCGGCAGCGATGGACACCACCAGTTGATGCGGTTGCAGGCTCGGACGCAGGCTTTCGCACACGGCTTTCATGGCCTGCGGCTTAACGGCCAACACGATGACATCGACGCCCTGGATGGCCTCGGCGTTGTCGGCAAAGGTATCAATGCCGTGCTCGGCGCTGACGCGGGTACGGGTGTCGGCGCCCGGGTCGCTGGCGCGAATCTGCGCGGCGTCCAGGCCCTTGGCCCGCAGGCCACCGATCAGGCTGGCCGCCATGTTACCGGCGCCGATAAAGGCAATACGCGTGTTGCTCATGACAGGTCCTTACTCAGAGGGAAGTCAGCCATGTTCATGGCTGGCCGTAGTCGCGGGCGCCAAACAGGGCGGTACCAATCCGCACCCAGGTGGCGCCTTGGGCGATGGCCGACTCAAGGTCGTGGCTCATGCCCATGGAAAGTGTGTCCAGCGGCAGGTTCAGGCTGTTTTGCAGGTCGCGTACCGCGGCGAACGCTGCGTCTTGCGCGGTCCGATCTTCAGTCGGCTCCGGAATCGCCATCAGGCCACGCAGCTTCAAGCGTGGCAGGGCGCTGATGGCGTCGGCCAGGGCCGGCAGGTCGGCGGGTGTACAGCCGGACTTGCTGGCTTCGCCACTGACATTGACCTGGATGCAGATGTTCAGCGGTGGCAGGTCGGCCGGGCGTTGTTCGGACAAGCGTTGAGCGATTTTCAAGCGGTCCACGGAATGCACCCAAGCGAAGTTCTCGGCGATAGCGCGCGTCTTGTTCGATTGAATGGGGCCGATGAAGTGCCAACTCAAGGGCAGGTCGGTTAATTCGGCCTGTTTGCCCAGGGCTTCTTGCAGATAGTTCTCGCCAAAGTCGCGCATCCCGGCGGCATAGGCTTCGCGCACGGCTTGCGCGGGTTTGGTCTTGCTCACGGCCAGCAGGTGGATGCTGCTTGCGTCACGTTGCACGGCGTCGGCTGCGGCGCGGATGCGCTGGCTAACCTGGCCGATGTTGTCTGCTATCGTCGACATTCAAGATGCGCCCGTGGATATGGAGTCCGCGGCATTCTACTGGAAATGGAAAGCCCTATGGATATCACTGAATTACTCACGGCCAGCGTGCGCCGTGGTGCGTCCGACCTGCATTTGTCTGCCGGCCTGGCGCCGATGTTGCGCGTGGATGGCGAGGTCTGGCCGCTGGATGGGCCGGTGCTTTCACCTACGCAAGTAGCGGACTTACTGAGCCCTTTGCTCAATCAGTACCAACAAAAGGATTTCGAAACATCTCTTGAAACAGACTTTGCCTTCGAACTGCCCGGCGTGGCGCGGTTCCGGGCCAATGTGTTCCGGCAGGATCGCGGCATGAGTGCGGTGTTTCGCACCATTCCGTCTGAGGTCCAGAGTCTGGAAGGTCTTGGCCTTGGCGAAGTGTTCCGGCGTATAGCCCAACTGCCACGGGGCCTGGTTCTGGTTACCGGCCCGACCGGCTCGGGCAAGTCTACGACTCTGGCGGCGATGATCGATTTCCTCAATCAGCATCGGCGCCATCACATTCTCACCCTTGAAGACCCCATCGAATTTATCCACACGCCGAAAATGGCGTTGATCAATCAGCGCCAGGTGCATCGCGACACCCATTGTTTTTCCACCGCCCTGCGCTCGGCGCTGCGGGAAGACCCGGACGTGATCCTGGTGGGCGAACTGCGTGACCTGGAAACTATTCGCCTGGCGCTGACGGCGGCTGAGACCGGGCACCTGGTGTTTGGCACCCTGCACACCAGTTCAGCGGCAAAGACCGTAGACCGGCTGGTGGACGTGTTCCCGGCTGGGGAAAAGGCCATGGTCCGCTCGATGTTGTCGGAGTCGTTGCAGGCGGTGGTGTCCCAAGTGCTGGTAAAGAAGATCGGCGGCGGACGCGTGGCGGCCCATGAAATCATGCTGGGCACGCCGGCCATTCGGAACTTGATCCGGGAGGACAAGGTGGCGCAGATGGTTTCAGCGATACAGACCGGTGGGGCGTTGGGGATGAAGACGTTGGATATGAGCTTGAAGGCGTTGGTCGGGGAGGGGGTGATCAGCCGGGAGGATGCGCGGGAGAAGGCGAGAGTGCCTGGGGAAATATGAAGATCCAAATGTGGGAGGGGGCTTGCCCCCGATAGCAGTGGATCAGTTAGCTTATTTGTAGCTGACCCACTGCAATCGGGGGCAAGCCCCCTCCCACATTGTTTACCGCATTCCAGCCTGGAATCAGCGTTGCACGACTCGCAGGTTGTTCTGCTCTTTCGGCAACACCCGCTTGGCAATCACGTAGTTCTTGTCCCAGAACGGCTTCTTCAGCGTATCGATGCTCACCGACTTGCCACGGCGCGGTGCGTGGATGAAGCGGTCATTGCCCAGGTAGATGGCAACGTGGTTCACCTGGCGGCTCTTTAGTTTGAAGAACAGCAGGTCACCGGGTTTCAGGTCCTTGCGATCGACCTTCTGCCCGTGGCCGGCGGCCATGGCGTTGGAGGTGCGCGGTAAATCCACGGCGGCTACGTCGTTAAACGCATATTTCACCAAACCACTGCAGTCGAACCCTTTACTTGGGCTGCTGCCGCCCCAACGATAAGGAGTACCGAGCACGTTGACGGCGCGGCTGAGGACGGTGCTGCTCTGCTTGGTGTTAACGCCAACCAGACCTGGAACGGCTTTACCGCTATGGGTCTTGCTCAGTTGAGTCGGGCGGTTGACGGTCAGCTTGACCGACTTGGCGGTGCTTGGCGTACTGTGGACTTTAGGGGTGAAACCGTTAACGTTAGGAAGTCGTTGCTCACGATTGGTGGCGTGGGCGGCCAGTGGCATTAATAGGCAAATGGTTAGCCATGTCTTGAAAAATGGTCGCATTAGGCGTGGCTCTTATGGGTTTGCGCGCAACTTTATAACAGCTTTTTGTGTCGTTCTCAGGCCGTTTGTCGACTGAACCTTGACGTCAAAATCAGGAAAAACGCGACGATTCGCCGCAATTGTCCTACACAAGTCAGGTGGCATAAGGCTTTCAGGGCAGGGAAGATACCATTTGCCGTACGTCGGGCGCCTGTAAAAAAGTCACAAAGAAAATGAAAAAATTTATCTATCGAGGCAAAAGAGGTACGCGATGAACACCTATCAGCAGATTGGTCCACAGCAAGACACCCACAGTAAGGTGATCGGTTACCTGCTGTGGATTTTCGGTTTTACCGGGGCGCATCGCTTCTATTACGGCAAACCAGTGACCGGCACGATCTGGTTTTTCACCCTCGGTCTGTTGGGTATTGGCTGGTTGATCGACTTTTTCCTGATTCCGGCCATGGACCGTGAAGCGGACCTGCGTTTTACCGCCGGGCCTATCGAATACAACGTGGCCTGGATACTGTTGGCGTTTCTGGGGGTATTTGGCGTGCACCGCATGTACCAGGGCAAATGGATCACCGGCCTGATCTACCTGCTGACCGGCGGTTTGTTCCTGGTGGGGGTGCTGTATGACTTCTGGACATTGAATACGCAGATTTCGATCCGCAATGCCGAGCGCAACGCCGGACGGTAAGCCTGCACACAATCCAATATGGATGCTGGCTTGTGTGGGAGCTGGCTTGCCTGCGATGCAGACACCTCGGTCTTTCAGCTAAACCGAGGTGATGCTATCGCAGGCAAGCCAGCTCCCACATGGGCCTTGTCCACATCAGGCGTGTTTTATCAGGCCTGGTAACTGATACGGCCGTCGACCAAGGTGTAACGCACCGTCGCCGGCAGGCTATGCCCAATGAACGGGCAGTTTTCGCCTTTCGACAGCCACTGCTCCCCGGCAACCGTGGAGCTGGCCGGATCAAACAGCACCAGATCCGCCGCCGAACCCACTGCCAACTTACCCGCCGGCAGGCGCAATGCCTCAGCCGGGCCGGCGCTCAGGCGTGCCAGCAAGGTCGGCAAGTCCAGCAGCCCATCCTCCACCAACGTCATCGCCAGTGGCAGCAACAGTTCAACACTGCTGATACCCGGCTCTGTCGCGCCAAACGGTGCCAGCTTGGCATCCCGCTCATGGGGCTGGTGATGGCTGGAAATCGCCGAAACCACACCCGACTTCACCGCCGCGCGCAAACCGTCACGATCGGCCAGGGTGCGCAACGGCGGCTGCACGTGGTACAGGCTGGAGAAGTCGATCAACGCTTCATCCGTGAGAATCAGCTGATACAGCGCCACATCCGCCGTCACCGGCAAACCACGGGCCTGGGCCTGGGCAATCAAGGCCACGCCGCGAGCGCTGGTCAACTGGCTGAAGTGCGCGCGCACGCCGCTTTGTTCCACCAGCAGCAGGTCACGGGCCAGGGCCACGGTCTCGGCGGTTTCCGGAATGCCCGGCAAACCGAGGAAGCTGGCCACGGCGCCTTCATGGGCCAGGCCGCCTTCGGCCAGGTCGCGGTCCTGGGAATGGAAGATCACCGTCAGGTCGAAGGTGGCCGCGTATTCCAGAGCGCGCAGCAGCGTGCGGGTGCTGCGGAAGCTTTCCAGGCCATTGCCGAACGCCACGCAACCGGCGTCGCGCAGGGCGATCAGTTCGGCGAGTTGTTCGCCTTCCAGGCCTTTGCTCAGGGCGCCGATAGGGAACACTTTGCAATTGCCGGCTTCGCGGGCGCGGTCGAGGATCAGCTCGGTCACGGCCGAGGTGTCGAGGATCGGCTTGGTGTGGGGCGGGCAGCACAGGCTGGTCACGCCACCGGCAGCGGCGGCGCGGGTTTCGCTGATGATGTTGCCCTTGCGGCTGTAACCCGGCTCGCGCAGGGCGACGTTCAGGTCGACCAGACCAGGCGCGGCCACCAAGCCTTTGGCGTCGATGGTTTCAGTCGCGCTGAAACCCGCAGGGGCGGCGCCGATGGCGATGAGCTTGCCGGCTTCCAAGTGCAGATCAGTCACTTGATCCAGGCCACTGGCCGGATCGATAACGCGAGCGCCAAGAATGCTGAGCTTCACTGGGCGTTCTCCTGCTCGAATTGACGTTGCGCGGTTTGCCCGCTCATGGCCATGGACAGCACGGCCATGCGGACGGCGATGCCGTAGGTGACCTGGTTCAGGATCACCGACTGAGGGCCGTCGGCAACCGCCGACTCAATCTCCACCCCACGGTTGATCGGGCCTGGGTGCATCACGATGGCATCCGGCTTGGCGCCGGTCAGGCGTGCGGTGGTCAGGCCGAACAGGCGGTAGAACTCGCCTTCGCTCGGCAGCAGGCCACCGGCCATGCGCTCGCGTTGCAGGCGCAGCATGATCACCACGTCCACATCCTTGAGGCCTGCGGCCATGTCGGTATAGACCTTTACGCCGTACTGCTCGATGCCGATCGGCAGCAGGGTTTTCGGGGCGATCACGCGGATATCCGGGCAACCCAGGGCTTTGAGGGCCAGCATGTTCGAGCGTGCAACCCGCGAGTGCAGGATGTCGCCGACAATGGCCACTGAGAGGTTTTCAAAGCTGCCCTTGTGCCGACGGATGGTGAGCATGTCGAGCATGCCCTGGGTCGGGTGGGCGTGACGGCCGTCGCCGCCGTTGATGATCGCCACCTGCGGGCACACGTGTTCGGCGATGAAGTGCGCGGCGCCGGAGTCGCCATGGCGCACCACGAACATGTCGGCGGCCATGGCCTCCAGGTTGCGCAGGGTGTCGAGCAGGGTTTCGCCCTTGCTCGCTGACGAGGTGGACACGTTCAGCGTGATCACGTCGGCCGACAGCCGCTGGGCCGCCAGTTCAAAGGTGGTGCGGGTGCGCGTGGAGTTCTCGAAGAACACATTGCAGATGGTCTTGCCGCGCAGCAGCGGGACCTTCTTCACCGCGCGGCCACCGACTTCAAGGAACGAGTCGGCGGTGTCGAGGATTTCGGTGAGCAGTTCGCGGGGCAAACCGTCGAGGGACAAGAAGTGTTGCAACTGGCCCTGAGCATTGAGCTGCAGCGGGCGCTTGGCATCGAGAGGCGTCATCGCGGGGACTCTTTACAAGGCGGTTTAAAGGGCGAGGTCTTGCAGTTCGAGTTCGAGCGGCGTGGGACCGGACAATTTTACCCGTTGGTGGGCTTGCAGCGACAGTGTGGCGCCGACCACATCCGGGCTAATCGGCAGTTCGCCGGCATCCAGGTCGAGCAGGCACACCAGGGTCACGCTGGCCGGGCGGCCGTAGTCGAACAGTTCGTTCATGGCGGCGCGGATGGTGCGGCCGCTCATCAGCACATCGTCGATCAGCACCAGGTGTTGGCCTTCGATCTCGAACGGCAGGGCCGACGGGCGCACTTGTGGATGCAGGCCGTTCTGGCTGAAGTCGTCACGGTAGAAGGACACGTCGAGGGTGCCGAGGGGCGAGTCGCTGCCCAGTGCTTCCAGCAAGGCCTGGGCCACCCACACACCACCGGTGCGAATGCCGATGAAGCGCGGCTCGCTGATGTTGCGGTGTTGCAGATGGGCCGTGAGGCTTGTGGCCATCTGGCTGATCAGTTCGGCGGGGTTCGGCAGGCTCATGCAGGCTCCTTCAGGACCTTGGCGCAGGCAAGGTCCGGGCTCAAACGTAAAAAGACGCGGCAAGCCGCGTCAGTCAGGATTCAAATAAAGCAGTGTTTTCATCCAACCATCCCTGCAACAACAGGGCGGCGGCGATGGCGTCCACGGGGTTGTCGCGGTAGCTGCCCTTTTGCCCGCCACGGTCACGGCGCTCACCCTTGGCTTCAAAGGTGGTGAGGCGTTCATCGTGGGTATAGAAGGGCAGGTTGTAGCGGCCATTGAGGCGGCGGGCGAATTTTTCGGCGCGCAGGCACATGTCGCTGGGGGTGCCGTCCATGTTCAACGGCAGGCCGACCACCACCGCATCGGGCTTCCACTCTTTAATGAGGGCTTCGACCTGGTTCCAGTCCGGCACGCCGTTCTGGGCTTTCAACGTGCACAACTCGCGGGCCTGGCCGGTGATGACCTGGCCGACGGCGACGCCGATCTGTTTGGTGCCGTAGTCAAAACCCAGGATCAGTCGCAAAGCCATCAGGCGTGCCCCGCCTGGCTGGTCAACAAGCTGAGGTTGACCCGCAGCTTGGCGGCAGCCGCTTCCAG
The DNA here is from genome assembly GCF_003970195.1 of Pseudomonas sp. C 49-2. Lineage (NCBI taxonomy): Bacteria > Pseudomonadati > Pseudomonadota > Gammaproteobacteria > Pseudomonadales > Pseudomonadaceae > Pseudomonas > Pseudomonas sp. C 49-2. The sequence goes on from NZ_RXYG01000001.1 coordinate 537,364, forward strand.
GCGCAGTTCGCTGGGCGTGTTGAACAGGATGTCGGCATCGAAGGGGCACGTCAGCCAGGCGTTGCTGGCGAGTTCAGCCTCCAACTGGCCGGCTTCCCAGCCCGCGTAACCGAGGGTGATCACACTTTGCTCGGGGCCCACACCGTCGGCGATGGCGAACAACACGTCCTGGGAGGTGGACAGTGACACACCGTCCAGGTCGACCGTGGCCTGGAACTTTGGCCCGGTCGGGTGCAGCACAAAACCGCGATCGGTCTGCACCGGCCCGCCGATGTAGATCGGCACGCCCTTGCAACGCGTGGGCGGATCGACTTCCGGGCGCAGTTGCTCAAGGATATCCGCCAGGTTCAGCTCTTGCGGGCGGTTGACCACCAGCCCCATCGCACCATTGGCCGTGTGCTCGACGATGTAGGTCAAGGTCTGCGCAAAGTTCGGGTCGGCCATATGGGGCATGGCGATCAGGAATTGATGCTTGAGGTAGGTCGGGCTGACGTTTTTCATGTTCGATAGTGTGGCGGTGGAGGGGCGAACTGACAAGCTGGTGATGTGCCACAGGTGGCAATTGTCATCAATTGCTCGACAACCGATCGCCCTTGGCGAACTTCCAGGTGCGGATGATTTCCAGGCGGTCGACGTCGTTCAAATCACCGCTGAACGGCGCGAAAGGCGCGGCCAGGCGTACGATGCGCTGGGCGGCCTGGTCCAGCAGCGGCTGGCCGGACGACTCCAGCACCTGCACTTCATATAACGTGCCGTCGCGGTTGATTGAAACCAATAGACGCAAATTGCCGTAAATCTGCTGGCGCCTGGCTTCTTCCGGGTAGTTGAGGTTGCCGATACGCTCGACCTTCTTGCGCCACTCATCTTTGTACCAGGCACCTTTGTCGCGCATGGTCGAGGCGGCGTTGAGCCTATAGATGCGCGGGCGCTTGGCGTACAACTGTTGTTCGTTTGCCAGTTCGGCTTCGAGGCTGGAGATTTCGTCGGACAGGGTCGAGCTGTCGAAGGTCGGCGCTGGCTTTACGGGCTCGGGCGTGGGTTCGGTCTTGGTCTTTTCGCGCTGGGTCGGGGCTTTTTGCGGCTTGGGCGCGACGGTGGTCACCGCAGCCTTGGGCGCGGCCTGCTTGACCTCGGGCTTGGGCACCGGCGGCGGGGTGACTTTATTCACCTTGTTGTCCTGGAACGGCGCCACTTCGGTGGTCTTGGGCACGGCTTTCTTGTCGAGGGTACCGCTGCCTTGCTGATTGTCCTGGGCGAGGAAGTCAGCCTTCTCGGGCTTCTTTTCACTTTTGAACGTGGCCAGGGTGATTTCCAGGGTTTTGCTGATCTGCTTGGGCTCGACCATGGTGAAACCCACGCCGAGGATCAGGGCCAGGTGAATCAACGCGGCCAGGAACAGGGTAAATCCGAGCCGATCAGCCGGGCGCACGCCGCTGTGGGAGAGTTCGGGGGGCAGTTCGGACGGGAGTGTCATGACAAAAAAACCAACATCGCGCGTTTCACAGGTGGGGCATGATAGCGCAATGTTGGTGCGTGTCCGGCTGTTCTATGTCACTTGGCTTGTAGCTTGCGCTCAATGGCGGCCATCAACATTTCGCCGATGTTCGTGCCAAATGCGTTGTCGATCTCGCGAATGCAGGTCGGGCTGGTGACGTTGATTTCAGTCAGGTTCTCGCCGATCACGTCCAGGCCGACAAACAGCAGGCCCTTTTCTCGCAGGGTCGGGCCGACCTGGGCGGCAATCCAACGGTCCTTGTCCGACAGCGGGCGTGCTTCACCCCGACCACCGGCCGCCAGGTTCCCACGGGTCTCGCCCGCTGCCGGGATGCGCGCCAGGCAGTAATCCACTGGCTCGCCGTCGATCATCAGGATGCGCTTGTCGCCGTCCTTGATTGCCGGCAGGTAGGCCTGGCCCATGATCTGCTGGGTGCCCAGGGCGGTCAGGGTTTCCAGGATCACCGACAGGTTCGGGTCACCGGCGCGGTGGCGGAAGATCGAGGTGCCGCCCATGCCGTCCAGCGGCTTGAGGATCACATCGCCGTGCTTGGCAGCGAATTCACGCAGCACGTCGGCGCGGCGGCTGACTACGGTGGGCGGGGTGCACTGCGGGAAGAGGGTGGCGAACAACTTTTCATTGCAATCGCGCAGGCTTTGCGGCTTGTTGACGATCAGCACGCCAGCGCGTTCGGCCTGTTCCAGCAGGTAGGTGGAGTAGACGAACTCCATGTCGAACGGCGGGTCCTTGCGCATCAGGATCACGTCCAGATCGCTCAGCGGGCTGTCGATTTCGTCCTGCAATTCGAACCACTTTTCAGGGTTGGCAAATACCTGCAGCGGGCGCATGCGCGCGCGGGCCTCGCCGTCGCCCTGGTAAAGATCGCGCTGTTCCATATAGAACAGGGTCCAGCCGCGGGCCTGGGCGGCCAGGAGCATGGCCAGCGAGCTGTCCTTTTTATAGGAAATGCTGGCGATAGGGTCCATGACAATGCCGACGCGAACGCTCATGGGGGATTTCCTCTAGCAAATAAGGGCGCATAAAAGTGGCGTCAGAGTGGCGCTGCGGCTGTTGTGGGTCAAGGAAAAACCACCTGGCCGGTTGCTCGATAGATTGCGCCCGGAGACTGTGCTAAAAAGACTCCCACGGCGCAGCAGCCCTTGAATTCCAAGGCTTGCGGCGCTCATCCTGTGCAACATCAGGCAGTACACACCGAAAACCGATTCGCTGTGGCGATGGCAGAGCAGATATGGAACAGCATTCCAACGCCTTGAGAGTGATGGTGATCGATGATTCGAAGACGATCCGCCGCACCGCTGAAACCTTGTTGAAGAACGTGGGGTGCGATGTCATCACGGCCATCGACGGTTTCGATGCCCTGGCCCGGATTGTTGATCATCACCCGCATATTATTTTTGTCGACATCATGATGCCGCGCCTGGATGGCTATCAGACCTGCGCGCTGGTGAAGAACAACCCGGCGTTCAAGTCGATCCCGGTGATCATGCTGTCGTCCAAGGACGGCCTGTTCGACAAGGCCAAGGGGCGCATCGTCGGTGTCGATCAGTTTTTGACCAAGCCTTTCAGCAAGGAAGAACTGCTGGGCGCGATCAAGGCCTACGTGCCGGGGTTCGCCGCAGTAGAACAAGCACACTGACACCGCCTCACAAGGGCTGGCGTCCACCTATGTAGTGGGGAAAACCATGGCACGTGTTCTGATCGTCGACGATTCGCCGACCGAAATGTACAAATTGACCGGCATGCTGGAAAAGCATGGCCACCAGGTCCTCAAGGCCGAAAACGGCGCGGACGGCGTGGCCCTGGCCCGCCAGGAACTGCCCGACGCCGTGCTGATGGATATCGTGATGCCGGGCCTCAATGGCTTCCAGGCCACCCGCCAGCTGTCCAAAGAGCCGGAAACCAACGGCATCCCGATCATCATCATCACCACCAAGGACCAGGAAACCGACAAGATCTGGGGCGCGCGCCAGGGCGCCAAGGATTACCTGACCAAGCCGGTGGATGAAGAAACCCTGATTGCCACCCTGAACAAGGTGCTGGCCGGCTGACGGTTTGCCATCATGACCGAGTCGCAAACCGCCTTCGAGCTGCTGTTGGACATCGACCGCCGCTGCCGTCTGCTGGCCGCTGACCTGCCGTCCCAGGAAACCCGCCTGCAACGCTGGAGCGGGATCGGCTTTCGCCTGGGCCAGCACTGGTATGTGGCGCCCATGGGCGAAGTCGCCGAAGTCCTGCATGAGCCGCGTTGCACGCTGATGCCTGGGGTCAAGGCCTGGGTCAAGGGCGTGGCCAACCTGCGTGGGCGCCTGTTGCCGGTGATGGACTTGGGTGGGTTCCTCGGCCTTGAGTTGTCCAAGGCGCGCAAGCAACGGCGAGTACTGGTGGTGGAGTTCAACGACTTGTTTGTCGGGCTGCTGGTCGACGAGGTAGTGGGGATGCAGCATTTCGCGCAAGACGCCTGGCGGGCGAACGCTACGCCTGACGTATCGTTTATTCAGGGCCGGTTCGACGGCGATCCGTCGTGGCAGGTGTTCAGCCCCTTTGCTCTGGCCCAGGCCCCAGGCTTCATGGATGTTGCCGCATGACCACCGCTACCGCACTCAAACCCCAGGCCGGCTCACGCAGCCGCTCGCAGATCATCGTGCTGTTCATCGCACTGATCGTGTTCATCATGTTGCTGTTCGCCAACTTCGCGTACCTCAATACCCAGTCCACCTACGACAAACAGTACATCGGCCACGCCGGTGAGCTGCGCGTGCTGTCCCAGCGTATTGCCAAGAACGCCACCGAAGCCGCCGCCGGTAAGGCTGCGGCGTTCAAGTTGCTGGGCGATGCGCGCAACGACTTCGCCCAGCGCTGGGGCTTCCTGAAAAAAGGTGACCCGGACACCGGCCTGCCCGCCGCGCCAAGCGCCGTGCGCGCCGAAATGCGCGCAGTGCAGACCGACTGGGAAGCGCTGCTGAAAAACACCGACGCGATTCTCGCCAGCGAGCAGACCGTGCTGTCGTTGCACCAGGTGGCCGCGACCCTGGCCGAAACCGTGCCGCAACTGCAGATGGAATCGGAAAAGGTCGTCGATATCCTCCTGCAACGTGGCGCCCCGGCGAGCCAGGTGGCCCTGGCCCAGCGTCAGTCACTGCTGGCCGAACGTATCCTTGGCGCGGTGAACACCGTGCTGGCCGGCGACGAAACCGCCGTGCAGGCCGCCGATGCCTTTGGCCGCGACGCCAACCGCTTCGGCCAGGTGCTCAATGGCATGCTGCAGGGCAACCCCGGTTTGCGCATCACCCAGGTCGAAGACCGCGACGCCCGCGCGCGTTTGGCGGAAATTGCCGAACTGTTCGAATTCGTTTCCGGCTCCGTGGATGAAATCCTCGAGACCTCGCCACAGTTGTTCCAGGTGCGGGCCTCGGCGAGCAATATCTTCAACCTGTCGCAAACCCTGCTCGATGAAGCCTCGCACCTGGCCACCGGGTTCGAAAACCTCGCCAGCGGGCGCAGTTTTGACACCATCGGCGGCTATGTCCTGGGCCTGCTCGCACTGACCTCGATCATCTTGATCGGGCTGGTGATGGTGCGCGAAACCAACCGCCAATTGCACGAAACCGCCGAGAAGAACGAACGCAACCAGAACGCGATCATGCGCTTGCTGGACGAAATCGAAGACCTGGCAGACGGCGACCTCACCGTGACCGCCTCGGTGACCGAAGACTTCACCGGCACCATCGCCGATTCCATCAACTATTCCGTTGACCAACTGCGCGACCTGGTCGCCACCATCAACCTCACCGCCGGGCAAGTCGCCGGTGCCGTGCAGGACACCCAGGCTACCGCGATGCACTTGGCCCAGGCCTCGGAGCACCAGGCCCAGCAGATCGCCGAGGCGTCCACCGCGATCAACCAGATGGCCCAGTCCATCGACCAGGTCTCGGCCAACGCTGCCGAGTCCTCGGCGGTGGCAGAGCGCTCGGTGGAAATCGCCAACAAGGGCAACGAGGTGGTGCACAACACCATCCACGGCATGGACAACATTCGCGAGCAGATCCAGGACACCGCCAAGCGCATCAAGCGCCTTGGCGAATCTTCCCAGGAGATTGGCGACATCGTCAGCCTGATCGACGACATTGCCGATCAGACCAACATCCTCGCCCTCAACGCAGCTATCCAGGCAAGCATGGCCGGCGACGCCGGGCGTGGTTTTGCGGTGGTCGCCGATGAAGTGCAGCGCCTGGCCGAGCGTTCATCGGCGGCGACCCGGCAGATTGAAACGTTGGTGCGGGCGATCCAGGCCGACACCAACGAAGCCGTTATTTCCATGGAACAGACCACCACCGAAGTGGTGCGCGGCGCGCGGCTGGCCCAGGACGCCGGGGTGGCACTGGAAGAGATCGAAGGCGTGTCGAAAACCCTGGCGGCGCTGATCCAGAGTATCTCCAACGCAGCGCAGCAACAGACCTCATCGGCCGGGCAGATATCGCTGACCATGAACGTGATCCAACAGATCACTACCCAGACCTCGTCGGGGTCGACGGCCACCGCCGAAAGCATCGGCAACCTGGCAAAAATGGCCAGCCAACTGCGCCGGTCGGTGTCGGGTTTCACCTTGCCGCCACCGAAGCAGGTCGACGATTGAAATGCAGTGCCAATGTGGGAGGGGGCTTGCCCCCGATAGCAGTGGGTCAGTCACCCAATCTTTGACTGATGCATCGCCATCGGGGGCAAGCCCCCTCCCACATTTGATCTCTATCTGTCTTGAGATCTCGTACCACCAGCAACCCACGAATTCTAAGCGGAGCAGTTATGGTTGATCGGCACGATTACGTGGCCCTCGAATGGGTCAAGGGCGACATTGCCGAAACCCTGAAACAGGCCCGTTCGGCGCTAGACGCGTACGTCGAAACCTCAGACGCCGAAGCGATCAGCGAGTGCCTGGCGTGTGTCCATCTAGTGCATGGCGCGTTGCAGATGGTCGAGTTCTACGGCGCGGCGCTGTTGGCGGAAGAAGTCGAAGCGCTGGCGCTGGCCCTGCAAGCCGGGAGTGTCGGTCAGCGCGACGAAAGCATCCGCCTGCTGCAACAGGCCCTGACTCAATTGCCGTTGTACCTGGACCGCGTGCACAGCGCCCGCCGCGACCTGCCGCTGGTGGTGTTGCCGCTGCTCAATGACCTGCGCAGTGCCCGTGGTGAAAGCCTGCTGTCGGAGACCAGCCTGTTCAGCCCGCAACTGCTGACGATTGCGCCGCTGCCCGATGAAGCCCTGGCCCAACGCGCGGCGCCCGACCTGAAAGAGCAATTGCGCCAGTGGCACCAGCTTTTGCAGCAGGCGCTGGCCGGGCTGCTTCGTGAAGACCATGGCCCCAGCAACCTGGAAGACATGGCGCGGGTGTTCGCACGCCTCGAAGCACTGTGCCAAGGCGCGCCGCTGTTGCCGCTGTGGCAGGTCACCTCGGCGCTGGTCGAAGGCATGCTCACCGGCGTGATCGCCAACAGCCCGGCGTTGCGCAGTCTGCTCAAGGCCAGTGACAAGCAACTCAAACGCCTGCTGGCCCAGGGCATCGGCGGGATCAACCAGCCGGCGCCGGATGAATTGCTCAAGAGCCTGCTGTTCTATGTCGCCAAGGTCACCCGTCCGACGCCGCGCATGCAAAGCCTCAAGGAACGCTACGGCCTGGATGAAGCCTTGCCTGACAGCGCGGTGGTCGATGCCGAACGCGCCCGCCTGGCCGGGCCGGATCGCAACGCCATGGGCTCGGTGCTGGGCGCCTTGTGTGAAGAGCTGGTTCGGGTCAAAGAACGCCTCGATTTGTTCGTACGCAGCGACCGTCAGCACACCAGCGACCTTGATGCACTGCTGGCGCCGTTGCGGCAGATCGCCGACACCCTGGCGGTGCTAGGCTTCGGCCAGCCACGTAAAGTCATCATCGACCAACTCGCCGTGGTGCTGAGCCTGGTCCAAGGCCAGCGCGAGCCCAACGACGCGGTGCTGATGGATGTCGCCGGCGCCTTGCTCTACGTCGAAGCCACGTTGGCGGGCATGGTTGGCACCGTCGAACCGGAAAGCCGCGAAGAAAGCCGCTTGCCCACCACCGACCTGACCCAGATCCACCAGTTGGTGATCCGTGAATCCTGCCAGTGCCTCAAGCAAGCCAAGGAACTGGTGATCGACTGCATCGAAGCCGATTGGGATCGCCAACGCCTGGAGTCCTTGCCGGAGCTGCTGAGCCAGGTGCGTGGCGCCCTGGCGATGATTCCGTTGCCCCGCGCGGCAAGCCTGATGCGCGGCTGCACCGATTACGTCGACGAGCAGTTGATGGGCAACGATGCACCGCCTTCCGAGATGCAACTGGCGCATTTCGCCGACGTGATCAGCAGCCTGGAATATTACCTGGAGCGCATGCTCCAGGACCCGGATGCGGCGGGTGAGCGTGTGCTGGAATTGGCCACCCAAGGCTTGGCCGCACTGGGTTACCTGCCCGCCGAAAAACCCTGGCGCCAGGCCCTGGTCGTACCGGATGGCGCGCTCTCGGCCGAGGTTACGCCGAGTCAATCGCAGTTCGACGCACTCGCCAGCCCAACGTCGCGGCTGAACCCGCCGGCCCTGCAGCGTCCTGGCAGTCTGTTGCCGCCGCCGGCCGATGAAGAGCCTATCGATGATGAACTGCGCGAAGTCTTCCTTGAGGAGACCGACGAAGTCCTCGAGGTGCTGCACCGTTACCTGCCTAACAGCGCGGACAAAACCGCCCAGGCCGAAATGCGCCGCGCCTTCCACACCCTCAAAGGCAGCGGGCGCATGGTGCGCGCCCTGGTCTTGGCGGAGTTGGCCTGGGCTGTGGAAAACCTGCTGAACCGTGTGCTGGAACGCAGCGTGACCCTCGGTCCGGATGTGCAGCAGGTGCTGGACGAAGCGGTGGCCTTGCTGCCGGAGTTGATCGCTGACTTTGCCATCGACGACCAGCGTCAACGCGATGAAGTCGACGCCCTGGCCGCCCGTGCCCACGCCTTGGCCAGCGGTACACAGGTAGCGGCCGCCGAGCCCCATGACCCGATGCTCCTGGAGATCTTCCGCAACGAAGCCCAAAGCCATCTGGACAGCCTCGATCACTTCCTGCAACAGGCCGCCGAGCATGTGCCGCTGCAAGTCAGCGATGAACTGCAACGCGCCCTGCACACCCTCAAGGGCAGCGCCTATATGGCTGGCGTGCTGCCCATTGCCGAGCTGGCGCGCCCGCTCGACCACCTGACCCGCGAGTACAAGGTCCACCGCCTGCCGCTGGACCTGGACGAAGTGGAGTTGTTGCTGGAAGCCGAAGGACTGTTCCAGCGGGGTCTACGGGATCTGGAGAGCGATCCCCTGGCGCCGATCAACGGTGCAGAGGACTTGATCAGCCGCACCCAACGTTTGCTGGATCAGCAACTTGAAGCACTGCTCGACGTGCGCATCAAGCGCGATCCACAACTGATCGCCAACTTCCTGGCCCAGGGCATGGACATCCTGCTCGACGCCGAGAGCCTGCTGCGTCGCTGGCAGCAACACCCCGGCGATCGCCAGGAACTCACTGCGCTGCTGGATGAATTGACCACGTTGGGGGAGGGCGCGCACGTTGCCGACCTGTACGCCATCGACGCACTCTGCGAAGCCTTGCTCGATCTGTACGGCGCCGTTGAGGAAAGCAGCTTGGCGGTCAGCGAGCGGTTTTTCCATGAGGCCGAACAGGCCCATGAAGCGCTGATCAGCATGCTCGACCAACTGGCCGCCGGCCAGGAAATCAGCCCGGCGCCGGCTCGTGTCCAAGCCCTGCGTGAGCTGCTGGATGAAGCCCTCGACCCGTCCGCCACCGGCCTGATCAAAAGCGATGGCAGCCGTGCGCTGAGCATTGCCGAACTGGGCGCCGCCACACAGCAGTTGGATCACCAAACGGCGATGGACGACGAGATCGTCGAGATCTTCCTCGAAGAAGCCGTGGACATCCTCGACAGCGCCGGGCAGTCGCTCAAGCGTTGGTTGCTGGAGCCCGACAACGCCGCGCCGCTGTCGTCGTTGCAACGCGATCTGCACACCCTCAAGGGCGGTGCGCGCATGGCTGAAATCGAGCCGATTGGCGAGCTGGCCCACGAGTTGGAATGCCTGTATGAAGGGCTGGTGGACCGCCGCTACAGCTACTCTGCCGAACTGTCCCACGTGCTGATGGCCAGCCATGAGCGCCTCGCCTTGCAGCTTGAAGAACTGCACCATCACCAGCCCCTGAGCGATAGCGCGGAGCTGATCGCCAGGGTGCGCGCACTGCGCCAAGGCAGCGCGCCAGCGGCACCGGTCGCCGCGCCGCCCGCGTCCGGCGCCGACCCTGAGCTGCTGGATATCTTCCTCGAAGAGGCCGCAGACATCCTCGACAGCTCCAGTGCTGCGCTGTCGCGCTGGCAGGCCGAGCCCGGCAATCGCCAGGAAGTGGAGACCCTGCTGCGCGACCTGCACACCCTCAAGGGCGGCGCGCGCATGGTTGAGATTGCGCCCATTGGCGACCTGGCCCATGAGCTGGAATTTCTGTATGAAGGCCTGTCCGCCGGATTGCTCGCGCCATCCTCGGAGTTGTTCGCGTTGCTGCAAGGCTGCCATGACCGCCTGGCGCAGATGATCGACGCGGTGGCGGACGGCTTGCCGGTCGGCTCGGTGGACAAGCTCATCGAGCGCATCAAAAGCCTGGTGCACCCGAGCGATGAGCCCGTGACGCCATTGGCGTTGCCGGCGGGCAAGGCGGAGGCCGTGGTCGATCCGATGGCCGACATGGTGAAGATCTCTGCCGAGCTGCTCGACGACCTGGTCAACCTGGCCGGTGAAACCTCGATCTTCCGTGGCCGCATCGAACAGCAAGTCAACGACGCACGCATCGCCCTGACCGAAGTGGAAACTACGATTGAGCGCATGCGCGACCAACTGCGTCGCCTCGACACCGAAACCCAGGGTCGTATCCTCAGCCGCCAGCAAGCCGAGGCTGAGCGCCTGGGCTATGAAGACTTCGACCCGCTGGAAATGGACCGTCATTCGCAGTTGCAGCAACTGTCTCGCGCGTTGTCCGAATCTGCCTCTGACCTGCTCGACCTCAAGGACACCCTTGAGCGCCGCAACGAAGACGCCCACGACCTGTTGCAGCAGCAGGCACGCATCAACACCGAGTTGCAGGAAGGCCTGATGCGCACGCGCATGGTGCCGTTCGAGCGCATGCTGCCGCGCCTCAAGCGCATCGTGCGCCAGGTGGCGGGGGAGCTGGGCAAGGACGTGGAATTCATTGTCGGCAATGCCGAGGGCGAGATGGACCGCAACGTGCTGGAACGCATGGCCGCGCCGCTGGAGCATATGCTGCGCAACGCCGTCGACCACGGCCTGGAGTCCCGCGATGCACGGCTGCTGGCCGGCAAGCCCGAGAAAGGTCGCATCACCCTGGACCTGACCCACGAAGGCGGCGACATCGTCTTCGACATGCGCGACGACGGCGCGGGTGTGCCGCTGGAGGCGGTGCGGCGCAAGGCGATCAAGCGCGGTTTGCTCGATCCCAATCAGGAGATCAGCGACCGCGACGTGTTGCAGTTCATCCTGCAACCGGGCTTCTCCACGGCGGAAAAGATCACGCAGATTTCCGGGCGTGGTGTGGGTATGGACGTGGTGCATGAGGAAGTGCGTCAGTTGGGCGGTTCGATGTTCATCGACTCGACGCCGGGTATGGGCGTGCACTTCCGTATTCGCCTGCCGTTCACCGTGTCGGTCAACCGCGCGCTGATGGTGCAATGTGCGGACGACCAATATGCGATCCCGCTCAACACCATCGAAGGCCTGGTGCGTGTGTTGCCCCATGAGCTGGCGGGGCACTACCAGCAAGATCCACCGCGTTATGAATACGCCGGCCAGCGTTACGAGCTGTTTTACCTGGGCGACCTTTTGCACACCGTCAGCCGCCCGAAACTGTTGGGCCAATATCAACCGGTCCCGGTACTGCTGGTGCAATGCAACGAGCGGCGCGTGGCGATCCATGTGGACGCCATGGCCGGCACGCGGGAAATCGTGGTCAAGGGCCTGGGGCCGCAGTTTGCCGGCGTGCAGGGTTTGTCTGGCGCGACGATTCTGGGCGATGGCCGCGTGGTGTTGATCATCGACTTGCTGGCACATATCCGCGCCCGCCCAGCGGCCTTGCCGGCGCAGTCAGTGGATGCGCCGCTGATCCTCAACGACCCGCTGAAAAAGCGTCCATTGCTGGTGCTGGTGGTGGACGACTCGGTCACTGTGCGCAAAGTCACCAGCCGCCTGCTGGAACGCAACGGCATGAACGTGCTCACCGCCAAAGACGGCATCGACGCCCTCGCCGTGCTCGAAGAGCACACCCCGGACCTGATGCTGCTCGACATCGAAATGCCGCGCATGGACGGCTTCGAAGTCGCCACCCAAGTGCGCAACGACCCCCGGCTGATGCGCCTGCCGATCATCATGATCACCTCGCGCACCGGCCAGAAACACCGCGACCGCGCCATGGCCATCGGCGTGAATGACTACCTCGGCAAGCCGTACCAGGAATCGGTGCTGCTCGAAAGCATCGCCTACTGGAGCAAGTCCCATGCTTGACCACCGCACCAGCCAACTCACCGGCCTGCTGCTGCCCCTGGCCGACCGCCATCTGGTGCTGCCCAACGTCGCCATCGCCGAACTGATCGACTTTCAGCGCGGCGAACCGGCCAGCGATGCACCGCCGTGGTATTTGCGGCAAGTGACCTGGCGCGATCGGCAAATCCCGTTGATCAGCTTTGAAGCGGTGTGCGGTGAAGCCAGCGTGACCGGCGAACGCTCGCGGATAGTGGTGTTGAACGCGTTGGGTGGGCGGCCGACGCTGAAATTTATTGCGCTGGTGATCCAGGGGATTCCCCGGTCGTACAAGCTCGACAGTGAGTTGAGCTATGTGGATGTGCCGCTGTGCCCGCTGGAGCTGGCGGCGGTGCAGGTGGGCGAGCATGTGGCGAAGGTGCCCGATCTGATGGGGCTTGAGGCCCTGCTGGTCGAATCCGGTTTGGCATAGATCCCTGTAGGAGCCGGCTTGCCGGCGATGACGGTCTGCCAGCCCACTCATTAACAAATGACCCACCGCTATCGCTGGCAAGCCAGCTCCTACACTAAATCGCGCTCGTTCCCAGGCTCTGTGTGGAGAAAACCAATATGTCGGAACGGGATGGAGTTGTTGTAGGCAAGTTCTGTATCTGGATTGCGCGGGATGTTCAGTGCCAGGTGGGGTGCTAGGTTCAGCGCTCCTCACAGCCAGCAAGGATTCGCAAATGGCCGTACCGTTAATGCCGCCGGGTGTTTCTCTTCTCGAAAATATGGCGACCGCCAAGTGTAAAGGCACTCATCTCCAGCCAGGCTCGGCATTCGCTTATTCCTGGTTTTACTCACAGGTCAGGGCTGCCGGCCCATGGAACTACAAGAAGCGAGGGCGTCAGTACGAAGCTTTTGGTAACTTCAATTATGGTGCTACAGGTACGGTGCTGGGCATTCCCGAGCATGTTCTGTTACGGGCAGCAGGTGTCGCTCAAGCATTCGCAAAAACCACCAAGCCGGAATTTGGATCATGGTGGGGCGCAGACCCTTTTGGCGATGATCCTCGAGATCAATATTGGATAAGGAGGGGTATTGAGTATGCAATTTCTCAGGGCTACTAAGGGCCTCTTGCCGGTCCTGCGCAACTGCCTGCTGGTAGCCTGCCTGATTTATATCGGGGGCAATTGGATCATGTCATCCGGTACACCGGATTTGGACGAAGTGGTTTTGAAACACTCCTTGGGCAACGGCAGCTCAATTTATGGAGCACGTGACGGTCAGGGCGGCGCGACAGTGGGATTTTCCTACAGGTACTACGTTCATAAAGACTTAGGTAGTGATCGGGAGATACTGACAGCGCTGGTTTCGGCACATCCCTTTTTGAAAACCAAAGCGCCGGATGTTCAAGTGACCCGGCAGGATGGCGTCATCCACCTCACTGTTCGTGGTGAGGTTTATGAGTACCGCAGCTATCCGCTTGAAGGTTTGGGGGCTGTGAGAGTAGACATGAAGTTGTAGACCGGCTGGCTTCGGATTTTTCCTGCAAGATTTTGGGCTGTGCATGAACTTGTCGCGTGCCGTCAGCGCGCCTAGTCTTCGTCCTGTTATCGCAAAAAACGGTGACACGGACGTGCAAGTCCGACGAAACTGTTTAGGCGTACGAACGCCCAGCCATCCAACGGGCGTTTTTTGTGCTCGCTGCTTTATGGCGGCTGCGCGCAGGAGGTCTTCGGGCCTGCTGGGTGTCCTAAACAGGCCCGGTCTTGCACACCTGCGCACGGTCGCCACCCTCATTCGCGTGCAAGCGAGCGGTGGCGCTCCTCACTCACTGTTTAGGAGCTTCATCATGGCCAAACCTACCCCCAACCCGCCGCTCTTCACCGTAAACCCGCACGAAAACACCGAAACCCTGCTGGTCAACGCCAGCGAAACCCTGTCCTCCCTCAACGCACTGACCCGCAATCTCGCTTTCGACCTGGACACCTCCCAGCGCGCAGTCATGCTCGGGATTCAGCAAATGGCGGAGTTGGGGCAGTTGTTGGTTGATAGAGCGTTGGAGCAAGTCAGCCCGTCGCCAGCCTCTTGAAACGGTCCTAAACAGGGACTGATTGTTCCCTGATTGGGACCGCTATTTAACCAACACCATCGATCAAATGTGGGAGCTGGCTTGCCTGCGATGGCGGACTACCAGTCGACTTGTCGCCAGATGACACACCGCTATCGCAGGCAAGCCAGCTCCCACATTTTGATGTCATCAGGCTCACGATCAGCATTCGCAAGGACTTCGTTACTCCAGCCGTAATAATCCGCCGCCGAGCTTGATTGATGGCCCTCTGAATCACTCCTAAGGTACAGCCCACGACAGCAAACCCGTGGAGCGACCATGACAACAACAATCACCCCCGACTCGCGCTGGACGCGGCGGCGCGACGAGAAGCAGCGGCGGCTCGGGCTGGTCAAAAAATACGCAGACGGGGCGGTGTTGCCCAGTGACAGGATCGTCGAGGCGCTTGAGGCCCTGATCCTGCCCGGCGACCGTGTGGTGTTGGAGGGCAATAACCAGAAGCAGGCGGATTTCCTCTCGCGCTCCCTCGCCAAAGCCGACCCGTCCAAGCTCCACGATTTGCACATGATCATGCCCAGCGTCGGCCGTTCCGAGCACCTGGACCTGTTTGAAAAAGGCATCGCCCGCAAGCTGGATTTCTCCTTCGCCGGTACCCAATCCCTGCGCATCAGCCAATTGCTGGAAGACGGTCTGCTGGAAATCGGCGCGATCCACACCTACATCGAACTCTATGCGCGGCTGGTGGTGGATCTGATCCCCAACGTGGTGCTTTCCGCCGGGTTCATGGCCGACCGCGCCGGCAATATCTACACCGGCGCCAGCACTGAAGACACCCCGGCGCTGATCGAGCCCGCCGCGTTCAGCGATGGCATCGTGATCGTGCAGGTCAACCAGTTGGTGGATGACGTCACCGATTTGCCGCGCGTGGATATCCCGGCGAGCTGGGTGGATTTTGTGGTGGTGGCCGACAAGCCGTTCTATATCGAGCCGCTGTTCACTCGCGACCCGCGCCATATCAAGCCGGTGCACGTGTTGATGGCAATGATGGCGATCCGTGGCATCTACGAAAAACACAATGTGCAGTCGCTTAACCATGGCATCGGCTTCAACACCGCCGCCATCGAGTTGATCCTGCCGACCTACGGTGAATCCCTTGGCCTTAAGGGCAAGATCTGCCGCAACTGGACCCTCAACCCGCACCCCACGCTGATTCCTGCAATTGAAAGCGGCTGGGTGGAAAGTGTGCATTGCTTCGGCACCGAACTGGGCATGGAGAACTACATCGCCGCACGGCCGGATGTGTTCTTCACCGGCCGCGACGGCTCGATGCGTTCCAACCGGATGTTTTGTCAACTCGCCGGCCAATACGCGGTGGACCTGTTTATCGGTGCGACGCTGCAAGTCGACGGTGACGGCCATTCCTCTACCGTGACCCGTGGCCGCCTCGCTGGGTTTGGTGGCGCACCGAACATGGGGCACGACCCGCGCGGTCGCCGCCATGGCACGCCGGCGTGGCTGGATATGCGCCACGACGATGCGCCCGAAGCCTTGTTGGAGCGCGGCAAAAAACTTGTGGTGCAAATGGTCGAGACCTTCCAGGAAGGCGGCAAACCCACCTTCGTCGACACCCTCGATGCTGTGGAAGTCGCCCGCAAAAGCGGCATGCCCCTGGCGCCGATCATGATCTACGGCGATGACGTCACCCACTTGCTCACCGAAGAGGGCATTGCCTATTTGTACAAGGCGCGCTCCCTGGAAGAGCGGCAGGCGATGATCGCTGCCGTTGCAGGCGTCACCGCCATCGGCATGCGCCACAACCCCAAGGACACCGCGCGCATGCGCCGCGAAGGGTTGATTGCCTTGCCCGAAGACTTGGGCATCCGCCGCACCGACGCCACCCGCGAACTGTTGGCCGCCAAAAGCGTGGCCGACCTGGTGGACTGGTCCGGTGGCCTGTACAACCCGCCCGCCAAATTCAGGAGCTGGTAAATGCGCGCACTCAAACTGCATGAATTGAGCCTCGCTGAACGCCTGGCGGACATGGCCGTCGATGCGCTAATCGATGAAGCGGACCTGTCGCCCAAACCTGCCTTGGTGGACCGTCGCGGCAACGGCGCCCATAGCGATCTGCACCTGGGCCTGATGCACGCCTCGGCGTTGTCGCTGTGGCCGATGTTCAAGGAGATGGCTGAAGCCGCGATTGAGTTCGGTGAAGTCGGCTTGCCCCTGCGCGAAGCCCTCGGCCGTATCGGGCGTGAAGGTGAGCAAGCAATGCTCGTCACCACCCACGGCGTGAATACCCATCGCGGCGCGATCTGGGCCCTCGGTTTACTCACCGCAGCGGCGGCGCTGGAGCCACGCGCCATCACCCTGAACGCCGCCAGATTAGCCTTGCTGAATGACCGCTATGCCCCGCAACCGATGAGTCACGGCGCCCAGGTTGCCCAGCGCTACGGCGCACGCGGTGCCCGTGAAGAAGCCCAGTTGGGCTTTCCCTCGGTGGTGCAACGTGGCTTGCCGCAACTGCATAAAAGCCGCCAGCAAAATGCAGGCGAACAGAACGCCCGCCTGGACGCCTTGCTGGCGATCATGACCGAACTGGCCGACACCTGCGTGCTTTACCGCGCCGGTCCCGAAGGCCTGTTAGCGATGCAGCAGGGCGCTCAAGCGGTGCTCGATGCAGGTGGCAGCGCAACGCTGGCCGGGCGTCGCCAACTGCATGAGTTAGACCTTCAACTGCTGTCCCTGAATGCCTCCCCCGGCGGCGCCGCCGACCTGTTGGCTGCCTGCCTGTTTATCGACCGCCTCGACGGAGCGTTGTGATGGAAACCTTGTCCTTTGAATTCCCCGCCGGGCAGCCGCCAAAAGGCCGTGCGCTGGTGGGTTGCGTCGGCTCGGGCGATCTGGAGGTGCTGCTGGAACCGGGTACGCCGGGCACGCTGACCATCCAGGTGCAAACCTCGGTGAATGGCGCCGAGCAACGCTGGCAGCATCTGTTCGAGCGCATCTTCCAGGAGCAGACCCCGCCGGCCTTGAACATTGATATCCACGACTTCGGTGCCACCCCCGGCGTGGTGCGTTTGCGCCTGGAGCAGGGTTTCGAGGAGATCGGCCATGACTGACTTACTCGCCAAACACAGCTTCGTTGAGCTGGGCGCTCGGCAGCGGGCCAAGGCGTTGCTGGACGCCGGTTCCTACCGCGAATTGATCGACCCGTTCCAGCGCGTCATGTCGCCGTGGCTCAGTCGCCAAGGTGTAGTGCCGCAGGCCGATGACGGCGTGGTGATCGCCAAGGGCAGCATCGACGCAAAGCCTGTGGTGGTTGCCGCCATTGAAGGCAACTTCCAGGGCGGCAGCCTCGGCGAAGTCGGCGGTGCAAAAATCGCTGGCGCCTTGGAGCTGGCGGCCGAGGACAATCGCAAGGGCATTCCCACCTGCGCCGTCCTGTTGCTGGAAACCGGTGGCGTGCGCTTGCAGGAAGCCAACCTGGGCCTGGCGGCCATCGCGGATATCCACGCGGCGATTGTCGATCTGCGCCAACACCAGCCGGTGATCGGCGTGGTGGCGGGCAGTGTCGGTTGCTTTGGCGGCATGTCGATCGCGGCCGGGTTGTGCAGTTACCTTGTTGTCACCCGCGAAGCACGCCTGGGTTTGAATGGCCCGCAAGTCATCGAACAGGAAGCGGGGCTTGAGGAGTACGACTCCCGCGACCGGCCTTTCATCTGGAGCCTGACCGGCGGTGAGCAACGCTTCAACAGCGGCTTGGCCGATCGCTATGTCGCTGACGATGTGGCCGAGATTCAACAGACCGTCAGCGCATTGCTGCAACAAGGCCTGCCCACCCAACAACGCAGTCGTCAGGCCGACTATTACCTGGCGCGCTTGGCCGAACTGGACGCAACGCCGCAAATCGACCCGGCGACGGTACGCGCGCTGTTTCAAGGAGATCGCTCATGAGAGGTTTGCAGTGGTTCAACGCATTGAGTGCCGGAGCGACAGCCGTTGAGGGTTTGCCACACTCGTTGAAAGTCGCCGATGGTGTGTTGGCTGAACAACCCGTGCGCTATATCGCTGTGGTCACCGACGCGCAAAACCGCTTCCCCCGCGCACGCAACGGCGAAGTCGGCCTGCTGGAAGGCTGGGGTCTGGCGAAGGCCGTCGATGAAGCCATCGCCCTTGGCGACAAGCGCCCGATCATCGCCATCGTCGATGTACCGAGCCAAGCCTATGGCCGTCGCGAAGAAGCCCTCGGCATCCACCAGGCCTTGGCCGCCGCCGCCGACAGCTATGCCCGTGCGCGTCTGGCGGGGCACCCGGTGATTGCGCTGTTGGTCGGCAAGGCGATGTCCGGTGCGTTTCTCGCTCATGGGTACCAAGCCAATCGCCTGATTGCCCTGCGCGATCCCGGTGTGATGGTGCACGCCATGGGCAAGGCCTCGGCCGCGCGCGTGACGCTGCGCAGCGTTGAAGAGTTGGAAGCCCTGGCCGCCAGCGTGCCGCCCATGGCCTACGACATCGACAGTTACGCCAGCCTGGGGTTGCTGTGGGAAACCTTGTCGGTCAGCCAGATTGAACAGCCCACGCCGGAGGATGTGGCGCGGGTCAGCGATTGCCTGGTGAGTGCGATCAAGGATATTGGCAGCATCGACTTGAGCGGCCGCCTTGGTGCGACCAACCGCGCGGCTTCCAGCCACGTACGCCAACTGCTGCGGGAACAATGGTGAACGCCCATGACTTGCTCTGGGGCATGACCCCGGCGCATCTACCTGCTGACGCTCCGGCGTGGGCGGTGGAGGCAGTAGGCACGGTGGTGGTGCGTCGTGCCACCGTCACGCCGGGCTGGGTCGCGGTAGGCGTGCGCGGGCGTTTGCGCGAGCAGCGGTTTGCCGCCGAAATGCCGATTGCCGCGGTGCAGCGGCGAGTAACGCCGGAAGCGCTGCGTGATGTTGCCTCGACACGGGACTTACCGGCCTTGCAGGCACTGGAACAACTGCGGCCGGTGCTGGCGCCCTTGAATTGGGGGGTTACGGGCAGCGCGGGTTTTGAGCTGGCCACGGGCATTGAAGCGCTGCATGCCCAGAGCGATCTGGACCTGATTCTGCGCACGCCCGAGCCGCTGGATCGCAACGATGCACGCGACTTGCTGGCAGCCTTGGACAAAGCCGCGTGCGCTGTGGATATGCAACTGCAAACACCTTTCGGCGCTATCGCCCTGCGCGAATGGGCCGGTCCATCGCGGCGGGTGCTGTTGAAAACGGTCAGCGGTGCGCACCTCGTCCTCGACCCTTGGCAGGCCGTAGCATGAGCAGCCTTCTTGTCTTCCCCGGCCAGGGCGCCCAACGCCCCGGCATGCTCCAGGCGTTGCCGGCCGATGTGTTGGAACACGCCAGCGAAGCCTTGGGTGAAGACGTTCGTGCATTGGATTCGGCGCACGCCCTGGCGAGTACTCGCGCCGTGCAGCTTTGCCTGCTGATCGCCGGCGTGGCCCACGCCCGCTTGCTGCAGCACACGCCGGATTACGTCGCAGGGCTGTCCATCGGTGCTTACCCGGCAGCGGTGATTGCCGGTGCGCTGGATTTCGCCGACGCTCTCAAGCTGGTCAGCCTGCGCGGCGAGCTGATGCAAAACGCTTATCCACAGGGCTACGGCATGACCGCGATCATCGGCCCGGAGTTATCCACCGTCGAAAACCTGCTGGCCGAAATCCACAGCCCCGAAACCCCGGTGTACCTGGCCAATATCAACGCCGACAACCAGACGGTGATCGCCGGCAGCGACCAGGCCATGAGGCTTGTCGCCAGTCGCATCAAAGGCAACGGCATCGCCAAGCGACTGGCTGTCAGCGTGCCGTCTCATTGCGCGTTGCTGGAGCAGCCAGCCCAGGCTTTGGCGCACGCCTTCGTGCCGCTCAAGGCACCGCGTATCACCTACCTGAGCAGCACCCGTGCGCGGCCGATCCACAACCCCGAACAATTGCGCGACGACCTGGCCTTCAACATGTGTCGCATCGTCGACTGGCGCGGCACCGTGCAAAGCGCCTACGAGCGCGGCGTGCGCCTGCAAATCGAACTGCCGCCCGGCGCCGTGCTCACTGGCCTGTCACGCCGCGTATTCGAACAAGGCACGGTGATCGCCTGCGAAGGCGCGCGCCTGGACACCTTGCAGACCCTGCTGCAAGAGGAGGAGCGCCGCCACCGATAAAGCATCACCCAAGGCTTTCGAAGCACAACAACAACAATTTCGATCGAGCACTTTGAGGACAACAACAATGATTATCTACGGTGTGGCACTGCTGGCGATCTGCACGCTTGCGGGCGTGATCATGGGCGACATGCTTGGCGTGTTGCTGGGCGTCAAATCCAACGTGGGCGGGGTGGGGATCGCGATGATCCTGCTGATCTGCGCCCGCCTGTGGATGCAAAAGCGCGGCGGCATGACCAAGGACTGCGAAATGGGCGTGGGCTTCTGGGGCGCGATGTACATCCCCGTGGTGGTGGCGATGGCTGCGCAACAAAACGTGGTCACCGCCCTGCACGGTGGGCCGGTGGCGGTGCTCGCCGCGATTGGGTCGGTGGTGGTATGTGGTTGCACCATCGCCCTGATCAGCCGCACGCACAAGGGTGAACCGCTGCCCGATGAAGAGCCGCTGATCGCACCGGTAGGAGGTCGCTGATATGTGGGATCTCATTGAAAAAGGTTTGGAACACAACGGCCTGATTACCGCGTTTGCCTTCGTTGGCGTGGTCATGTGGATTTCGGTGGTGCTGTCCAAGCGCCTGACCTTCGGGCGCATCCATGGCTCGGCGATAGCCATTGTCATAGGCCTGGTCTTGGCCTGGGTCGGCGGCACGATCACCGGCGGCCAGAAAGGCCTGGCGGACCTGGCGCTGTTCTCCGGCATCGGCCTGATGGGCGGCGCGATGCTGCGCGACTTCGCCATCGTCGCCACCGCGTTTGAAGTGCAAGCCACTGAGGCGCGCAAGGCCGGGATGATCGGTGTGGTTGCGCTGCTGTTGGGCACGATCCTGCCGTTTATCGTCGGTGCGAGCATGGCCTGGGCCTTTGGTTATCGCGATGCGATCAGCATGACCACCATCGGTGCGGGTGCCGTGACCTATATCGTCGGCCCGGTGACCGGTGCGGCGATTGGCGCGACGTCGGATGTGATGGCGCTGTCGATTGCCACCGGGTTGATCAAGGCGATTCTGGTGATGGTCGGTACGCCTGTGGCGGCGCGCTGGATGGGCTTGGATAACCCGCGTTCGGCGATGGTGTTTGGTGGGTTGGCCGGCACGGTGAGCGGCGTGACCGCTGGCTTGGCTGCGACAGATCGGCGGTTGGTGCCGTATGGCGCGCTGACGGCGACGTTCCACACCGGGCTGGGCTGCCTGCTCGGGCCTTCGTTGCTCTATTTCATCGTGCGCGGGTTGGTCGGTTGATTTGAATCGTCTGTGAGGGCCCTATCGCAGGCAAGCCAGCTCCCACATTTGAATGTGTTCACAGATCAAAATGTGGGAGCGGGCTTGCCCGCGATAGCGGTTTGTCAGACTGTCGCTTGGCGATTGGCATACATCCGACACTCCGCCAACAACGCCAGCAAGTTCGGGTCACGCTCCTTGGCCTTCAAGAACACCACGCCAATATGCTGCTGCAACCGGTACCGGGGTTGCAGCGGTATCAACTTCACGCGGTTCTCATACACCGCCGCAATCCTGCCCGGCAACAGCGCATAACCCACGCCTGAACTGACCATGCTCAACAGCGTGAAGATGTCATTGACCTGCATCGCCACCTTCGGCTCGAACCCCGCCTGTTTGAACACGCGATTGCCATCCTGGTGCGTGGCGAAGCCTTGGGTGAGGGTGATGAAGGTTGCGTCGCGCACATCCGCCAGGTCGATCTGTTGATCGCGGTCGAGCGGTGAATCCGCCGGGGTGGCGAGGAAGATATCGTCGGAGAACAAGGCAATCTGTTCGCAGTCCGGGTCGTTGGCGTGCTCGTCGAGGGAGATGAGGATCGCGTCCACTTCCATGTTCTTGAGCTTGTAGAGCAGGTCGAAGTTGGAGCCCAGGATCAGGTCGATATTGAGTTCGCTGCGGCGGATCTTCAGGCCCATGATCAGCTGCGGCACGGTCTTCACCGTCAGCGAGTACAGTGAGCCGAGCTTGAAGCGTTCGGCCGAGAAGCCGGCCGCTTCGCGGGTGAGGCGTACGCTGTCGACCACATCGGCCACCAGCTTCTGTGCGCGTTCTTCCAAGACGTAGGCGCTTTCCAGCGGCGTGAGGTTGCGCCCTTCGTGCTTGAACAGCGGGCAGCGCAGGGCATTTTCCAGGGAATGGATGGCGCGGTGCACGCTGACGTTGCTGGTTTGCAGCTCGGCGGCAGCGCGGGCCAGGTTGCCGGTGCGCATGAACGCCAGGAAGATCTCGAGCTTTTTGAGGGTGAATTCTTCGTCGATCAGCATGGCCGTGGCTCTTGTTCGAATACCCTCGATTGTGCCCGCAAAACCGCGCGCCGTCCCCGGAACGTCACACGCCACTTGCACTCTTATGCGCAAGGCTGGACGCTTGCCCGTCAGCCCTTAACGGTTACAGGAGGTCAGCGGCACATGTACCACGGGGAACGATTCAACGCTTGGAGCCATTTGCTCGGTGCAGTCGCGGCGTGTATTGGCGCCGTATGGATGTTGGTAGTGGCAAGCCTGGACGGCAGCCCCTGGAAGATCGTCAGCGTGGCGATTTACGGCTTTACGCTGATGGTGCTGTACAGCGCGTCCACGGTGTACCACAGCGTGCGTGGGCGTCGAAAAGAGATCATGCAAAAGGTTGATCACTTTTCGATCTACCTGCTGATCGCCGGCAGTTACACGCCCTTCTGCCTGGTGACCTTGAGAGGGCCGTGGGGCTGGACGCTGTTTGGCATCGTGTGGGGGCTGGCGGTGATTGGCATCCTGCAGGAGATCAAGCCGCGCTCCGAGGCGCGCATCCTGTCGATCGTGATTTACGCGGTGATGGGCTGGATCGTGCTGGTGGCGGTCAAGCCGCTGCTCGCCGCATTGGGCACGGCGGGGTTTATCTGGCTGGCGTCGGGCGGCGTTTTATACACCGTCGGCATCATCTTTTTTGCCTTGGAGGATCGCCTTCGCCACTCCCATGGGATCTGGCATTTGTTTGTGATC
This sequence comes from Pseudomonas sp. C 49-2, assembly GCF_003970195.1. Classification (NCBI taxonomy): domain Bacteria; kingdom Pseudomonadati; phylum Pseudomonadota; class Gammaproteobacteria; order Pseudomonadales; family Pseudomonadaceae; genus Pseudomonas; species Pseudomonas sp. C 49-2. The sequence continues at coordinate 560,692 of NZ_RXYG01000001.1, forward strand.
GGCGGGAGTTTGCTGCACTTCGTGGCGATCATGCATTACGTCCTATAAACGCTCCAGAAGCTCACGGGCTCGGTGGCCAAAAATCTGCAGCAGATTGGCCAGCATGTGCGGCGGTGGTTCATCGGCTCGGGTGAGGGCGTACAGGGTAATCGGCAGCGGCGGCGTGAGTGTGCGGATGCACGTGGTGGCTGTCGAGGCACCGAGGGCAGTAAAGGGGTCGATCACCGTCAGGCCGGCGCCGGACTCCACCATGGCGCGGGCCAGGGAGTAGGTTTGTACGGAGATTGTCACCCGCGGCGGTGGGTCGACGTTTTCCAGGTAACTGTCGAGTTTCGCTGCCAGCGGGTCGGCGCTGGAAAGACCAATCAATGCGGTGCCTGCCAGGTCCGCCAGGGGTAGCGGCTGGCTCAGCTCGGCGTCGGACCAATAGCCTTTGGACGCCAGTGCCACCAGCACACCGTTGGCCAGCACCTGCGTGGTCAACCCCGGATGGCCGGAGAAGTTGAGCGTCAGCGCCAGGTCGATCTCACGCATCAGCAGCTTTTGCACCAACTCGCGGCTGTGGTCGCTGGACAGCTCGCAGGCCATGTCCGGATAGTCGCGCTTCCATTCCAGAATCGCCGGTGGCAGCAACGAAAGGGCCAGCGCCGGGATCGCGCCAATGCGTACGCTCTGGCCCGGCGCACGGCGCAGACTCTTGGCCAGGCGCCGCACCCCTTGCAGGCTTTCGGTGACTTTCTCCACTTCGCTTTCCAGCGCCAGGGCTTCCGGGGTGGGCTGCAATTTGCCGCGTACCCGCAGGAACAGGGGGAAGCCCAGCTGCAATTCGGCGTGTTGCAACACCTTGGTCACTGCCGGTTGCGACACGTGCAGCAACTGCGCGGCGGCGCTGACGGAGCCGGTTTGGCGGATGGCCTGGAAGATTTCGATATGACGCAAGCGCATGGCAAGTCCATAACCTTTGTTTATAGGTGAGCCATCTTTATTCATTGTCGGCGACCTGTCACCTGCCCCTAGGCTTGAGGCCTCTTGATTCAACGGCGGGTGGCGGCAATGGTGTGCATCATCGGGGGTGGAGTGATTGGTCTGGCCAGCGCCTATGCGTTGGTGCGTGCAGGTCATGAGGTGACGGTGATCGATGCGCGCCAGACCCTGGGCAGCGAGACCAGCTTTGCCAACGGTGGGCAGCTGTCTTATCGCTACGTCGCGCCACTGGCCGATGCCGGTGTGCCGCTGCAAGCCATTGGTTGGTTGTTGCGAGGTGACTCGCCCTTGAAGCTGCGCCCGCGTCTCGACCCACAACAGTGGCGCTGGATGGCGGCGTTTCTCGGTGCCTGCCGTGGCTCGGTGAACAAACGCAACGCCGCGCACCTGCTGCGCCTGGCATCCCTGAGCCAGGACACCCTGCATCGGTGGCGTGACGAAGATCACCTGGATGGCTTCGATTGGCGGCGCAACGGCAAGCTGGTGACCTTCCGCAATGCCGGCTCTTTTGAACAGGCGCGCAGCAAGGTCGCCGATATCCTGCAACAGCAAGTGCTTTCGGGCGCCGATTGCGCACGCCTGGAACCCGCGCTGGCGGGCGGTGGTTTTGTCGGCGGGATCTACACGCCCAATGAGGAGGTCGGTGATTGTCACGCCTTCTGCCAGCAGTTGGCGGCGCGGTTGGAAGCGTCGGGACGATGCCGCTTTTTGCTGGGTCGCAAGGTCACCGGCATTCGTCAGGCTGGCGGAGTGGTGCAGGCCATCGAGTTGGGCGATGAGGTCATGCCGGTCGAGCATCTGGTGCTGGCGGCCGGGTATCGCAGCGCCAAGTTGGGCGTGTCGTTGCCGCTGTACCCGCTCAAGGGCTACAGCCTCAGCGTGCCGATTGGCATGCAACATCGGGCGCCGAATGTGAGCATCACCGACTACGACCGCAAGATCGTCTACGCGCGTATTGGTGAGCAACTGCGGGTAGCCGCGATGGTGGATATCGTTGGCTTCGACGCCCGCCTTGAACCCAAGCGCCTTGCGTTGATGAAACGTCAGGCTCTGGAGACCTTTCCACTGGCGGGCGATTACACCCATGCGGTGGAGTGGGCCGGTATGCGCCCCGCCACCCCGACTGGCGTACCGCTGATTGGTGCCAGTATGTATCGCAACCTGTGGCTGAACCTTGGCCACGGCGCTCTCGGTTTTACCCTGGCCTGCGGTAGCGGCCAACTGCTGGCCGAGCTGATCAGCCAGCGCGCCCCTTCCATTGATATGCAGGGCCTTGCGCCCCGCGCTGCATGAGGATGCACCGATGACCATCACCCGAATCAGCAGCAATGAACGCCTGAGTAGCGCGGCCATTTTCAAGGACCTGGTGTTTCTCTCGGGCCAAGTGCCCGGTGAAGGCCAGGATGTGGCCACGCAGACCCGCGAAGTGCTGGCCAAGATCGATGCGCTGTTGGCCCAGGCAGGCAGCGACAAGGATCACTTGCTCAACGCGACGATTTACCTGAAAGACATCGGTGCAGGTTTTGCGCCGATGAATGATGAGTGGTCAGCCTGGCTGTCGCCCGGCATGGCGCCGACGCGTACCACCTTGCAAGCAGAACTGGCGCGACCGAGTGTGCTGGTGGAAATCAGTGTGATCGCTGTACGTAAGTAACTTCAAAGACCAACGGAGAATAACAATGAAAAAGATCCTGTTGACCGGCTGCACCCTGGGGCTTTTGTTCAGCGCACAGGCGTATGCGAATCAAGCGCCGCTGGACGGCACGCTGGCCAAGATCGCCAGCTCCAAGTCTATAACCTTGGGCTATCGCGATGCGTCGGTGCCGTTTTCCTATGTGGGGGATCACAGTGGCAAGCCCATGGGCTATTCGGTGGAGCTGGCGAACAAGATCGTCGAGCGCATCCAGCAGAAAACCGGGGTGGCCAAGCTCAATGTGAAGTACAACCTGGTGACTTCCCAGACCCGCATCCCGCTGGTGCAGAACGGCACCGTCGACCTGGAATGCGGCTCCACCGGCGTGACCGCCGAGCGGCAGAAACAAGTGGCGTTTTCCTACGGGTTTATCTACGTGAAGGGGCAATTGCTCACGGCCAAGGACAGCGGCATCAAAGGCTTTCCCGACCTGGCAGGCAAGAACGTGGTGACCACCGCCGGTACCACCAATGAGCGTTTCCTGAAAAGCTACAACGCCGAGCACAAGACCAACATGTTCGTGATCAGCGCCAAGGACCACGGCGAAGCGTTCAAGATGCTCGAAACAGGCCGCGCTGTGGCGTTCTACATGGACGACGCGTTGCTCTACGGCGAGCGCGCCAAGGCCAAGGACCCACACAACTGGGTCGTGGTGGGCGAGGAGCAATCGCGGGAAATCTACAGTTGCATGGTGCGCAAGGACGACCCGCAGTTTCTGGCGGTGGTCAACGAAACACTCGCCGACCTGTACAGCAGTGGCGAGATCAACGGGATTTACCAGCGCTGGTTTGAACAGCCGATTCCGCCCAAGGGCCTGAACCTGGAATTCCCGATGACCAGCGAGTTGAAGGCGATCATTGCCAAGCCGGTCAGCGACCCAGTGGAGTAAACCCTAGAAATCGCCCCACAACTGTTGGGCGACTGCCAACGCCACCACCGGCGCCGTCTCGGTACGCAACACCCGCGGCCCGAGGCGGGCGGCGTGGTAGCCAGCGGCTTGGGCGCTGTCGACTTCATTATCGTTCAGCCCACCTTCAGGGCCGATCAGAAAGGCCAGGCTGGAAGGCTTGGCGTGACTGACCATTGGCTCGGCCACCGGGTGCAGCACCAGCTTCAAGTCCGCTTCGGTCTGTTTCAACCAATCCGCCAGCAGCAGCGGTGGGTGAATCACCGGCACCGTGGAGCGCCCGCATTGCTCGCAGGCGCTGATCGCCACCTGGCGCCAGTGCAGCAGGCGTTTGTCGGCGCGTTCGTCCTTGAGGCGCACTTCGCAGCGCTCGCTGAAAATCGGTGTGATGGCGTTGACGCCCAGTTCGGTGGCTTTCTGAATCGCCCAATCCATGCGCTCGCCACGGGACAGGCCTTGGCCGAGGTGGATATGCAGCGGCGATTCGGTCTGGCCGGCGAAGCTTTCGGTGAGCTGCACAGTGACGCGTTTCTTGCCGACCTCCAGCAGGCTGCCCCGGAACTCCTGGCCGGAGCCGTCGAACAATTGCACGGCGTCACCTTCGCCCATGCGCAGTACACGACTGATGTAGTGCGCCTGGGCTTCCGGCAGTTCGTGATCGCCAATGCTCAGCGGGGTGTCGGTGAAAAAGCGGGACAGTCTCATTTCTGTTCTCTGGAAAATGGGAGCGATGGCAAATCCCTGTAGGAGCCGGCAAGCCGGCTCCTACAAGGGGGCTAGCCTGGGTCGCGGAAATCGGGGTGGAAATTGTCTGGAACGGCGACGCTCACTTTGCTATTGGTGGCGATATCGATGCCTTCGCTGGCCACTTCAGCAAGGAAGTCGATCTGCTCCGGCGTAATCACATAGGGTGGCAAGAAGTACACCACGCTGCCCAGAGGCCGCAACAGTGCGCCGCGTTCCAGGGCGTGCTCGAACACCTTCAGGCCACGGCGTTCCTGCCAGGGGTAGGCGGCCTTGGTGGCCTTGTCCTGCACCATTTCGATAGCCAGCACCATGCCGGTCTGGCGCACTTCCGACACGTGCGGATGGTCCACCAGGTGCGCGGTGGCGGTGGCCATGCGCTGGGCCAGGGCCTTGTTGTTCTCGATGACGTTGTCTTCTTCGAAGATATCCAGGGTCGCCAATGCTGCCGCACACGCCAGCGGGTTGCCGGTGTAGCTGTGGGAGTGCAGGAAGGCGCGCAGGGTCGGGTAGTCGTCGTAGAACGCGTCGTACACGTCATCGGTGGTGACTACGGCGGCCAACGGCAGGTAACCGCCGGTGAGGGCCTTGGACAGGCACAGGAAGTCCGGGCGGATGCCGGCCTGCTCACAGGCGAACATGCTGCCGGTGCGACCGAAGCCTACGGCGATTTCGTCGTGTATCAAGTGCACGCCGTAGCGATCGCAGGCTTCGCGCAGCAATTTGAGATACACCGGGTGGTACATGCGCATGCCGCCGGCACCCTGGATCAGCGGTTCGATGATCACGGCGGCGACGGTGTCGTGGTGCTCGGCGAGGGTCTGTTCCATCACCTGGGCCATCGTGCGCGAGTGGTCTTCCCAGCTCACGCCTTCGGGGCGCAGGTAGCAATCGGGGCTTGGCACTTTGATCGTGTCGAGCAGCAGCGCCTTGTAGGTCTCGGTGAACAGCGGCACGTCGCCCACCGACATCGCGGCAATGGTTTCGCCGTGGTAGCTGTTGGTCAGGGTGACGAAGCGCTTTTTATTTGGCAGGCCGCGGTTGAGCCAATAGTGGAAGCTCATCTTCAGCGCGACTTCGATGCAGGACGAGCCGTTGTCGGCATAGAAGCAGCGGGTCAGGCCTTCAGGCGTCATTTGCACCAGGCGCTCGGACAGCTCGATCACCGGCTGGTGGCTGAAACCGGCGAGGATCACATGTTCCAGTTGGTCGACCTGGTCCTTGATGCGCTGGTTGATGCGCGGGTTGGCGTGGCCAAACACGTTGACCCACCAGGAACTGACGGCATCGAGGTAGCGCTTGCCTTCGAAGTCTTCCAGCCACACGCCTTCACCGCGTTTGATCGGGATCAGCGGCAGTTGCTGGTGGTCTTTCATCTGGGTGCAGGGATGCCACAGCACCGCAAGGTCGCGTTGCATCCACTGGTTGTTCAAGCCCATCGGTGATCTCCTCGAAGCGGTCCTGCGGCGGGCGCAGGTAAAACAATCGCGCAAGCCTATGCAATGCATGGCTGTGTCACAAGCCATTACCTATGAATTGACGGTAAAGGCAGGACGGTCTGTCACGTATCTTAGGAATAGTCTTAATCCCTTGTTAATTTATTATGCATAGGCTGTTGATCGTATTTCTCGATATTTCAAAGCGAAATTTTCCGCTTTAATTCGATAGGTAAATCGCTAGTCTTGGGCGCACTACTACGGGATTAAGTACATGCAGTTACGCAATTCACCGGCCCGCTATGGTTGGGTCAGCATGGTTTTGCACTGGGGCGTGGCCCTGGTGGTGTTTGGCTTGTTCGCCCTGGGCCTGTGGATGGTCGGTCTCGACTATTACAGCGCCTGGCGCAAAGACGCGCCGGACTTGCACAAGAGCATTGGCATCACGCTGTTCGCCATCATGCTGGTGCGTATTGTCTGGCGCCTGGTGAGCCCGCCGCCGCCACCGCTGGCCAGCTACAGCCGCATGACCCGTATCGGCGCTGCCTTCGGCCACGGGTTCCTTTATCTCGGGTTGTTTGCCGTGATGATCGCCGGTTACCTGATTTCCACCGCAGACGGTGTCGGTATCCCGGTGTTTGGTCTGTTTGAGATTCCTGCTGTGGTTTCCGGACTACCGGACCAGGCAGATAACGCCGGCCTGGTGCATCTGTACCTCGCTTGGGTGTTGGTGGTCTTCGCCGGCTTGCACGGCGTGGCTGCGTTGAAACACCACTTTATCGATCGTGATGCGACCCTGGTTCGTATGCTGGGGCGCAAAGCCTGATGTTCAACCTCGACTCACAAGGAATAGAAAGCATGTTGAAAAAGACACTCGCTGCGCTGGCAATTGGTACTGCCCTGCTGTCTGCAGGTCAGGTGATGGCTGCTGACTACAAGATCGATAAAGAAGGCCAGCACGCCTTCATCGACTGGAAAATCAGCCACCTGGGCTACAGCTTCATCCACGGCACCTTCAAGGATTGGGATGGCACCTTCAGCTGGGATGCCGCCAAGCCTGAGGCCAGCAAAATCGCGGTCGACGTGAAAACCGCCAGCCTGTGGTCCAACCACGCCGAGCGTGACAAGCACATCGCCAGCAAAGATTTCCTGGACGTTGCCAAGTTCGCTGATGCCAAGTTCGTCTCCACCGCAGTCAAGTCCACCGGCGACAAAACCGCTGACGTGACCGGCGACCTGACCTTCCATGGCGTGACCAAGCCGGTGACCTTCAAGGCCACCTTCAACGGTGAGGGCAAAGACCCGTGGGGCGGCGAGCGTGCCGGCTTCAACGCCAAGACCACTGTCAACCTGAACGACTTCGGCATCAAAGGCCCAGGCCCGTCCTCGCAGACCGTGGATCTGGACATCTCGCTGGAAGGTGTTAAGACGAAGTAATGCTTCGTACGTAGGAGCCGGCTTACCGGCGATGAGGCCCTTGAGGTTTGCAGTGACCCAATGACCGCTATCGCCGGCAATCCGGCTCCTACAGTTTCAAAGCGCTAAAAAAATGCCCCGCATCTTTCGATGCGAGGCATTTTTTTTGGCGTTTTTAAACTAGCGGTTGCGCGTCAGCAACGCTGGTTTTTCACCACGAGGACGGCCTGGCAGTTGATCCAACTGCTCGGGTGTCGGGAAGCGATCAGCCTTCGACTCCTTGTGGATGATCTTTGGCGCCGGGCCACCGCGTGGGTTCTGCACGGCCGGTTCGGAGGAGCGAGGCTGGTCGTCACGGGCTGGGCGACGGTTGTTGCTGCGCGAGTCTTCGCGGCGAGCCTGGCCGTCACGGGGTGCACCGTTACGCGGGCCGTTGCGCTTGGCTGGCGGCGTACCGGTGGTGCCGCCGCTGCTGTTGCGCGGGCCGTTCTGGCGACCGCCTTGTGGCTGGCCGCCGCGAGGGGCGCCTGCGCCCTGTGCCGGGGCACCTGGACGACGGCCACGGCCTTGGGCCGGTTTGGCCTGTGGCACGTAGTCAACGCGGTTACCGAAGTTATCCACATCGTCGTCGAGGAACTCGTCCGGAGCGCGGTCGGCAGCAGCGCGAGGTGGCTGGCTCGGCTGGCGCTGTTCGCGGGCCGGGGTGCCTTCACGGGGTTTCTGCTCACGGGCTGGGCGTTCGCCACGGCCGCTGGAGGCGGATTTTTCCTTGCCTTTGTCTTTGCCTTTGTCGCGACGACCGCCGCCACCACCGCCGCCGTTCGGGCCATCGCCCTTCGGACCGCGTGGGTTGCGCGGGTTGCGCACGTCCGGACGCTCGCGCGCTTCAGGCTTCTCAGCCTCCACGGCGCTGGCATCGAAGCCCATCAGGTCGCCGTCGGCGATTTTCTGCTTGGTCATGCGCTCGATGCTTTTCAGCAGTTTTTCTTCGTCCGGCGCAACCAGGGAGATGGCTTCACCCGAACGACCGGCACGGCCGGTGCGGCCGATACGGTGCACGTAATCTTCATCGACGTTCGGCAGCTCGAAGTTGACCACGTGTGGCAACTGATCGATATCCAGGCCGCGGGCGGCGATATCGGTGGCGACCAGGATGCGTACGGTGCCGGCCTTGAAGTCAGCCAGGGCCTTGGTGCGCGCGTTCTGGCTCTTGTTGCCGTGGATGGCGACGGCGGTGAGGCCGTGCTTGTCCAGGTACTCGGCCAGACGGTTGGCACCATGCTTGGTGCGGGTGAAGACCAGCACCTGTTCCCACGCACCGGCGGTGATCAGGTGGGCCAGCAGCGCACGCTTGTGGCTGGCTGGCAGGCGGAAGACACGTTGCTCGATGCGCTCGACCGTGGTGTTCGGCGGCGTGACTTCGATGCGTTCCGGGTTGTGCAGCAGCTTGCCGGCCAGGGCAGTGATGTCCTGGGAGAACGTGGCCGAGAACAGCAGGTTCTGACGTTTGGCCGGCAGGCGGGCGAGGACTTTTTTCACGTCATGGACAAAGCCCATGTCGAGCATGCGGTCGGCTTCGTCCAGTACGAGGATTTCCACGTGGGACAGGTCGACGCTGCCTTGGCCGCACAGGTCGAGCAAACGACCCGGGCACGCGACCAGCACGTCCACGCCGCGGGACATGGCCTGAACCTGTGGGTTCATGCCGACGCCGCCGAAGATGCAGGCGCTGACGAACTTCAAGTCGCGGGCATACAGCTTGAAGCTGTCGTGCACTTGGGCTGCGAGTTCGCGGGTGGGGGTCAGGACCAGTACGCGCGGTTGGCGCGGGCCGTGACGCTGGGATTTGTCCGGGTGACCATTGGGAAACAACCGCTCCAGAATCGGGAGGGCGAAGCCGCCGGTTTTACCAGTACCTGTCTGAGCCGCGACCATCAGGTCGCGACCTTGCAACACGGCGGGAATGGCCCGCTGTTGCACCGGAGTAGGCTCGGTATAGCCCGCTGCCTCGATGGCGCGGACTAAAGCCTCGGAGAGACCGAGGGAAGCAAAGGACATGAGTAATCCTGTTTTAGTTAGGGCTTGGCCCAAAGGGATAATCTTGCCGGGCGTGAATGACGCTTAGGGGAGCGAAATCCCGTCCGGTCCTGCTGCGTCTGGCGGGCACTCCACCGGCTCGCGCGGGCTGAAAGCTGCGCTGTAGCGGGGTTGGGTGCCTTTTTCAAGACCTCAGCGGCCGGGCGTGAGCCTGGCGGAAAGGCCGGAGTATAACAGAGCAATCACGGCGCGCTGCTTTCCTGCTGCTCAACGGTGTGTCCAGACCCCGTAATCGCTTGGATTCCACCATATTTGGCGCTCAAGACGCTATAGGCTGGTTCTTGTTTGAAGCGTTTGAGCTCGGCGGCAAAGCGCTGTACCAACAGGTCCATACCCGCGCCACGGCGCACCGCGAGGAACTGCTGCTGGCGGCTGACCACCACGGGAGCCTGGCTGACCTTGCCTTCCAGGCCCAGCGCCTTGATCACATGCTGGCCCACCCGGCGGTCCGTGATCACCACGTCGATGCGCCCGAGCATCAATTTGCCGAAGTTGGCCTCATGGCTGGGGGCAGGCTCGCGGTTGAACAGGGTGGAATCGCTGAATGCTGCGCCGTACAGATACCCCGGCGACGTACCGACAGTAAGGCCGCGCAGATCTTCGAGGCTTTGAACGGGGTGGGGGCGCTCATTGGCGTAGAACAGCACGAACTCCACCTCCGACAGCGGTTCGCTGGGGTACAGCAGCAAGGCGTCGCGCTCATGGCTGTGGAAAATATCCAGCGCCCCGTCAGCATGCCCTTGGTCGAGCATGGCCAGGCAGCGCTTCCAGGGCAGGAACTGCCATTGCACCTCAATGCCCAGGCGCTGGAATACGATGACGGTGGCCTCGTAGTCCAGGCCGCGCATGGTGCCTTTGTCGTCGTACACATAAGGCGCCCATGGCTCGGTGACAATACGCAGTTTCTCGCCATAAGCGGCCAGGCTCAGGCAAGTAAAGAGGGCGGCGGTCAACAACTTGAGAATGACGGGCATGCCCTGAGGTTACGATGCTCCTGCCTTAAAGAGAAGCTCTGGCACGCGCATCCGCAGGCGGGGCTATTGGGTCGGCGACGTCATCAAATGCTCATAGATCGCCGCGCGGCGTTCGCCGAGAATCAGGCGCACCACGGGGTTGGCGAACCAGTGTTCCAACTGGTGGGCTTCCAGCGGGCGTTTCTGGCGTTCTTCCAGGTTCTGTCGGGCCTTGTCCCACCAAACCGGGCCACAGGCTTGGTCGAATTCGTTCTCGTGCTCGTAGCAACCATAGAGAATTTCGCGGATGAACTGCTGCTGGTGTTTGGGCAATACCAGCGTGATCAGCTTGTACAGCAGGCGTTGCAGGCGGGGAGGGCGTGGCAGGTGTGAGGAAACCTGGCGAGTGTCGGCCAGTGCCAATGCGCTGGTCGGGGCTGACGCATGCTTGGCGATCCAGGCCTTGACCTTGGCGCGGAACAGTTGCTTGCGACTCCAGTAATGGTGGATCAGGTCCGGGCATTCGCGCACGTTGACCGTGCGATAGGCCGCGATCGACAGGCAGAACTCTTCAAGGGTGTAGGCGCCTTGGGCATGGGGAAACAGTTCGTCCATCAGCTCGATGGAGCGATCAAGGATGTGCGCGTCCTGTTGCGTCAGGCCCATGACCCCGGAATTGAGGGTCATCATGTCATCGTCGGCCACACCCATATCCAACAGACGCTGGTGCAGGGCGGTGTAAAGGATACTTTCGTGGTTATCGCCGTACTTGGTGTAGAAGGCGTTGCACAACAGGGTGCCAGGCTGCACGCGCTCGAACAGGTCCATGGGTGAATGATGGAAGAAGGTGTCGGTGTCGATCAGCATGGCCACCGGGGACTCTTCCAGCACTTGGCGCAACACCACATGCTTGGTGCGGAAGTGATAGCCGTGGGGCTCGCTCCAGCGCTTGCGCGTGGCTTCGTCCAGCGGGCGTACGCGCACGGGTAAAAGGCGATAGGGCTCGGGGTTGTCGCTGAATACCTGGATATCCACGGCGGCGTCCGGGGTGTCCCGCAGGAAGGCCAGCGCACTGGCGATGCTGAACACCGCTTCCTGGTGGTAGGTCTCGGAGCCGAAGACCAGGTAGACCAGTTGTGGGCGGGAAGTCGTGGGCACTGTATTCATGGACTGCTGGGTTCCGTGGGCACGTAAAACGACGAAGGCCCTCGTAGAGACGAAGGCCTTGGCACAACCGGACGAACCTCAGCGTGGCAGCTTGAGGTTGTTCCAGATGGCAAGGCTGGGTTCAGCCTGGTTCAGGGTATAGAAGTGCAACCCTGGCGCGCCACCTTGCAACAAATCTTCACACATAGTGCTGATGACCTGCTCGCCAAACGCCTGGATGCTCTTGACGTCGTCGCCATAGGCTTCCAGTTGTTTGCGCACCCAACGTGGGATCTCTGCACCGCAGGCGTCGGAGAAGCGCGCCAGCTTGCTGTAGTTGGTGATCGGCATGATGCCCGGCACGATCGGGATGTTCACGCCCATCGCCCGCACACGCTCGACGAAGTAGAAGTAGCTGTCGGCGTTGAAGAAGTACTGGGTGATCGCACTGTCGGCGCCGGCGTTGGCCTTGCGCACGAAATTCTGCAGATCGTCTTCGAAGCTATGTGCCTGGGGGTGCATCTCCGGGTACGCCGCCACTTCGATATGGAAGTGATCGCCGGTTTCTTCACGGATGAAGCTCACCAGGTCATTGGCGTGGCGCAGCTCACCGCTGGCCATACCCATGCCGGACGGCAGGTCGCCGCGCAGGGCGACGATGCGCTTGATGCCGGCGGCCTTGTATTGGGTCAGCAGGCCGCGCAGGTCGTCCTTGCTGTCGCCCACGCACGACAAGTGCGGAGCGGCGGGAACTTTGACTTGGCTTTCCAGCTGCAACACGGTGTTGATCGTGCGGTCACGGGTCGAGCCGCCGGCGCCGTAGGTGCAGGAAAAGAAGTCGGGGTTGTAGCTGGCCAACTGGGTGGCCGTGGCCATCAGTTTTTCATGCCCAGCATCGGTCTTGGTCGGGAAGAACTCGAAGCTGTAGCGACGATCTTGGGACATGGTCGTATCCTTTGAAACTCAGAATGCCGGGAGGTGTACACCGTCAATGCGGGCACCCGGTTCATGTGGGAGCCGGGCTTGCCCGCGATGCAGACACCACGGTACGTCAGGCATACCGAGGCGATGCTATCGCAGGCAAGCCAGCTCCCACATGAAGCTGGCGCTCGCCGGTCGATCAGTAGCGGTAAGCGTGCGGCTTGAACGGACCTTCGACCGTCACGCCGATGTAGTCGGCCTGGGTCTTGGTCAGTTGAGTCACGACGCCGCCGAAGCCACGGACCATTTCCAGGGCCACTTCTTCGTCGAGTTTCTTCGGCAGTACTTCCACGGTCAGGCGCTCGGCCTTCTGGGCAGGCGACAGGTCGGCGTACTTCTGGCCGAACAGGAAGATCTGCGCCAGCACCTGGTTGGCGAACGAGCCGTCCATGATGCGGCTTGGGTGGCCAGTGGCGTTGCCCAGGTTAACCAGGCGGCCTTCAGCCAGCAGGATCAGGTAGTCATCGTTCTGCGGGTCGAAATCACCTGCGCCGGTACGGTGAACCTTGTGTACCTGTGGCTTCACTTCTTCCCATGCCCAGTTCTTGCGCATGAAAGCGGTGTCGATTTCGTTGTCGAAGTGGCCGATGTTGCAGACAACAGCACGCTTCTTCAGGGCTTTGAGCATGTTTGCGTCGCAAACATTCACGTTGCCGGTGGTGGTCACGATCAGGTCGATCTTGCCCAGCAGCGCCTTGTCGATGCTTGCTTCGGTGCCGTCGTTCTGGCCGTTGATGAACGGCGAAACCACTTCGAAACCGTCCATGCAGGCTTGCATGGCGCAGATCGGGTCAACTTCGGAAACCTTGACGATCATGCCTTCCTGACGCAGGGACTGGGACGAACCCTTGCCCACGTCACCGTAGCCGATCACCAGGGCTTGCTTGCCCGACAGCAGGTGGTCGGTGCCACGCTTGATGGCATCGTTCAGGCTGTGACGGCAGCCGTACTTGTTGTCGTTCTTGCTCTTGGTCACCGAGTCGTTGACGTTGATGGCCGGGATTTTCAGCTCGCCCTTGGCCAGCATGTCCAGCAGACGGTGTACGCCGGTAGTGGTTTCTTCGGTCACACCGTGGACGCGGTCCAGGATCTGCGGATACTTCTTGTGCAGCAGCTCGGTCAGGTCGCCGCCGTCGTCGAGGATCATGTTGGCATCCCAAGGCGCGCCATCCTTGAGGATGGTTTGCTCCAGGCACCACTCGTACTCTTCTTCGGTCTCGCCTTTCCAGGCGAATACGGCGATACCGGCAGCAGCGATAGCGGCAGCGGCCTGGTCTTGAGTCGAGAAGATGTTGCAAGACGACCAACGTACTTCGGCACCCAGGGCAACCAGGGTTTCGATCAGCACGGCAGTCTGGATGGTCATGTGGATGCAGCCGAGGATCTTCGCGCCTTTGAGCGGCTGCTCAGCGGCGTACTTGCGGCGCAGACCCATCAGGGCAGGCATTTCGGATTCGGCGATAAAGGTTTCGCGACGGCCCCAGGCGGCGAGGGACATGTCGGCGACTTTGTAGTCGTTGAAATCTGCAGGCGTGTTTACTGCGCTCATGAAGAGCCTCCATTCGTAGTGTGCGAATGGGCGCCGTTGTGCGTTTAGTATCCAGCTGGCTAACCAGGCCGGACAACGCCCCATCCGAGCCTGACAGGTTGAACCTGCTGCAGCGCCCCTCGGACAGGTGGCGGGAGAACGGTATCAACTGGAGATGACCGTTTTGAAACGGCGCCGATTATAGCTGTGTGCGCCAGACTTCCCAAGCCTTTCCGTCGGCCATATGAAGATCGCTGATGGGGTTGATAGGCAATGGCGCGTAGAGCTTGGGCCCAGGCTCTGCCATGATGTTGCCCATCATTCGGCAAGACGCTTTGGAGTGACCATGAACTTCCACACCCGCAAATGGGTAAAACCCGAAGACCTCAACCCCAACGGTACTCTGTTCGGTGGCAGCCTGCTGCGCTGGATCGACGAAGAAGCCGCGATCTACGCCATTGTCCAACTGGGCAACCAGCGCGTGGTGACCAAGTACATCTCCGAAATCAACTTCGTCAGCGCCTCGCGCCAGGGCGACATCATCGAACTGGGCATTACGGCTACCGAATTTGGGCGCACCTCCATCACCCTGACCTGTGAAGTGCGCAACAAAATCACCCGCAAAAGCATCCTCACAGTAGAGAAGATGGTCTTCGTCAACCTGGGTGAAGACGGTTTGCCGGCGCCCCACGGTCGCACCGAGATCAGGTATGTGAAGGACCAATTCAAGGACGATAGCCTTCCCGAGTAACCCAGCAGCGGCCTGATTTGCTTTACCAAATCATTCCGCGCGGATCTTTCCCGGGCGCTCTCATCACTCAGGACTACACCCTGTAGAGAGAGCCCATGGATGAAAGTGTTTAACTCGATTGCCAAGACCCAACCCTCATTGACTGAAAAGGCGTCTTCCACGACCCATCAAGTGGTCGGGACGCCGCTGGTGGAGGGGGTTGGCGCGCGCAATGTGACACTCATGCGTGATCAGCAGGGACGGGTAGACGTGTTTTTATCGGCACCCCCTGTCACCAGCTTGGTACTCAGTGGGGGTGGCGCCAAGGGCATTGCTTTCTCGGGGGTGGTGCGGGCACTTGAAGATACCCAGAAGTTGCAAGGTATCCAATCGATCTCCGGCTCATCTGCCGGTGCGATTTCGGCGGCCTTGATTGCCAGTGGCATGGGCGCTGAAGCGTTCGACCGGTTGTCGGACGGTATAGATTTGCCCAGCCTGCTGAACAGCACAGACGCCGTGACGGCCTGGATGCAGGAAGCCAGTTCGACACTGGGCAAGCTTGTGGGGCGCTTGCCCGGCGCCGTCGGTAGTACCTCTCAGTTGTTGATGACCTTGCTGCCGCGCCTGCAGAGTGAGGCATTTCCCCTTGAGGAACTGGTCCGCAACGAGTCGCGCAGGTCGATTCTGGGGCATATCGCGCAAACCCCTCGGGAAACCCGCTCGGCCGAAGTCATGCGCATTGCTGACAGGTTGAGTGCCGGTAGTGGCCCTACGTTTGGCGATCTTGAGGTGTTGAACCGACACATTCCCGCAATCAAGCAACTCAACATCACCGGCACTGGCATGTTCGCTGGCCGTCCACAGTTGGTGGTGTTCAATGCCAGCCTGACCCCGCAGATGGACATCGCCCGGGCGGCGCATATTTCCGGTTCGTTGCCGCTGGTGTTCAAAAGCCCGGTGGAACAAGGACACGGTTTTCAGGCTTCAGCTGAAAGCACCGCGTTCAAGGACGGTGGCTTGCTGCTCAATACCCCGGCGCCAGGGGGGGTGGATCGGTTGTTTCCCGAGAGCCCTCTGGCCAAGTCTGAGTCGCTGATCGTCAAGTTCGAGTCCGACGCACCTGATACGCGAGCGCGCAGTGGCAGTTTTCTCGGCAGCCTGGCAGAGCGCATCACAGGCGTTGCGCATACGGCTGCTGAAGCCTTCCAAGACAAAAAGCTCGAGGCGTTCGCCGAGCAGATCGTGACATTGCCCCTGAAGACCGAAAAAGGCGATTTTCGAGGGCTGCTCACGGGCACGGTCAACTTCACGATGCAGGATGAGCAGAAGCAACATCTGCAAGCGAAGGCGCGCCAGGCGGTAGATGCGCATTTGGAGCGCCGCACCACGGCACTGGAGCAGCACTCGTTCCAGTCGCTGAGTGATGCGGTGTTGGCCATGGATGATGCAATGCTTGCCAGCGTGCAGCCAGCGCTGCAAAAAGACCCGGCCGCCTCGGATGTGCTGATGTTTCGGAAAACCGCGCAACAGGCGTTGCAAGTACTGGATGCCTCGATTGCCGAGGCTAACCAGGCAAAGGGCGCGCTGGTGCTCACGCCGAGAATCTTATCGTCCCTGCGTAATCTCGATGCCCTGGCCCAGCGTCCTGAGCAAATTGATTGGTTGGCGCGACGCCTCAACGTCGCCAATCAACCCAACTTTCAGCAGTTGCTGCAAGTGGCGGCCAGACAGATCGCAGGCGGTGCATTGCCGATGTCCAAGGTCATTGGCAAGGCTGTCGCTGAGATGAGCGTGCGTGATATTGCGATAAAAGCTGAAAACTTCACGGGGGAGGTGATCTACCCGTCGCTGTTTCGACCCGGCCAGCCCAAATCCAATGTTGAACTGTTGCACCGTGCGGCTCGGGACCTGGCATGGGCCACCACACCCGCCGCATTCAATCGGGTACTCGACACCCTCGTTGACAGTTACAAAGCGCGTAACAATTCCTGGGACAAGGCCTCCCGTTCAACCACCGTGGAGATGGCCAAGGCCTGGAGGTTGCAGGTTTAGTTGCCTGGCCACTGAACAGCCATCGCGGCGGCGTGTCGTAGCTACACGCACCCTTTGGACTCCGGAAGATCATGGCCACCGACGAATCAGGCAAAACCCCCAACCTGTCGCAGGAAGAGCAGCAGGACGTCGACAAGAATCAGCCGCCTCGCGCGGCGGTGTTGCATGAAATCATCCGCACCCAGGGCGACCAGGAGTTGGAGCGCAGCGTCGCCGCCTTGTGGTGGTCGGCCTTGGCAGCCGGGTTGACCATGGGGTTGTCGCTGATGGCGATGGGGTTGCTGAACTCGCGGCTGCCGGATGGTGAAGCGTTCAAGGTGATCGCCAGCTTTGGTTACTGCGCAGGCTTCCTGGCGGTGATCCTCGCGCGCCAGCAATTGTTTACTGAAAACACCCTGACGGCCGTGTTGCCGGTAATGAGCAAGCCCACGCTGGGCAACGCCGGGCGACTGTTGCGGTTATGGACAGTGGTGCTGGTCGGCAACCTGTGCGGCACCCTGCTGGTGGCGTATGTGATGCTGCACCTGCCGATCTTCGATACCCGGACTGACCAGGCCTTCCTCGAGATCGGGCGCAAGATCATGGAAAACGACGCTGGCCAGATGTTCGCCAAAGGCATCATCTCCGGCTGGATGATCGCGACCATGGTGTGGATGATCCCGTCGATGGAAAGCGCCAAGATGTTCATCATCATCTTGATTACCTACCTGATGGCGCTGGGGGACTTTACCCATATCGTGGTGGGCTCGGCGGAAGTGTCGTACTTGGTGTTTGCTGGCGAGTTGGCGTGGAAGGACTTCTGGCTGGTGTTTGCCGGACCGACCTTGGCAGGCAATATCATCGGCGGCAGCTTTATCTTTGCGTTGATCAGCCACGCGCAGATTCGCAGCGAAACCAAGGCGCCTTCTGGTACTCACCCAGGCGCAGGGAAACAGCATCCTCAGCGTGAGGAAAAGATCTGAAATCACCCCGCATAGGCTCGAGCGCACGCTTTGCGGGGCGCTTGGAATAGAGCCATCAGGCGTTGAGCGGTGCGCTGGCTGGCTCGACCGCTGTTGTACTGTCAGGCGACGGGCGGGGATGTCATGCAGTGGCCTATCCGTCTTGCCGGTCGACGACACACCTCGCTATGCGCGGGACTTGGTTGTCATGCATAGCTCGACGCCGCGCCGCCCGGTGGCGATGCGGTGCAGAGCGTCGATGGACAAACGTGTGGTGTAGGGCTTACTGCGGTTCGGCTACGCGCTTTACGACTCGACCAATGGTCAAGCCCTGCAACAAGATCGATGACAACACCACGATGTAGGTGATGCTAAGCAGCAGGTCGCGTTCCGGACCCAGCGGCAAAGCCAGTGCCAGTGCCACCGAGACTCCGCCACGCAAACCTCCCCAAGTCAGGATGCGGATGGTGCCGCGTGGCACCGTGCGCCAGCGCCGTAGCAACAGAATCGCCGGGGCCACCGTCAACAGGCGCGACAACAGGATTGCCACGGCCAGCAGGCTGGCGGCGAATACATGCAGCCAATTGAACGGCAACAGCAGCAGCTCCATGCCGATCAGGGCGAACAGCAGGGCGTTGAGCATGTCATCGAGTAATTCCCAGAAGCCATCCAGGTAGCGACGGGTCATGTCATTCATCGCCAGCTTGCGGCCCAGGTTGCCGATGATCAGGCCGGCGACCACCATCGCAATCGGTGCCGAGACGTGCAGTTCGGTGGCCATCGCCGAGCCGCCGATCACCAGGGCGAGGGTCAGCATCACTTCGATCTGGTGCTGCTCGATGCTCTTGATCATCAGGTAGACCAGGTAGCCAATCAGCCCGCCGAACACCACGCCGCCGATGGCTTCATGGGCGAATAGCATGGCGGTGGCGCCGAGGGTGGGCGTTTCACCCAATTGAGCGATACCCAGCAATACGGTGAAGACCACCACGGCGGTGCCATCGTTGAACAGCGATTCGCCGACGATGGTGGTTTTCAGCGGTTTCGAGGCATTGGCCGTACGCAATACACCCAGCACCGCAATCGGGTCGGTAGGCGAAATCAGCGCACCGAACAGCAGGCAGTAAAGGAAGCTTACATGCCAACCAAACAGGGCGAAGATGTAATACGCCAGGCTGCCGATCACCCCGGTCGCGATCAATACGCCGAAGGTCGCCAGCAGGCCGATGGGCCAACGATAGCTGCGCAGGTCGTTCAGGTTCACGTGCAGGGCGCCGGCGAACAGCAGGAACGACAGCATCCAGTTCATCAGCAAATCGCCGAAGTCGATCTGGCCGATCAACTGCTGGATGCGCTCTTCCAGGCCTGGGTAACCGAGAACGCTCAAGCCTTGCAGGATCAGCGAAAACAACAGGGCCGTGACCATCACACCGATGGTGGGCGGCAGGCCGATAAAGCGGAAGTTCACATAGGTGAGCAGGGTGGTGAGGCAAATAAAGGCGGCGACAAGTTCAAGCATCCGGGGTCCTTGGAAGTTGGGTGGCAGTGCATTGTTGGGGGGATGGACCGCACCACAGACGCGATGTTGCAAGGCATTGGATAAAACGCCATAGAACCTTTGGGTGAGCCAGGGCTCATAGCGGGTGAGTGCGGTTTGGTATTTATAGTGCTAAAACTCTAATCGCTGTTTAAAACTACAAAAGGAATGTGTGATGACGGTCGCTTTCTGGTGTGTGTTGATCGCAATTTTTCTACCCTACCTGTGCACAGGTGTGGCCAAGTTCAGCGGTGGCAAGTTCGGCCCACGGCAGAACCATGACCCGCGTGCTTTCCTGGACACCCTTGAAGGGTTTGCCAAGCGTGCCCACAGTGCCCAGCTCAACAGTTTCGAAGTCACGCCGGCCTTCGCGGCGGCAGTCATCATCGCGCACCTGGCCGGCACGGCCGAATTGGTGACCATCAATGTGCTGGCCGTGCTGTTTATCACCAGCCGCCTGCTGTACATCATCTGCTACTTGGCAGACTGGGCGATGCTGCGTTCGCTGGTGTGGTTCGTGGGGATGGCGTTGATTGCGAGTTTCTTCTTCGTCTCGATCTGACGGGTTGATGAAGATCCCCTGTGAGAGCGGGCTTGCTCGCGAATACGGAGTGCCAGTCAGTACATAGGTGGCTGATACACCGCATTCGCGAGCAAGCCCGCTCCCACATTTTGGATTCTCAGCGTCCCTTAGTTCCCCGCAGGAGCATCAGGCACCTGGGGTAACGCTGCACCCTTTGGCCACAACATCCAGATCTGCCCCTGCTGCTTCATATTCCCAGCCAGTTCACCCGCCGCATCGCCGGTGCCCCAGAACAAATCTGCACGCACTTCACCCGTGATCGCGCCACCGGTGTCCTGTGCCGCGACGGGCCGTGCGATTGGCGAACCGTCGGGCTTGGTGGTCGACAGCCACAACAGGCTGCCCAGCGGAATCACCTTGCGATCCACCGCCACGCTGTAGCCGGCGGTCAATGGCACGTTTAACGAGCCGCGCGGGCCTTCGTTGCTGTCGGGGCGCGCGCTGAAGAACACGTAGCTCGGGTTGCTCGCCAGCAGTTCCGGAATGCGCTGCGGGTGCGCCTTGGCCCAGGCGCTGATGGCACCCATAGTGACATCTTCCTTCTTCAGCTCGCCTTGTTCCACCAACCAGCGGCCGATAGGGCGATAGGGGTAGCCGTTCTGGTCGCCATAACCGACGCGCAGTTGGCGCCCACCGGCCAGCTGGATGCGGCCAGATCCCTGGATTTGCAGGAATTGCAGGTCCATCGGGTCCGTCAGCCAGGCAATCGGTTTGGCCGTGGAACCCTGGCCGTTGATGGCGTTGGCATCGTCGTAAGGCTTGAGCACACGACCTTCCAGGCGACCGCGCAGGCGCTTGCCCTTGAGTTCAGGGTAGATACTTTCCAGGTTGACGATGATCAGGTCATCTGGCACGCCGTATACCGGCACGTTGGCTTTGGCGGTCTTGGTCAGGCTGCCGGGGTAGACCGGTTCGTAGTAGCCGGTGATCAAGCCGTTGGGCGTGTTGTCGGCAGAGCGCAGGCCGAACACATCCAGACGCTCCTTGAGGAAGCCCCGCACCGCCGCAGCATTAGCGGGCACGGTCGCAGCGGCTGCGCACGTCGCCCCCCAGATCGGGTCCGCCTTGAGGCGTTGGCAGGCGCTGCGCCAGGATTCAAATCCCGCCAGCAAGTCGCTGTCGGACACCGCCGGCAACGCTTCCCACGGCGCATTGACATAAGTGGCGACGGCGTGGGGCTTGGGTGTTTCATCTTTGGCTGTTTCTTTGCCCGCGTCGCAGCCGGCCAGCAGTGCGATCATCGGCAGAGCCCACGCCAAGCGCCGGCTCCAGGGTTTCAAGGTGACATTCATACAAACACTTCCTGAAGCGGTTGCCCGCGTCGCAACGCTGCTGGGCAACCCTTATTATTAATAGGGCTATTGGTCTTTGCGGGCGGGGCGAGGATACTGGCCGCCGTTTCCCGTGACCTCGAAGCAACCATGACTTTTAAAAGACTGACTGTTGTATTGCTGGCCTGCCTGACACTGTCCGCCTGTGGCGGCGTGGATCCGAATTCGCCGCTGGGCCAGCGCAAGGCGATCTTCAAACAGATGCTCAAGACTGGCGAAGACCTGGGCGGCATGCTGCGTGGGCGTATCCCGTTCGACGGCGCCAAATTTGCCGAAGGCGCGGTCAAGTTGGACGCGTTGTCCCATGAGCCTTGGAAGCATTTTCCGAGCGTGCGCGAAGAAGATCACACCAGTGCCAAGGATGATGTCTGGCAGAAGCAGGCGCAATTCCAGCAACTGGCCCGCGACCTTGAAGCGGCCACCGGTGAATTGGTGACCGCGAGCCAGGTTCAGCCTTACAAAGCCAGCAACCTGGGGCCGGCAGTGCAGAAAGTCGAAGATGCCTGCAGCGCCTGCCATAAGCAGTTCCGGGACCACTGACCGGTTTTACTGATCGAGTTCTTCCACTGCGTCCTGCAGTTCTTTGCGGGACTCGGCGAGTTTGTCCTTACGTTTGTTGATCTTGTCTGCGTCGCCTTTTTTCATGGCCTTGTCGAGGTCGGCCTGACGGCGGCTGACTTCATGCTTGGCATCAAGCACCTTGTTTTCGCGCTCCTTCTTCAAGGACGCGTCGGTGCAATTGGCGGTGACTTCGCTCAGGGCTTTTTCCAGGCCGGCTTGCTGGGCGCTGTTGCGGTGGGCCTTGGCCTGTTCGATCTGCGTGCTGATGGCTTGGCGTTTGGCGGCGCAGCCGGTGAGCTGAAGGGCCTCTTCGGCGGCCAGCAGGGGTGTCGCCATGAAGCTTGCGACGGTCAACAGGGCAAAGGGGGCTAGAAATTTCATGTGGAGCTCCAAAGTCGCAATCTGATGGTCGGCTCGGGTTCAAAAACCGTCGATGCCGGCCACGTGTAATGTGTCTGCCAAGGCCTGTACTTGCGGGTCGCGGAAAAAAGCGCTCAGTTGCGCCGCGCGGCCCGGGCCGATGCCATCGATGGCCAGCCAGGCCTGGGTGTCGCGCGCGACCAGCGTCTGCCAGCCGCCTTCCAGGTTGTTGCGTGCCGCAGGCGGTACGCCCAAGGCTTTGAGCCATTGAGCAAAGGACTGTTGCCGCGCGTTGTGGAGGCTTTCGAGCACGCGCGCGCGGCTGCGATCACCCAAGCCATCAATGTTAGCAAGCTCTGCCGCATCCAGGGTTAACCAATCGAGAAAGCCTGCGATTAGACCGGCCTGGATCAATATGTTCCAGGTCTCGCGGCCTATATGGGGTAATGCAAGGCCTTGATTGCTGCTCAGCCAGGTCAGGCGCGCGAGTAGCTGCTCTTCGCAGCCAGGGTCCAGTTGCCAGCAGCTCAAGGCATGAAAGTCCCGTGGGTCAGGCACTTTCAGGTCTGCCCGGTGAGTGTTTCGCAGGATGACTTCATCCAGTCGCGGGATCACCTGGCCCGCCAGGCTGATGGAAACCTGGTCGCCAGGGCGGATATCCAGCGCTTGCCAACGCTTCAATGAACCGGTACTCACCCGGCTGATCTGCCGGTCATCCAACCGCACGGGTTCCAGCTCAAGCATGGGCGTAATGCGTCCGGTGCGACCGATCTTGAATTGCACGCTGCGCACCAGTGCCAGGGCCTTGGCAGCCGGATATTTCCAGGCCACCGCCCAATAAGGTTCGCTGGCTTGCCAGCGTTTGGCGGGTGCGCGCTGCGCCTGGTGCAGCACCACCCCATCGCTGGCGAATGGCAATGGATGGTTGTACCAATAGGCGCGCCAGTGCGTGGCTTCGGCGATATCCCGGATGGGCTGACTGTAGCGTCGGCTATCGGTAAAACCCCAGCGTGCCAGTGTGGCCAGGCGCTCGGTAAACGAGTCGGGCCCCTCCGGCCACGCCCACACGAACAGGCCTATGCCGGCAGCGTCGGCGTCGCTCAGATGCAGGCGGCTCATCAGCCCGGCCACCTTGCTGCGGGCATTGAGCCCGCCGTTTGCCGATTGCACATGGTCGTCGAGTCGCCAATAGAGTTCGCCTTGCAGCACCAGGTCGATAGGCTCCGGCAGTTGCTGGACAATGCCGGGGATCCTGCGCGCGGACACTGACCAGTCGCGGCCCATCAAGCCGTCGCCCCGGCTGATCACGTGCCGCAGGCGACCTCGTTGATAGACCAGCGTCACCGCCACGCCATCCACCTTGGGTTGAATCCATACCTCTTCGCGTGTTTGCAGCCAGGTACCGACCGCCTGTTCATCGAGCAGCTTCTCTAGACCCGTATGGGCAATGGGGTGAACGTGGGTGCCGCGTGAACTCGCCAGTGGCTTGTCGGGTTTCGTTAGAGAATCGGGGAAACATTGGCGCCAGCGGGCCAGGCGTTGACGCGCCTGGTCATAGAGTTCGTCGCTGACGGGGGATTGGTTGAGGCGGTGGTAGCTGTCGTCCCACAAGCGTATCTGTTCGGCCAAGGTCTTGACCTGTGCCCGGGCCGCGTCGGGACACTCCTCGGCCCACCCCACGCTGGGTAAAATACTGAGTAAAAGCGCTAGCAGTAAATGCATCATGAGCATCCTTGCTCGAAAAGGGTGCCCAGCCTAAATGATCCACTCAGGCACAAAAAAGCCCCGACGCTGCGGGGCTTTTTACTGAGTGTTTCTGTTTACTTGAACAGACCACCCAGGGCCTTCACGGCGTCTGGCTTATCGGCCTTGGCCTCCTGTGTTTGCTGCTTGGCGTCGGCTTTGGCCTGGGCTTCAGAAAGTTTGTCACAACCTTTGTTGATCTGGTCCTGCGCGGCTTTGAAGGCCTTCACTTTCAGGGTGTCTTTCTGGGCTTCGGCGGCATCGATCTTGGCTTGCAGGTCGTTGGCTTGTTTCTGGCAATCGCCGGAGTTGCCGCCACCCAGTTGGGCGCTCAGGGCGCCACTCAGTGCGCTCAAGTCGGCGGCGTTTACCGGCAGGGCGAACAGGCTGAGCAGAAGGGCGGCAGGGGCGAGCGTGGAAATGCGCATGAAAAACCTCAATGTTCGATTGCCTGCGCACTGATGAATCCCGGGCTGGCGCAGGGCAATATCCAAATAAGGTGAAGGGCCCGAGAGGGCGCGGATTCTAAGGGGCCATCATTGGGCCTGCAAGCTTTGGATCCAAAAAGCGTGAAGGTCGTCGCGCAATAAAAAAGCCCCGCCGGAATAACTCGGCGGGGCTCTTGTGCATCGATAGCGATTATAGGCCGGCGGCAGTCCGCAGGTCGTTGGCGCGGTCGGTTTTTTCCCAGGTGAAGGTGGTGAACGTGTCGTCGCCGACAGTCTTCTGCGCAGGGGTACGACCGAAGTGGCCGTAGGCTGCGGTTTCCTGGTACATCGGGTGCAGCAGGTCGAGCATGGTGGTGATCGCGTAAGGGCGCAGGTCGAAGATCTCACGCACCAGCTTCACAATCTTGTCATCGCTGATCTTGCCGGTGCCGAAGGTATTCAGCGAGATCGACGTAGGCTGGGCCACACCAATGGCGTAGGAAACCTGGATCTCGCAACGCTCGGCCAGGCCGGCAGCAACGATGTTCTTGGCCACGTAACGACCCGCGTAAGCAGCCGAACGGTCAACCTTGGATGGATCTTTACCCGAGAACGCGCCACCGCCGTGACGGGCCATGCCGCCGTAGCTGTCGACGATGATCTTGCGACCGGTCAGGCCACAGTCACCTACCGGGCCGCCGATGATGAACTGGCCGGTCGGGTTGATGTGGAACTGGGTGTCCTTGCTCAGCAGTTCGGCCGGCAGCACGTGCTTGACGATCAGCTCCATCACGCCTTCGCGCAGGTCGGCGTAGGACACGTCCGGGTTGTGCTGGGTCGACAGTACAACAGCGTCGATACCGACGACTTTGCCGCCTTCGTAACGGCAGGTCACCTGGGACTTGGCGTCCGGGCGCAGCCACGGCAGCAAGCCGGATTTACGCGCTTCGGCCTGACGCTGTACCAACTGGTGCGAGAAGGTGATTGGCGCAGGCATCAGCACGTCGGTTTCGTTGCTGGCATAGCCGAACATCAGGCCCTGGTCGCCGGCGCCTTGATCTTCAGGCTTGGCACGGTCGACACCCTGGTTGATGTCCGGGGATTGCTTGCCGATGATGTTCATCACGCCGCAGGTTGCGCCGTCGAAGCCGACGTCGGAGCTGGTGTAGCCGATGTCGGTGATCACGTCACGAACGATCTGCTCCAGGTCAACCCAGGCGGTGGTGGTCACTTCGCCAGCGATGATCGCTACACCGGTTTTCACCAGAGTCTCGCACGCCACACGGGCGAACTTGTCTTCAGCAATGATGGCGTCCAGCACCGCGTCAGAAATCTGGTCGGCGATTTTGTCCGGATGCCCTTCAGACACGGACTCGGAGGTGAAAAGGGAGTATTCGCTCATCTCGATGTTTTCCTGATATTTACCGATGGTGAGTGTCGCCAGCCGGCCGCTGAAAATGGCGGACCTGGATCTGGAAACCATTACGTAAACCTACATAGAGGCTTTCCCCGGGAACAAGTCCCGCAGCGGTGGCCCAACGGGCCAGATCATCCTGTTCAAAACCCAACCAGAGATCACCGCAGGCCTCCCTGGCCCAATTCTGGTTGTGGCTGCATAAATCCGTAACCAACAGGCTACCGCCGGGGTGCAGCAGCCCGGCCATTTGCTTGAGGGCGTCGGCGGGGGCGGCGAAATGGTGCAAGACCATGTTCAACACCACGCAGTCGGCCTTTAAGTTTGTGCCGTTCAGTGCGTCGGCCAATTGGAGGCTGACGTTGCCCAGCGACTCACGCTCGCAGAGTTGGCGCGCCAGTTCGAGCATCGCCGGACTGTTGTCCAACGCTGTGACTTGCTGAAAACGCCGTGCCAGCTCTGGCAGGAAACCGCCGTCGCCAGGGCCGACTTCCAGTGCCGTGGCGTCATCACTGAAGCTCAATTTGTCGAGCAGCGCCAATACGCTGTCGCGGTATTGGGCAAGGCCAGCAATCAGGTCTTGCTGGGCGCGAAATTTCTCGGCAACCCGTGCGAAAAAATCCTGGCTGGCGGCGGCGCGTTGTCCATGCACCTGGCCGATACGCGACTGTACGTCGCCCGGCAGGCTCAGGTTATCCACTTCTTCAAGCAGGGCTGCGTGCAGTTTGCCGCCCAGCAGCTCGGTATGGGGCAGCGCACGGCGGTAGAAAATCGCATTGCCTTCACGGCGGGTAGCCACCAGGTCGGCCTGGGCCAGCACCTTCAAATGGTGGCTCATGCCGGATTGGCCGATGGCAAAGATCTGCGCCAGTTCCAGTACGCCGAAGGAATCGTTGGTCAGTGCGCGCAACACGTTCAAGCGCAACGGATCGCCAGCGGCCTTGCACAAGGCTGCCAGTTCATCGCCGTCGTCGGGGCGCAGTGAGGGCATGGGTAGATTCATAAGGCCAGCAGTCTAGTGACGGGCGGAATGCATCGCAAGGCCAATATCAAAAAGTTTTGATATTGATCGATAAGTGGCGGTTATAAGCCGCCGCTATAACCTTTAGACGAACCGGCTAAAGGTTTCTGCAAGGGATTGATGCCCAAAGCACAGGAAAAACGTCCTCAAGTGACTATCTGTCATTGCCCGCAGGCGGTGGCTGAGGGAAAATACCGGTCCTTTTTTCCGTTTCTTTTCAGCAAACCCCAGGAGATCAGCGATGCCCAGCCGTCGTGAGCGTGCCAACGCCATTCGTGCCCTCAGCATGGATGCCGTGCAAAAAGCCAACAGCGGCCATCCCGGTGCCCCGATGGGCATGGCGGATATCGCCGAGGTACTTTGGCGTGACTACCTGAAACACAACCCGAGCAACCCGTCGTTCGCCGACCGTGACCGCTTCGTGCTGTCCAACGGCCATGGTTCGATGCTGATCTACTCGCTGCTGCACCTGACCGGCTACGACGTCACCATCGACGACCTGAAAAGCTTCCGTCAACTGCACAGCCGCACCCCGGGCCACCCGGAATTCGGCTATACCCCAGGCGTCGAGACCACCACCGGTCCCCTGGGTCAAGGCCTGGCCAACGCCGTTGGCTTCGCGCTGGCTGAAAAAGTACTGGGCGCGCAGTTCAACCGCCCTGGCCATGACATCGTCGATCACCACACCTACGTGTTCCTGGGTGATGGCTGCATGATGGAAGGCATTTCCCACGAAGTCGCTTCCCTGGCCGGCACCCTGGGCCTGGGCAAGCTGATCGCGTTCTATGATGACAACGGCATCTCCATCGACGGCGAAGTCGAAGGCTGGTTCACCGATGACACCCCTAAGCGTTTCGAAGCCTACAACTGGCAGGTGATCCGCAACGTCGACGGCCACGATCCGGAAGAGATCAAGACCGCCATCGACACCGCCCGCAAGAGCGCGCAGCCGACCCTGATCTGCTGCAAGACCACCATCGGTTTCGGTTCGCCGAACAAGCAGGGCAAAGAAGACTGCCACGGCGCCCCCCTGGGTGACGCGGAAATCGCCCTGACCCGTGAAGCCCTGAAGTGGAACCACGGCCCGTTCGAAATCCCGGCCGACATCTACGCCGAATGGGATGCCAAGGAAAAAGGCCTGGCCACCGAAGCCGAGTGGGACCAGCGTTTCGCGGCCTACTCCGCCGAATTCCCTGAACTGGCCAATGAACTGGTCCGTCGCCTCGCCGGTGACCTGCCTGCCGACTTCTCGGAAAAAGCCTCGGCCTACATCGCCGAAGTCGCGGCCAAGGGCGAAACCATCGCCAGCCGTAAAGCCAGCCAGAACACCCTGAACGCCTTTGGCCCGCTGCTGCCGGAGATCCTCGGCGGTTCGGCTGACCTGGCCGGCTCCAACCTGACCCTGTGGAAAGGCTGCAAGGGCGTGTCGGCGGAAGACGCCAGCGGCAACTACATGTACTACGGCGTACGTGAGTTCGGCATGAGCGCCATCATGAACGGCGTATCCCTGCACGGCGGCCTGGTGCCTTACGGCGCGACCTTCCTGATGTTCATGGAATACGCCCGCAACGCCGTACGCATGGCTGCGCTGATGAAGAAGCGCGTGATCCACGTGTACACCCACGACTCCATCGGCCTCGGTGAAGACGGCCCGACGCACCAGCCGGTCGAGCAACTGACCAGCCTGCGCACCACGCCGAACCTGGATTGCTGGCGCCCAGCCGACGCGGTGGAATCCGCCGTGGCCTGGAAGCACGCCATCGAGCGCAAGGACGGCCCTTCGGCGCTGATCTTCTCGCGTCAGAACCTGCAGCACCAAGTGCGTACCGACGCGCAGATCGCCGACATCAGCCGTGGCGGTTACGTGCTCAAGGACTGCATTGGCGAGCCGGAGCTGATCCTGATCTCCACCGGTTCCGAAGTGGGCCTGACCGTTCAAGCCTATGACAAGCTGACTGCCCAAGGCCGCAACGTACGCGTTGTGTCCATGCCGTGCACCAGCGTGTTCGAAGCCCAGGACGCCGGCTACAAGCAATCGGTGCTGCCGTTGCAGGTCAGCGCGCGCATCGCCATCGAAGCGGCGCATGCCGACTACTGGTACAAGTACGTGGGCCTGGAAGGCCGCGTGATTGGCATGACCACCTACGGTGAGTCGGCGCCGGCGCCAGCGTTGTTCGAAGAGTTCGGTTTCACCCTGGAAAACATCCTGGGTCAGGCTGAAGAGCTGCTGGAAGACTAAAGCGCGAACGCGGCGGTCAACTGGCCGCCGCACCCCTTGTAGGAGCTGGCTTGCCAGCGATGGCGTCCGTCCAGCCAACATCCATGTTGAAGCTGATGGCCTCATCGCTGGCAAGCCAGCTCCTACAATGGTTTGTGTCGCCCATAATGCGAGAACCCCATGCCTCAACCGCGTCCCTACAAAGTTGCACTCAACGGCTACGGCCGCATTGGTCGTTGCGTCTTGCGTGCTCTGTTCGAGCGAGGGGCGGCGGCCGGGTTTGAAATTGTCGCTATCAATGATTTGGCCGACATGGCCAGCATCGAATACCTGACACGCTTTGACTCCACCCACGGTCGCTTCCCCGGCGAAGTACGGGTCGAAGGCGATTGTCTGCACATTAATGGCAACTGCGTGCAGGTCTTGCGCAGTGCCACCCCCGAAGACATCGACTGGAAGGCATTGGGCGTCGACCTGGTGCTGGAATGTTCCGGTGTCTATCACACCCGTGCCGACGGCCAGCGTTTCCTCGACGCCGGCGCACCGCGTGTGCTGTTTTCCCAGCCGATGGCCAGCGAGGCGGATGTCGACGCCACCATCGTCTACGGCATCAATCAGGATTGCCTGACCGGCGATGAGCTGCTGGTGTCCAACGCTTCTTGCACCACCAACTGCAGCGTGCCGCTGTTGCGCCTGCTGGATCAGGCGATTGGCCTGGATTATGTGTCGATCACCACGATTCACTCGGCAATGAACGACCAGCCGGTGATCGACGCCTATCACCACGAAGACCTGCGTCGCACGCGTTCGGCGTTCCAGTCAGTGATTCCGGTGTCCACGGGCCTGGCTCGCGGTATCGAACGACTGTTGCCGGAACTTGCCGGGCGAATCCAGGCCAAAGCCGTACGGGTGCCGACGGTGAACGTGTCCTGCCTGGACATCACCATGCAAACCGTCAGCGACACCGATGCGACAGAGGTCAACCGGATCCTGCGCGACGCCGCCACCAGCGGCCCGCTCAAAGGCCTGCTGGCCTACACCGAGTTGCCGCACGCCAGTTGCGATTTCAACCATGACCCGCATTCGGCAATTGTCGATGCCAGCCAGACCCGCGTTTCCGGCCCGAGGCTGGTGAACATCCTGGCCTGGTTCGACAACGAATGGGGCTTTGCCAACCGAATGCTGGATGTTGCGGAACATTATCTGCACATCGCCTCTAAACAACCTCAACAGTAATTCAGGAACTGCGACCCATGACCGTGTTGAAGATGACCGACCTCGATCTGCAAGGTAAGCGCGTACTGATCCGCGAAGACCTCAACGTCCCAGTCAAGGACGGTGTTGTCACCAGCGATGCGCGAATCCTGGCCTCGCTGCCGACCATCAAGCTGGCCCTGGAAAAAGGCGCGGCCGTGATGGTCTGCTCCCACCTGGGTCGTCCGACCGAAGGTGAGTTCTCCGCCGAAAACAGCCTCAAGCCTGTCGCCGATTACCTCAGCAAGGCCCTGGGCCGCGACGTGCCGCTGGTGGCTGATTACCTGGGCGGTGTGGACGTGAAAGCTGGCGACATCGTGTTGTTCGAAAACGTACGCTTCAACAAGGGCGAGAAAAAGAACAGCGACGAACTGGCCCAGCAATATGCGGCGCTGTGCGACGTGTTCGTGATGGACGCATTTGGCACCGCTCACCGTGCTGAGGGCTCGACCCACGGCGTGGCCAAGTTCGCCAAGGTTGCCGCCGCTGGCCCGCTGTTGGCTGCTGAGCTGGACGCACTGGGCAAGGCGCTGGGCGCTCCGGCTCAGCCAATGGCTGCCATCGTGGCCGGCTCCAAGGTGTCCACCAAACTGGACGTGCTCAACAGCCTGAGCCAGATCTGCAACCAGTTGATAGTCGGTGGCGGCATCGCCAACACCTTCCTGGCCGCAGCCGGTCACCCGGTGGGCAAGTCCCTGTACGAACCGGACCTGCTCGACACGGCCCGTGCCATCGCCGCCAAAGTCAGCGTGCCATTGCCGGTCGACGTAGTGGTCGCCAAGGAATTTGCCGAAAGCGCCGAAGCCACCGTCAAGCTGATCGCTGATGTGGCCGCCGACGACATGATCCTGGACATCGGCCCACAAACCGCAGCCAACTTCGCCGAACTGCTGAAAGCCTCGCAGACCATTCTGTGGAATGGTCCAGTGGGTGTGTTCGAATTCGACCAGTTCGGTAACGGCACCAAAGTGCTGGCCAAGGCCATCGCAGAAAGCTCGGCCTTCTCCATCGCCGGCGGCGGCGACACACTGGCAGCTATCGATAAATATGGCGTTGCTGACCAAATCTCCTACATTTCTACCGGTGGCGGCGCATTCCTTGAATTCGTCGAAGGCAAAGTTCTGCCGGCCGTGGAAGTGTTGGAAACCCGAGCCAAAGGCTGAGGCTCGTGATCCGGAAAAGGAGTATTCCCATGATCAAGTCGTTGGCAATGGTGATCGCAGCGGGCCTGTTGGCCGGCTGCGGCAGCACGCCAAACGCAGAGCCGGACGCTGGCAAGCCTGCGGCACAGCAGAAAAAGAGCTGCTACCAGGCGGACTGGCAAGCCGAGACCATGCCGGTGATCAACAAGCGCATCGGCAACGAACGGCTGGAGAAATACGACGCCGCGCCCAACGGTCAGGAACAGGGTTGCCCTTGACGGGTCTGATCAACTGGCGGCCATCGGTCGCCTCACGAGGATTGGCAATGAAAGGCGTTTTCGCCCTGGCAGCCCTGGCCCTGTTGGCCGGCTGCAGCAGCATGAACATGTTCAGCAACAAGGCAGAAACTGCCGACAAGTGGACCACTTGGACCTGCGACAGCAAAGCCGAGGTGAACTGGCGCTTTGCTAATCAGGCCAAATCCGAGGTGGATGTCCGTTTGGGCGGTTCCGACCAGGTTTACCGCCTCAAGCAGGACGTTGCCGCCTCGGGCGTGCTGTACAGCGACGGCCAATTGGCGTTTCACACAAAAGGTGAGGAAGGCCTGGTTTACTGGGTTGCCACCGATGACTTGATCGGGCGCGGCTGCAAAGCGCAGTAAGCCTGACAGCAATAACGATTCAGCAGGCCAGGTATTGAAAGCCTGGCCGGCAATAACTTGAATAGCAGCCGCCGCTACGGCAGGCTTGCACGATTAACGACCCTCGACCGGGAGAGACAACACAATGGCACTTATCAGCATGCGTCAAATGCTGGACCACGCAGCCGAGTTCGGCTATGGCGTCCCAGCCTTTAACGTCAACAACCTTGAGCAGATGCGCGCCATCATGGAAGCCGCTGACAAGACCGACTCCCCCGTGATCGTCCAGGCCTCGGCCGGTGCCCGCAAATACGCCGGTGCCCCGTTCCTGCGTCACCTGATCCTCGCCGCAATCGAAGAATTCCCGCACATCCCGGTGTGCATGCACCAGGACCACGGCACCAGCCCTGACGTGTGCCAGCGCTCCATCCAACTGGGCTTCAGCTCGGTGATGATGGACGGTTCCCTCGGCGAAGACGGCAAGACCCCGACCGACTACGAGTACAACGTACGCGTCACCCAACAAACCGTGGCCATGGCCCACGCCTGCGGCGTATCGGTTGAAGGCGAGTTGGGCTGCCTGGGTTCTCTGGAAACCGGCATGGCCGGCGAAGAAGACGGCATCGGCGCCGAAGGTGTGCTGGATCACAGCCAAATGCTGACCGACCCGGAAGAAGCCGCGGACTTCGTGAAAAAGACCCAAGTTGACGCCCTGGCCATCGCCATCGGTACCAGCCACGGCGCTTACAAGTTCACCAAGCCGCCTACCGGCGACGTGCTGGCCATCGACCGCATCAAGGAAATCCACAAGCGCATCCCTAACACCCACCTGGTGATGCACGGTTCTTCCTCGGTCCCGCAAGAGTGGCTGGCGATCATCAACCAGTACGGCGGCGACATCAAAGAAACCTACGGCGTGCCGGTTGAAGAAATCGTCGAAGGCATCAAGTACGGCGTGCGCAAGGTCAACATCGACACCGACCTGCGCCTGGCGTCCACTGGCGCGATGCGTCGCCTGATGGCCACCAACCCAAGCGAGTTCGACCCGCGTAAGTTCTTCGGCGCGACCGTGACCGCGATGCGTGATGTGTGTATCGCGCGCTACGAGGCCTTTGGCACTGCCGGCAATGCTTCGAAGATCAAGCCGATCTCGTTGGAAGCGATGTACCAGCGTTATTTGAAAGGTGAGTTGAACGCCAAGGTGAATTAAGCCTCAGCGTTTATAAAAGAAGCCCGCAGCGATGCGGGCTTTTTTGTGGCTGCAATTCAATCGTGGTCAATATCCAACTTGGCAAACGTCACCCGTGCGCCTTCCTTGCTATCCCCACTGTTGTCCTGCACATAGGCGCCTGCCTTGAAGTACAACGGCTTCGCCCCCCACGCGGCACCAATACGTTCATTCCACTCACCATCCGCGGCATACACACTGAGCAGCCCGGCTTTGTTGAGGTTGATCACGTAGGTAAAGCTCTTCTCCAGCGGCACATTCGACGCCACGATGATCACCCGTCCTTCATCCTCATCCGGGCGCATGCGCACTTTGGCGACGATATTGCCGGTCTGGGTCTTTTCCTTGAATTGATACTCCAGCTTGATCAGGGGTTTCTGGCTGTCATAGGCGTGGATCTGCCCGATGACAATCTTGCCGGTGGAAGGCACCTGATTGACCTCCAACGTGGCGCGCAGGAAGTTGTCCGCGTCGGGGTAGGTCCAGTTGCGCAGCCGCCCATCGGCGTAGGTTTCACGCAATTCGCTGCGCGGGTACACGGCATTCTCGGTGCGAGTGCCGGTGACGGGTGTCCAGAATTGCACGTTGCTGCCTTCGGCCTGGAAATACTGGTCTTTGAAGCCGTTCATCAGCTTCGGGGTGTCGATGGTCGCGGGCGGGGAGCCTACTGGGATGCTGAGGTTCCAGGTGGAAAGGTCGATCATGGCATTTGCCTTTTTACAGAAGGTGAAGGCTTTGGCCCGTGGGCCAGACAGGTTCTTTATAGGTGGTGTTAACCGTCTTGTTAAACGTTTGCTGGCAATTTATTGGCGTCAAAGGAATGCCAAAAAGCCATGTTTCCCGTGAATCGTGGGCTGTAGCGGTTGACCGTTAGTCGGCTTCCTGAAAATTGGCGCAATGATGGCACTGCCGTTACTTCTGCTTTTTTGGAACCGGGGCTAGAGTGAGGCCTCAGCGTTTGTCCGGGTTTTCTCTCAGAATTGACCGGAGTGGCTCCCAAGGAAGAGACGTAGCATGGAATGCGCTCCACACCACGGCGATGGCAGTTCGGTTCTTCTGGTGGTCGATGACTACCCGGAAAATCTCATCAGCATGCGTGCGCTTTTGCAGCGCGAAGACTGGCGGGTGATTACCGCAGCTTCCGGCCTGGAAGCCTTGGAGCTACTGCTCGCTCACGAAGTCGACCTAGTGTTGCTGGACGTGCGGATGCCCGGCATGGACGGTTTTGAAGTGGCACGGCTGATGCGTGGCAGCCAACGCACACGCATGACGCCAATCATCTTCCTCACGGCCAACGCCCAGTCGCCCGCAGCGGTGCTGGAAGGCTATGCCAGTGGTGCCGTCGATTATCTGTTCAAGCCGTTTGACCCGAATATCCTCAAGCCCAAGGTCCAAGCCCTGTTGGAGCACCAGCGTAATCGCCGTGCCTTGCAGCGCCTGAGTCATGAACTTGAGTCCGCCCGTGCCTTTAATGCCTCGGTGCTGGATAACGCCGCCGAGGGCATTCTGGTGGTGGGCGAGGGCAGTGTGATCGAGTACGCCAACCCGGCTATTTCGCGGCTGCTGAATGCCACCATGACGGAATTGCAGGGAGAGAGCTTCCTGAGTTTTCTGCAAAAACCCCATGTGCCGGCCTGGCTGGGGTTCGCGATGTTCGAGGCGTACCGCAAAGGCGAAACGTGGCGCCAGCATGACGCCATTTTACGCACCGGTCGCGGTCAGCAGGTGCCGGTGGCGCTGTCTTGCGCGCCGTTGCCTGCCGAGCAGAAGGCCATGGTGGTGACGGTGCTGGACATGTCCGAAGTGCGTCATTTGCACCAGCAACTGGAGTTCCAGGCCGTCACCGACCCGTTGACCGGGTTGTTGAACCGGCGTGGTTTCCACCAGGCAGCAGAGAACACATTGCTGCGCAGCGAGCGTAATGAGCTATCTCTGGTGTTGCTGTATCTGGACCTGGATGGCTTCAAGCGGGTTAATGACTCGTTGGGACATGACGCAGGCGACCGGGTGTTGCGCTGGGTCTCGGAACAGATGCAGGCCTGTTTGCGATCTGGCGACATGCTCGGGCGCATGGGTGGGGATGAATTCACGGCATTGCTGGAACTGGAATTCCCTGAGCAAGCCGCGAAGATTGCGGAAAAACTGATCGAACGAGTGTCGGTGTGCCAGCAGATCGACGGCCTGGATGTGATGCTGGGGGTCAGCATCGGTATCGCCACGTTCCCGGATTGTGGCTCGGACCTGAACGGCCTGCTGCGCGCCGCTGACATTGCCATGTACGAAGCCAAGCGCGCTGGCCGTCAGCAATATCGCTATTACGACCAGGAAATGAACGGCCGCGCCCGCTCGCGCCTGATGCTCGAAGACAGTGTGCGCACGGCGATTCAGAACAAGGATTTCACCCTGGTCTATCAGCCTCAAGTTTCTCTGGAGGACGGCCGCCTGCGTGGCGTTGAAGCGCTGTTGCGCTGGCAGCATCCGAGTGTTGGCGATGTGCCGCCGGGGTTGTTTCTGCCGTTGCTGGAAGAGGCGCGGTTGATCAGCCAGCTCAGCACCTGGATTTATCAACAGGTCGCCGCGCAGCGCCAAGTGTGGCAAGCAACGTTTGGTGATGAGTTGGTGCTGAGCGTGAGCCTCTCCAGCAACCAGTTCAATATGCCCAACCTGGCCAGCCAACTGCAGCAGGTGATGGAGCGACATGGGTTGCAGGGGCGACAGTTGGAGGTGGAAATCAGCGAAGACTGCCTGATGAGTAACCTGGAAGAGTCGACCAAGCAGCTCAAGCTGTTGCACCAGATCGGCGTGCGCATTGCCCTGGATGACTTTGGCCTGGGCAATTGCTCCCTGGCGCATCTGCGCGATCTGGCGTTCGATACGCTCAAGCTCGACCCGCAATTGGTTGCGCGCCTGCCGGGTTCCGCGCGCGACGCGGTGATGGCGCGCAGCATCATTGAGCTGTGTGGGCATTTTGAGGTTGTGGTGGTGGCTGAGGGCGTCGAAACCCAGGAGCAAGCCCAATGGCTCAAGGCCAACGGTTGCCCGTTTATCCAAGGCCCTTTGGCGGCGCAGCCGTTGATGGCCGAGGAAGTGACGCACTGGTGCCGCGCCCGTCTGGGCTGAATTCGTTACACTGACGGCCATCCGAACCTGTTGCAGACCCCATGACCGCGCTGAAATACCTCCAGGCCTATCCCGCCGCCCTCCAGGAACAAGTGCGCCAACTGATTGCCAAGGACCAGTTGGGTGCCTATCTGGAACAACGTTACCCCGAACGCCACGCCGTACAGAGCGACAAGGCGCTGTACGCTTACGCCCTGGCCTTGAAGCAGGAACACCTGCGCAACGCGCCGGCCATCGACAAGGTGTTGTTCGATAACCGCCTGGACCTGACGCACCGCGCCCTCGGCCTGCATACCACGATCTCCCGGGTGCAGGGCGGCAACCTCAAGTCGAAAAAAGAGATTCGCATTGCCGCGCTGTTCAAGGAGGCCGCGCCGGAGTTTCTGCGCATGATCGTCGTGCACGAACTGGCGCACTTCAAGGAGTCGGACCACAACAAAGCGTTCTATAAACTCTGTGAGCACATGATGCCGGGCTACCATCAGGTGGAATTCGACCTGCGCGTCTACCTCACGTACCGCGACCTGCAGGGCAAACCCTGACCACAAGGCGACCGACCATGGATGTGAGCAAGACCAAGAGCAGCTTCTACCGCCGCCTGTATGTGGCTTACCTGATCGATAGCGGGCAGGCCAGCAATGTCCCGGCGTTGACCGACGTTACCGGCATGCCCCGGCGCACGGCGCAGGACACGATTGCGGCGTTGGCCGACCTGGATATCCTGTGTGAATTCGAGCAGGAGGACGGTGCCCGCAACCACGCCGGGCACTATCGGATTCGCAACTGGGGAGCGATCGATCGGCGCTGGATCGAAGCAAATCTGCGGCAGATCAAGCAGGTGCTGGGTTACCCCTGACCTTTTCGCATGCCAATGTGCGGAATGTCATCCTCAAGGTATTCCTCACCCGCCACCACAAACCCATAACGCCCGTAGTAGCCCTGCAAATGCGCCTGGGCTGACAGGAATATCGGTGTTTCAGGCCAGATGTCCTCAATCCGCTTGAGTGTTTCTTCCATCATCCGATGCCCCAACCCGGTGCCACGCGCCACCGGTGCCACAATCACGCGGCCGATCACCACGTCACCGCCTTGAGTCTCTGGGTCCAGCAGGCGCAGGTAGGCCACCAGTTGGTCGTCCTGCCAGGCCATCAAATGGTGTGTGTCGCCGGAAAGATCCTGCCCGTCGAGATCCTGGTAGGCGCATTTCTGTTCGACAACGAAGACCTCGTTGCGCAGGCGCAGGATGGCGTAAAGCTGCTCCTTGCCCAGGTCATCGTGGTGCTTGCAAACCCATTCAACGGTCATGGCATGTTCTCTTATAGATGTCTGTTGCGGATAGTAAGCGCGGCAGGCGTTTGTGTCTAAATCGGCTATTTTTGTGAGTGAAATCAAATTGCCATCATTGAGTGCGCCCTGCGCCGGTTTCTTTGTGTAATCTGAGCTACTGTTAGAACCTCAGGCCCCGCCTGAGCTAAGGCCACCGCCTGCCTGCCAAGGATTTTGAGCATGCCGCGATTCTCTCGTGCCGTTGCTTTGATTGGAGTGTTGCTACTGGTTCAGCCAGCGTTCGCGCAACGTCTGCGCCTGGTAGCGGATGCCTGGCCACCCTTTACCGACGCCACCTTGATCAATGGCGGGCTGGCCACCGATATCGTCAGCACTGCCCTGGCCCGCGCGGGTTATGCCAGTGACTTCGAACAGGTGCCTTGGGCCCGGGCGTTGATGGGCGTGGGCGACGGTCGTTATGACGTTTTGGTGAACGCCTGGTATGACGATGCGCGCACGCAGTTGGGGCAATTCTCCGACGAGTACCTGCTCAACCGCGTGCGTTTCATCAAGCGGCGTGACGATCCCATTGAATTCCAGAACCTT
Source organism: Pseudomonas sp. C 49-2 (assembly GCF_003970195.1). Taxonomy (NCBI): domain Bacteria; kingdom Pseudomonadati; phylum Pseudomonadota; class Gammaproteobacteria; order Pseudomonadales; family Pseudomonadaceae; genus Pseudomonas; species Pseudomonas sp. C 49-2. The sequence goes on from NZ_RXYG01000001.1 coordinate 598,752, forward strand.
GAGCAACTGCACGACTACCCCATCGCGGTGGTGCGTGGGTATGCCTATTCATCGGCGTTCGATGGCGATGCGCAGTTGCAGAAAGTGCCGGTGCACAATTTCGCCATGGCGGTGCGCATGCTCGCGGCGCAGCGGGTTCGGCTTACGGTGGAGGACGAATATGTTGCGCGTTATTACCTGTCGCGTGAATCGACTCGGGTGCGCAATTCGGTGGAGTTTTTACCCAAGCCGTTGAGTGAAAACAGCCTGCATATCCTGGTGAGTTTGAAGAACCCCGAGCATGAACAGATCGTCGCCAGCTTTGATCGAGAGATTGCCAAGATGAAGGCCGATGGCAGTTATGCGCGGTTGATGAAGCAGCATGGGATGTAGCGGCCTAAGCCGCGCTGGTGTCCTTGATCAGGTGCGTCGCCAGCGTGCGCAGCGGCCCCAGTTGACGACAAATCAATGCCAATTGCGTCTGCACCAATCGCTGCCCCTCATCGATCTCATCCGGCATCTGCTCCAGGTCGGCTGCCAACGCTTCCTCGGCATCGCTCTGGATCGCAATGGGCTGCTTGTTGGCCAATCCCGTGGCGATTTCATCGATGCTTGCCGCCAAGGTTTTCCCGGCGCCATCGATCAGATGTTCACGCACCTCGGCCGGCAACTGGGTTTCGCGGTGCGCGCCCAGCCCTGACAAATAGCTGAGCAACGTGTGCGACAGCACCAGGAAGCGGAAGCCCACATCCGCCTCCTTACGGAAGTGCCCAGGCTCCATCAACATGTTCGCCAGGGTGGTCGACAGCGCCGCATCGGCGTTGTGTGCATTGCGTCGGGCCAGGCGGTAGGCCAGGTCGTCGCTTTTGCCGGCGGCGTACTGCTGCATGATCTGGCGCAGGTAGATGCTGTTGCAGGTCAGGGTGTTGGCCAACACCTTGTTCAAGCGGCGGCCCTGCCAGTCCGGCAGGAACAGGAATACCGCCAGGCCCGCAATCAAGCTGCCGAGCAGGGTATCGAACAGACGCGGCAGGAACAGCCCGTAACCGTCACCCACCTGGTTGAAGCAGAACAGCACCATCAGCGTGATAGCGGCGGTGGCCAGGGTGTAGCGGGTGGTGCGGTTGATAAAGAAGACCAGGCCGGCGGCGATGGCGAACATCGACTGCACCAACGGGCTCGGGAACAGATCGAACAGCGCCCAGGCCACAGTAAGGCCGATGGCGGTGCCGATGATCCGCTGGCCGAGCTTGCGCCGCGTGGCGCCGTAGTTCGGTTGGCATACGAACAGCGTGGTCAGGATGATCCAGTAGCCTTGGGAGGCGTGAATCGCATGCAACATGCCGTAGCCCACGGTCAGCGCCAGGGACAGGCGCAAGGCATGGCGGAACAGCAACGAGGTGGGCGTCATCTGCGTACGCAGGCGCGTCCACATTTCCTTGAGGTTGCGCGGGGCGCGGTCCAGCAGGTTGCTATCGGTGGCGTCCGCCAGGCTGTCGGGATTGCTGGCGTCGCCCAGCAGGCGATCCAGGGTGGACAAGTTGGCCGCCAGCGCGCGCAACGAGCGCAGCAGGCCGCGCCAGGCCGGGTTGCTCTGGATGCGCAGGTGTTCCAGGGAGGCGTTCAGGTCACCCAGGGCCTCGGCGAAGCTGTCGTCATAGATGAACGGCTGGCGCAGCTGGATCGACTCGGCCAGGGCCTGGCACGCCTTGCCCTGCTGGCGCAGCAGGCGCTGGCAACGGAACAGCACATCGCTGTGGAAGAAGGCCTCGGCCAGGGCGTTGTAGGGATAATGGGACGAGCTGGCGCGTTCGTGGATGTCTTGGGCGAGGAAGTACAGCTTGAGGTAGCGGCTGACTTTCGAGCCAGGGCGACCATTGCCCACGCGGTGCAGGATGATTTCCTTCGCCGCATTCAGCGCGGCCACAACCCGCCCATTTTGCTGGGCCAGTTCCAGGCGACGCGCTTCCACGTCCAGCTGGCGAATCGGCTCGAACAACGACGATTTGAGTTTGAGGTACCGCCCCAGCTCGCGAAACAACCGCGCCAGGCTTTGCTGCACCGGCTGGTTGGAAAACAGCGCCTGCCATAGCACTGACAGCACACCGTACCAGGCGGCGCCGGCCACCAGCAGCAGCGGCTCGTGCCAGAAGTCGGAAACGGCGCCGCCACGCTGGTCCACGCCGATCATGGTGTACACCGACAGGATCAGCGTCGCGGATGCAATCGCGCCATAACGTTCGCCCAAGGCGCCGAGCATGGTCAGGCAGAAGGTGGCCAGGGCCAGAGAGATCGCGAAGATCCAGGGATAAGGGAACAGCAGCTCTACCGACAGCGCGGCGATGCTGAAACATACCAGGGTCACCGCCAGGGCATTGAGGCGGCCTTGCCAACTGTCATCGGTCTCGGCCAGGGCGCTGGCGATAATCCCCAGGAACAACGGGATCAGCAGCGTCATTTCATCCTGGTACCAGCACAGCGCCATGCTGCCGGTGAGGGCGATGAACACCCGAATGCTGTAACTGAATTTATCCAGCGCCCACAGGCGCCGCATGGACTGCTTGAACGAGGTCGATGACATGAAGTCTGGAGTCTTCCGGAACGATGCCGCTAAATTGAGCCATCAGTGACGTCACGGCAAGCGTGGCAATCACATCTCATTGCATATTTTTGAGTGCCACCCCAAAACGAAAGTGGGAGCTGGCTTGCCTGCGATGGCGGCGATGAATTCACCACCGCTATCGCAGGCAAGCCAGCTCCCACATTTTGACCGAGTACAGCCTTTTTTCAGGCGTATTGCGCGGCGGCATAGCCGGACGCCCAGGCCCACTGGAAGTTGAAGCCGCCCAGGTGACCGGTCACATCCAGCACCTCACCGATAAAGTACAGACCGGGGCTTTTCAGCGATTCCATGGTCTTGGACGACACTTCCCGTGTGTCCACACCACCCAGCGTGACTTCCGCCGTGCGATAACCCTCGGTGCCCGCCGGCACCAATTGCCAGTTGCCGAGTTTTTGCGCGATGTCGGCAACTTCGGCGTGGGTGTACTGCTTCATCGGCTTGGACGCAAACCAGGTGTCCGCCAGCAGGTTGGCCATCTTCTTGGTGAAGATCTCGCCCAGCAGGGTTTTCAGCTCGCTGTTGGGACGCTCGACCTGTTGCTGTTGCAGCCAAGTGTGGGCGTCATGGTCGGGCAGTAGGTTGATTTCCACCGTGTCGCCGGATTCCCAATACGAAGAAATCTGCAGGATCGCCGGCCCACTCAGGCCGCGGTGGGTGAACAGGATGTTTTCGCGAAAGCTCTGGCCGTTGCAGCTCACCAGGCAATCCACCGACGTGCCCGACAACTCGCCGCACAAGTCCTTGAGCTGATCGGTGATGGTGAACGGTACCAGCCCGGCGCGCGTCGGCAGCAGTTCGTGGCCGAATTGCTTGGCCACCTGATAACCAAAACCGGTGGCGCCCAGGGTGGGAATCGACAGGCCGCCGGTGGCGATCACCAGGGATTCGCAGCGCAGCTCACCCAGGGTGGTCTGCAACTGGTAGCCGCTGTCGAGCTTGGCGATTTCCTGGATCGATGTGTCCAGATGCAGGCTCACGCCGACCTGGATGCACTCATCGAGCAGCATGCCGAGGATGTCGCTGGACTTGTTATCGCAGAACAGCTGGCCGAGCTTCTTCTCGTGGTACGGCACGCCGTGCTTGGCCACCAGCCCGATAAAGTCCCATTGGGTGTAGCGGGCCAGGGCTGATTTGCAGAAATGCGCGTTATGCGAGAGGAAGTTGGCCGGCTCGGTGTACATATTGGTGAAATTGCAGCGGCCACCACCGGACATCAGGATCTTCTTGCCGGCCTTGTTCGCATGATCGATCAACATCACCTTGCGCCCACGCCCGGCGGCGGTCAGGGCGCACATCAAGCCTGCGGCGCCGGCGCCAATGATCACAACTTCGGTCGAGCGCAAAACGGTGTCCTCATACATGAATCGATACGATCACTGTAGGAGCGAGCTTGCTCGCGAAAAACGTGAACGAAAACGCGTGTTGTCTGGTTAAACGCGGCGCGCTTAGGTTTTTCGCGAGCAAGCTCGCTCCTACAGGGGGGCGGTGGTGTTCTTACAGGATCCGCACGCGCAACGAACGGCCTTTGATCTTGCCGTCGTTCAAGCGCTGCAACGCCTGCTTGGCGATCCCGCGCTCCACGGCCACGAAGGCCTGGAAATCAAAGATGGCGATCTTGCCGACCTGGGCACCCGGGATGCCGGCTTCTCCGGTCAGTGCGCCAAGGATGTCGCCTGGACGAACCTTGTCTTTACGCCCGGCCGCAATGCACAGGGTGCTCATCTGTGGCAGCAACGGGCCACCGCTTTGCGGCTTGAGGTTGTCCAGTTGATCCCAGTTCAGCGGCGACTTCTGCAGTTGCTCGATGGCCTGGGCGCGGTGCGCTTCGGACGGAGCTACCAGGCTGATGGCGATGCCGGTCTCACCGGCACGACCGGTACGGCCGACGCGGTGGATGTGGATTTCCGAGTCGCGGGCCAATTCGACGTTGATCACCATGTCCAGCGAATCAATGTCCAAACCACGGGCGGCAACGTCGGTAGCGACCAGCACTGAGGTACTGCGGTTGGCGAACATCGCCAGCACCTGGTCACGGTCGCGCTGTTCCAGGTCGCCATGCAGGCCGACGGCGGAAATACCCTTGGACGTCAGGTGATCCACGGTTTCCTGCACTTGCTGCTTGGTGAAGCAGAACGCTACGCAAGACGCTGGGCGGAAGTGCGCCAGGACTTTGGTCACCGCGTCCATGCGTTCTTCCGGCGAGATCTCGAAGAAACGCTGCTCGATCTGGTCATCGGAGTGGAACGCTTCGGCTTTCACTTGCTGCGGCGCGCGCATGAACTTGGACGCCAACTGCTTGATACTCACCGGGTAGGTGGCCGAGAACAGCAGGGTCTGGCGGCGCGGCGGGGTCTTGCTGATGATGTCTTCGATGGCGTCGTAGAAGCCCATGTCGAGCATGCGGTCGGCTTCGTCGAGGATCAGCGTGTTCAGGCCGTCGAGGACCAGCGAGCCCTTGCGCAAGTGCTGCTGGATACGGCCCGGCGTGCCGACGATGACGTGGGCGCCGTGTTCCAGGGAGGCGATCTGCGGGCCAAGGGACACGCCGCCGCACAGGGTCAGCACCTTGATGTTGTCTTCGGCACGGGCCAGGCGGCGGATTTCCTTGGCAACTTGGTCGGCCAGCTCACGGGTCGGGCACATCACCAGGGCCTGGCAGCCGAAGTAGCGCGGGTTGATCGGGTTCAACAGGCCGATGCCGAAGGCGGCGGTCTTGCCGCTGCCGGTCTTGGCCTGGGCAATCAGGTCCAGCCCCTTGAGGATCACCGGCAAGCTTTGCGCCTGGATCTGCGTCATCTCGACATAACCCAGCGAGTCGAGGTTAGCCAGCATGGCGGCGGACAGGGGCAAAGTATTAAAAGCGGTGGCGATGGTAGTCACGGGACTGGCTCTGCAAAACAAAATGTCGCGCAGTGTACCAGCCCTGTGGGATTTTCCCCGCAAGTTCTAGACGAGAAGCCTGTTAATGCTCGATATGCTGCTCGGGACTGGCTGCACGCTTGCCGTCTTTTGGCGACAGTTGCAGGAAGATCGCCGCCGCCAGCATCGCCATGATGCCCACCGTGAGGAAGGTCAGCTGGAACGCGCCGAGGACCGTGCTCACGCCGTCATTGCCGGTTTCAGCGGTAAATCCGCCGAGCAGTGCACCGGCGCAGGCGACCCCGAGGCTCAACGACAACTGCGCCACCACCGACAGCAAACTGTTGCCGCTGCTGGCCTGGGCGTCATCTAGGTCGATCAGGGTGACGGTGTTCATCGCGGTGAATTGCAGCGAGTTGATCGCTCCCAATACCGCCAGCATGCCCAGTAGCAGCGGGTAGGGCGTGTGTTCCGTGACCAATCCCATGCTCGCCAGCATGATGCCCAGGGCCAGGGTGTTGCCCGTCAGCACGATGCGGTAGCCCAAGCGTTCGATCAGCGGGCGTGCCACGGACTTGGCAAACATCGCCGCCGCCGCCAGGGGCAGCATGCTCATGCCGGCTTCCGACGGTGAATACCCCAGCGCCACTTGCAACAGCAGCGGCACCAGGAACGGCAGGGCGCCGCTGCCCAGCCGCGCGAACAGGTTGCCGAGGATGCCCACGGCAAAGGTGCGGGTCTTGAACAGCACCGGAGAAAACAGCGGGTTATCGATATGCCCGGCGCGCAGCCAATACGCCGCGAGGCACGCCAGCCCGCCGAACAGCAGCAACATTACCCGCAGGTGCGGCAAGTGCAGCTCGCCCAGGCCTTCCATGGCGATGGTGATCAACACCATCGCGGCGCCAAACAGCAGGAAGCCGATCCCGTCGAAGCGCGTGCGTTCACTGCCACGCAGGTCGGGGATGAATTTCCACACGGCGTAGCAGCCGATCATGCCCACCGGCAGGTTGATCAGGAAGATCCAGTGCCACGTAAGGTATTGCACCATCCAGCCGCCCATGGTCGGGCCGAGCAACGGGCCGAGCAAACCGGGAATGGTGATGAAGCCCATGATGCGCACCAGTTCGGAGCGCGGGTAAGCGCGCAGCACCACCAGCCGGCCCACGGGCAGCATCAGCGCACCGCCCAGGCCTTGGATCACCCGAGCGCCCACCAGCATGGTCAAGCTGCTGGACAGCGCGCACAGCAGTGAGCCAATGCTGAACAGCATGATTGCGCCGAAGAAGATTCTCTTGGTGCCGAAGCGGTCGGCGATCCAGCCCGACGCCGGGATCAGCAAGGCGACGGTGAGCATGTAGGCGATCACCACCCCTTGCATGCGCAGCGGGTTTTCCGCGAGGTCCCGGGCCATCGCCGGTAATGCCGTGTTGAGGATCGTCCCGTCGAGCGACTGCATGAAGAAGGCAATCGCGACCACCCAGGGGAGCCAGCGGGCGGTCTTGGCATCGAGCGGGACGCGGTTCGGCATGGAAACCCTTTTTGGTTAGCAGGCTATGTGTTGGCGATTATGCGCCATTCGTCGCGCGTTTTCCCACCAGGAAATCCAGCAGTTCACGGTGCACCGCCACGGCGGCTTCGTTGGATTCAAGGTCGAGCAAGTGGCCAGTATGTTCGGCCACAGCAAAACTGCTGCGCCCCACGTATTGCTTGAACAATTGGGCCTCGGCGGCGGGGGTGTATTCGTCCAGGGCGCCGTTGAGGAAGTGCACCGGCGTTTCAATCTGCCGCAGTGCTGGCAGGTAGTTGCCATCGCCCAAGGCCAACACTTGGTGGATATGAAAACGCGCCTGGCGGTATTCGGTGGTGGCCATGGTCGACAGGTGCCGGTGGTTGTTGCGCTTGAGCCGGGGCGACAAATACTTGCCCACGGTTTCATTGAGCAAGTGGCCGACGGCGGACTTGTCGTCCGCTTCGATCAATACGCGTACACGTTCCACATAGTCGAGCATGGCTTGGTTGAGGTTGGGCGCGAGGGCCATCACCACTGAGCTTTCGATGGAGGGTGGGTTGTGCGCCAGGGTCAGTAACGTGGAGATACCGCCCCAGGAGGCCGACACCAGATGGTTGACCTGGAAGCGCTCGACCAGGGCGCGCAGCATCTGCACCTCGTCGTCTTTGGTCACCAGGTCAAGGTCAGTGTTGTGTTCGCGGGAATAGCCGGAGAACGGCAGGTCGAACAGCAGCACATTGAAATGCTCGGCCAGGCATTTGCTGGTGCGGGCGAAGGAGCGCGTGGTGGACAGCGCGCCGTTGACCATCAAGACGGTCTTCTTTTGCGAATCGTTTCCTAGTTGCTCAACATGAACGTTGTAGTGCTTGAACAGCTTTTCAATGACAAAACTTCCATGGTTCATGTCAACGCTCCAGCTTGCCCTTCCCGGGCAAGGTCGTGCTCTAGTGGGTGAGGGTGGCGGGATGCCATTAACCCTTATAACGAGGTTTTTTAAGCGCGACAACTGAGCACGCTGGAGCAAGCGTGAGATGGGATTTGACGGTAGGAAGGATTGAGTCGAGGTGTCGGAAGTAACCGCAAGATAGTGTGGGAGCGGGCTTGCTCGCGAAGGCGGAGCGCCAGCCACCGGATAAGTTGACTGATACGCCGCCTTCGCGAGCAAGCCCGCTCCCACAAGGGGTTTGTATTTACAAGGTTAAGGTCAGGCGTTTGACCAGCGCCCCTGGCAGCAGATTCGAGGCGGTGTTGCGCTGGCTGTAGGTGCTGGCCGACAACAGCAGTTCCCGATCAGCGGTCAGCGCTTCCAACTGCGCGCCGAGCAGGTTGTAGACGCTGTCATCAAAACGCATGGTGCTGACCGGCGCCTTGATCTCGCCGTCTTCCACCCAGAAGGTGGCGAAGCGCGTCATGCCGGTCAGGCGGGCCGCCGGCAGGTCCGAATAGTTCAGGTACCACAGGTTGCTGATGTACAACCCGGTGCCCAACTGCTTGAGGATATCGGCCTGGGCCAAGTTGCCGGCGGCCATCTGCAACGCGCTGGGCGATTCATCGCTGCTTGCGCCGTTAGTGCTCAAACCATATTCAGCAGCGCTGCGCGAGTTGATCAATTGGCCATCGGCTTGCCCCGCCTTGATCAGCGTGACGTCGCCGCGCGGGTAACCTTCGGTGGAAAACGCCTGGCTCAGGGAGCCGCTGATCTGTTCCGCTACTGTCACCAGCGGGCTCAGGGACTGTTCGCCGGCATACAGCTTTTGCAGCGAACTGCCCTTGCTGGCGATGGCTTGGGCGGAAAACCCGCCCCAGGTGATGATGCTGATGATTTCTTCAATCGCCGCCGGGGCGAGGTAGGCGCGATAGTGTCCGGGGGCCAGCTTGTGCAGTGGACGGCCGAGGAACTCAAGCTGCTCGCGGGCCTGCTGGAAGCGCGCGGCAAACTCGGCGCTGTCCCAAGTGTGCCCGGCGTAGCTGGCCTTTACCGCTTCGCCATTGGCGTGGAACAGACTGAAGTCGAAGTTGAAGCTATTGGCCTGATGCCAGCCGAAGGCGCCCGATGAACTGGCAAAGCCCCGGCTGATGGGGCCGGCCGCATAAAAGCCGACCAGGTCCACGCCTTGGGCGGCCCGGCTGATGTCTTCCAGTACCTGGGCCAGTTCCGGCAGCGGGCGGGTTTGTTCGTTGTTGCTTTGCCAGGCGTTGTGGTTCAGCAGCAGGTACGGGTCTTGTGGCAGCAGCGGCAGGGTTTCGCGCAACTGTTGCAGGCCATCGGCCAAACGCTGGCGGTCCAGCTCGGGCTCGCCGGCAAGGGTGATGCCGAGGTCGGCGTGGCGGCCATCGTTGATCAGTTTCAGGTTGAGGCTGGCCTGTTGCACTTGGCCCGCCTGGCGCACCTTGGCGTGATTGAAACGCACGAATTCGGACGCTTCATCCGCATAGCCGAGGTGGAATTGTTCATTGTCGGTGATGGCGTGTTTGAGCCACTCCACCAATGCCTTGAAGTTGTTCATCAGGCGTCCCCCCCAAATACGTCGACATCACTGAATACGCAGGCCGGCGACGCATGGCCGACGCGGATCACCTGATTGGGTTCGCCTTTGCCGCAGTTCGGCGTGCCCAGGACCTTGAAGGTGCTGGCGTCACCGACCGCGCTGAGGTTGCGCCAGAAGTTGGCAGAAATGGCGCGGTAGTTGGGGTTCTTCACCACACCTTTCAGCTCGCCGTTCTCGATCAATTGACCCCATTCGCAGCCGAACTGGAATTTGTTGCGCGCATCGTCGATGGACCATGAGCGGTTGGTCGACATCAGGATGCCGCTTTCAATACCGCCGATCAGTTGTGCCAGGCTCTTGTCGCCCGCTTCGATGTTCAGGTTGGCCATGCGGTCGATGGGCGCACGGTTCCAACTGCTGGCCCGGCTATTGGCCACGCCGCTCATACCCGAACGGAATTGCGACAGCGCACCGCCCAGCGGTTTGAGCAGCAACCCTTCGCGGATCAGGAACTGCTTGCTGGCGGGCGTGCCGTCGTCGTCATGGCTGTAGCTGGCGAGTTGCTCTGGGATGTCCGGGTCGAACGTCACGTTGAGCAACTTGGAGCCATAGTGCAGATGGCCGAAGTCGCTGGCCTTCACAAAACTGGTGCCGGCGTAATTGCGCTCGTCACCCAGGATGCGGTCCAGCTCCAGCGGGTGGCCGATGGATTCGTGGATCTGCAGGATCATCTGGTCAGGCATCAGCAACAGGTCGCGCGGGCCGTTGGGGGTGTTGGGCGCGAGCAGCAGTTGCAGGGCTTCGTCGGCAATGCGTGGCGCTGCGCCGACCAGGCCGAAGCGGCTGATCACATCAAAGCCACCTTGCTGGCCGAAGTTGCTGCCGCCCAGGGTGCGGCTCTGGCTGTCGTTGCCATCGTAGGCCGTGACATTGACGCCGGGGAACACGAAGCGCTGGGCTTGGCGCAGCTCGGCGCCGGCGTTGTTGAGGTAGATCTGCTCGACGTGGGTCAGGCCGAGGCTGACTTCCCAGCTCACCAGGCGCTCGTCCTTGGGCACAGCGGCGGATTCGTCGCCCAGCAATTGGTAGCAGTCGCTCAGGGACGGGAAAGGCTGATTGAGTTCGGGGGACAGGTAGTCCGCCACATCGCTGGAGACATGTTGGTCACGCAGGTCGAGCAGGGCGTGGGGCTTGATCAACCGGGCTTGCTGTTCGGCACGCTCAAGGGCGGCTTGCAGGCCAGGCAGGGAAATATCGTTGGTCGCGGCGTAGGCTTCCACGCCGTTGAGACGCACGGTGAGCATGGCGCCTTCGTCGTGGTTCAGGTGCGGTGGTTCGGCGACGTTTTTGCGTACGGCCAGGTATTGGCCGGATTCGCGGACGTAGCGCAGGGAGAAGAATTCGGCGCGGGTGCGCAGGGCTGTGAAGTGTTTTTTGAGTGTGGCGTGGTGGTCGAACATGGGGCCTTCCTTGTGGGCGGCTCGTCGCGGGCAGGCAAACAGAGTAGCTGATCAAGGAGGGGTTTTGCATTGGCTGGTCGGGCCTCATCGGGGGCAAGCCCCCTCCCACATTTTTGACCGTGTGAACCCGATCAAGTGTGGGAGGGGGCTTGCCCCCGATGGGAACACCGCGGTGTATCAGTTACTGCGCGGTAGGGCCCACTTCACGCATCGGCTTGCCACGCACCGGCGCATCGCCCGCCACGTAGTAGTCGGCGGTGCTGCGCGGCAGCGGCTGGCGGCCACGGATCTTGTCGGCGATTTTCTCGGCGATCATGATCGTCGGCGCGTTCAGGTTACCGGTGGTGATGATCGGCATGATCGACGCATCCACAACGCGTAGACCCTGCATGCCATGCACGCGGCCTTCGCCGTCCACTACGGCCATCTCATCGGTGCCCATCTTGCACGAACAGGACGGGTGGAACGCAGTCTCGGCGTGCTCGCGGATGAACTTGTCGAGCTGCTCATCGGTTTGCACGTCGATGCCCGGGCTGATCTCGCGGCCACGGTACTGGTCGAGTGCCGGCTGCTGCATGATTTCACGGGTCAGGCGGATGCCGTCGCGGAATTCCTGCCAGTCCTGCTCGGTGGCCATGTAGTTGAAGAGGATGCTCGGGTAGTCCCGTGGGTTCTTCGACTTCAATTGCACGCGGCCACGGCTTGGGGAACGCATGGAGCCCATGTGCGCCTGGAAACCGTGCTCTTTCACACCGTTGCTGCCGTTGTAGTTAATCGCCACCGGCAGGAAGTGGTACTGGATGTTCGGCCATTCGAATTCTTCACGGGTACGGATGAAACCGCCCGCTTCGAACTGGTTGCTGGCGCCAATGCCGGTGCCGTTGAACAGCCACTCGGCGCCGATCGCCGGCTGGTTGTACCAGAGCAGCGACGGGTACAGCGACACGGGCTGAGTGCACGCATATTGCAGGTACAGTTCAAGGTGGTCCTGCAGGTTTTCGCCGACGCCTGGCAGGTCATGGACCACCGGGATGTCGAGGCTTTCCAGCAGCTTGGCCGGGCCGACACCGGAGCGTTGCAGCAGTTGCGGCGACGCGATTGCGCCGCTGCACACCAGCACTTCTTTGCGCGCGCGGGCTTCAACGCGCTCTTCGGCAGCGCCGATCAGGTAACGCACGCCAACGGCACGCTTGCCTTCGAACAACACCTTGTCGGTAAGGGCGTGGGTGACGATGGTCAGCGTGGAGCGCTTCTTAGCGGTATCCAGGTAACCGCGTGCGGTACTGGCGCGACGGCCGTTCGGCGTGACGGTACGGTCCATCGGGCCGAAGCCTTCTTGCTGGTAGCCGTTCAAGTCTTCGGTACGCGGGTAACCAGCCTGCACGCCGGCTTCGACCATGGCGTGGAACAGTGGGTTATTGCCGGCTTTCGGCGTGGTCACGCTGACCGGGCCATCGCCGCCGTGCCAGTCGTTCGGGCCGATGTCGCGAGTTTCGGCCTTGCGGAAATAGGGTAGGCAGTCGAGGTAGGTCCAGTTTTCCAGACCTGGCAATTTCGCCCAGTTGTCGTAATCCATGGCGTTGCCACGGATGTAGCACATGCCGTTGATCAGCGAAGAGCCGCCGAGGCCCTTGCCGCGACCGCACTCCATGCGACGGCCGTCCATGTGTGGCTCTGGATCGGTCTCGTAGGCCCAGTTGTAGCGGCGGCCTTGCAGTGGGAAGGCCAGGGCGGCTGGCATCTGGGTACGGAAGTCGAGACGATAGTCCGGGCCGCCGGCTTCCAGCAGCAGGACGGTGACGCCTTCGTCTTCGGTCAGACGGGTCGCCAGGGTGTTACCGGCGGAGCCGGCACCCACAATGATGTAATCGTATTCTTGGGACATTGGATGCACCCTCTTTGAAGTTGGTCAGGTCGGACCTCATCGGGGGCAAGCCCCCTCCCACATTTGGAATGTGTTCACAAATCAAAGTGTGGGAGGGGGCTTGCCCCCGATGGCGGCCTCAAAGGCAATACAAATCTCAGCTCTTAGAACACCGAGGCGTAGTCGCCCAGCTCAACCTGTACCGATTTGATGCGGGTGAAGTTGTTCAGCGAGCTGATCCCGTTCTCGCGGCCAACACCCGACTGCTTGTAGCCACCGACCGGCATCTTCGCGTCGGACTCGCCCCAGGCGTTGATCCAGCAGATACCCGCTTCCAACTGATGAATCACGCGGTGGGCGCGGTTCAGGTCTTTGGTCACCAGGCCAGCAGCCAGGCCGAAGTCGGTGTCGTTGGCGCGGCGGATCACTTCTTCTTCGGTTTCGTAGGTGAGGATGCTCATCACTGGGCCGAAGATTTCTTCACGCACGATGACCATGTCGTCGGTGCAGTCGGTGAATACGGTTGGGGCCACGAAGGCGCCTTTGGCGAAGTCGCCGTCGGTCAGGCGGTCGCCGCCGCACAGCAGGCGAGCGCCTTGCTCTTTGCCCTTGGCGATGTAGCCCAGCACGCTTTCCATGTGGGCAAAGCTGACCAGCGGACCGAAGTTGGTGTTTTCGTCTTCCGGGTTGCCAACGCGAATGCGCGCGACACGCTCAACGATCTTGGCTTCGAACGCAGCTTGCAGGTGCTTCGGTACGAACACGCGAGTGCCGTTGGTGCAGACCTGGCCGGAGCTGTAGAAGTTGGCCATCATCGCGGTGTCGGCGGCGCGGTCGAGGTCGGCGTCATCGAAGATGATCAGCGGGGACTTGCCGCCCAGTTCCATGGTTACGTCTTTGAGCGAAGAGCTGGAAGCGCTGGCCATGACTTTCTTGCCGGTGTCGGTGCCGCCGGTGAACGAGACTTTCTCGATGCGCGGGTGTTCGGTCAGCCAGGTGCCGACTTCACGGCCGCTGCCGGTCAGCACGTTGAACACGCCCGCCGGAACGCCGGCTTCGGTGTAGATCTCAGCCAGTTTCAGGGTGGTCAGCGAGGTGACTTCGCTTGGCTTGAAGATCATCGCGTTACCGGCGGCCAGTGCCGGTGCGGATTTCCACAGGGCGATCTGGATCGGGTAGTTCCACGCGCCAATACCGGCGACCACGCCCAGTGGCTCGCGGCGGGTGTAGACGAACGAGGTGTCGCGCAGTGGGATCTGCTCGCCTTCGATGGCTGGCACCAGGCCTGCGTAGTATTCCAGCACGTCAGCGCCGGTGACGATGTCGACGTACTTGGTTTCGGAGAAGGATTTACCGGTATCCAGGGTTTCCAGGGCGGCCAGTTCGTCGTTGCGCTCGCGCAGGATGTCGACGGCACGACGCAGGATGCGCGAACGTTCCATGGCGGTCATGGCGGCCCAGATTTTCTGGCCTTTTTCGGCGCTGACCACGGCACGTTCAACGTCTTCTTTAGTGGCGCGTTGCACTTGGGCGAGAACTTCACCGTTAGCCGGGTTGATGGCGTCGAAGGTGGCATCGCTGCCAGCGTCGCTGTAACCGCCGTCAATGTAGAGTTTTTGCAGGTCGAAACGGGCCATAAAGTCCTCGCAAGTGCATAAGTGGTTGGCGTTAACCGCCGAACAGTGGGCCATAAGGGTGTGGCAACACTGAGCGGCAGCAGTTCAGGGGTTGAGCGGTTATGTGTGCTCTAACTCACCTGCTTGGCCAATTGGAAATCCATGTATTCGTAAGCGATCCGTTGCGCCTGCGCCGTGTCGAAAGCGTCTCCCGACAGGGCGCCGCGCAACCACAAACCGTCGATCAGGGCCGCCAGGCCTCGGGCTGCTTTGCGTGCGTGCGGCAGCGGCAGCACTCGGCGGAACTGGCAGCACAGGTTGGAATACAGACGTTGATCGTTGATCCGCTGCAACCTGTGCAATGACGGGTGGTGCATGCTGGTGGCCCAGAAGGCCAGCCAGGTTTTCATTGCCGGGCCGTTGACCTGGCTGGCATCGAAGTTGCCCTCGATGATCACCTGAAGGTGCGCCCGTGGGCTGTCATCCTTCAGTGCGAGCCTGCGTTCGTGGACGTTCTCGATCAGCACATTCATCAAGTACCGCATCGTCGCGGCGATCAGGCCGTTCTTGTCCTGAAAGTAGTGACTGATGATGCCGTTCGAGACGCCGGCCAAACGGGCGATCAGCGCAATGCTGGCATCTCCCATTCCGACCTGATCGATGGCCGTTAGCGTGGCTTCGATCAACTGCTGGCGGCGTATGGGTTGCATACCGACCTTGGGCATGTAGCACCTCTCCTTAGGCCTGCCGATGGGCGATCAACGTCCGTCGGCTTGAGGGCCAGTCTATTTTGTTTTGATTGAACGTTCAATCAACAAAGAATAAGATCTGCGACAAATGGTCGCGTCCTACGGGTATTTCCTACATGTAGGCACGACATCTGGCACCTGGTTAAACCCCTGAAACGTCCCTGGGCACTGCGCTCATGGGGTGCAGGGATTTAAGGGGTGTCTTTATAACACCCGTCCGTCGACTGCCGAAAAATCGATGTCCCGGGATAACCGTTGCCTTGTGTTTCTCTCTCGCACTGCCCGGAGCATCTGCGCCATGAGTTCTGCCTCTCTTATAAAGACCCCGCCAGAAAAGGTGCGGGTCAACGGTTGGGTGTTCTACACCTCCACCGCGTTGATTCTGTTGTTGACTGCCATCCTGATCATCGCCCCGCAGGAGGCCGGGCGCATGCTCGGTGTCGCCCAGGCGTGGCTGTCGAAAAGCTTCGGCTGGTACTACATGGTGGTCATCGCCGCCTACCTGGTGTTTGTGGTCGGCCTGGCGTTTTCCTCTTACGGCAAATTGAAACTGGGCAGCAAGGACGACACCCCGGACTTCAGCTACGGCGCCTGGGCCGGCATGTTGTTCTCGTCGGGCATCGGCATTTCGCTGCTGTACTTCGGCGCTTCCGAGCCGCTGGACCACTACTTCAACCCGCCCGAAGGCGCTGCCGCCAGCAATGGCGCAGCACGCCAGGCGCTGCAATTGACCTTCCTGCACTGGGGCCTGCACGGCTGGGCGATCTACGCCCTGGTCGGCCTGGCCGTGGCCTACTTCGCGTATCGTCATAACCAGCCGCTGGCCTTGCGTTCGGCGCTGTACCCGCTGGTGGGCGAGCGTTGGGTGAAAGGCGCGGCCGGCCACGCGGTGGACGGTTTCGGCATGTTCGTGACCCTGCTTGGCCTGGTGACGAACCTGGGGATTGGTTCGATGCAGGTGTCGTCCGGGCTGGAAAACCTGTTCGGCATGCAGCACAGCAACACCAACCTGCTGATTGTGATCATCGTGATGAGCACCGTGGCGACCATCGCCGCCGTGTCGGGGGTGGAGAACGGCATTCGTCGCCTCTCCAACCTCAACATCGTGTTGTTCAGCGGCCTGTTGATCTTCGTGCTGCTGTTCGGCCCGACTCTGCATTTGCTCAACGGCTTGGTGCAGAACACCGGTGACTACCTCAACGGCATCATCCTGAAAACCTTCGACCTCTATGTGTACGAAGGCGACGCCGACAAAACCGAACGCTGGATGGGCCTGTGGACCCTGTTCTACTGGGCGTGGTGGATTTCCTGGGCGCCATTCGTGGGCATGTTCATCGCGCGCATTTCCCGTGGTCGTACCGTGCGTGAACTGGTGGCCGGCGTGCTGCTGATCCCGCTGGGCTTTACCCTGGCGTGGCTGTCGATCTTCGGTAACTCGGCCCTGGACCTGGTGCTGAACCACGGTGCGGTGGAGTTGGGCAAGACCGCGCTGGAACAGCCGTCCATGGCCATCTACCAACTGCTTGAGCATTACCCGGCGTCGAAAATCGTCATCGGTGTGTCGATTTTCGTAGGCTTCGTGCTGTTCCTGACCCCGGCGGATTCCGGCGCGGTGATGATGGCCAACCTGTCGTGCAAAGGCGGCAACGTGGACGAAGATGCGCCGCACTGGCTGCGCATCTTCTGGTCGGCGGTGATCACCCTGGTGACCATCGGTCTGTTGTTCGCCGGCAACTTCGAAGCCATGCAGACCATGGTGGTGCTGGCCGGGCTGCCGTTCTCGGTGGTGTTGATCTTCTTTATGTTCGGCTTGCACAAGGCGATGCGCCAGGATGTGGCCATCGAACAGGAGCAGGCGCAACTGGCTGAGCGTGGCCGCCGTGGTTTCAGCGAGCGTTTGACCGCGCTGGACCTGCAGCCGAGCCAAGGCACCGTGCAACGCTTTATGGACAAGCACGTGACGCCAGCGTTGGAAGAAGCGGCGACGGCCTTGCGTGAACAGGGGCTGGAGGTGCAGACACTGCTGGGTAAATCCAAGCGCTGCATCGGTGTGCGCATCGAGATGGAAGAGGGCAACCCGTTTGTCTACGAAGTGAGCCTGGATGCTTACTCGTCGGCACCGAGCGACCTGCCCGAGGAAGAGCGCACGCGTTACTACCGCGCCGAGGTCTACCTGCACAACGGACCTCAGGAATACGACCTGATGGGCTTCGCCCAGGAACAGATCACCCGGGACGTGCTCGATCAGTTTGAAAGCCATCGGCAGCTCCTTGGCCGTGTCTATAGCTGATACGTGAGCTAGGTGGTGTCTTCACTGACACCACTGTTCCAATGTTTGAATGGGATCAACTGTGGGAGCTGGCTTGCCTGCGATAGCGGTAGTGAATTCACCACCGCTATCGCAGGCAAGCCAGCTCCCACATTGTTTCTTCAGTTGCTTTTGCGGTATCTGTCAGCCGAGGTTCTTGCCTAGCAGGGCATGGTAGAGCTCACTGTCACCCAAGATCCCCACCACCTGGTTGTTGTCATGCAACACCAGCTTGTTCCCGGTGTGATAACGAATCTGCAACGCATCGCGCATGCCGATATTCGAATCCACCAGCGTCGGCACTCGGCCCAAACCTTCCACCGCTTGTCCCGGTGCCCAGTTCTGCAAATTCATCACCGCGCCATTCTGGCGGGCGCCCTTGATGGTGTTGCCTTCGGCCAGGTCCAGCCACGAGTCGCCGCCCGGGTCCAGGCACACCGAACCGTTGACGCGCTTGCAGTTGTCCAGGGTGCGCATCAGGCTGCGCCCGCACAGCACGTTCAGCGGGTTGGTATGCGCGACGAAGGTGCGCACATAGTCGTCCGCCGGGTTCAGCACGATCTCTTCCGGCACGCTGTACTGGATGATCTTGCCGTCTTTCATGATCGCGATGCGGCTGCCCAGTTTGAGCGCCTCGTCGAGGTCGTGGCTCACGAACACGATGGTCTTGCTCAGCTTGCGTTGCAGTTCCAGCAACTCGTCCTGCAGGCCTTGGCGGATCAGCGGGTCGAGGGCGGAGAAGGGTTCGTCCATCAGCAGGATGTCGGCGTCCATTGCCAACGCGCGGGCCAGGCCGACGCGCTGTTGCATGCCGCCGGAGAGTTCGTCCGGCTTCTTGTTGCGCCATTGGGTCAGGCCTACCAGCTCGAGCTTTTCGTCCACCAGCTTGCGCCGGTCTTTCTCCGGACGGCCCTGCATTTCCAGGCCGAAGCTGATGTTTTCGCGCACCGTCAGCCAAGGCATCAGGGCGAATTTCTGGAACACCATGGCGATGCGTTTGGTGCGCATCATTTTCAGCTCGGCAGGTGTGCAGGAAGCGATGTCGATCTGGCGACCTTCATGTTCCACGAACAGTTGCCCACGGCTGACGGTGTTGAGGCCATTGATGCAGCGCAACAAGCTGGATTTACCGGAGCCCGACAGGCCCATCAGCACGCAGATCTCGCCTTTCTCGATATCCAGGCTGGCTTTTTCAACGCCGACAATCTGCCCGGTCTTTTTCAGGATCTCGTTACGGCTCATGCCCTGGTCCAGCAGCTTGAGCGCCTCGCGTGGGTCTTTTGAAAAGATCACGTCGACCTTGTCGAATCGGATAATGCTCATGCATCACCCCCTACTTTAGCGTCGGGTTGTTTGCAGATGCGGTCGAGCATGATGGCCAGCAGCACGATCGCCAGACCGGCTTCAAAGCCCAGGGCGATGTCGGCGGTGTTGAGTGCGTTGACCACGGGTTTGCCGAGGCCGTCGGCGCCCACCAGGGCCGCGATCACCACCATCGACAACGACAGCATGATGCATTGGGTAATGCCGGCGGCAATGCTCGGCATGGCGTGGGGCAGTTCAATGCGCGAGAGCAACTGACGGCGCGAGCAGCCAAAGGCCTTGCCGGCGTCCATCAACTCTTGCGGTACATCACGGATACCCAGGTAGGTCAGACGGATCGGCGCGGCAATCGCGAACACCACCGTGGAAATCAGCCCAGGCACCACACCCAGCCCGAAGAGGGTCAGGGTAGGGATGAGGTAGACGAAGGTCGGTACGGTCTGCATCAGATCGAGCACCGGCCGCATCATGGTGTAGAACAACGGTTTGTGCGCGGCAACAATGCCCAGCGGCACACCGATGACCACGCAGACCAGGGTGGCGAACAGCACTTGCGCCAGGGTCTCCATGGTTTCCTGCCAGTACCCCAGGTTGAGGATCAGCAGGAAGGAGGCGATGACAAAAACAGTCAGTCCCCATTTACGTTGGATAAAGTGAGCCAGCAGCGCAATCAGACCGATCAATGCCAGCGGATTGAACCAGGTCAGCGCGAACGTCACGCCGTGGATCATCGTTTCCAGAGTCGATGCGATTGCGTCGAAGTAGTTGGCGCCGTGTTGGGTCAACCATTCGACGAAGGCAGCGATGTACTGGCCTAGTGGGATTTTCTGTTCAGTCAGCATGGTAGTGAATGTCCACATGCGAAGAGGGAAAACATCCCGGGGCAGCGCACCGCCCCGGGGACAACATTACTTGGCGAGGTAGGCTTTAACGGCGTCGAGTCCTGGTTTGCCATCTACGGTAGTGACACCGGCGAGCCAGGTGTCGAGGACTTGTGGATTGGCTTTCAGCCAGGCCTTGGCGGCGGCATCAGGCTTTTGTTTGTCGTCCAAGACGTTACCCATCAGGGTGCTTTCCATGTTCAGGGTGAACACCAGGTTTTTCAGCAACTGGCCCACGTTGCTGCATTCCTCGGTGTAGCCCTTGCGGGTGTTGGTGTAGATGGTGGCCTGGCCGTAGTTGGGGCCGAACGAGTCGTCCCCGCCGGTCAGGTACTTCATCTTGAAGCGGGTGTTCATCGGGTGCGGTTCCCAGCCGAGGAACACGATGGCCTGGTCGCGCTTGGTGGCGCGTTCGACCTGGGAGAGCATGCCGGCTTCGCTGGATTCGACGACTTTGAAGCCGGCGGTTTTCAGGCCGAAGGCGTCTTTGTCGATCAGGGTCTGGATGGTGCGGTTGCCGTCATTGCCGGGCTCGATGCCGTAGATCTTGCCGCCCAGCTCATCCTTGAATTTGGCGATGTCGGCGAAGTCCTTGAGGCCCTTGTTGTACAGCGCTTCCGGGACGGCCAGGGTGTACTTGGCGTTCTCCAGGTTGGCGCGCACGGTTTCCACGGTGCCGGCATCACGGTACTGCTTGATGTCGTTTTCCATGGTCGGCATCCAGTTGCCGAGGAAGATGTCCATGTTCTTGCCGTCGGCCAGGGACTTGTAGGTCACTGGTACCGAAATCATCGTGGTGCGCGGCTTGTAGCCCAGGCCCTTGAGGATCTCGCTGGTGGTCGCGGTGGTGACGGTGATGTCGGTCCAGCCGACATCGGAGAAGTTGACGGTCTGACATTGTGCCGGTTCTGCGGCGTGCGCCATGACTGGCAGACTCAGCATGGCGGCCAACAACAACGAGGGTGAACCTTTCATCTGGGTAGACTCCTGTGTTTTTTCTGGCGGCATTCGCCGCGCTTTATAAGTGTTGCGGTTGGTGCGTGCGACAACAGCTCTGGCACGGTGCCTTGCAAACGAGTCGAGACTGATCATGTACCAGTGAAAATCTGACGCCTACAGGGGGCGTCGTATCCAGTACAGGGATGGTCGTATCCAGTGTCGGTGACGTCGCTTACAGATTTTTCCAGCGGCAAAACTGCAGGTTTTGCCCATCTGCACCGCTAAAAACGGCCAAAACAGGTGATCGCACGGTAGCGACGCTTGTGAGCATGAGTGCGTCGGTGTGAGACGCCGTGACGGCAAGTAAAAGCTTGATGATGCCGCCATCTGGGCGATCTGAGCGTAGCAGCTCGTTGGTGTCCGGCCTGTTCACCTGCGGAGTTCCACGTTAATGGCTATCAGTGTTTTCGACCTGTTCAAGATCGGCATCGGGCCTTCGAGTTCTCACACCGTCGGCCCCATGCGCGCCGCGGCGTTGTTCGTTCAAGGCTTGCGTGAACGTGAACTGTTGGAACAAGTGCGGCGCGTCGAAGTTCAGCTCTACGGCTCCTTGTCCGCCACCGGCATCGGCCACGGCAGCGATACCGCGACCATCATGGGCCTGATGGGCGAATGGCCGGACGCGATCGATCCGTCGCAAATCGGCCTGCGCATTCACACCCTGCGCGAGACCGACACGTTGCTGCTGGACGGGCACCTGCCGGTGTCCTTCGTCTGGGCGCGGGACATGCGCCTGCTCGACGAAAACCTGCCGTTCCACCCCAACGCCATGACACTGGTGGTGTTCGGTGACAAGGGTGAACTGCACCGCGATACCTACTATTCAGTAGGCGGCGGTTTTGTAGTGGATGAAGCCCAGGCGCAAAGCGGCGTGGCCGATATGGACCGTACCGAGTTGCCTTACGACTTTTCCAGCGCGGTGGAGCTGCTGCAGTTGTGCAAGACCCACAACCTGCGCGTCGCCGAGTTGATGCTGGCTAACGAAAAAACCTGGCGCTCCGAAGAAGAAATCCGCAGCGGCCTGATGAAACTCTGGCGCGCCATGCAGGATTGCGTGGAGCAGGGCCTCAAGCACGAAGGCATCCTGCCTGGCGGCCTGAACGTGCGCCGCCGCGCCGCCAAGTTGCATCGCAGCCTGCAAGAGTTGGGTAAGCCGAACGTGATCGGTTCGACCTTGAGCGCCATGGAATGGGTCAACCTGTTCGCCCTGGCAGTCAACGAGGAAAACGCCGCCGGTGGACGCATGGTCACCGCACCCACCAACGGCGCGGCGGGGATTATCCCGGCGGTGTTGCACTACTTCATGAAGTTCAGCGAGGAAGTCACCGAAGCCAATGTGGTCGACTACCTGCTGGGTGCGGCGGCGGTGGGGATCCTGTGCAAGAAGAACGCCTCGATCTCCGGTGCCGAAGTCGGTTGCCAGGGTGAAGTGGGTTCGGCCTGCGCGATGGCTGCTGCTGGTTTGGCCGAGATCCTTGGCGCCACGCCGGAACAGCTGTGCAACGCCGCCGAAATCGGCTTGGAACACAACTTGGGCCTTACCTGCGACCCGGTGGGTGGGCTGGTGCAAGTGCCGTGCATCGAGCGCAATGCAATTGCGGCAGTGAAGGCGATCAACGCGGCGCAAATGGCGCTGCGTGGCGATGGCCAGCACTTTATCTCCCTGGACCGGGTGATTCGCACCATGCGCGATACCGGGGCGGATATGCATGACAAATACAAAGAGACATCGCGGGGTGGGTTGGCGGTCAGCGCTGTTGAATGTTGAGACCGCGTCGCTTGTATTCGCGAGCAAGTCGAATCGTCGCACCGCCGCTCCCACATTTGATCGAGTTCCAACATGAGAACGCGGTCAAGTGTGGGAGCGGGCTTGCTCGCGACTACGGTAGTCCAGACAACATTGCGCATAAAGTGAACACCCGGATGCAAAAGCGCCACCTTTTAGCGCGTCGCAAACAGATAAGTAGCTACCGAACGATTTCCCGCCCGACCCGCTGTCACCCGTGCTTGGGGTGACAGACTTTTCCCACACCCGCAAAGCGCCTTCCCACAAGTGCTACCGATCTGCTCACGCCCCGTGGGCAGACTCATTCCTACGGCTGATTTCAGCTATATCCGTACTCGCGGCGCGGGCTTATCTAGACGCGTCATCAGGTCGTTTTTAGGAGTTATTGGATGGCCATTCAATTTTAGGCATGGCATTTGCTCTATCAATTCAAAGCCTCTCTCCTCGCTGGATGAAGAGCGCAATAACAAGAGCCTCGCCTGAGGCCATCACCCGCTTTGTGTGAGGAGATACCGCGATGACGTCGTTCAACTCCGGGGCCCAACCCCAGAACCGTGCGCCTCAATCCATCGGCTTTTTGCTGCTGGACAATTTCACGCTGATTTCCCTGGCCTCCGCAGTCGAACCCCTGCGCATGGCCAACCAGCTCTCTGGCCGCGAGCTGTATCGCTGGACGACCTTGAGCGTCGACGGAAACCAGGTGTGGGCCAGCGACGGTCTGCAAATCACCCCCGATGCTTCCATGCACAAAGCCCCGGCCCTGGACACCGTAATCGTGTGCGGCGGCGTGGGTATCCAACGTACCGTTACCCGTGAACATGTGTCGTGGCTGCAAAGCCAGGCGCGTCAGTCCCGTCGCCTTGGCGCGGTGTGCACCGGCAGTTGGGCCTTGGCCTGCGCCGGTTTGCTCGATGGGTTTGATTGCAGCGTGCACTGGGAATGCCTGGCCTCGATGCAGGAAGCCTTCCCCCGCGTGGCCATGAGCACACGCCTGTTCACCCTCGACCGCAACCGCTTCACCAGCTCCGGCGGCACCGCGCCACTGGACATGATGCTGCACTTGATCAGCCGCGACCACGGCCGTGAACTGTCGGCCGCGATCTCCGAGATGTTCGTGTACGAACGCATCCGCAACGAACAGGATCACCAGCGTGTGCCGCTCAAGCACATGCTCGGCACCAACCAGCCGAAGCTGCAGGAAATCGTCGCGCTGATGGAAGCCAACCTGGAAGAGCCGATCGACCTGGACGAACTGGCGGTGTACGTCGCCGTGTCGCGTCGCCAGTTGGAGCGCCTGTTCCAGAAATACTTGCATTGTTCGCCGTCGCGTTACTACCTCAAGCTGCGCCTGATCCGTGCACGGCAGTTGCTCAAGCAAACGCCGATGTCGATCATCGAAGTGGCGTCGGTGTGCGGGTTTGTCTCCACACCGCATTTCTCCAAGTGCTACCGCGAATACTTCGGCATTCCGCCACGGGATGAGCGTGTGGGTTCCAACACCACCCAGCAAGTGGCGATGATGCCAATCCCGCAGGCGCTGGTGTTGTCACCGTTGTCGGGGCCGATGTCGGCGTTGAGTCAGGCGCGCAATGAATCGACGTTTGCCAGCGTAAGGCTCTAAACCGAGGGGGCTTCATCGCAGGCAAGCCAGCTCCCACATTTTGATCTGTGAATACATTCAAATGTGGGAGCTGGCTTGCCTGCGATGGCGCTTTATCAGGCGCCGGAGTTCTGTTTGAACTGCACCAATGCCGGCAACAGCTGTTTGTCGATTGCCTGCCTCACGGCCGGCAGAATCGTCGCACTGCCGGTGTACATCTGCTCAACCATGCCCTTGAGGGCCTTGGCCCGCGCCGGGCTCAAACCGCGTACGGCGCACTCGCAGGCCTGTTCGGCGGTGGCGCCACTGGACACTTCGAAACCCAGTGAGCGCAGTTGGCCCAGCAGGTCATCCTGGTCAATCAAATCCGCATGCATCATGACGTTTATCCTGGTGAAGGGAACGGGGCTTGACGTGGATTCTGGTAGCCACCCAAGCGGTCGGCAAGGGCCGATTGCACGAATGCCTCAGATGGCTATGAGCAGGTCGTTTTCGGGCCATGTACCGACGGTATTAATGGGCACACTGAACTCAAGCAAACAACTTGAAGGTTTGGTCACCCTCAGGATGTCACGCTCACACAAGGCACTCTGCCCCGATCCAGTCACGGCTGGATCGGGGCTTTTTTTTGCCTGGGATTTGTGCTGATTACACGGACGCCATCGCCGGCAATAGCCGCGCCACGGTCTAGCGCTGCAACACCAGGATGCGCGAGAGCAATTCATCCCGGTCGATATAGCACCCCTGAAAATGCCGCGCCCCCGAAGTGGGATCAAAAGCATTGCGCGCATGCAAGGTGCGGCGGTTGTCGAAGCACCACAACTCACCCGGGTTCAGGCGCTTGACCAGCCTAAAGCGATCCTCCCGCGTCATCGCAATAAACCGCCGATACGCCCGATACAGCAAGGGCATCTGCTCCACACTGGCCTCGAACGGCCCACGCAAAAAGTTAGCCATGCGAATCTCCGCCACATCCCCCAACGCATCCAGCGCAATGATCGGCGCCAGGCGGCGATAGTCGCTGTGACGGTCCTTGTTGCGAAACTCCACGGGTATTTCACACAGTGCGCGAAACGCTTCGGGGTCTTCTGTGCGCAACGCATGGGCGATGGCAAACCCATCGACAAAAATGCTCTCGCCACCGCTGGCATCGTTCACCAGGCAATGCAGGAATTGCAGGCCCGGTTGCAGCTCCCGCGTGGGCAGATCAGTGTGCAAGGGCAGGTTGAACGCGGTGTAGGCATTGCTGTCGGCATCGGCCTTGGATTGCACATTGAACAGCACGCCGAAGTTGCTCTCGCGGATGAAGGATATGCGCTTGGCGATCAGCGCCAGGGAGCCGGGCTCGGTTGGGACGCCTCGGATTTGCGTCAGGCCTGAATCGCGCAGCGCCAGCAACCATTGCAGTAGCGCGTTCGGGTCTTCCATGACGGCCTTGTATTCGAACGCCGGCAGTTCGAAGCGACTGTCCCACAGCTGCGATTGGGGCTTTGCCGCACGGCGTTCGGCACGGGATTCATCGTCGTAGGCATGGGCCCGCAACCAGCCGGGATCGTACTGACTGCGGTGGCCGCCGCTCCATTCCAACCACAGGTTGCCTCGGTCAAGACGTGCCGAGGCAGCCCTGAGATCGGCATCTACGTCGACAATCTCCAGCACTTGTTCACGGGTCACGCTGTATACACATTCTGCACAGGGGCAGTTGTCCCGCAGCCATTGATGATGGAACGGGCTGACCCGCCCATCGGCCCAATGCACAAGGATTTGATCTTCCAGCACCCGCACGTCCGCGATGTCGCAGATCTTCGGGTAGGTACGGAAATCGGCGACAGCGACAGCGGCGGTTTGCATGGTGGCTCCTTATTATTTTTTGGGTGGCTATTTTTTCAGCGGCAGTCCAATCACTCGGCCAAGCAGTGCGGGGCGCGGCAGGTCAGCCTGCTCCGCACTGATGGCCGTGAGTTTTTCCAATGTGGCCTCGGTGAACGGCGCCGAATTCGGGCCTGCCAGCTCAACATGCAGCAGCATCTGCTCGTTGCCCGCTAGCTCCTTTTCATCTCCCACTAAATGCAGGCTGTGATAGAGGTGCAGGCGCTTGGCATCAAAGGCGATCAGTTGGGTATGCACCTCCACGTAGGCACCGAGTTTCACTTCGTGCAGGTAGTTGAGGTGCAGCTCCAGGGTGAACAGTGAATGGCCGCTGGTTTCACGGTTTTCGCTGTCCAGGCCCAGGGTGTCCATCAGCGCGTCGGTGGCGTAGCTGAAGATCAGCAGATAGAACGCGTCGCGCAGGTGGCCGTTGTAGTCCACCCAGTCGGGGTGGACCTGGGTGGTGTAGGTGGTGAGTGCGGGCATGTCAGGGGTTCCGTTATTCGGCGAAGGTCATGCCGTGCTTGGCCTTGGTGGTTTTCACCGCCTCCAGCACCGCCAGCAGGCAGTCATCACGATAGCGCTCCAGCGCCGAAATGCTGTGTTT
This sequence comes from Pseudomonas sp. C 49-2, assembly GCF_003970195.1. Lineage (NCBI taxonomy): Bacteria > Pseudomonadati > Pseudomonadota > Gammaproteobacteria > Pseudomonadales > Pseudomonadaceae > Pseudomonas > Pseudomonas sp. C 49-2. The sequence goes on from NZ_RXYG01000001.1 coordinate 625,277, forward strand.
GCCCAGTTGATCGCTGGTGCCGTCGACTACATCGTCGATCAGCTTGTCGGTCAGCTCCGGCGCCGGCAGGTAGGTCCACGGCAATTGCAGTGCCGGGCCGAACTGCGCCATGAAGTGGCGCATGCCGGCGTCGCCGCCGGCCAGGGTGTAGGTCAAGAAGGTACCCATGAACGACCAGCGCAGGCCCGCGCCAAAGCGGATCGCGTCGTCGATTTCGCCGGTGGTGGCCACGCCGTCATTGACCAGATGCAGGGCTTCACGCCACAGCGCTTCGAGCAGACGGTCAGCGATAAAGCCTGGGACCTCCTTGCGCACATGCAGGGGTCGCATGCCGAGGGATTCGTACACCTTGATCGCGGCTTGAACGGCTTCCGGCGCGGTGTTCTTGCCGCCGACCACCTCCACAAGTGGCAGCAGGTAAACCGGGTTGAACGGATGGCCGACCACGCACCGCTCAGGGTGGGTCGAGCCCTCGTAGAACTCGCTCGGCAACAGGCCGGAGGTGCTCGACCCAATCAACGCATTCGGCTTGGCCGCAGCACTGATCTTGCTGTGCAGGTCGAGTTTCAGCTCCAGGCGTTCCGGGGCGCTTTCCTGGATGAAGTCGGCGTCTTTCACACACTCTTCAATGGTGGCGACAAAGCGCAGGCGGTCCTGGGACGCACCCGGCGCCAGGCCTTGCTTTTCCAAGGCGCCCCAGGCGTTGGCGACACGTTTGCGCAGTGCGGCTTCGGCACCGGGCGCCGGGTCCCAGGCGATTACATCCAGGCCATGGGCCAGGGCGCGGGACACCCAGCCGCTGCCGATGACACCGCTGCCCAGGGCGGCGAAGGTTTTGATTTCGGTGATAAAGCTCATGGCAAATTCCTAAAATAGTGGTGGCAGCGATCAACCGCGTTTGGTCAAACCCATCTTGATTCGGCCTTCGGCCGGGGTCATGACCCGTGCACCCAGGCGGCTGAGGATTTCGCTCGCCCGTTCCACCAACTGGCCGTTGGTGGCGAGCACGCCTTTGTCCAGCCACAGGTTGTCTTCCAGGCCGACCCGCACGTTGCCGCCCAGCAGCACCGCTTGTACCGCCATTGGCATTTGCATGCGGCCGATGCCGAAGCCGGCCCACACCGCGTCGGCTGGCAGGTTGTCGACCATGGCTTTCATGGTGGTGGTGTCCGCCGGCGCGCCCCATGGGATGCCCAGGCACAGTTGGAACAGCGGGTCGTCGAGCAGGCCTTCCTTGATCATCTGCTTGGCGAACCACAAGTGACCGGTGTCGAAGATTTCCAGCTCGGCCTTCACGCCCAGTTCCTGGATGCGCTTGGCGCCGGCCCGCAGTTGCGCCGGGGTGGAGACGTAAATAGTGTCGCCATCGCCAAAGTTCAGCGTGCCGCAGTCCAGTGTGCAGATTTCTGGCAGCAACTCTTCGACGTGAGCCAGGCGGGTCAACGGGCCGACCAGGTCGGTGTTGGGGCCGAACGCCATCGGGTTCTCGCCGCCACCGATCTCCAGATCACCGCCCATGCCGGCGGTGAGGTTGACGATGATGTCGATGTCAGCCTCACGGATGCGCTCCATCACTTCGCGGTACAGGGCGACGTCGCGGCTGAACTTGCCGGTTTCAGGGTCGCGCACATGGCAGTGCACAACGGTGGCGCCGGCCTTGGCAGCTTCCACGGCGGCGGCGGCGATTTGTTTGGGGGTGACCGGCACGTGTGGGCTGCGGCTGGTCGTGTCGCCAGCACCGGTGAGTGCGCAGGTGATGATGACGTCGTGGTTCATTAGGCGGTTCCTTACAGGCGTGGTGGTGCCGTTCGCAGCCCGGTTGAGCTGCGAAACGGTGGTTCAGAAAAAGTTATTTGCTGGTCAGTTGCAGGTTGGCCGCGGCCGGCTTGCCGTCGAAGGTCGTCACACCTTCCAGCCAGCGCGCCTGGTCTTGCGGGTGATCCTTGAGCCACTGCTTGGCGGACTCGATGGCGTCCTTGTGATCCAGCAACGGCTGCATCATCCGGCTCTCGTCGGCGGCGGTGAAGGTCAGGTTGGTCAGCAGTTTGTGCACGTTCGGGCATTGCTCGGCGTAGTTCGGCGCGGTGACGCTCCACACGGTGGCCATGCCTTCGTTCGGGCCCAGGGCGTCGTCGCTGCCGGTCAGGTAGGTCATGGCGACGTTGACGTTCATCGGGTGCGGCGCCCAACCAAAGAACACCACGGCTTCCTTGCGGCGCACCGCCCGGTCGACGGCGGCGAGCATGCCGGCTTCACTGGATTCCACCAGTTGGAACTTGCCCAGGCCGAACTGGTTCTTGGCGATCATCGCCTTGATTTGGGTGTTGGCGCCCGAGCCTGGCTCGATGCCGTAGATCTTGCCGCCCAGTTCTTTCTCGAACTTGGCGATGTCCGCGAAGGTTTTCAGGCCTTTGTCTGCCAGGTAAGTCGGCACGGCGAGGGTGGCGCGTGCGTCTTCCAGGCTGGGCTTGTCGAGGACTTTGACTTGCTTGGCGTCGACGAACGGCGTGATGGTCTGGGTCATCAGCGGGTTCCAGTAACCCAGGAACACGTCCAGGCGCTGGTCGCGGATGCCGGCGAAGATGATTTGCTGGGAGGCGCTGGTCTGTTTGGTTTTGTAGCCGAGGCCGTCGAGCAACACTTGAGTCATGGCGCTGGTGGCGATTACGTCGGTCCAGTTCACCACGCCCATGCGCACGTTCTGGCAGGATGCCGCGTCGGCAGCCAGTACGTTCGTGCTCAAGATGGCGCTGGCGCTGAGTGCAAGCACACAGCGGCTGATCAGTCGGTTCATGGTGGATCCCTCGGCAGGTCGTTATTGTGGGGGCCGGTGTCTTTGTGCACCGTGGAGCCAAGTTACGTAGCTTTGGGGGCGACAAAACGCACGGCGGCGACCAGCTCTTGCACTGCAGCGACCTGCCCCCTTGAATCCACCCGAGAACGGGAGTATCACAGTGCCACGCTGCCCGTCCTACGAGAGCGCCACCATGTCCCAGGATTTCTACTTTCTGCTGATGCCGGGCTTCTCGGCCATCGGCTTTATCTCCGCGCTGGAACCGTTGCGGGTGGCCAATCGCTTTCGTGGCGAGCTGTACCGCTGGCATGTGTTGAGTGCCGATGGCGGCGCGGTGCTGGCGAGCAATGGCATGTCGGTCAACGCCGATGCCGCGTTGGAACCGCTGAAGAAAGGCGCGACCTTGCTGGTGGTGGCCGGCTTCGAACCGCTGCAATTCGCCACCCCCGCATTGGAACACTGGCTGCGCCGCCTCGACCATGATGGCGTGACCCTCGGCGCCATTGACACCGGCGCCTGCGTCCTCGCCGAAGCGGGCCTGCTCGACGGCCACCGCTTGACCCTGCATTGGGAAGCCATCGACGCCTTCAAGGAATCTTATCCACAGCTCACCGTGACCCAGGAGCTGTTCGAGATCGACCGCCGTCGCATCACCTGCGCTGGCGGCACAGCGTCCATCGACCTGATGCTCGACCTGATCGCCCAATCCCACGGTTCGGAGCTGGCGATCCAGGTCTCCGAACAATTCGTGCTCGGCCGCATCCGCCCGCGCAAAGACCACCAGCGCATGCAGATCGCCACACGCTACGGCATCAACAACAAGAAGCTGGTGCAGGTGATCGGCGAGATGGAGCAGCACACTGAGCCGCCCCTGAGCACATTGGCCCTGGCCGAGGCGATCAAAGTGACGCGTCGCCAACTGGAGCGCCTGTTCCGTCTGCACCTGAACGACACCCCCAGCAACTTCTACCTTGGCCTGCGCCTGGAAAAAGCCCGGCAGCTCTTACGTCAAAGCGGTATGAGCGTGCTGGAAGTGAGTATTGCGTGCGGGTTTGAATCGCCGTCGTATTTCACCCGCAGTTATCGGGCGCGGTTTGCCAAGTGTCCACGGGAGGATCGGCGACGAGAGGTTGTTTGACGGCCAATTATAGTCAATTATACTCGTGACTATAATTTATAGTCATTTCTATAATTGAGTGTAAAACCATGTCCAAGCACAGCGGCTTTGTATTCCGCCGTCCCACGCTGGCAAGCAGTATTGCCGATGGTCTGGTGGGGGCCGGTATCCAGGATTTCACCTCTGGCCTGTTTCTCGCGGCGCCGCGTCGCACGGGCAAAAGTACTTTTTTGCGTGAGGACCTGATCCCGCAGTGTCAGCTTCGAGGGTGGCTGGCGGTGTACGTCGATCTGTGGGCTGACAAAGAAAAAGACCCCGCAGAGTTGATTGCCAGCGCCATCGCCGCAGCGCTGGTTCCCTATGAAAAGGGCATTCGCAAGCTCGCCAAGAACCTTGGGATCGAGAAACTGAGCTTTCTGCGCACGCTGTCCTGGGACTTCAGCAAGCCTCAATTGCCCGTCGGCGCGACGTTGACCCAGGCCTTGGAGTTGCTCCATCACGCGGCGGAAAAACCCGTGGTCCTGGTGATTGACGAAGCGCAGCACGCGTTGACCAGCGATTCAGGCATCAATGCGATGTTTGCGCTGAAGGCCGCCCGGGATCAGCTCAACCAGGGGCGTGACGAGGAGGGCAGCGGTTTGCATCTGGTGTTCACCGGCTCCAATCGCGACAAGCTGGCCCATTTGGTTCTGGGCAAAAGCCAGCCATTCTTCGGCTCCAGCATCACGCCGTTTCCGCTGCTGGGTAAGGCGTTCACACAAGCCTATACCGCGCACCTCAATGCGCACTTGGCGAAAACCAACCAATTCAGCGCGGACGATATTGATGAGGCTTTTGAGCTGGTTGGCCGTCGCCCCGAGATGCTTCGTACCATCATTGGAGAAGTGGCGCTGGAGTTGGGCGAGGCGAGCAATTTGGGTCAACTGCTGCACAGCCGCGCCGAACTGTTGCGCGCAGGTGTGTGGACCGAATTCGAAAGCGCCTGGAACACTCTCACCATTCCCCAGCGTGCCGTGCTGGAAGTGATGGTGGAGCGCTCGCAAACGAACGAACCCTTCGCGCCGTTCACCGACAGCACGCTCACGGCGGTCAGCAAAGCGCTGGAAGAGATGGGCAGCGATGTGGTGCCAGGTACCCAGACGATTCAGGCTTGCATCGATGCCCTGCGTGACAAGGAACTGGTGTGGAAGTCGAGCCGGGGAGGGTATGCCCTAGAGGACAAGACCTTTGGTGATTGGCTGCAACACAGGGGCCGTACACCTGATTAAGGCACAACGCGAATCCAATGTGGGAGCGGGCTTGCTCGCGAAGGCGGTGTGTCAGTTGATGCATTCGGTACTGGCATACCGCATTCGCGAGCAAGCCGGCTCCTACAAGGGTTGTGTGTGGCTTATTTCTTTAACAGGGCCGAGCACGCCGCTTTGTAGGCTTCGTGTTGGTACTTGTTCAGCGTCGCGGGCAGATCAAAATTGTGCTTCTTGTTCTGCGCATTAATGGTCTGCGGCGACAGCAGCGTCACTTCAACACCGTCCAGCAACTGAAACACCCCTTCAATCTTGAACGTCGTCGGGCCGCCGGCAAACTCGCCTTTTTTGCTGCGCTTCTTGATGGCGATACGGGTGATGCCGTTTTCCTGTACGAACGTTTTCACTTGAGCGGCGAAGGCTTTGACGTTGGCGGCCTCATCGTCGTCTTCAAGTGCGATCTTCTTGGTCGCCAGGGCGACATGGCTCAACGCCTGATTGTCCAGGAGGGCGACCGCGATGATGGCTTCGCTGCCTTTGATTTCGATGCCGCAAATAGTCATGAATAGCCTTGGTTCAGAGAAAAGTGGCGGTGATTGTCGTTTATTCCTGCCCGATCGACTCCAAAAACTCCGACCGCTCATCGCTCATCCGTGCCAGACAATCATTCTGCGCAATCGCATACGCCTTGGTGCCGTTCACTGCCGGGAAGGTGTCCACGGCGCAGTCGGCATCGCGTAACTTTTCCCACTTCTGCTGGGCATCCTTCAGACGAGCGGTAATGTCCGCCAGCTTGGTCTTGTCGCTGCCGTAGGTCGAAGCCATGCGTTCCAGCAGGCCCTGATAGTTATCCTTGAGCAATTGCTCGGCGGTGGTTTTGTTATAGGAGGCGCATTCCAGGGTTTGCTTGTCGTTTTCGATGCCATCGCACGGCGTGCTGTCGGTGTCTTCGGCGGCGTGGACGCCGGTTGCGATGAGTGCCAAAGCCAGGAAAATCGATTTCATTGCGCCGTCTCATATCAGGTGATGCGGGAATTCTGGCTCAAGCGTAAGACAAAGAACAGCCGCCAGTCAGACCTCTCATACCAGCCTTTGTCGTGGATTGACGCTTTCGGCAATTCCCCTGTCGTTTTTGCACCCGGCTCTGTCGGCCCCTGGGCATATGCTGGCCCCAAAGCGCCGGCAGACGATTCGGCGCATGAATCGCCAATAAGGGGACGCCTGATGAGCCCAGCCGAATTGCACGCCGACAGCATCGTTATCGACGGGCTGATTATTGCCAAGTGGAATCGCGACCTGTTCGAGGACATGCGCAAAGGCGGTCTCACTGCCGCTAACTGCACCGTGTCGGTGTGGGAAGGGTTCCAGGCCACCATCAACAATATCGTGGCCAGCCAGACCCTGATCCGTGAAAACAGCGACCTGGTGATCCCGGTGAAAACCACCGCCGACATCCGCCGTGCCAAGGAACAAGGCAAGACCGGCATCATCTTCGGCTTCCAGAACGCCCATGCCTTTGAAGACCAGCTCGGCTATGTCGAGATCTTCAAGCAGCTCGGCGTCGGTGTGGTGCAGATGTGCTACAACACCCAGAACCTGGTCGGCACCGGTTGCTACGAGCGTGATGGCGGCCTGTCGGGTTTCGGCCGTGAAATCGTTGCTGAGATGAACCGCGTCGGCATCATGTGCGACCTGTCCCACGTCGGCTCCAAGACTTCCGAAGAAGTCATCCTCGAATCGAAAAAGCCAGTGTGCTACTCCCACTGCCTGCCGTCCGGCCTTAAAGAGCACCCGCGCAACAAGTCCGATGAAGAGCTGAAGTTCATCGCCGACCACGGTGGTTTTGTCGGCGTGACCATGTTCGCGCCGTTCCTGGCCAAGGGCATCGATTCGACCATCGACGACTATGCCGAAGCCATCGAATACACCATGAACATCGTCGGCGAAGACGCCATCGGCATCGGCACCGACTTCACCCAGGGCCATGGCCAGGATTTCTTCGAAATGCTGACCCATGACAAGGGCTATGCCCGCCGCCTGACCAGCTTCGGCAAGATCATCAACCCGCTGGGCATCCGCACCGTGGGCGAGTTCCCCAACCTCACCGAGACCCTGCTCAAGCGCGGCCACCCCGAGCGCGTGGTACGCAAGATCATGGGCGAAAACTGGGTCAACGTCTTGAAAGACGTCTGGGGCGAATAAGCCACCGCCAACGCATCTTTTCCCCTGCCGTTCGCGCCGGGGGCATTAACAAGAATTTTTCTGGAGTTAAGTTTCCATGGCCAAGATCGCCCCGCAATTGCCTATCGAAGTCGACAGCGAAACCGGTGTCTGGACCTCCGACGCCCTGCCAATGCTGTACGTGCCGCGCCATTTCTTCGTCAACAACCACATCGGTATCGAAGAGGTGCTGGGCGCCGATGCCTACGCCGAAATCCTCTACAAGGCTGGCTACAAGTCCGCTTGGCACTGGTGTGAAAAAGAAGCTGAATGCCACGGCCTGGAAGGCGTCGCGGTGTTTGAGCACTACATGAAGCGCCTGTCGCAACGCGGCTGGGGCTTGTTCAAGATTCAGGACATCGACCTCGACAAGGGCACCTGCAGCGTCAAGCTGGAACACTCCGCGTTTGTGTACGTGTACGGCAAGGTCGGGCGCAAAGTGGACTACATGTTCACTGGCTGGTTTGCCGGCGCCATGGACCAGATTCTGCAAGCCCGCGGCAGCCAGATCCGCACTGTCGCCGAACAAGTCTACGGAGGCTCCGAAGAGGGCCACGATGACGGCCTGTTCACCGTCAAGCCGTTGTAAGCCGAGGACCGTGCCATGGCTTTCGAAGCAATGTTCCAGCCGATCCAGATCGGCAAACTGACCATCCGCAACCGCGTGCTCAGCACCGCCCACGCCGAGGTCTACGCGACCGACGGCGGGATGACCACTGACCGCTATGTGAAGTACTACGAAGAGAAAGCCAAGGGCGGTATCGGCCTGGCGATCTGCGGCGGTTCCTCTGTTGTGGCTATCGACAGCCCGCAGGAATGGTGGAGTTCGGTCAACCTGTCCACCGACCGCATCATCCCGCACTTCCAAAACCTGGCCGACGCCATGCACAAGCATGGCGCCAAGATCATGATCCAGATTACCCACATGGGCCGTCGCTCGCGTTGGGACGGCTTCAACTGGCCGACCCTGATGTCGCCGTCCGGCGTACGTGAGCCGGTGCACCGTGCCACTTGCAAGACCATCGAGCCGGAAGAAATCTGGCGCGTGATCGGCAACTACGCCAGCGCCGCCAAACGCGCCAAGGCCGGCGGCCTGGACGGTGTTGAGTTGTCCGCTGTGCACCAGCACATGATCGACCAGTTCTGGAGCCCGCGGGTTAACAAGCGTACTGACGAGTGGGGCGGCACCTTCGAAGGCCGCATGAAGTTCGGCCTGGAAGTATTGAAAGCCGTACGCGCCGAGGTCGGTGACGACTTCTGCGTAGGCATGCGCCTGTGCGGTGACGAGTTCCACCCGGACGGCCTGTCCCATGAAGACATGAAGCAGATCGCCAAGTATTACGACGACACCGGCATGCTGGATTTCATCGGCGTGGTGGGCTCGGGTTGCGACACGCACAACACCCTGGCCAACGTGATCCCCAACATGAGTTATCCACCGGAGCCGTTCCTGCACTTGGCAGCCGGCATCAAGGAAGTGGTCAAGGTTCCGGTGCTGCACGCGCAGAACATCAAGGACCCGAACCAGGCCACGCGCATCCTCGAGGGCGGCTATGTGGACATGGTCGGCATGACCCGTGCGCACATCGCCGACCCGCACCTGATCGCCAAGATCAAGATGGGCCAGATCGACCAAATCAAGCAGTGCGTCGGCGCCAACTATTGCATCGATCGCCAGTACCAGGGCCTGGATGTGTTGTGCATCCAGAACGCCGCGACCTCCCGTGAATACATGGGTGTGCCGCACATCATCGAAAAAACCACCGGCGTCAAACGCAAGGTTGTGGTGGTCGGTGCCGGCCCGGCCGGGATGGAGGCTGCGCGCGTGGCCGCCGAGCGTGGTCACGACGTGACCCTGTTCGAGAAAAAAGAGTTTATTGGTGGGCAGATCACCACGGCGTCCAAGGCGCCGCAACGTGACCAGATTGCCGGTATCACCCGCTGGTACCAACTGGAACTGGCGCGGTTGAAGGTCGACCTGCGCCTGGGCGTGGCCGCCGATGCCGACACTATCCTGGACGTACGTCCGGACGTGGTGGTGCTGGCGGTGGGCGGACATCCGAACGTGGAACAGAACGAACACTGGGGCGCAGCCGAAGGCTTGGTGGTGAGCAGTTGGGACGTGCTCGACGGCAAAGTCGCGCCGGGCAAGAACGTGCTGGTGTACGACACCATCTGCGAATTCACCGGCATGTCGGTGGCGGATTTCCTCGCGGACAAAGGCAGCCAGGTCGAAATCGTCACCGACGACATCAAGCCGGGCGTAGCCATTGGCGGTACGTCGTTCCCGACCTACTACCGCAGCATGTACCCGAAGGAAGTGATCATGACCGGCGACATGATGCTGGAAAAGGTCTACCGCGAAGGCGACAAGCTGGTGGCGGTGCTGGAAAACGAATACACCGGCGCCAAAGAGGAGCGGGTGGTGGACCAGGTGGTCGTCGAGAACGGCGTGCGCCCGGACGAAGCCATCTACTACGCACTCAAGGAAGGCTCGCGCAACAAGGGCCAGATCGACGTCGAAGCCTTGTTCGCGATCAAGCCGCAGCCGTGCCTGAGCGAGGCGGGTGATGGGTACTTGCTGTTCCGCATTGGTGACTGTGTGGCGCAGCGTAATACCCACGCTGCGATCTATGACGCCCTGCGCTTGTGCAAGGATTTCTGAGCCACCTTGAACCAATGTGTACTCGGTCAAAATGTGGGAGGGGGCTTGCCCCCGATGGCGGAGTGTCAGTTGATACAGCTGTAGCTGACCCACTGCTATCGGGGGCAAGCCCCCTCCCACATTCAGCGCCAGTTTCACAGTAGACCTGTGTGGTCTGTGGGAGCTTCACCATGTTGAACACCTTGCTGCCTATTCTCTTGTTTGCCGCCCTGGGCCTTGCTGTCCTCGGCGCCTTGCGCCGGGTGAACATGTGGCGCCGTGGCTGCGCGTCCAAGGTCGACCTGCTGGGCGGCCTGCTGGCCATGCCCAAGCGCTACATGGTCGACCTGCACCACGTGGTTGCCCGCGACAAATACATCGCCAACACCCACGTCGCTACCGCGCTGGGCTTTGTGTTGTCGGCGCTGTTGGCGATCCTGGTGCACGGCTTTGGCCTGCATAACCGCATCCTCGGTTATGCCTTGCTACTGGCCTCGGTGCTGATGTTTGTCGGTGCCACATTCGTGTACCTGCGTCGGCGCAATCCGCCGTCGCGCCTGTCGAAAGGCCCATGGATGCGCCTGCCGAAAAGCCTGATGGCGTTCTCGGTGAGCTTCTTTCTGGTGACGCTGCCGGTGGCTGGCATCCTGCCGGCTGATTTCGGCGGTTGGCTGCTGGCCGCGTTGCTGGGTGTCGGTGTGCTGTGGGGCGTGTCCGAGATGTTCTTCGGCATGACCTGGGGCGGCCCGATGAAACACGCCTTCGCCGGTGCCTTGCACCTGGCCTGGCACCGTCGCGCCGAGCGCTTTGGCGGTGGCCGTTCCACCGGGTTGAAGCCGCTGGACCTCAGCGATAAAACCGCGCCGTTGGGCGTGGAAAAACCCAAGGATTTCACCTGGAACCAACTGCTCGGTTTCGACGCCTGCGTGCAGTGCGGCAAGTGCGAAGCCGCGTGCCCGGCGTTCGCCGCCGGCCAGCCACTGAACCCGAAAAAACTGATCCAGGACATGGTCGTTGGCCTGGCTGGCGGCACGGATGCCAAATTCGCCGGCAGCCCCTATCCAGGCAAACCGATCGGCGAACACAGCGGCAGCCCGCACCAGCCCATCGTCAACGGCCTGGTGGACGCCGAGACCCTGTGGTCGTGCACCACCTGCCGCGCCTGCGTGGAAGAGTGCCCGATGATGATCGAGCACGTGGACGCCATCGTCGATATGCGCCGCCACCTCACCCTGGAAAAAGGCGCCACGCCAAACAAGGGCGCCGAAGTGCTGGAGAACCTGATCGCCACCGACAACCCCGGCGGTTTCGCACCGGGTGGTCGCCTGAACTGGGCGGCAGACCTGAACCTGCCGCTGCTCAGCGAAAAAGGCAGCTGCGAGGTGCTGTTCTGGGTCGGCGACGGTGCCTTCGACATGCGTAACCAACGTACCCTGCGTGCCTTCGTCAAAGTGCTCAAAGCCGCCAAGGTCGACTTTGCCGTGCTGGGCCTGGAAGAGCGTGACAGCGGCGACGTGGCCCGTCGTCTGGGCGACGAAGCGACCTTCCAGTTGCTGGCTTCGCGCAATATCCAGACCCTGGCCAAATACAGCTTCAAGCGCATCGTCACCTGCGATCCGCACAGCTTCCATGTGCTGAAAAACGAATACGGCGCCTTCAATGGCAACTACCTGGTGCAGCACCACAGTACGTTCATGGCCGAGTTGATCGGCGAAGGCGCACTGAACCTGGGCCAGCACAAAGGCAACAGTGTGACCTATCACGACCCGTGCTACCTGGGCCGCTACAACGGCGAATACGAGGCGCCGCGCCAAGTGCTGCGGGCCTTGGGCATCGAGGTCAAGGAGATGCAACGCTCGGGCTTCCGCTCACGCTGCTGCGGTGGGGGTGGCGGTGCGCCGATTACCGACATTCCCGGTAAGCAACGGATCCCGGACATGCGCATGGACGACATCCGCGAAACCGGCGCCGAGCTGGTGGCCGTGGGTTGCCCGCAATGCACGGCGATGCTGGAAGGCGTAGTCGAGCCGCGCCCGTTGATCAAGGATATTGCCGAGCTGGTGGCCGACGCATTACTTGAAGATGCAGTGCCCACCAAAGCTCCCATCAAGCGTGAACCTGCGGAGGTGCATTAATGAGCGACATTATCCGCCGCGACCCACGGGCCGAATGGATCGCCCGCAACCGCCTGCACCCGCTGCACGCAGCGATGCAACCGGTGCAACACAGCTGGATGGGACCTAACGGGGTCATCCGCAAGAACGTCCATGGCGTCGGCTTCATCGGCCCCAATGGCATCAAGCGCATCGACCGCAGTGGCGCCCAGCAGGGTGGCGCGGCCAAGCGTACCGCGGCCGTGGAAGTGCAGTTGCCACTGCATCAGGTGGCGGCGCCTGCGTTCTACATCAACGTGGTGCCGGACATGGTCGGTGGTCGCTTGAGCAGCCACGACCGCGACTTGCTCGGCCTGGCCCGGCAACTGGCTGGCAGCGACGGCGCGGTGCTGGCGGTGGTATTTGGCGAACACAAGGAAAATGCGTTTGCCACCGCAGGCGTCGACCGCCTGCTGGTGCTGGACGGCCACGAATTCGACGGTTATTCACCGGAACAACGCGTGCAGGGTTTGCGTGCGGTGGATAACCAGTTCAACCCGCGCCACTGGTTGCTGCCCGATAGCCGCAGCGGTGGCGGCGAACTGGGCCGACGGTTTGCCGCCAGCCTCAAGGAGCGCCCGGCTACGCGGGTTTGGCAGATCAAGGGCGACGAGTGCATCGGCCGCGCCGGTGCAGGCCAGGAAGACTTGGCTCGTGCGCTGCCACGCCTGATTCTGGCGGCCGTTGAATGTGCCGATCCCGTCAGCGAAACCCGTCACGAAGTGCTCCCCGTGGAGTTATCCACAGCCCTGGCGCGCAGCCTGCCACGCATCGAAGACCTCGGTGCGGTGGCGGTGGATCCGGCGGCGATTCCCATGGCCGAAGCGGAATTCATTTTCTCCGGCGGCAACGGCGTGAAGGACTGGGCCTTGTTCCACCAGACCGCGGCGGCCCTGGGCGCCACCGAAGGCGCCTCGCGGGTGGCGGTGGACGATGGCTTCATGGCGCGTGATCGCCAAGTCGGCGCCAGCGGCACCTGGGTCACGGCGCGGGTCTACGTGGCCGTGGGTATTTCCGGGGCGATCCAGCACCTGCAAGGCATCGGTGCCTGCGACAAGGTAGTGGCGATCAACCTCGACCCTGGTTGCGACATGATCAAGCGGGCCGATCTCTCGGTCATCGGCGAAAGCGCCGCGATTCTGCAAGCCTTGATCGTTGCGGTCGAGGCCTACCGCAACGGCGCCAAGCGCGACGCGGCTTGAGGATATGAGCATGAACACGAATGTCATCAGCCTGGTATCCATCGGCGCCCACCCGACCTCCGGGCGCCCGCGCCGCGCCGAACAAGACGCGCGTGCGGTGGAGCTCGGCCTGCAAATGGCTGGGGATAAGTTGCAGGTGTTGCACGCCGGCAACATCAATGAGCCGACCCTGCGTAGCTACCTGGGCATGGGATTGCCGCAGTTGCATGTGCTGGAGCAACTGGCGGGCAGCGATGCCTTGCCCGTTCTCAGTGAATACCTGCGCGACGCCGGTGCCCAAGTGGTGCTCGCTGGTAGCCAGGCCGAAACCGGCGAAGGTTCGGGTATGTTGCCGTACCTGCTGGCTGAGCAGTTGGGTTGGCCGCTGATTGTCGGGCTGGCGCAGGTCGAGTCCATCGATGGCGGCGTGGCCCATGTGCTGCAAGCCTTGCCACGCGGGCAGCGGCGGCGCCTGAAGGTACGCCTGCCGTTCCTGGCGACAGTGGATAACGCCGCGCCCAAGCCTCGGCAAAGCGCTTACGGCCCGGCGCAGCGCGGTGAGCTGGCGGCCCATGAAGTCGAAATCGAACAAGACGAGTTACTCACAGGCGCCGTGCTCCAGCCGGCCAAACCAAGGCCCAAACGCCTCAAGGTGATCAAGGCCAAGAGCGGTGCCGACCGTATGAAAGCCGCCACTGCCAAGGCCAGTGGCGGCGGTGGGCAAGTGCTCAAGGGCCTCAGCCCGGAAGCGGGCGCCGAAGCTATCCTCAAACTGCTCGTAGAGGAAGGCGTCGTACGCTAACCCCCCGTAGGAGCTGGCTTGCCAGCGATAGCAATCGTTCAGCCGATGGATGTCTCGACTGACACGCCGTCATCGCCGGCAAGCCGGCTCCTACAGAGGGTTTACCCACAATCCCTGTTGACCCGTCTGTGGATAACCTGTTCGCGGTTGTCCACACCCCCTGTGAATCAAGCCCTGCAGCCCTCTGTACGAAAAACAACCAGGCTAACTGACGGTTTTTACTTGGGTTTTTCGTTGCTCTTGTGCATTTCTCCAGACCGACTTGCCCCCATAGTCTGTTGGCGCTTCTGTGGATAACATGTTCGCTCTCCGCTGAAGCCCTTATTAATCAAGGCTTTCACTGGATTGATCAAAATATGATCGAATTGGTTTTTTTCCCGGCTGAAATCCCTGGAAACCGCGTTTTGTGAAGGTTTTAGGTGGTTTTCCACAGCGTTCTCCGAGTTGCCCCCAAAGTCTGTTGGTGCTTCTGTGGATAAGGTGTTCGCGTACCGCTACAGGCCACGTAAATCATGGCTTCTATTCATTTGATCAATAAATGAACAAGGCTGGGCCAGACCGACTGACTGGATTAAGTCACGGATTTTTTTCACTTAATTTCAGGAGGGAAGCGTACTTGCCCACAATTGCTGTGGGTGGCTTTGTGGATAACTTGTTGGGTAAAGGCTGGAGGGCAGGGGAATCAAGGGTTATCAGAGGGTTGGGTGTTTTTTGTACAACCCAGCCCTCTGGAGATCAAAAGGTTATTCGTGAACTGCAACACCTTTGAGGTACGGCGCTGGAGCCGCCCCCAAGTTGTTCAGCATGCGCTCGCTGTACCAATCCACAAAGTTCACCACGCCGAACTCATAGGTCTTGGAGTACGGACCTGGCTGGTAGGCGGTGGAGTTGATGCCGCGCTGGTTCTCTTCGGCCAGGCGACGGTCCTGGTCGTTGGTGGCGTCCCACACCTGGCGCATGCGCTCGACGTCGTAGTCCACGCCTTCCACGGCGTCCTTGTGCACCAGCCATTTAGTGGTGACCATGGTTTCCTGGGCGCTGATCGGCCACACGGTGAACACGATGATGTGATCGCCCATGCAGTGGTTCCAGGAGTGGGGCAGGTGCAGGATGCGCATCGAGCCCAGGTCTGGGTTCTTGATGCGGCCCATGAGTTTGGCGCAGCCCTGCTTGCCGTCCAGAGTCATCGACACGGTGCCCTTGAGCAGCGGCATGCGCACGATGCGGTTACGCAAGCCGAAGCTGGCGTGCGCGTACGGGATCTTCTCGGCATCCCAGGCGGCGGCGGAGGCGGCCACGTGATCCTTGAACGCTTGGTCGGCGCGCGGGTCGGTGACGTCGTCCCATTCCAGCAGGGTTTTCAACAGTTCCGGGTGCGACGCGTTGCAGTGGTAGCACTCGCGGTTGTTTTCCAGCACCAGCTTCCAGTTGGCTTTCTCCATCAAGGTGGTGGTAATCGCCACCTTGGTGTTCTCCATGTCGTAGGGTTCCATGTAATGGTTCAGCGTCGACAGGAAATCATCGATGGCCGGCGGGTTCTCCGCCAGGCTGATGAAGATGTAGCCGCCAGCGGTCTTCACGTTCACCGGCTTCAAACCGTACTGCTTCATGTCGAAGTCGGCGCCCATCTCGGTGCCGGCGAACAGCAGGCGGCCGTCCAGTTCGTAGGTCCACTGGTGGTAGTGGCAGACCAGTTTGGCGACCTTGCCCTTGTCGCTGGTGCACAAGCGCGAACCACGGTGACGGCACACGTTATGGAAGGCATGCACGACGCCTTCGGCGCCACGGATCACGATGATCGGGTTCTTGCCTACTTGCAGGGTCAGGTAGTTGCCCTTGGTGGGGATCTCGCAGGTCATGCCGGCGATCAGCCACTCTTTCTGGAAGATCTCCTGCATGTCGATATCAAACAGCCGTTCATCAGAGTAGAACGGCTGTGGCAGCGAGAAAGTGCGCTCGCGCTCTTGCAGCATTTGCGCGGTGGCCTTGCGTGCGGGTTCCAGCGGATCGCCCAAGCTTAAGGTTGCGGTGACGTCCATCGTGTGTGTCCTCATGGCCATTCTGTGTGGCCGAGATAAGTGGCTAATCAGGTTTGCAGCAAGGCGTAAAGAAAGCGTCTGTGTTGGGAGCGAGTGTGGGGCCGCCGATGCGCCGAACCTTATCCATGGGCGACATGGCCCAATCTGTTCCCGACGCGCAACCCTAGGTCGTTGGGGCCTGGTCGCGATAAGTATGTGAATGTCGCAGATAGGTAAATGGGTGGTTCTGGCGTTACGCAGAATCGCCACCATAAGGCCGATGTCGGCGGTGGAGAACAACATGTCCAATAATTTCCTGAATCCGGTAACCACCCAGACCTGGGCCAATGGTCGGCACATTGTCCGTTGCGTCAAAGTCATCCAGGAAACCTGGGACGTGCGCACCTTCTGTTTCATGGCCGACCAGCCGATCCTGTTCTTTTTCAAGCCGGGGCAATTTGTCACCCTGGAGCTGGAAATCGAAGGCCAGCCGATCATGCGCTCCTACACCATCTCCAGCTCACCGTCGGTGCCGTACAGTTTCTCGGTGACCATCAAGCGCGTGCCGGGCGGCAAGGTTTCCAACTGGTTGCACGACACCCTGCATGAAGGGCAAGAGCTGGCGGTGCACGGGCCGGTGGGCTTGTTCAATGCCATCGACTTCCCAAGCCCGAAAGTGTTGTACCTCAGCGGCGGCGTGGGGATAACGCCAGTCATGTCCATGGCGCGCTGGTTCTACGACACCAACGCCAACGTCGACATGACGTTTATCCACAGCGCCCGTTCGCCCAAGGACATCATCTACCACCGTGAGCTGGAACACATGGCGTCGCGGATCGATAACTTCAGCCTGCACCTGATCTGCGAGAAACACGGCTTGGGTGAGCCATGGGCGGGTTATCGCGGTTACCTGAACCACAAGATGCTCGAACTGATGGTGCCGGACTTCCTGGAGCGCGAAGTGTTCTGCTGCGGGCCTACGCCGTACATGAACGCGGTGAAGCGCCTGCTGGAAGTGGCGGGTTTCGACATGACGCGTTACCACGAGGAATCGTTCGGCGCCACGCCGCCGGAAGCCCGTGCGGATGCGGTCGAACAAGCCGAACAAGCCGCCGACGCGCCGGAAATCGACCTGGCGGATCTGCATCAGGTGGAGTTCATTGCATCGGGTAAAAGCATTCGTGTCGCCCCTGGTGAAACCGTGCATGCGGCGGCGGCCAAGCTTGGGCTGTTGATCCCGAAAGCCTGTGGCATGGGCATCTGCGGCACCTGCAAGGTGATGAAGCTGGGCGGTGAAGTCGAGATGGACCACAACGGCGGCATCACTGAGGAAGACGAAGCCGAAGGCTACATCCTGTCGTGCTGCAGCGTGCCGAAGGGTGATGTGCGCATCGAGTTCTGACCAATGATCGTTCCCACGCAGAGCGTGGGAACGATCAACAGTCCCGCGTTGCAGGTCATGAGTCTGCGGCGCGGGCCTTAGTGGTTAGCGGACAAAAAGGTTGATGATGTATCCGCCGGATGCTGTCATTTCGAACTCTTTTCCAGTGACGGTAAGAGTTCTGGATGGCTCGATGATGGTGTCGCCGACGTTCGCCAGCTTCCTAAGATCGTCCAAGCCGACGAGCGTGGCGTTGACGTCGGCGCGCGATTGCGAATCAGTGGTGTAGCATTGAATTTCCATGATGTTGCCCTCGATAGGATTTCCATTTCCAGCCGACTATTCGGCAGGCAGTCAGCCCCGAAGTAACGCGTCCGTTTGTTCGGGGTGACGAGATCCTATCCAAGACAGGGGGTAGATAGATACTGTCAGAAATACGTACAAACAGTCTCTGAAAATGCGCTGAAAGGCCCGTGGTTTCAGGCTTCCATCACTTTCCGAATATCCGCCGCCAATTCTCTTACACGTTCTTCCTCGGTATCCCACGCACACATGAAGCGTGCGCCGCCTTTGCCGATAAAGGTGTAGAAACGCCAGCCCTTGGCGGTCAACGCGGCAATCGCCGGTTCCGAGAGTTGCAGGAACACGCCGTTTGCCTGCACCGGGAACATCAACTCCACGCCGGGAATATCCGCCACCAGGCTGCTCAGCAGTTGCGCGCAGTGGTTGGCGTGACGCGCGTGTTTGAGCCAGGCGTCGTTTTCCAGCAGGCCTACCCACGGCGCGGACAGGAAGCGCATTTTCGAGGCCAGTTGGCCGGCCTGTTTGCAGCGGTAGTCGAAGTCTTCAGCCAGCTTGTGGTTGAAGAACAGGATCGCTTCACCCACGGCCATACCGTTCTTGGTGCCGCCAAAGCACAGCACGTCCACGCCGGCTTTCCAGGTCAGGTCGGCGGGCGAGCAGCCGAGGAACGCGCAGGCGTTGGAGAACCGCGCGCCGTCCATGTGCAGGTTCAGCCCCAACTCTTTGCAGGTCACGCTGATGGCGCGTATTTCATCCGGGGTATACACGCTGCCGACTTCCGTGGCTTGGGTCAGGGTGACCACGCGTGGTTTGGGGTAGTGGATGTCCTGGCGCTTGAGGGCGATCTCGCGGATCGACTCCGGGGTCAGCTTGCCGTTTTCGGTGCGAGCGGTGAGCAGCTTGGAACCGTTGGAGAAAAACTCCGGCGCGCCGCATTCGTCGGTCTCGACGTGGGCGGTTTCCGAGCAAATCACGCTATGGTAGCTCTGGCACAGCGAAGACAACGCCAGGGAGTTGGCAGCAGTGCCGTTGAAGGCGAAGAACACTTCGCAGTCGGTTTCGAAGAGGTTGCGGAAACCGTCGGCGGCGCGGTGGGTCCATTCATCATCGCCGTAGGCGCGCTGATGGCCCTGGTTGGCTTGTTCCATGGCGGCCCAGGCTTCCGGGCAGATGCCCGAATAGTTGTCACTGGCGAATTGTTGGCTCTTGTCGGTCATGGCCCATTCCTGTGGTCGATGTTGGTGCGCACTGTAACCAAGATTGTCGCGGGTGCGCACGTACTGTAAATGCAAAGTCACTGGGGAATTATGCACGGTACTGAAACGATTCCTGTCGGACGCGTCCGTGATGGCGCTTTGGATCTGCTCAAGTGGCTGGCGCTGTTGAGTATGGTGTTGGACCACTTGCGCTATGTCGGTTTGAGCCTGGACGGCCTGTATGTGCCGGGGCGCCTGGCGTTCCCGTGGTTTTGCCTGGCGATTGCGGCCAACTTGCATCGGGCGAGAAACTCACCTGTCACGGGCCAGTGGCGGTACTTGGGCTGGCTGTTGCTGTTTAGCGTGATCAGCGAAGCGCCGTACCGACTATTTATCGATGATGCCGATACATTGAACGTATTGCCGACGTTGGCGTTGGGCTTGCTTATTGCCCGAGGATGGCAGCAGAAAGCGCTTTTTGATCGCGGATTGGCGCTGATCGCGGCCACGATTGCGGCGGTGTTTTCCACGCAGCTGATGTTTGGTTTTTTCGGTGTGTTATTGCCACTGGCGATGCTGTTGGTGTTCCGTCGTCCCTGGTATTTCAGCGTATTGCCGGGTTTGGTTTGTGTCGCCGCCAACCAATGGCAGATATTGCTCAATAGCGGCAGCCTGATTGCCATGCTCGGTTTGGTCATGTGCCTGATCGCGCCATTGGCTGGATTGGCCGTGCTGCGACATGGGCAAAACATCTCGCCACCCGCTATGCGCCGCTGGGCCTACACCCTCTATCCCCTGCATTTCCTGCTGCTGCTACTCGTCCGCCAGACCATCGTATAAACCCTTGTGGGAGGGGGCTTGCCCCCGATAGCGATGGGTCAGCTTGCAGATGCAGTGGCTGACACTCCGCTATCGGGGGCAAGCCCCCTCCCACATTTGTTCGGCGTTGTTTGAGCAATGTCGTAAACGCACCTTTGCGTGGCGTGCGTAGGCATTTGACCTGCTGACGCCAGCCCTACCATCGCATCAAAGGGCCCTGCACGGGCCTCAACAATACGAAAGGCTGGGAGAGACGCGATGTTCAGCAAACAAGACCAGATTCAGGGATATGACGACGCACTGCTGGCGGCGATGAATGCCGAGGAGCAGCGTCAGGAAGATCATATCGAGCTGATCGCGTCAGAGAACTACACCAGCAAACGCGTGATGGAAGCTCAAGGCAGCGGCCTCACCAACAAATACGCCGAAGGCTACCCAGGCAAGCGCTACTACGGTGGCTGCGAGCACGTGGACAAGGTTGAAGCCCTGGCCATCGAGCGCGCCAAGCAATTGTTCGGCGCCGATTACGCCAACGTGCAGCCGCACTCCGGTTCTTCCGCCAACAGCGCGGTGTACCTGGCCCTGTTGAACGCCGGTGACACCATCCTCGGCATGAGCCTGGCCCACGGCGGCCACCTGACCCACGGCGCCAAAGTGTCGTCCTCGGGCAAGCTGTACAACGCGGTGCAGTACGGCATAAACACCGACACCGGCCTGATCGACTACGACGAAGTCGAGCGCCTGGCCGTCGAGCACAAGCCGAAAATGGTCGTAGCCGGTTTCTCTGCCTACTCCAAGACTCTGGATTTCCCACGTTTCCGTCAGATCGCCGACAAGGTGGGCGCACTGCTGTTTGTCGACATGGCCCACGTCGCCGGCCTGGTTGCCGCCGGCCTGTACCCGAACCCGCTGCCGTATGCCGACGTGGTCACCACGACCACCCACAAGACCCTGCGCGGTCCACGGGGCGGTCTGATCCTGGCCAAGTCCAACGAAGAAATCGAAAAGAAACTCAACGCTGCGGTATTCCCAGGCGCCCAGGGCGGCCCGCTGATGCACGTCATCGCCGGCAAGGCCGTGTGCTTCAAGGAAGCCCAGGAGCCAGGCTTCAAGGTCTACCAGCAACAAGTGATCGACAACGCCCAGGCCATGGCCAGCGTGTTTATCAAACGCGGCTACGATGTAGTGTCCGGCGGCACCGACAACCACCTGTTCCTGGTCAGCCTGATCCGTCAGGGCCTCACCGGCAAAGAGGCGGATGCCGCCCTGGGCCGCGCCCACATCACCGTCAACAAGAACGCCGTGCCGAATGACCCGCAGTCGCCATTCGTGACCTCGGGCCTGCGCATCGGCACCCCGGCGGTGACCACGCGTGGTTTCAAGGTGCCGCAATGCATCGAGCTGGCTGGCTGGATCTGCGACATCCTCGACAACCTCGGCGATGCCGATGTCGAGGCCAACGTGGCCAAGCACGTGTCTGCCCTGTGCGCTGATTTCCCGGTTTATCGCTGAGCGCGGTTTTGGAGTAATGACTATGCAACGCTACTCGGGCTTCGGCCTCTTCAAGCACTCACTCAGCCACCACGAAAACTGGCAGAAAATGTGGCGCACGCCGACCCCTAAAAAGGTCTACGACGTGGTCATCGTCGGCGGCGGCGGGCATGGTCTGGCGACCGCCTACTACCTGGCCAAGGAGCACGGCATCACCAATGTGGCCGTGGTCGAGAAAGGCTGGCTGGGCGGCGGTAACACCGCGCGCAACACCACCATCGTGCGTTCCAACTACCTGTGGGATGAGTCGGCCCACCTGTACGAACACGCGATGAAACTGTGGGAAGGCCTGTCCCAGGACCTGAACTACAACGTGATGTTCTCCCAGCGTGGCGTCTACAACCTGTGCCATACCCTGCAAGACATCCGTGATTCCGAGCGCCGCGTCAGCGCCAACCGCCTCAATGGCGTGGACGGCGAACTGCTCAACGCCAAGCAAGTGGCCGACGAGATCCCGTACCTCGATTGCTCCAAGAACACCCGCTACCCGGTCCTCGGCGCCACCGTGCAACGTCGTGGCGGCGTGGCGCGTCACGATGCGGTGGCCTGGGGCTTTGCCCGTGCGGCTGACGCCCTCGGCGTGGATTTGATCCAGCAGACCGAAGTGATCGGCTTCCGCAAGGAAAACGGCGTGTGCATCGGCGTGGAAACCAACAAGGGCTTTATCGGCGCCAAGCGCGTCGGTGTGGTCACTGCCGGTAACTCCGGGCACATGGCGTCGTTGGCGGGCTTCCGCCTGCCGATTGAGTCCCACCCGCTGCAAGCGTTGGTGTCGGAGCCGATCAAGCCAATTATCGACAGTGTGATCATGTCCAACGCCGTACACGGTTACATCAGCCAGTCCGACAAGGGCGACCTGGTGATCGGCGCCGGTATCGACGGCTACAACGGCTACGGCCAGCGCGGCTCGTACCCGGTGATCGAACACACCATCCAGGCCATCGTCGAGATGTTCCCGGTGCTGTCGCGCGTACGCATGAACCGCCAGTGGGGCGGCATCGTCGACACCACGCCGGATGCCTGCCCGATCATTTCCAAGACCCCAGTGCCGAACATGTTTTTCAACTGCGGTTGGGGCACCGGTGGCTTCAAGGCCACGCCGGGCTCAGGCAACGTGTTTGCCGCCAGCCTCGCCAAGGGTGAAATGCACCCGTTGGCCGCACCTTTTTCCATCGACCGTTTCCACAACGGTGCGTTGATCGACGAACACGGCGCTGCGGCCGTCGCCCACTAACAGGAGAAATTCCCTATGTTGCATATCTTCTGTCCTCACTGTGGCGAACTGCGCTCCGAAGAGGAATTCCACGCGTCCGGCCAAGCGCACATCCCGCGCCCGCTGGACCCGAATGCCTGCACCGATGAAGAGTGGGGCGACTACATGTTCTTCCGCGACAACCCCCGTGGCCTGCACCACGAACTGTGGATTCACGCCGCCGGTTGCCGCCAATACTTCAACGCGACCCGCGACACCCTGACCTACGAAATTCTTGAAACCTACAAGATCGGTGAGAAGCCACAATTCACCGCCAAGGCCTCTGGAGAGAAGGTATGAGCCAGACCAATCGCCTGTCCAACGGTGGCCGGATCGACCGTAATAAAGTCCTGACGTTTACCTTCAACGGCCAGAGCTACAAAGGTTTTGAGGGCGACACACTGGCCGCAGCCCTGCTGGCCAACGGCGTCGACATCATCGGCCGCAGCTTCAAGTACTCGCGCCCTCGCGGCATCTTCGCTGCGGGCGCCGAAGAGCCGAACGCGGTGCTGCAGATCGGCGCCACCGAAGCTACCCAGATTCCCAACGTGCGCGCCACGCAACAGGCGCTGTACCAAGGCCTGGTCGCCACCAGTACCAACGGCTGGCCTAACGTCAACACTGACGTGATGGGCATTCTTGGCAAGGTCGGCGGCAAGCTGATGCCACCGGGTTTCTACTACAAAACCTTCATGTACCCGCAATCGTTCTGGATGACATACGAGAAGTACATCCGTAAGGCTGCCGGCCTTGGCCGCTCGCCGACCGAGAACGATCCGGACACCTACGACAACTTCAACCGTCATTGCGATGTGCTGATCGTCGGCGCGGGCCCTGCGGGTTTGGCCGCAGCATTGGCCGCCGCACGCAGCGGTGCCCGTGTGATCATCGCCGATGAGCAGGAAGAGTTCGGTGGTTCGCTGCTGGACTCGCGCGAAAGCCTCGACGGCAAGCCAGCCGCTGAATGGGTCGCCAGCGTCATTGCTGAATTGAAAGCCCTACCGGACGTGGTGCTGCTGCCCCGCGCTACCGTCAACGGCTACCACGACCATAACTTCCTGACCATTCACGAACGCCTCACCGACCACCTCGGTGACCGTGCGCCGATTGGTGTGGTGCGCCAACGCATCCACCGTGTGCGCGCCAAGCGTGTGGTGCTGGCGACCGGTGCGTGTGAGCGCCCGCTGGTGTACGGCAACAACGACGTGCCGGGCAACATGCTGGCCGGTGCGGTTTCTACTTACGTGCGTCGCTATGGCGTGGCGCCGGGCAAGAAACTGGTGCTGTCGACCAACAACGATCACGCCTACCGCGTTGCGCTGGACTGGCTCGACGCCGGTCTGCAAGTGGTGGCCGTGGCTGATGTGCGCCACAACCCACGCGGCGCACTGGTTGAAGAAGCCCGCGCCAAAGGTATTCGGATCCTCACCGGCAGCGCTGTGATCGAGGCTCGTGGCAGCAAGCACGTCACTGCTGCCCGCGTCGCTGCGATTGATGTGAAAGCGCATAAAGTCACCAGCCCAGGCGAATGGCTGGATTGCGATCTGGTCGCTAGCTCTGGCGGCTACAGCCCGGTGGTCCACCTGGCTTCGCACCTGGGCGGCAAGCCGACCTGGCGTGAAGACATCCTCGGTTTTGTACCGGGCGAAGCGCCGCAGAAACGCGTGTGCGTAGGTGGTATCAACGGTGTCTACGGCCTTGGCGATTCCCTGGCAGACGGTTTTGAAGGGGGCGTGCGCGCAGCCAGCGAAGCCGGTTTTGCGCCAGTGGAAGGCACCTTGCCGAAAGCCCTGAGCCGCCTGGAAGAGCCGACGCTGGCGATCTACCAAGTGCCGCACGACAAGCCAACCGCACGGGCGCCGAAGCAATTCGTCGACCTGCAGAACGACGTGACCGCTGCCGCCATCGAACTGGCGACCCGTGAAGGGTTCGAGTCGGTGGAGCACGTCAAACGCTACACCGCGTTGGGTTTCGGCACCGACCAGGGCAAGTTGGGCAACGTCAACGGCCTGGCGATTGCCGCTCGTTCGCTGAACGTGACCATCCCACAGATGGGCACCACCATGTTCCGCCCGAACTACACGCCGGTGACCTTCGGCGCAGTGGCGGGCCGTCACTGCGGGCACATCTTCGAACCGGTTCGCTACACCGCGCTGCAAGCCTGGCATGTGAAGAACGGCGCCGAGTTTGAAGACGTCGGCCAGTGGAAACGTCCGTGGTACTTCCCACGCAACGGTGAAGACCTGCATGCGGCGGTGAAACGCGAATGCCTGGCCGTGCGCGACAGCGTTGGCCTGCTGGATGCGTCGACCCTCGGCAAGATCGACATCCAGGGCCCGGACGCGCGCGAATTCCTCAACCGCATCTACTCCAACGCCTGGACCAAGCTCGACGTGGGCAAGGCGCGCTACGGCCTGATGTGCAAGGAAGACGGTATGGTCTTCGACGACGGCGTCACAGCCTGTCTCGCCGACAACCACTTCCTGATGACCACCACCACCGGCGGCGCCGCCCGCGTACTCCAGTGGCTGGAAATCTACCAGCAGACCGAATGGCCAGACCTCAAGGTGTACTTCACCTCGGTCACGGACCACTGGGCGACCATGACCCTGTCCGGCCCCAACAGCCGCAAGCTGCTGGCGGAAGTCACCGACATCGACCTGGACAAGGACGGCTTCCCGTTCATGACCTGGAAGGAAGGTTTGGTCGGCGGCGTACCGGCCCGTGTGTTCCGGATCTCGTTTACCGGTGAGCTGTCGTACGAAGTCAACGTGCAGGCCGACTACGCCATGGGCGTACTGGAAAAAATCGTCGACGCCGGCAAGAAGTACAACCTGACCCCGTACGGCACCGAAACCATGCACGTGCTGCGGGCGGAGAAGGGCTTCATCATCGTCGGCCAGGACACTGACGGCTCGATGACCCCGGACGACCTGAACATGGGCTGGTGCGTTGGTCGCACCAAACCGTTCTCGTGGATCGGCTGGCGCGGCATGAACCGTGAAGACTGCGTGCGCGAAGAGCGTAAGCAACTGGTGGGCTTGAAGCCGATCGACCCGACCGTTTGGCTGCCGGAAGGCGCGCAGTTGGTGTTTGATCCGAAGCAGTCGATCCCGATGAAGATGGTCGGCCACGTGACATCGAGCTATGCGCATAACTCCCTGGGTTATTCGTTTGCGATGGCGGTGGTGAAGGGCGGCTTGAAGCGCATCGGCGAGCGGGTGTTCTCACCGCAAGCGGATGGCAGCGTGATCGAGGCGGAGATTGTGTCCTCGGTGTTCTTCGACCCCAAAGGCGATCGCCAGAACATCTGATAGATCGAGTCGCCTGCATCGCAGGCAAGCCAGCTCCCACATTTGAATCTATTCACAATTCAAAAATGTGGGAGGGGCTTGCCCCGATGAGGCCAGAACAGACACCACAGCATTCAGAACAGGTGCTTTATGACAGCAGCCAATGTTTACCAACAACGCCCAACCACTGGGGCCAAGGCCGAGTCGTCGCTGCACCATGCCGACCTCGCCAGCCTGGTTGGCAAGGGTCGCAAGAACGCCGGCGTGACCGTGCGTGAAAAGAAACTCCTGGGTCACCTGACCATTCGTGGCGACGGCCATGACGCAGCCTTCGCTGCCGGCGTGCACAAGGCCCTGGGCATCGAATTGCCCGGCGCCTTGCAAGTGATCGTCAAGGGTGAAACCAGCCTGCAGTGGCTCGGCCCGGATGAGTGGTTGCTGATCGTGCCAAGCGGTGAAGAATTCGCGGCCGAGCAAAACCTGCGTGCCGCGTTGGGTGAGTTGCACATCCAGGTCGTCAACGTCAGCGGCGGCCAGCAGATCCTCGAACTCAGCGGCCCGAATGTGCGCGATGTGCTGATGAAGTCCACCAGCTACGACGTGCACCCCAACAACTTCCCGGTGGGCAAGGCGGTGGGCACGGTGTTCGCCAAGTCGCAGCTGGTGATCCGTCACACGGCTGAAGACACTTGGGAACTGCTGATTCGCCGCAGCTTCTCGGATTACTGGTGGTTGTGGTTACAGGATGCATCCGCCGAATTCGGCCTGAGCGTCCAAGCCTGAGGAATACCCCATGAGCCGCGCACCTGATACATGGATTTTGACCGCCGACTGCCCCAGCGTGCTCGGCACGGTGGACGCGGTCACCCGCTATCTGTTCGAGCAGGGTTGCTACGTTACCGAGCACCACTCGTTCGATGACCGGCTTTCGGGCCGGTTCTTTATTCGCGTGGAGTTCCGCCAGCCCGACGGTTTTGACGAACAAGGTTTCCGCGATGGCCTGGCCGCGCGCGGGGAAGCGTTCGGCATGATCTTCGAACTGACGGCGCCGAACTATCGGCCAAAAGTGGTGATCATGGTCTCCAAGGCCGATCACTGCCTGAACGATCTGCTGTATCGCCAGCGCATCGGCCAGTTGTCGATGGACGTGGTCGCGGTGGTGTCCAACCACCCCGATCTCAAGCCTTTGGCCGACTGGCACCAGATTCCCTACTACCATTTCCCCCTCGACCCCAATGACAAGCCGTCCCAGGAGCGGCAGGTGTGGCAGGTGGTGGAAGACACCGGCGCGGAATTGGTGATCCTTGCGCGCTACATGCAAGTGCTGTCGCCGGAGCTGTGCCGCAAGTTGGATGGCAAGGCCATCAACATTCACCACTCGTTGTTGCCGGGGTTCAAGGGCGCCAAGCCGTATCACCAGGCGTACAACAAGGGCGTGAAGTTGGTGGGGGCCACGGCGCATTACATCAACAACGATCTGGACGAAGGCCCGATCATTGCCCAGGGCGTGGAGGTGGTGGATCACAGTCACTATCCCGAGGATTTGATTGCCAAGGGGCGAGATATTGAAGGGCTGACATTGGCCCGGGCGGTGGGGTATCACATTGAGCGGCGGGTGTTTTTGAACGCCAATCGCACGGTCGTTCTTTAGATCGCTATCGCAGGCAAGCCAGCTCCCACATTTTTGAATGTGTTCACAGATCAAAATGTGGGAGCCGGGCTTGCCCGCGATGAGGCCCTTACAAACAACGCAAAAACAGCATCTGTACCCGAGCACTTAAACGCGCTGCCCACCCAACGGGCAACGCAGTTCCATAAAAACAACAGCGAGGTGAAAGCATGTCTGGTAATCGTGGTGTCGTGTATCTCGGCAACGGCAAGGTCGAAGTACAGAAAATCGACTATCCCAAAATGCAGGACCCCCGTGGCAGGAAGATTGAGCACGGCGTCATCCTGCGCGTGGTCTCCACCAACATCTGCGGCTCCGACCAACACATGGTGCGCGGCCGCACCACTGCCCAGACCGGCCTGGTGCTCGGTCATGAAATTACCGGTGAAGTGATCGAGAAGGGCAGCGACGTCGAGAACCTGAAGATCGGCGACCTGGTTTCCGTGCCGTTCAACGTGGCCTGCGGCCGCTGCCGTTCCTGCAAAGAGCAACACACCGGCGTATGCCTGACCGTCAACCCGGCCCGTGCCGGTGGTGCCTATGGTTATGTCGACATGGGCGACTGGACCGGCGGCCAGGCCGAGTACGTGCTGGTGCCGTATGCCGACTTCAACCTGCTGAAACTGCCGGACCGCGACAAGGCCATGGAAAAAATCCGCGACCTGACTTGCCTGTCCGACATCCTCCCGACGGGCTACCACGGCGCCGTCACTGCGGGCGTTGGCCCAGGCAGCACCGTCTACATCGCGGGCGCCGGTCCGGTCGGTCTGGCCGCTGCCGCCTCTGCACGCCTGTTGGGCGCCGCAGTGGTGATCATCGGCGACGTCAACCCGATCCGTCTGGCCCACGCCAAGGCTCAGGGTTTCGAAGTGGCCGACCTGTCCACCGACACTCCGCTGCACGAACAGATCGCTGCGTTGCTGGGCGAGCCGGAAGTGGATTGTGCCGTCGACGCTGTAGGTTTCGAAGCCCGTGGCCACGGCCATGAAGGCGTGAAAGCCGAAGCGCCGGCCACCGTCCTCAACTCACTGATGGGCGTGGTGCGCGTGGCGGGCAAGATCGGTATCCCTGGCCTGTACGTCACCGAAGATCCAGGTGCAGTGGATGCCGCCGCCAAAATGGGCAGCCTGAGCATTCGCTTTGGTCTGGGCTGGGCTAAATCCCACAGCTTCCACACCGGCCAGACCCCGGTGATGAAGTACAACCGCGCGTTGATGCAGGCGATTATGTGGGACCGTATCAACATTGCCGAGATCGTAGGCGTACAGGTGATCAGCCTGGATGACGCACCGCGTGGTTACGGTGAGTTCGATGCGGGTGTGCCGAAGAAGTTTGTGATTGACCCGCACAAGCTGTTCAGCGCGGCTTGAGAAATCGCGATGATTAACAAAGGCGACCTTGGGTCGCCTTTGTTTTTAGTAGCAGGCGCGGTCAATCAGGATTAATACCTCCTGCCCGTCAATTATTCTTTATTAAGTTACGAAGAGGGCATCGTGGTGCTGAGGTTTTTGGGTCTTACTTCCTGCCATACATGCATGTCGTTAATGGCATGGATCACGATGGGTGTTTCGCTGCAGTAAGGAAAAACATTGTTACTCAGTTTGATGTTGCATACTTCTACTTTCAAACCGCTGCAACCCTTGAGGGTTGTAATGTAGCGCGGCCGGTCCAGAAAATGGTAGCCAATCGGGGCTTTAATTAGAGTAGATTCCGGTGGGGTGTGCAGATTGCAATCATCGAATATCATCGCCATTCTGGCGTGGATGACAACTTCAAGTTCATCTTCATTTTCTTCTTTTTCCAGGTTGAATATGTATTTTCTATAAGCTCTTTCAACCGGGAAGTCCTGGGGGGATGTCTGTGTGTGACCCCTGCTGAGTGCGTGAAGTGTGGCAGCAAATGTTTCAATGAGCACTGTGGAAGAAATGGTCATTTGATTCTCCATAAATGTAATGTCCGGAGTAACAATTCTCTACAATGCCGACGGTGTGAGGCGTTAACTATGCATTCCGCAATGTCCTTTGGGTGGGGTTGGGCCAAAACGCCACACCGACCGAGCAACCAGCGATGCAGGCGACCATGGCGGTCGCCACTTTTCAGGCGTCACTTGAGGGTTGAGAGCCGCAGGTAGGGATCCGACACCTCGCCGTTTTGGTCAGGCGCTTGCCACGACTTCAGGCTTCAACGTACCGCAAGGGCACCCTGGTAGATCGTCGGGCCAGTTGGCTCTTTGCTCAACGACCCGCCTTTGGTCTCCGAGCTCACCAACAACTCTACCGGCTCGCTGATACTGGCTTGCTGGCGCGGGTTGAGGCCGATGATGCCTTTGCCATCTTCCGGCAACAGCCCCAAGGACACCGGTTTACCGCCCTCAGGCAGGGCCCACAGTTCCAGGCTGCGCGTCGGTTCTATCGCCGCCAGGGTCACGGGCTCCACTTGCAAGTGGTCGGCGAATGCCTTGATCTGCAGGGCTGGTTGTTGGCTGGCGTTGATCAGCGTGACGTTGTACGGCGCACTTATATCGCGCTGGTAAAGCACACCCACCGTCACAGCGACCACTACGGCACAGGCGGTGGTCTGGTAGTTCATGATTCAAGGCACCTGCGCAGGCGTTCCATGCCGCGGCGAATCCAGGATTTGACCGAGCCCAGCGGCGCCGCCAGCTGTTCGGCTAGTTCCGAGCACGACAGGCCCTGGAAGTAAGCCACGCTGATCGATCGGCGCTGCATGCCGTCGAGGGTGTCTCCAGGCACTCGAACGAGGGCGACGGGACTGCGCACGGTAGGCAGAGCGTAGTTCAGCTTGGGCCTTCACTCCATCCAACTCCGGGCGGCGTAGGGTGGATATACGCACGCGCAGGCCATTTGGATGCGGTGTTTTCTGAACTAATCTACAAGGGGGAACAATCCTTCAGGACTGTCAGTCAAACCCCTGCTTTTAGCGCTTACTTTCAGAGGTTGTCTTGATGAAGATTTCACGCGGTTTTGCCCTGTCCTGCCTGCTGAGCGTGGCCGCCGGCCCGGCGTTTGCCGCAGGTTTCAGTTTGGGTGACGTGGCTAATGCCGTCTCCGGCGCCCAAGGTAACAACAAGGCGGCTGCAGCGGCGCCCAGCTCCGAGACCGCCGGTCTGCTGAGTGCCCTGACTTCGCAACTCAATGTCACTCCCGAACAAGCCGTCGGTGGCACGGGCGCCATGCTGGGCCTGGCCAAGAACAAACTGAGCGGCAACGATTATTCACAACTGGGCAACAGCGTGCCGGGCCTCGACCAGTTGTCGGGCAACAACGCCTTGGGCAGCCTCGGCGCCTTGAGCGGGATGCTCGGCCAGACCGGCGGCAGCAAGACCAGCGGCCTGGACGGCTTGCTGGGTAACGTGAAGAACACCAGCGACCTGAATACAGCCTTCAGCGCCTTGGGCATGGACAGCGGCATGGTTGGCCAGTTTGCCCCGGTGATCCTGCAATACCTGGGCGGCCAGGGCGCCAGCAGCTCGGTGCTGGGCAAGTTGGCCCAGGCCTGGGGCACTGGCAGCTAAAGCTTCTCCGCGCGCAGTTGCTCGATGCGCGCGTCCTTCTCCGTCCAAAGCTGGTTGACCCAGTTCTGGACGGTCTGGCGAAACGCCGGATCATTCTCGTAATCCCCTTGCCACAACGCCGGATCCAGTTCGCGGGTGCGGATATCAATGATCACCTTTGGCACCGCGCCGCTGATCAAATCCCAGAACCCCGGAATCTTTTGCTGTGGATAGACCACGGTCACGTCGAGCACGGCATCCAGCTGTTCACCCATCGCTGCGAGCACGAACGCCACACCGCCCGCCTTGGGCTTGAGCAAGCGAGTGAAGGGCGAATCCTGCTGCTTGCGCTTGGTTTCGTTGAAGCGCGTGCCTTCCAGGTAGTTGACCACCGTCACCGGCTGGCGCTTGAACAGCTCGCAGGCCTCTTTGGTGATCTTCAAATCCTGCCCCGCGAGTTCCGGGTGCTTGGCCAGGAAGGCCTTGGTGTAGCGCTTCATGAACGGGTAATCCAGCGCCCACCAAGCCAGGCCGAGGAAGGGCACCCAGATCAGCTCTTTTTTCAGGAAGAATTTGAAGAACGGCGTGCGCCGGTTGAGGGCCTGGATCAGCGCCGGGATATCTACCCAGGATTGATGATTGCTGATCACCAGGTAGGACGTGTCACCGCGCAAATCGTCGCCGCCGCGAATGTCCCATTGGGTCGGAATGCACAGCGCGAAGATCAACTTGTCGATCTCGGCCCAGGTCTCGGCGATCCACATTACCGCCCACGACATGTAGTCACGATAGCGGCCGGGAGCCACCAGCTTGAGCAGGGCAAACACCATCAACGGCCCGATCAGGATCAGGGTGTTGAGCAGCAGTAGCAATGAGACAAAACAGCCGGTGAGCAGGCGGCGCATAAGTAACTCTTGAAATCCTGTGGGCGGGCCATGATAAGCAGCTTGAGTCTAGAGGCCAAATCCCAATTCGCCGGACGAATGTTTCACAATGTGCCGGTTATGCTGGGTGAGCTAACTAAGTGCTGCCTTTGCGGTCTAGAATCCGCCTACTTCTTTCCGAGGAAATCACTTCGTGAAACTGCTCCTTGCCTCTCTCGCCCTGGTTGCCCTGCCGGTCATGGCCGCCGAACCGACCCTCTACGGTCGCTACGAATACATCCAATTGCCGGAGATCGGCGAAACCTTCAAGGCCAAGATGGACACTGGCGCGCTGACCGCCTCGCTGTCGGCCCGTGACATCCAGACCTTCACCCGTGACGGCGACGATTGGGTGCGCTTCCGCCTCGGCGGCAAGGATGCCTCCAACAAAGTCTACGAACACAAAGTCTCGCGCATCAGCAAGATCAAGAGCCGCGCCGATGAAGACGACGACAAGGACGAAGCCACCGTGGCCAAGCGCCCGGTGATCGACCTGGAAATGTGCCTGGGCGACGTCAAGCGCACCGTTGAGGTCAACCTCACCGACCGCAGCAGCTTCAACTACCCGCTGTTGATCGGCGCCAAGGCCCTGCGTGAATTTGGCGCGGCGGTGAACCCGGCCCGTCGTTACACTGCCGACAAACCGGACTGCTGACGGACCACCATGGCGCATATCCTGATTGTCGAAGACGAGGCGGCAATTGCCGACACGCTGATTTTCGCCCTGCAAGGCGAGGGCTTCACCACCACTTGGCTGACCCTCGGCCAGGCGGCGCTGGAGCATCAGCGCCAGACGCCTGCCGACCTGATCATCCTCGACATCGGGCTGCCGGATATCACGGGTTTTGAAACCTGCAAGCAACTGCGCCGGTTCAGTGAAGTGCCGGTGATGTTCCTCAGCGCACGAGATGGCGAGATCGACCGCGTGGTGGGCCTGGAGATCGGCGCCGACGATTATGTGGTCAAGCCCTTCAGCCCACGGGAAGTGACGGCGCGGGTCCGGGCGATCCTGAAACGGATTGGCCCAGGTGCTGCGCCCGCGGTGTTCCAGGTTGATCTGGAGCGTATGCAGATCAGCTATCGCGGCCAACCGTTGAGCCTCACACGACACGAGTTCCGCCTGCTGCAAAGCCTGCTGGAACAACCCGAGCGCGTGTTCAGCCGCGAGCAACTGTTGGATGCGGTGGGCGTGGCGGCGGATGCCGGCTACGAGCGCAATATCGACAGCCATATCAAAAGCCTGCGCAGCAAGTTGCGCAGCGTGGCCGCCGATGCCGAGCCGATCCAGACCCATCGCGGCCTCGGCTACAGTTACAGCCCGAGCAACAGCTGATGCGCCTGGGGCTGCGGATTTTCCTGGTGTATGCGCTGTTTATCGGCCTGACCGGCTACTTCGTGCTCAGCACCGTGATGAAGGAAATCCGCCCCGGCGTGCGCCAGTCCACCGAAGAAACCCTGGTGGACACCGCCAACCTGCTGGCCGAGATCGTGCGTAATGACGTGAAGAACGGCACCCTCGGCCAAAGCCACTGGCCGGAGCTGCTCAAGGCCTACGGCAACCGCCAGCCGGGGGCGACCATCTGGGGCTTGCCGAAGAACCAGGTCAACCACCGCATCTATGTTACCGACGCCAAGGGCACCGTGTTGCTCGACTCCACGGGCGAAGCGGTGGGGCAAGACTATTCGAAGTGGAACGACGTGTACCTGACCTTGCGTGGCGAGTACGGCGCGCGCTCCACCCGCAGCGAACTGGATGACCCTGCCTCGTCAGTTATGCATGTGGGCGCGCCGATCCGCGACAACGGCCAGATCATCGGCGTGGTCACTGTGGCCAAACCCAACAGTTCATTGCAGCCTTATGTCGATCGCACCGAACGCCGCCTGCTGTGGTACGGCGCGGGCCTGGTGATTCTGGGCCTGCTGTTGGGCGCGCTGCTGTCATGGTGGCTGAGCGTCGCACTGCGCCGTCTGACTGCCTACGCCGAAGCTGTCAGTGAGGGGCGGCGTGCCGAGTTGCCTCATTACCGTGGCGGTGAACTCAAGCAGCTGTCCACCGCTGTGGAGCACATGCGCACGCAGTTGGAAGGTAAGGCTTACGTCGAGCATTACGTACACACCCTGACCCACGAATTGAAAAGCCCCTTGGCCGCGATTCGCGGCGCGGCAGAGTTGTTGCAGGGCGATATGACCCGCGATCAACAGCAGCGTTTCGTCGGCAATATCGACAGCGAAAGCGCGCGTCTGCAGCAGTTGATCGAGCGTCTGCTGAACCTGGCACAGGTCGAGCAGCGCCAGGGCCTGGAAGAGCAGGCGAGTATCCCATTGGCGACGATGGTTGATGAGGTACTCAAGGCCCAATGCGCACGGATTGAAGGCGCCGGGTTGCAGGTCGAGCAGACTATTGCGGCGGATGTGAGGGTGTACGGCGAACCGTTCTTGTTGCGTCAGGCCCTGGGCAATTTGCTGGACAATGCCCTGGACTTCACGCCGCCCGGCGGCTTGTTGAAGTTCAGCGCACAGACGCGACACGACGATGTGCACGTCAGCCTGTTCAACCAGGCCGCACCGATTCCCGACTACGCCCTGCCACGCCTGAGCGAGCGTTTCTACTCGCTGCCACGCCCGGCCAGCGGTCGCAAAAGCACTGGCCTTGGCCTCAACTTTGTCGAGGAAGTGATGAAGCTGCACGGCGGTGCGTTGCAGATCGGCAATGTCGACGGCGGCGTGCAGGTGGTGCTGCATCTCCACACAGTCTCCACATTGCCCACATAAATCCCCCACACGGTCTGCCCAGACTCTCCCCATCAAAACAGGGAGAGACCCATGAACCGCAGCCTGCTTTTCAAACTTGGCGCGATTGCGCTGCTGATCCTGCTGTTGTTGATTCCGTTGCTGATGATCAACGGCATTATCAGCGACCGCCAGCAACTGCGCGATGGCGTATTGATGGACATCGCCCGCAGCTCCAGCTACGCCCAGCGCCTCACCGGCCCGGTGATGGTAGTGCCGTATCGCAAGACCGTCCGCGAGTGGAAGCTCAATGAAAAGCTCAACAAACGCTACGAAGTCACCCGTGAAGAGCGCGGTCGTCTGTATTTCCTGCCGGACCGATTTGAGCTCGACGGCAAGGTGCAGACCGAACTGCGCGCACGGGGTATCTACCAGGCGCGGCTGTTCCATGCCGACAACCGCATCAGCGGGCGTTTCGAATTGCCTGCGCAGTTGGGTATTACCGAAAACTTTGTCGATTACCGTTTTGAGCCGGCGTTTCTGGCGGTGGGCATCAGCGATATTCGCGGCATCGAAAACGCGCTGAAACTGGAGCTAGGCAGCCAGCAGTTGGAGTTCGAACCGGGCTCCCAGGTGGACTGGCTGGGCGAAGGCGTGCACGTGACACTGCCGGAGCACGACAGCAAAAAGCCCAACGTCGTGAACTTTGCTTTCGACCTGCGCCTGCAAGGCACCGAGCAACTGCAAGTGGTGCCGGTGGGCAAGACCAGCCAGGTGTCACTCGCTTCCAACTGGCCACATCCCAGCTTCATCGGCAATTTCCTGCCGGCACAACGCGAGATTACCGACAAGGGCTTCAGCGCCAACTGGCAGACCTCGTTCTTCTCCACCAACCTGGAGCAAGCGCTGCAAACCTGCCTGGACAAGCAGGGCTGTGAAGACTTCAACAACCGCAGCTTCGGCGTGAACTTCATCGATCCGGTGGACCAGTACCTCAAGAGCGACCGTGCGATCAAATACGCGCTGCTGTTCATCGCCCTGACCTTCGCCGGCTTCTTCCTGTTCGAAGTACTCAAGAGCCTGGCAGTGCATCCGGTGCAGTACGCGTTGGTGGGGTTTGCGCTGGCGTTTTTCTACCTGCTGTTGCTGTCGTTGTCCGAGCACATTGGGTTCGCGCTGGCTTATCTCATCTCTGCCAGCGCCTGCGTGTTGTTGATTGGCTTCTATGTGTGCCATGTGCTGCGCAGCGTCGCTCACGGCCTGGGGTTTTCGGCGGGGTTGGCGGCGTTGTATGGCTTGTTGTACGGGCTGTTGAGTGCCGAGGATTACGCGTTGCTGATGGGCTCGTTGCTGCTGTTCGGCCTGCTGGGCACGGTGATGGTGCTGACGCGTAAGTTGGATTGGTATGGCGTGGGCAAGCGCAAGGCAGTTGAGCCA
This sequence comes from Pseudomonas sp. C 49-2, assembly GCF_003970195.1. NCBI lineage: Bacteria > Pseudomonadati > Pseudomonadota > Gammaproteobacteria > Pseudomonadales > Pseudomonadaceae > Pseudomonas > Pseudomonas sp. C 49-2. The sequence goes on from NZ_RXYG01000001.1 coordinate 661,518, forward strand.
CTGAAGTTTGACCTGGAGGCGGTGCAATGATCGGGTTGCGGGAGGATCAGCAAATGAAGGCGCGGATTATCGACTACCTCAACAACGCCACCGTCCACTGTGGGAGCGGGCTTGCCCGCGAAGGCGGTGGGTCAGTTGATGAATCCGTGACTGATAGACCGCATTCGCGGGCAAGCCCGCTCCCACACTGGACTGCGGTGGGTTTTAGGTCGGGGGTTGGGTCTCTTGCATCGAAGCCCGCTGGCTGACCTCGGCATACCAGGCGGCAAGCTTCGGGTTATCCAGGCGCCATTGCATGTCCGGATGACGGAAGTCGAGGTAACCCAAGGCACAAGCCACGCTGATCGCGGCGATGTCGAAGTGGCTGGTCAGTTCGGCAATCGCATCCGCTTCCAACTCAGAGAGGCTGCGGCGGATTTTGTTGCGCTGCTCATCGAGCCACTGGTCCCAGTGCTTTTCCGCTGGGCGCAGGGCGGTTTCGTAACGCACCAACACGGCGGCATCCATGATGCCGTCGGCCATCGAGGCCAGGGTCAGGCGGCGCCAGCGGGCCGAGCCGTCGCGGGGAATCAGTGGGTTGCCGACGTGCTGGTGATCGAAGTAATCGAGGATCACCCGGCTGTCGTGCAATACCGTGCCATCGGCCAGGCGCAGGGCCGGGATCTTGCCCACGGGGTTGCCTTGCAGCACCTGCGCATCCGGGTTGACCGGGGTCGGCATGCAGCCGTGCAGTGCGACGCGGTCCTGCTGGCCGGTTTCAGCCAGCAACACGCGAACCTTACGCACGAAGGGTGACGCGGGGTTGTGGAACAAGGTCATGCTGGGTGTGGACATGGGCATTCCTCGGTAAGGGCAGTGGGGCCTGTGTTCAATTGCTTTCTCGCGCAATGGCTTTCAAATAGTTGTAAACCGTCGCTCGGGAGATCTCGAAGTACTCGCCGAAATAATCGACGAAGTTGCGTATGTCCAGCAGCCCATTGGCTTGCGCTTGTGCGAGGACGAGCATGATTTCGGTACGCCCGAAGTCACTTCGCCGCACGCAGTGTTCGACGGATATCTTTTCGACGATGTCGTTGAGTGTTTCCCGCCAGTCAGCGCTGAACAAAGGGGCGGGGCGTGCTTGGGGTTGCAGGCCCACGGCAAAACCACTCAACAGCTTCTGCACCTGCGATAACGCCGTGACATCGAAGTTCAGACACAGGAGCGCAACGATATCGCCGCTCTCCGAGCGGGCAACGATAGAAATCGAGCGTAGCGTGCGATTGTTGGGGCCTGCCTTCTCATACGGTCCTAGCACATCCAGCCCAGGGGCCAGGTCCGGAAGATCACAAATCAGCGATGCATCACCGACTTTGCGCTTGGAGAACCCGTTGGCAATGTGCACGATCAAACCGCTGCGGACATCGTGAACCACCGCTTCCAGGTCGGGGAAAAGCAAAGCAGCGATGCCGTCTGCCGCTGCATTCATGAAGGCGATACTGGCCATGGCGATCCAAGCACAGGTAGGTGGAGGGAGTGATTGTACGGAGTCGTCCATACCTTTGACAGGTGCGTTGGCGCGGCTCTCAGTGGTGGATCTGCGCCAGGAATGCTTGAGCCCTGTCGCTCTTGGGGGCGTTAAAAAACTCCTCAGGGGGCAGGTCTTCGACAATGCGTCCTGCGTCGAGGAATAGCACCCGCTCGGCCACTTGGCGGGCAAAGCCCATTTCGTGGGTGACGCACAGCATCGTCATGCCGGTGCCGGCCAATGTGACGATGACCTCCAGCACTTCGTTGACCATTTCCGGGTCGAGTGCCGAGGTGGGTTCGTCGAACAGCATGATTTTCGGCTCCATGCACAATGCCCGGGCAATCGCCACCCGCTGTTGCTGGCCGCCTGACAGTTGGCTGGGATACTTGTCCGCCTGGTTGGCAATACCGACCTTGCCAAGGTAATGCCGGGCGAGTTCTTCGGCGGCCCTGCGTGCCAGGCCGCGCACCGACATGGGGGCCAATGTGCAGTTCTGCAGGACGGTCATGTGGGGAAACAGGTTGAAGTTCTGGAAGACCATCCCTATCTCTTGCAGCGTTTTATGCCTGGCTGGCGTAGGTTTGCCGAGGTCGGTTCCCAAGGCTCGAATAACACCACTTTGGGCAACTTCAAGGCGACTGATGCAGCGAATCAAGGTCGATTTTCCCGAGCCGGAAGGCCCGCACAGCACAATGCGCTCACCCTGGCGGACGGTCAGATCAATGGCGTGCAAGACCTGGAAGTTGCCATACCACTTGTTCAACCCGCTTATGTGCACCGCGGGTTCTGGCGGTGCCTTGGTTGAAGGGTGAAGAGCGTCTGGCGCGATGGTGTACGAATTCATGGCTTGCCCTCTGGACCGTAAGGGTGGGGATGTTGAAATCGGATTACCCGATGTGCTTGCTCAGTGACCGCTCAAGGTGCTTGAGCGCTCGTCTGACCAGTTCGACGATTGCCAGGTACAGCGCTGCTGCCCACAGGTAGACCTGGAAATCAAAGCTGCGTGAGAACACCAATTTGGTCACGCCCATCAGGTCATAAAGCGTGACCAGTGAGGCAATGGCGCTGGCCTTGATCATCAGGATCAATTCGTTACCCAGCGGCCCTATGGCCACCAGCAGCGACTGCGGCAGGATGACTTTTCTCAAGGTGGTCCAGCGCGACAGGCCCAGGGTTTGCGCGGCTTCGCGCTGGCCCGGTGCGACAGCGGTCAGGGCACCGCACATGATCTCGGCTTGATAGGCGGCGGTGTTCAGGGTGAAGGCCAGCAGGGTGCACAGCCAGGCATCCCGGAAGAACCACCAGAGGCCGACGTCTTGCCAGAAGTGTTTGAATGACCCCAGGCCGTAATACAGCAGGAATAATTGGGCGAGCAGCGGAGAGCCGCGAAAGACATACACGTAGACGCCAGTGAAACCGCGCAGCCAGCGATGGCTCGACAAACGGCCCAGCGCAATCAGCAGGCCCAGCAGTGCACCGAGACTGAAAGAAATCGCCACGAGTTTAGCGGTGACCAGCAGGCCGTCGATAAAACGGGGGGCGTAACGCTCAAGCAGTTCCAGGTTGAGAAGCCTGCTCAGCCAATGCTCGAAGGTCATGACAGAGTACTCCGCTGATGGCGGCTGAAATGTCGCTCCAGAACCTGGAACACGCGGCCGGACAGCGCCGAAAAAAGCAAATATGCCAAGCAGGCCACTGTGTAGAACAGCATGGGCTCTTTGGTCACGCTGACCGCCAGGCTGGTCTGGCGCATCAGGTCGACCAGGGAGATGGTCGACACCAGCGAGGTGTCCTTGAGCAGGGACAGCCAGTTATTCGACAGACCTGGCAAGGCAGTGCGCGTCAGTTGTGGCAGGACCACGGTGCGAAAGGTCGTGGCTGTGGACAGGCCCAACACCGCTGCAGCCTCGAATTGACCCCTGTCCACGGTCTTGAAAGCGCTCAACCAGATCTCGCTGGAAAACGCGGCAAACACCAGGCTGAATGCAATCATGGCCGCGACAAAGGTGTTTATCATCACCTCGCCTTGATAGCCCACGGCGGCGAGCACGTGTTGTGCAGCTATTTGGCAGCCGTAATAAATGAGCAGCAGTGTCAATAGCTCGGGCAACCCACGGAACACCGTGGAAAATACCGTGGCTAGCGCACGCAGCCAGCGTCGTTTGGAGCGTGCCGCCAAGGCCACTCCGAGGCCCAAGGGTAAGCCGAGCGGCACGCAGGCGAGGGCCAGCGCGAGGGTGACCAAGGCACCGACGAGCAGCGCCCAGCCCCAGCCGCCGCTGGCGAACGATAACAGTGACAATTGTTCGAGCATGCGAGCCCCCGCAGATCAATAGATATCGAAGGCGAAGTAACGGCTGGAAATCTTTTTATAGGTGCCATCGGTGACGATTTCGTCCAGCGCATTGTTCAGTCGCTCACGCAGTGCCACATCGCCCTGGCGTACCACAATTGCAGCGTCGGTATTGGTACCGTCGACGTCCCCGAGGAATCTGCAGCACGCTTTGCCCGCGCCTTCTATCCAGGCCAGCAGGGGGTATTTGTCGGCGATGACGGCGTCCAGGCGCCCGGCTGCAAGGTCGCTGGCGGCTTCGTCCTGGGAGGGGTAGAGCTTCACGGTGGCACCGGCCGCGGCATAGTGTTCTTCGGCGTAGATAGCTTGTGTCGAATACGACTGGGTTCCCACCGTCAGGCCTTTGAAATTGGACTGGGCGTTGCTGATGTCCGAGTCTTTGGGCACGGCGATCGACAGCGGTGTGCGGTAGTAACGATCGGTGAAGGCGACCGTCTTTTTGCGCTCCTCGGTGACATTCATCGAGGCAACGATCGCATCGTATTTTTTCGCCAGCAGGCCGGGAATCATGCCCTCCCAGTCCTGGGTGACAAAGGTGCACTGCACCTTCATTCGCTCACACAACGCGTTGGCAATGTCGATATCGAAGCCATGCAGTGTGTTGGTTGAGTCCACGTAGTTGAACGGTGGGTAAGCCCCTTCACTGGCAATGCGCAGTGTTTCTGCCTGTGCAACACCCGCGGCGGTGCAGAGCAGCCAGGCGGTGGCTGCGGTCATCGTGCTCATCAGCTTTTTCATGTGAATACCTACCTTATTGTTATTGTTGGTTCAGGTGTCATATGGGTGAGGATCAGGGAGACGGCGTGGCCTGGATCAGACCAAGCGCGAGGCTGGCGATCGCAATGTCCTGGGCGGCAAGGCCGGTCAAGTCAGCGACGGTCACGTCGTCAGCGCTTGTGCGCCCCGGGAGGTTGCCGGCCAGCACGTGCCCCAGCGAGATGTCGGTGGTGTGGGTGATCAACCCGGCGCGAAGGGCGTGGGCGAGTTCTCCGCGTTCGGCACATTGCTGGTGGTCGTCGGTCATGACGACCCGGGCCAACGCGAGTATTTGAGGGTCAAGCTCCTGTTTTCCCTGGCTGTCTGCGCCCATGGCGACGATATGGGTTCCGGGTTTTACAGCGGACACCGGAACGATTGCCTGAGTCGACGGTGTGCAGGTAATCACGACATTACAGTGTTCGAATACGTCCTCCACCGTTGCGGCCGTTTGGGCGGTCAAGCCCTGATGCACCAGCTTCTCAACCAGGCGGGTGGCTTTGTTCGGGTCCCGCCCCCAGATGAATACACGCGGCGTCCCGAGGAGCTGTGCAGCCCATTGGGCCTGTTGTTCGGCCTGATGCCCGGTACCGAGAATACCCAGCGCGGTGACCTGTGAGGGTGCGCCAGCCTTTGCAGCCAAGGCCCCGGCTGCGGCTGTCCGCCAACTGGTCAACCAGCCCTCGTCATTGAGGATGGCGACAAGCTTGCCGGTGTGTGAGCTGAAGACCAGCATCAGCCCGTTATTGGTGTGCAGCCCTTTGGACGGGTTCTCATAAAAACCCATTGCCAGTTTGACCACGAAGGTCTCACCGCCTCGCAAATAGCCGAGCCTGACATGGCAATCCCCGGGAGGCGCTTGAAACAGCAGTTCGCCGGGCGTGGCACTGACGATGTTGTTTTGGGAATGTTGAATACAGGCGTCGCGTGTCACGCGCAGCATGTCACTGCGCTTTAGCACTGCGCGCAGATCGGGAAGGCTATAGATGGGAAACGTCATTGGGTGTTGCCCCGCAGGCTGACGACACTGGATGTGTGGACGGGGCAGAGATTAATCGAGTTTAAATAAAGTGTATAAATTGTTATTAATGTCTAATTATTGCAATGGAGTTATCTCTTGCGCCCGCCTCAGCGGTGCAGCAGTCTCCATAGCGCAATGACTGCCGGCACCCCCAACCCGACCCAACTGAGCGAATCCCACAGCCCATCCCCCAGCAACGCCGCAAACAACCCGGCCGCGCTGAGCAAGCCGATCCCCAGCGGAATCCCAAACACTTTCCAGAAGTTCGACTGACGCGGCTTCATGCCTTGCCCGCCTTGCGCCGCACGATCCACAAGTAAATCCCACTGACCAGCACGATGATGGTCAGCACATCCAGCGCCGCCCAGAGGATTTTCATCGGCATGCCGCCGTAGTCACCGAAATGCAGCGGCTGGGACATGCCCATGGCGTCCATGTACCAGGGCCGTTCGGCGATGGCGGTGACGGCCAGGGTGCTGGCGTCGATCAGCACGGGTGTGAGCAGGTGCGAGGTGAGGTGGGTGCTGCCCTTCATGAACACGGCGTAATGGTGCTCACTGGAAAAGCGTGTGCCGGGGAAGGCGATGAAGTCCGGCTCCATGCCCGGCGCGGCCTTGGCGGCGATCGTTAGCAGCTCGGTGGCCGGTGCGCGCTGGGTCAGCGGAGGGGCGTTTTTGTAGGGTTCGATCATGGCGCTGAGGCTGTCCTGGCGCCAGGCGGCGATGATCAGGTCGGCGCAGGCGCTGATCACGCCGGTCACGCCCACCACCAAGGCCCAGGTCAGGGTGACCACGCCGATCAGGTTATGCAGGTCGAGCCAGCGCAGGCGCGTGGATTTGTCCTGGCGCACGGTGGCGAACTTCAAGCGACGCATGAACGGCAGGTACAGCACCGTGCCCGAGATGATCGCCAGCACAAACAGAATACCCATGAACGCCAGCAGCAACTTGCCCGGCAGGCCGGCGAACATGTCCACATGCAGGCGCAGCAGGAACAGGGTCAACCCGCCGTTGGCCGCCGGAGTTTCCACCGCTTCACCGGTGCGCGCGTCGAGCATGAAGGTGTGGGACGCGTTGGGCTCGGTGCCGGCGGTGGCGGCCATGATCGCGATCACGCCGTTCTTGTCATCTTCGTCCCAGGCCAGGTACTGCATGGCTTCGCCGGGGCGATGGGCCTGCGCCTTGGCCACCAGTTGCTCCAGGTTGAGCTGCGGTGTGTCGGCAGGCATTTGCGCCAATTCAGGCTCGTTGCCCAGCAGGTGGTCGATCTCATGGTGAAACACCAACGGCAAGCCAGTGAGGGCGAGCAGCAGCAGGAATACCGTGCAGATCAGGCTGGTCCAGGTGTGGATGAAGGACCAGCGGCGGATGGTTTTGCTTTTCATCACGGCTCCAAAGGCAAAAGGGCCGCGGTTCAGGCGGCCCTTCATTGGCGGTTTTTACCGTCTTAGAATTTGTAGTTAACGCTGGCGACCACGTTACGCTGATCGCCGTAGTAGCAGTAGAAACCATCGCAGGTGGACAGGTAGTCCTTGTTGAAGATGTTCTTGGCGTCGACAGCTACGGTCACGCCCTTCATGGTGCTGTTCAAGCGGCCAAGGTCATAGTGCATCGAAGCGTCATACACGGTGTAGGAGCCTACGTGGCCCAGGTCGGTATTGGCTGCATTGCCGTAGGTATCGCCAACGTAGCGCACACCCGCGCCAATACCAAAACCGTCGAGCAGTCCGCTACGCCACGTGTAATCAGCCCAGCCAGTGGCCTGGTTGCGTGGTAACTGGTTCAGGCGGTTGCCTTTTTCAGCAGCAACTCCTTGAGTGATTTCGCTGTCGTTGTAGGTGTAGGAACCCACCAGTTTGAGACTTTCGGTGACGTCGGCACTGGCTTCCAGCTCCAATCCGCGTACCCGCACTTCGCCCACTTGGCGCGTGATACTACCCTCAGTGACCGAAGTATTTTGCTGGGTCAGGTCGAATACGGCAGCTGTGAACAACGCTTTGGTACCAGGAGGCTGGTACTTGATACCGGCTTCGTACTGTTTACCTTCTGTGGGCTTGAAAGCTCCGGTGCTGCCCACTTGAGTGCCCGAGCCCGCCTGGAACGATTCGGCGTAGGAAAGGTATGGTGTGATGCCGTTGTCGAAGACATAGCTCAGCGCTGCGTTGCCGCTGAAATGTTTGTCACGCTGGGTGTTGGTGGCGTCGTTCAGGTTATGGAAAGTGGTGCCGGTATGTACCCAATCTTCACGGCCGCCGAGGGTCAGGCGCCAGTTGTCGAGGGCCATCTGATCCTGTACGTACAAGCCGGTCTGTTGGGTCTTTTGGGTATAGTCGTACATGGTGAAGTACTGGACGTTGGAAAAGTCCTGGCCGTATACCGGGCGGTTGAAGTTGATGGTGGGCACACCTGCAGAACCCCACAGCCAGCGCGCATCGCTGGTGGACCGCTGGTGGTCGAGCCCCAACAACAGCGTGTGACTTACGGCGCCCGTTTGGAAGTCGGCCTGGAAGTTGTTGTCCACGGCAAATTGACCGATGTTTTCATCGACCTTGCCGGCGGAGCGACTCACGTTACCGTTAGCGTCTACTGCCACTTCAGGGCCATTCGGGAAGAATGCGCCGCCTGCGGTAATGCCTTGGAACGACAGATCGTTCTTGGTGTAGCGCAGGTTCTGGTGAAACTGCCAGGTATCGTTCAGGCGCGTTTCGAAGGCATAGCCCAGAGCGTAGTAGGTGCGGTCGTAGAACTCCCAGTCCGGATCACCCAGATTCTTGTGGTGGGAGATCTTGCCGGCTGGCGAGCTCAACTTGGTGCCTTGCAGCGGCAAGAATTGCCCGGTGATACCTGTATCGTCGCGGGTGAACTGGGTGAGCAACGTCAGTTTGGTATCGTCGTTGATGTTCCAGGTCAGGCTCGGAGCGATGTTGTAGCGCTTGTCCGGGATATGGTCCACTGGTGTGTTGCTGTCACGTACGACGCCACTGACGCGATAAAGGAACTGGCCCTCGTCGTCGATTTTTCCGGTGCTGTCGAAGTTGATTTGCTTGTGATTGTTGCTGCCGGCCTGCACCTCGATTTCATTCGAGCTTTCGGCCTGTGGACGGCGGCTGACCATGTCCAGCAAACCACCTGGTGGGGTTTGCCCGTAAACCGACGATGCAGGACCGCGCAGAACGGCAATGCGCTCCAAATTCCAGGTGTCGATTTTTGGTGTGGCGTAGTTGCCTTTGGGCAATGGCAGGCCGTCGAGAAATTGAGTCGGGACAAAACCGCGCACCAGCAGCCAGTCACTGCGGGAATCCGAACCGTAGCCGGAGCTCTGCACGCCAGCGGTGTAGCGCAAAGCGTCATTGAGGTTGAGTACGGAGCGGTCTTCCATCTGTTTGCGAGTGATCACCGTCACTGAACGAGGAAGCTCGGCAATCGGTGTATCTGTTTTGGTACCAGCAGCGGTGCGTGTGGCAACATAGCCGTCTACCGGGCCCCAGGCGCTTTCATAGCTACCTTGGCCGGTGATGTTGGTTTCAGGCAACGCTACGACCCCCTCCGGAATCGCTACCAGGGTATAAGTCCCCGCCGTGCTCTGCTCAAGCTGCAACCCCGTCCCACGCAACGCCTCACGCAGCGCACCCGGCGCATCGAACTGGCCCTGGACCGGCGCCGAGGTCTTGCCCGACGCCAATGCCGGGCTGAGGGTCAGCGCCAGGCCGCCCTGGCTGGCGATCTGGTTCAGGGTAGTCGCCAGTGGTGCCGCCGGCAGGTTGTAGGTGCGCACGCTGGATGCCTGCTCCGCGGCGATCAGCGTAGTGCTGGCCAGCGGGGCACTGAGGGCAATGGCCACGGCTAACAGGCTGGGGCGCAACAAGGTGTCTAGCGTGCGGGACATGGGGCGGCTCCTGAATGGAAATATTTCTCAATTGCCTAGGTGCCGAACGAGAATCGAAAAGTGATAGGGCCAAATGAAAATAAATCTGTGAGTGGTCACAACTCTTCGCACTGCATGGCCCTGAAGGTTCAGGTGTGTTGTGAGGTTCAGCCCTGCGCCCATTGCAGTTTAGCGGCCAAGGCGTCCGGGTAAGTTTCTGCACTGGCGATTGCCGCACGCGTCGCATCACCCTGGCCGAAGGCCTCGATCAACAGCGTGACGTGGGTGGCCAGGAAGTCGCTGCGTTGATTGAGGTGTTCCTCCAGTGCCCGGTAGCGCTTGCCATCCATGAACCCTTCGCTGAGAAACCAGGCCGCGTGTTTGTTCAGGTAGTCGAGTACGTACAGGTCGTACAACGCGCTCACCAGATCTTTTGCAAGCCCAGGCGGCAGTGAGTTGCCGGCCTTTACCGCACTCTCGATGGCAAGGCGCTGGGCATGCGCCTCGCCAGCGCGTGCAACCACCATCAGTTTTGAGTTCCAGACCTGCATGTCGTCCTCTCCCTGAGCCCGGTGTGCGGCGACATGGTGGGCCACCTCCGTGAGCAAACGGTATTCCAGGGTGCGGACCATGCTCAGCCCGTAGTCAACGTCGTCCAGGTTAGCGTGCGGGTCCGGATGGGCGGGCTCGGTCAAGGGTTGGCCAATCAGGACCTTGGCGGCATCCAGCAGGATCATGCGGTTGTTGCCACCGGCGTCTTGGTAGATCTTGGCCATGCCTTCATAGTCGGCGAAACGATTGAGGTTGAGCGCCCCGGCCACGCCGCAGCGCAATCGGCATTCGGTGGCCACGGCCTCAGCGGCGGGCGCACACAGGGCTTTGGTCAGCGCCAGGGTCTGGCTGATGGCGGCCCAGGGTGTCCATGTCACATCGCCCGTGCCGGTTGTTTGCAGGGAGGCCTGGCTGGCGGTGCCTTCGATCCATAGGCGGGCGGAGTCATTGGCAAAGCATTTCATGACGTACGCTGTCGCCAGGCAGCCGAATAACGCCCGGCGCTGGGTGCGAAAGTCCAGCAAGCCTGTGCCGTTGCCGATTCTCGCCTGGGTGGTGCGCCGGTTGGCGTGAGTCAGGGCCAGGGTTGCACAGGCCATCATAACGGAGCTCAAGCCGGTGCCGACCATCGCCCACACGTTCTTGGGGGCGAACAGTGAGCGGATCAGACGGCGGTCAGTGCTGCCCAGTGGGTCTTGAAAGCGGTTGGACTGATCAATGTTCGCTCCGTCACACAGCCAAGCGTCAAAAGAGACGCGGACCTGATTAAAACGCAACAAGCCGTAATCCAACGGTACGGCGCGAATTTCTGCTGGTGAAGACATTTCAATGCCAGGGCATGGACCCTGTGTGTCGCTTAATGGCAAGACAAAGGCGAAGACACCACAGCGTTGGTCCTGAACCTTCAACTCGGCAAACACCACGCCCAACTTGTTGAGGTCATTGATACCGACATTGGCAAATTTCAGCGCAGCGTTGTTGGGTGTGTTCAACACAAACGTGCGCGTGTCGGTGTCGAATACCGCCTCCAGGCAGGGGCCCATGTGTGAGTTGCTACGGCCGATTTCAGTCAGCGCGTAGACCCCCAGGCATTGGCCCTTCTCCAGTTCGCATCGCCATTTGGCGGCGTACGGGTGGTCCTGTTCGAACGCCAGGAGTGTACCGATGCACAAACCCTGCTGAATCACGCACCCCATGAACAGCGACGGATCATTGACCGCCGCGTGGGTGGCCACGGCCATCAACCACTCCGGTTGTTTGAATCCGTGGATACCGTCGGGCAGTTGTTTGAGCAGATGCTGCAAGCGCCGATAGGTCTGACGGTGGCCGTCGTGGAAGGTCAGGTTGGTTTGCGGATGCAACTCAGGGTCGTTGAACGTGTGAGCCATGTGCGCATGGGCCTGGGCGGTGACGGGCCCGTTGACCAGCTGGCGCAGAGTGTCCAGGGTATGTGAGTCGGCCAGTAGTTGGCGAAGTTCATTAGGTGGTGCGGCGAGGGGCGTGTAGGTCTTGGCATCGCGCAGGCTTTTGAGGATGCACATCGACATGCCTCGGTTTACACCCATGTCGATAAACACGCAGCATTTGTCGAGTGGCAACGCGCCCAGTGTCTCGGGCAGGTTGGTGGGGTCGGTCACGCCCAAGGTGAACAGCTCGTGCAGGTCATCCCCGTGCTGGTAACAGCCCCCCAAAACGGTCGAATAGACGGGGGTCCTGAACGGCTGTTGCTCCAGGGGTTGCAGCAATGCGTTCATGAGTTCTGCGACATGCCGATGCGCCGAGTAATGGGATGCGTAGGCGATCGACACCCAGCGCAACGGCGGGGTGCTGTCGCCGTAACGCTCAAGCAGAGCGTGCAATGCGTCCATTTCTCCGCTGATGATGCATTGCTCAGGGGCATTGACCGACCCCAACTCCAGCTTCAGTTCAGGCCACCTGTCGAGCAGCGCTTGCGTCATCTCCGGCGACAAGTTGACCAGCAACATGCCGCCGCGGCCTTCTTCACTACGGTAGGCCGCATTGAGGGCGCAGACCGCACGCACGCCCTGCTCAATGCTCAGTACACCGGCGCACACTCGCGCAGCAATCTCACCAAAACTCTGTGCGACAATCAGTGCCGGCCGCACGCCTGCGTCGTGGAGCAGTTGGTTGAGCACCACGGCCGCACCATACAGGGCCAGTTGCGTGACTCCGGAAGGCAGCGGCAAAGCATGCTGATGGGTCAGTAACACTTGGGTGACCAGGCCGGGCTGCAGGCCGGGTTCGTGCTGCGCCGCTTCGTGTTCGATGAGCGCCAGTATGGCATCTATCGAGGTACGCAATTCCTCGGCGTGTTGGTGCAGGTCAGCCAAGGCACCGCAGGGGTCGTTGCCTTGGCCGGGGAAGCAGAAGGCAAAAGTGTGCCGGGTGATGTGCGGGAGCGTCGACATGGTTTCATCCTCATAGAACAACTAGGGATGTCTATTGAAGGACGTTACGGTACGGATGAAACCTGTGAGGGATTACAGTTTTTTAGACACGTTCGAAATGACGGTTTATTCATTTCCCACTAAGTGATTCGGTGTTTTTCGCCTTGGCGTTCACCGTGACCCACCACGGCGTATGCTGCTCGATCTGCACCGGCAATGTCGGCAGCAGTGCATTGAGCGCCAGCGTGGTGTCGCGCAACGGGAAGCTGCCGGTAATGCGCAGGTCAGCCACGTTTTTATCCACACCCAGGTAACCGGTGCGGTAACGGCTGAGTTCCGCAACCACATCGCCCAGGCGCGCGTTGTCGACCACCAGCATGCCGCGGGTCCAGGCGTCGGTGGCGGGGGTGACGGCAAGCGCAGGGCCGAGGCCATCGCTGCGCATCAGCACTTGCTGGCCTTCCTTGAAGATCTGTTCCTGCTGCAGCGCCTCGGGCTGGGCGGCCACGGCCGATTGCAGCACGCTCAAGCGCGTGGCGTCGTCTTCGCGCTTGACGATAAACCGCGTGCCCAGCGCCCGCAGGCTGCCGTCGCGGGTTTGCACATAGAACGGGCGCGCATCGTTGTGGCCGGTCTCGACCAGGATTTCGCCTTCCTGCAACACGATCAGCCGGCGTTTTTCATCAAAACGCACGTCGATGGCGCTGTGGGTATTGAGGTTGATCAGCGTGCCATCCGCCAGCTTCAGCGTGCGCTGCTCGCCGGTGGCGGTACGTTGGTCGGCCAGCCAATAGTGGATCGGCACATAGCGCTCACCGGCAAACAGCGCCAGGCCGATGACCAGCGCGATGCTCGCCAGACCACTGCCCAGCTTGCGCACACGTTGGCGAATGCCTTCACGCGATTGCAGCAACGCTGCCCGCGCCGGGCCCGAGGCCACGCTGAAACGCTGGTCGAGCATGCCCAACTGACGCCAGGCGCGGGCGTGTTCTTCGTCGCCGGCCAGCCATTTATTGAATTCTTCACGCTCAATTGCGCTGCCGTCGCCCGAATCGAGGGACAGCTGCCAGGCGATCGCCGCATCCAGCACGCGGGCCGAGACCGGTTTGGAACTGATCACCGTCACAGCGGCTCGCCATACAGCGCGATGTAGCACTGGCGAATGCCCTGGGCCAGGTACTGGCGCACGCGGGGCACCGACACGCCGAGGCGCTGGGCGATTTCGGCGTGGCCCATGCCGTCGAGGCGGTTATAGAGGAAGGCGGCGCGGGCCTTGGTCGACAGCTTGCCGAGCAGGCGGTCGATGGCCTTGAGGTCGTCGAGGATCAGTTGCTGTTCTTCCGGCGAAGGGTGTTCGCTTTCCGGGATCAGCATCAGTTCGGTGAGGTAGGCCTGTTCCAGGGCGGCGCGACGGAAATAGTCGAACAACAAGCCCTTGGCGATTGCCACCAGGAACGCCCGTGGTTCGCGGGGTTCACGCAACTCATCACGGCCGAGCAGGCGCATGAAGGTGTCCTGGCTCAGGTCTTCGGCGCGGCTCGGGCAGGCCACGTTGCGTCGAAGCCAGGCCAACAGCCAGCCACGATGGTCGCGATACAACGCGCCAACAAGCTCACTGTGTGGGTTCTGGATCGACGACAAGGCATCACCTAGTAAACGGGATGTTTAAACTAACGAGAATTATTCGCGATTGTGTCAGAGCCGTGGAGTGGGCGCAATTGGCGTCTGTCGGTTTGAGGGGGGGGGCGCTTTTGTGGTGAGCGGGCTTGCCCCGCGCTGGGCTGCGAAGCGGCCCTGAAACCAGACGCCGCGTTCTCTCTGGAAAAATGCGGTGGTCTTATAGGGGCCGCTTCGCAGCCCGGCGCGGGGCAAGCCCGCTCACCACAGGGTTCTGAGGCGTTAGAAAGAGGGCGCGCGCAGACGCCGTTTCCATTGGCTCAAACGCTCTTGTAACGCCTGTGGCGTGTCGATGTGTTGCTGGCGCGCGCGGCTGAACAGGATCAGCATCAGCTCCGCCGTGGCCAGTGCATCGGCGCTGGCGTGATGGCGCTCGCCCACATGCAGATGGAAGTGGTTGATCCAATCGTCCAACCCGGCTTCGCGGATATGCGCATCCGGGCACAGCAGCGGGGCGATGTCTGCAACATCGAGAAACGGATGGGCCAGGCGGTACCCCAGGCTGTCCTTGAGCGCCCGGCACAGCATGTGTTGATCGAATGGCGCATGGAAGGCGAGCAATGGGCTGTCTCCCACAAAGTCCATGAAGTCCAGTAACGCGTCGACCGGATCGCTGCCGGCGGCAATCGCACTGGGGCCGAGGCCGTGGATCAACACACTGGGGCTGAGTTTGGTTTCAGCCCGTTGCAAGGTGCGTTCAAACAGTTGCGAGAAATCCACCGCGCCATCCTCGATCACCACCGCGCCGATGGACAGCACCTGGTCACGGTTGAGGTTGAGGCCGCTGGTTTCCAGGTCCACCACCACCCAGCGTTGGCTGCGCAGGGTGTCTTCGCCCAGCGGCCTGGGTTTGCGCAGTTGCGCCAGGCGCTGTTGTTGCGCGCTGTCGAGCCCCGGCTTTTTCTTGCGCAGCCAGTTGAACAAGCTCACAGCTGGTACCGCAATGTCAGGCTGCTTTGCAGGCGTTGGGCCTGGCGCAGGGATTCACGCAGGATGCGCCGGTCCAGGTGGTTGAGGCTGTCAGGATCGACACGGTTGGAGTACGGCTGGTTCTCGCGGGTTTGCAGTTGGTGCTGTTGCATACGGGTCTGCTGGATAAAGTGGTAGGCCTCTTCATACGCAGCGCCGTCCAGCGGCTCAATCACTTCCTTGACCACCAACTGGCGCAGGCGCTCCAAGGTGTTGTTGGCGTGAATACCATTGGCCAGGGCCAACAGGCGCGCGCCGTCGACAAAGGGGGTCAGGCCCTGCACCTTGAGGTCGAGCGTAGCTTTTTCGCCCCCTTTACGCGTGAGTACAAATTCGCGGAAGCGTCCTACGGGTGGCCGCTGGCGCAACGCGTTTTCGGCCAGCATGCGCTGGAACAAGCGGTTGTCCGCCACTTGGTCGAGAATGCCTTGGCGCAATTGCTCGCAGCCACGCTCATCGCCCCACACCACACGCAGATCGAAATAGATGCTGGAGCCCAGCAGATTCTCTGGCGTCGCCTCGCGGATAAACGCCGCAAACCGCCGCGCCCATTCCGCCCGCGATAGGCACAACTCTGGGTTGCCGGCCATGATGTTGCCTTTGCACAGGCTGAACCCGCACAAGGCCAGGCTCTGGTTGATCTGCTGGGCCAGCGGCAACAACCGGCCTCGGATCGCCGCCGCTTCGGCCGCGTCCTTGGCGTCAAACAGGATGCCGTTGTCCTGGTCGGTGTACAGCGTCTGCTCGCGGCGGCCTTCGCTGCCAAAGCACAACCAACTGAACGGCACGCCGGGGTCGCCTTTTTCGGCCAGGGTCAGTTCGATCACCCGGCACACGGTGTGATCGTTGAGCAGCGTAATGATGTGGGTGATCTGGGTGGACGAGGCACCATGGGCCAGCATGCGTTCGACTAACTGGCCGATCTCGCCGCGAATCGCCACCAGGTTTTCCACCCTCGGCGCATTGCGGATGGTGCGCGCCAGGTGCACCAGGTCCACCCGTTGCAGGGAAAACAGATCGCGCTCGGACACCACGCCGCACAGGCGCTGATCCTTGACCAGGCAGACGTGGGCGATATGCCGCTCGGTCATGGCGATTGCCGCGTCGAAAGCGCTGTGGTCCGGCGTCAGGAAGAAGGGCGCCTGGGTCATATGCCCTTCGATGCCCTGGTTGAAATCGCTGGTGCCATCGGCCACCACTTGGCGCAGGTCGCGCAGGGTGAAAATCCCAAGGGGCGCCTTGTGTTCATCCACGATCACGATGCTGCCAACCTGCTGCTCATGCATCAACGTGACGGCTTCGCGCAGCGGCGTGGCGGGGCTGCACGTGACAGGATGGCGCATGGCCAACTCGCCGAGCCGCGTGTTCAGGGAGTATTGAGTGCCGAGGGTTTCCACCGCTTTTTGCTGCACCTGCTGATTCACCTGGTCCAACAGGCTGCTGACGCCTCGCAGGGCAAAATCGCGAAACGGGCTGGAGAGTGCGAACAGCTTGATGAACGCCGGTTTGTTCAGTTGCAGGCAGAAGGTGTCTTCGGCGGCCTTGTGCTCGGTGCGGGTCGCCCGTTCGCCCAGCAACGCGGCCAGGGGAAAGCACTCGCCGGTGGTGATTTCGAAGGTGGTTTCGGCGCTGTCCGGCCGCTCACCGACGACCCGGCCCTGCTTGACGATATAAAAGTGCTCGACCGGCCCGCCCGAGGGTTTGAGGATGCTGTCGCCGGGGCCATAGAAGCGTAACTGGCACTGCTCCACCAAAAACGCCAAGTGGGCGTTTTCCATCTGGTTGAACGGCGGGAAGCGTTGCAGGAACTGCAGGGTGCCGTGGATATTTTGCAACACAGCAGTTTTCCCCGCCTGGGCGAAGGCATCAGCTTTACTCATAACAATGACCGCAGATTTTTTGTCGTTATCGTCCCCCATGGTCGACTCCTGCGCAGCGGGTGCCCATTGGACGTAAGTCTAGGTCGATACAAAGGGTACAAACCTAGGGAAAAACCTTACATGAATATCGTCCAAAACCCGTAGAACGCCCACTAGGCAAACTTTCCGACGAAGTGCACATTGAACGCCCTTCCGCAGATGTCTGACGAGTGTGCTGGGAGATTGATTAGAACTGCTGAGAACCGTATGTCCGACCACGATATTTTGAGTGATGCCGAGCGCGAGGCGCTGAGCGCCGTGATGCTGGAGCCTGATTTACCGCCACAACGCGTGTTGATTGTTGACGACGACAAGGATGCGCGCGAACTGCTGGCGGAAATCCTGGGGCTGGACGGTATTCGCTGCATGACCGCCGACAGTGGTGAGGCGGCGTGGGATTTGTTGAAGTCGAGCAGCTCCATCGGTTTGCTGATCACCGACCTGCGCATGGCGCCCAGCAACGGCCTGGAACTGATCCGACAAGTGCGTGAGTCCCCACGCGCGGCGCTGCCGATCATCATCATGTCGGGGGATGCCGAGGCGCCGGACGTGATTGATGCCATGCATTTGAGTGTGGTGGATTTTTTGCTGAAGCCAATTGATAGCGGGAAGTTGGCGAAGATGGTCAAGAGAGAGCTGGGTATCGCAGTCCCTGAAACCAGTGAAAAGCCTCACCCGCACAAGCACAAGCACCCGCATAAGCCTCACGGCCACGCGTGGGGCAAGAAGAGCTAGTCCCCAACGAAAAAGCCCTGATCTCACGACCAGGGCTTTCTTCAATTTACAGGCCGTTCTTAGCCTTGAACTCCCGACGCCGACGGTGCAACACCGGCTCGGTATACCCATTAGGCTGCTTAGTCCCTTCAATCACCAACTCCACCGCGGCTTGGAACGCGATGTTGCTGTCGAAATCCGGTGCCAGGGGGCGGTACAACTTATCCCCAGCATTCTGACGGTCCACCACCGGCGCCATGCGCTTGAGGCTTTCCATCACCTGATCCTGAGTGACAACGCCGTGGCGCAGCCAGTTGGCGATGTGCTGGCTGGAGATACGCAGGGTGGCGCGGTCTTCCATCAGGCCCACATCATTGATGTCCGGCACTTTCGAGCAACCTACGCCCTGGTCGATCCAACGGACCACATAACCCAGGATGCCTTGGGCGTTGTTGTCCAGCTCGTTGCGGATCTCTTCGTCGGACCAATCGGTGTTGCTGGCCAGAGGAATAGTCAGGATGTCGTCCACCGACGCACGCTCGCGCTTGGCAAGCTCGGCCTGGCGGGCGAATACATCAACCTTGTGGTAATGCAACGCGTGCAGCGCGGCGGCGGTTGGCGACGGCACCCAGGCGGTGTTGGCGCCGGCCAGTGGGTGGGCGATTTTCTGTTCGAGCATCGCCGCCATCAGGTCGGGCATGGCCCACATGCCTTTACCGATCTGCGCACGACCTTGCAGGCCAGTGCTCAAACCGATATCAACGTTCCAGTTTTCGTAGGCGCCGATCCATTTTTCTGCCTTCATCGCCGCCTTGCGCACCATCGCGCCGGCTTCCATGGAGGTGTGGATCTCATCGCCGGTACGGTCAAGAAAGCCGGTGTTGATAAACACCACGCGCTCGCTGGCGGCCTTGATGCATGCCTTGAGGTTGACCGTGGTGCGGCGTTCCTCGTCCATGATCCCGACTTTCAGCGTGTTGCGCGGCAGGTTCAGCACGTCTTCGATGCGGCCGAACAGCTCGTTGGTGAACGCAGCTTCTTCCGGGCCGTGCATCTTCGGCTTAACGATGTACACGGAACCGGTGCGGCTGTTCTTGCGGCTGTTATTGCCGTTGAGGCTGTGTGTGGCGGCGAGGCTGGTGATCAGGCCGTCGAGGATGCCTTCCGGCACTTCGTTGCCGTCTTTGTCGAGGATCGCATCGATGGTCATCAGGTGACCCACGTTGCGCACGAACAGCAGCGAACGACCGTGCAGCGTCACGTCCTGGCCGTCCACACCGGTATAAACGCGGTCAGCGTTCATGGTGCGGGTGAAGGTCTTGCCGCCCTTGGCCACTTCTTCGGCCAGGTCGCCCTTCATCAGGCCGAGCCAGTTGCGGTAGATCACCACTTTGTCATCGGCATCCACGGCGGCGACGGAGTCTTCGCAGTCCATGATGGTGGTCAGCGCGGCCTCCATCAGCACGTCTTTGACGCCGGCGGCGTCGGTCTGGCCGACCGGGGTGCTGGCGTCGATCTGGATTTCGAAGTGCAGGCCATTGTGTTTCAGCAGGATCGCAATCGGCTCAGCCGCAGGACCCTGGAAACCGATCAACTGTGCGTCGTCGCGCAGGCCGCTGTTGCTGCCGCCCTTGAGGCTGACGATCAGCGTGCCGTCGACGATCTTGTAGCCGGTCGAATCGACGTGGCTGCCAGCGCTGAGCGGTGCGGCCTCATCGAGGAAGGCGCGGGCGAAGGCGATGACCTTGTCGCCACGCACCTTGTTGTAGCCCTGGCCCTTTTCGGCTCCGTCGGCTTCGCTGATGGCGTCGGTGCCATACAGCGCGTCATACAGCGAGCCCCAGCGCGCATTCGAGGCGTTGAGGGCGAAGCGGGCGTTCATCACCGGCACCACCAGCTGTGGGCCGGCCATGCGGGCGATCTCGTCATCGACGTTTTGGGTCGTGGCCTGGAAATCCGCGGCTTCTGGCAGCAGGTATCCAATGTCTTGCAGGAAGGCTTTGTAAGCCACCGGGTCGTGCGCCTGGCCTGCGTGGGTCTGGTGCCAGGTATCGATCCGCGCTTGGAAATCGTCGCGTTTGGCGAGTAGGGCTTTGTTCTTCGGTGCCAGGTCGTGGATGACCTTGTCGGCGCCGGCCCAGAACTGGTCGGCAGTGATGCCGGTGCCGGGAATGGCTTCGTTGTTCACGAAGTCGAACAGGACTTTGGCGACCTGCAGGCCACCGACTTGAACGTGTTCAGTCATTGCTTGCCTCACTCTGCGGAGCTTATGCGCTTTTTCAGATTTTCATTATGTAGTGCACGGTTGGGCATACTACATGATGACTTGCGGTTGTGAAAATTAGACTAAATACGTCGTTTAGCGACCCACTTTGGTCGTACGGTCACAGCGGAGAACCGGATGTTCTCAAAAAACTATTGGATTGTTCCAGATAAATATAAAAATGGTACACGATTTGTTATCGGGGGCCTTCGGGTCCACCTTGTAGATTGAATTCCAGAGGGCGTTGCCATGGACCATCTTGTACTCACAATTATCGCTGCCGACAAACCCGGCCTGGTTGAACGCATCGCGCAGAACATCGCCGCCCACGGTGGCAACTGGCTGGAAAGCCGCATGGCGCACATGGCCGGGCAGTTTGCCGGGATCCTGCGGGTCAGTGTGCCTACAGAGCAACGTCAGGCATTGGTCGGGGCGTTGGAGGATTTATCCACCCATGGCATTCGCGTGCTGGTGGGCGAGGGCAGCAGCGGGCAGGCCTCGGCCTCCAAATCGATCATGATGACGCTGGTGGGCAATGACCGTGCGGGCATTGTGCGCGAGATCACCGCGCTGCTGAGCAAGCAGGGCGTGAACCTGGAGAGCCTGAGCACCGATGTACGCCCGGCCCCTATGAGCGGTGATCCGTTGTTTACCGCCGAGGCACTGTTGCAGGTGCCGGCCGCGTTATCCCTGGATACCTTGCAGTTGTCCCTAGAAACCCTGGCCGATGACTTGATGGTGGAACTGCACCACGAGGAATGATCTGCCCACAGGGTTATGCATGGAAATCTTGCATGGGCCTGTGGATAACCTGTAGAGACCCCTCGCCAGGCCACGCCGGCCGGGGTTCTTCGCTGATTGAGCAAAAAACGAGCAATTTCAAAAGCTTGTGCACAAATGGCGGGGATCAGGTTGTGGATAACCTTGGGGTGGATGCCTGCAAGCCACGCCCGCTGTGGCTTGCAGAGGTTTGTACGTTATTTGATCAGCGTTTGCGCGCGCTGAGCCAGATATCCACGCTGTACACCACCAGGCCCGCCCAGATGAAGGCGAAGGCGGTCAGGGTGCTCGGTGCCAGGTGTTCGCCGAACAACAGCACGGCTTCGAGCAATACCAGGGTCGGTGCGACGTACTGCAAAAAGCCCAGCGCGGTGTAGGGCAAATGCCGTGCGGCGGCGTTGAAACATACCAGCGGGATCAGCGTCACCGGGCCAGCCGCCACCAGCCACCAGGCTTCGGACGTACTCCAGAACGCCATTTGCGCGCTGTGGGCGGTTGGGTTAAACAGCAGCCACGCAATCGCAATCGGCACCAGCATCCAGGTTTCCACCACCAGCCCCGGCAGCGCCTTGACCGGCGCCTGCTTGCGGATCAGCCCGTAGAAACCAAAGGTCAACGCCAGCACCAGCGACACCCACGGCAAGCTGCCGACCTGCCATACCTGTTGCGCCACACCCACGGCCGCCAGCCCGACGGCGACCCACTGCAAGCGGCGCAGGCGCTCACCCAGGATCAGCATGCCCAGCACCACGTTCACCAACGGGTTGATGTAGTAACCCAGGCTCGCCTCCAGCATGCGCCCAGTGTTCACCGACCACACATAGGTCAGCCAGTTAGCCGCAATCAACGACCCGCTGAGGGCCAGGATCGCCAGGCGCTTGGGGTTGTCGCGTAGCTCGCGGAACCAGCCGGGATGCTTCCATACCATCAACAGCAAACCGCCGAACAGCGCCGACCACAACACGCGGTGCACGATGATCTCGGCGGCCGGAACGCTGGCGATGGCTTTGAAGTAGAGCGGGAACAGACCCCAGATGACGTAGGCGCTCAGGCCCAGGATGTACCCCTTGCGAGGGTTGGCGGCTTGCATTGCAGAATCCTTGCTTAGGCAGCTAACAAAGCGCGATTGTAAGGATATTTCTCAGGCAATGGGATCTGCTTTCTGTGGGAGCCGGGCTTGCCCGCGATAGCATCACCTCGGTACTCCTGCAAAACCGAGGCGCATGCATCGCGGGCAAGCCCGGCTCCCACAGAGAAGCTGTCAGAAGAGTTTCAAGGGTTCTTCGTTCAGGGCCGAGAGTTGCTCACGCAACGCCAACACCTGATCGCCCCAATAACGTTCGCTGCCAAACCATGGAAAGCTGTGGGGGAACGCCGGGTCGTCCCAGCGCCGTGCCAGCCAGGCGCTGTAGTGCATCAGGCGTAAGGCGCGCAGGGGTTCGATCAGTGCCAGCTCACGCGGGTCGAAGTCATGGAATTCCTGGTAGCCGTCCATCAATTCCGACAACTGCCCCAGGCATTCCTGACGGTCGCCGGCGAGCATCATCCACAGGTCCTGCACCGCCGGGCCCATGCGGCAGTCATCCAGGTCGACGATGTGGAACATCTCGTCACGGCACATCATGTTGCCGGGGTGGCAATCGCCGTGCATGCGGATGTTTTTGTGCGGCGTGGCTTTGTACACCTCTTCCACACGCTTGAGCAGGTCGCGTGCCACGGACTCGTACGCCGGCAGCAGACTCTTGGGGATGAAATTGCCTTCCAGCAACGTGGTGAGGGAATCGTGGCCGAAGTTCTTCACGCCCAAGGCCTCGCGGTGTTCGAACGGGCGGGTGGAGCCCACCGCATGCAAACGGCCGAGCAATTGCCCAAGGCGATACAGTTGATCGAGATTGCCCGGCTCCGGCGCACGGCCGCCACGGCGGGGGAACAAGGTGAAGCGGAAACCGGCGTGCTCGAACAGGCTTTCGCCGTTGTGGATCAGTGGCGCGACCACCGGCACTTCGCATTCGGCCAGTTCGAAGGTGAAGCGGTGTTCTTCGAGGATCGCCTCGTTGGTCCAACGCTGCGGCCGATAGAACTTGGCGATCAGCGGTTCCGAGTCTTCGATGCCCACTTGATAAACGCGGTTTTCGTAGCTGTTGAGCGCCAGAACGCGAGCATCGCTGAGGAAACCGATGCTTTCGACAGCGTCGAGCACCAGGTCGGGCGTGAGTGTTTCAAACGGGTGGGCCATGCGAACTCCTGCGCGCAGCAGGGCGCCGCGTCCGGCCGGGTATGGTAACAGTGATAGGTGGTGACTGTGCGGACGCCTTCGCGAGCAAGCCCGCTCCCACATTCGACCGCATTCTCATGCTGGAACTCGGTCAAGTGTGGGAGCGGGCTTGCTCGCGAAGAGGGCTTATCAGGCGCCGACTATCCCACCATCATCCCTACGAATCGCCATCACCGACGACCGCGGCTTGCCATTCGGCAGGTGCTCCGGCCAGGTCGAGCCGCCGGTTTCGCCTGGGTGCTGGATCCCCACAAACAGCGTCTTCTGATCCGGCGAGAAGCTGATACCCGTCACTTCACAGGCCACCGGTCCTACCATGAAGCGGCGGATTTCTCCGGTGGAAGGGTCGGCGCAGAGCATCTGGTTGTTACCCATTCCCGCGAAATCCCCCGCGTTGCTGTAGTCCCCGTCGGTGAGGATCCACAAGCGCCCGGCCTTGTCGAACCCCAGGCCATCGGGGCTGTTGAACATGTTCTGCGGGTTGATATTCGACGACCCGCCCTTCGGTGTTCCGGCGTGAACGCCTGGGTTGCCGGCCACCACAAACAGGTCCCAAGTGAATTCCATACTGCCGTGGTTATCGGCATCTGCCTTCCAGCGCAGGATCTGACCGTAGACGTTTTTCTCACGAGGGTTCGGGCCCCCGACTGGTTGGCCGTCTTCACCGCGCTTGGCGTTGTTGGTCAGGGTGCAATAGACCTGGCCGTCGGTGGGGCTGACCACGATCCATTCGGGGCGGTCCATGCGCGTGGCTTTCACCACGCTGGCAGCCAGGCGCGCGTGGATCAGCACTTCGGCCTGGTTGGCGAAGCCGGTGCTGGCGTCGATGCCATTTTTGCCGTGGGTCAGCTCGACCCATTGACCCTTGCCCTTGGGGTGGTCGGCGTTGCCGTCGCCCGCGTCGAAGATCGCCACATACAAGGTGCCGTGGTCGAGCAGGTCTTTGTTGGCCTTGGGATTCTTGTGGTTGATCTTGTCGCGGCTGACGAACTTGTAGATGAACTCGCCGCGCTCATCGTCGCCCATGTACACCACGGCGCGGCCGTCGCGGGTTTCCGCCAGGGCAGCGTTTTCATGCTTGAAGCGACCCAGGGCGGTGCGCTTGGCCGGGGTGGATTGCGGGTCGAACGGGTCGATTTCCACGACCCAGCCGTGACGGTTGAGTTCGTTGGGGTTCTTCGCCATATCGAAACGCGGGTCATGCTGGTGCCAGTTGATATCTTTGCTGGCGGCGACTACGCCATAGCGTTTCTGCCCGGCGTCGAAGGTTTGTTGTGGGTTGCTGCTGCCGAAGCAGTCGGTGAAATTCTCTTCACACGTCAGATAAGTGCCCCACGGCGTCTTGCCGTTGGCGCAGTTCTGGAAGGTGCCCAGGGCTTTTTTGCCGGATTTGTCGGCGCTGGTTTTGAGCCAGTCGTGCCCGGCGGCGGGGCCGCTGAGGCGGATCGGCGAGTTGCCGTGGATGCGGCGGTTGTAGCGCGAGTCCTGCACGAACTGCCAGGTGTCGCCCTTGCGCCGCACTTCGATGACCGACACGCCTTCGCTGGCCTGGGCCTTGTGCACGTCTTCGGCCGATTGCGGCGCGCCGCCGTGGGCGAAGAGGTAGCGGTAGTTGGTGTATTCGTTGTTGATTGCCATCAGCGCGCGATTATCGTCGCCGGGGAAGGCAAACAGGCTCATGCCGTCATTGTTGTCGCCGAACTGCTGTTCCTGTGCCTTGGCCGTGCCGTTACCGGACGGGTCGAAGGCCGGCGCGCTCTTGCTCAACGGCTGGCCCCAACTGATCAGCACCGAAGCGCTATAGCCCGGCGGCAAAGTAATGGCGTCGCTGGTGGCGGCGGCGATGCTGGTGAACCCCAGCAACGGGCTGGCGCTGGCGGCGTTGACGGCGAGGGCGCTGCGGGTCAGCAGGTTGCCACCCAGGAACATCGCGGCGCCACACAGGGCACCGGCGCCGATGAAACGGCGGCGGGTGAGGCCGACCATCTGCTCAAGGTCGGTGGCTTGGTTTTCTTCTAATAGGCTCATCTCAGGCTCCCTGCGGTTTTTGCAGACACCATAAGGAGCGGGCGTGACGAAATTGTTGCAGTTTAAATGGCGGGCCGTTTACACCGGTGTGCCGAGCAGCACATTACTCGGCGCAAATTGCACCTGAATCGCTTTGCCTTCGGTCACGCGCAGCGCCTTGAGCGTGGCGGGCTGCGCCAGGGCGCACAAAACCTGGCCGTTGGGCAGGGTGACGCGCACTTCGCTGGGCCCGTCCTCAGCATCGAGAATGGCGTCGACGATGCCACCCATACAATTGTGTCCAGTTGTTACGGGAGCCTCGGGTGCCAGCAATTCAAGCCAGCCGGCCTTGATCAGTGCGACTACTTCCACGCCAGTTTCCAGCTCCAGTCGCTGCGTGCTGTCATGGGTAATCTGTGCCGCCAGGGTCAGCCCGCCGGCCAGTTGCAGGCGGATCAGATCATTGCGGCCATGCTGCTCGATGGCGACGACCTGACCATGCAGTTGATTACGCGCGCTGGTGCGCAGCATCAGGCGGCCGAGCAGGTTGAAATCGCTGGCGGCTTCGTCCGAGCCCAGCACTTCGGCCTGCAGTACTTGCAGGCGTTGGTAAAGACGCAGCACGCGCTCACCTTCCGCCGTCAACTTGGCGCCGCCGCCGCCCTTGCCGCCGACGCTGCGTTCCACCAGCGGTTTTTGCGCCAGGTTGTTCAACTCGTCGATGGCATCCCACGCCGCTTTGTAACTCAAGCCGGCACTTTTTGCCGCGCGGGTGATGGAGCCTTGCTCGGCGATATGCGCCAGCAAGGCAATGCGCTGGGGACGGCGGATGATGTGTTGGCTGAGGGACGTTGGCAGAGACATGGGGATACGCTTCGATGTGATGGACCGAACGTTGCGGCCAAGGTGGGACGGAGTCAAGTCAGCCGCCTGGTTTGGGCGTGCGGGCCAGGCAGTACACATCGACCTGTCGTGCCCCGGCGTTCATCAACAACCGCGCCAGGCTGTGGGCGGTGGCGCCGGTGGTGAGCACGTCGTCCACCAGTGCGAAGTGACGGCCTTGCACCTTGGCGTCGGGCGCCAGGGCGAAGGCGCCGAGCAGGTTGCGTTGGCGGGTCTTGGCATCGAGGGCCTGTTGGGCGACGGTTTCATGAGGGCGTAACAACAGGTGTTCATCGTAGGGGATGTTCAAATCGCTGCTGAGCCATCGCGCCAGCATCAGGGCCTGGTTATAGCCACGTTCCTGCAGGCGCTTGCGGGCCATTGGCACCGGCAGCAGGCAGTCGGGGCGAGTGAGTCCGGTGTTGTCGAAGCGATGTTGCAGGTGCTGGGTCAACAGCCGCGCCAGCATCTGCCCCAGAGGCCAGCGCGCTTGGTGTTTGAAGCGGCTGATCAGGCTGTCGATCGGAAAGCTGTAGGTCCAGGCCGCGATTACCTGTTTAAAGGCCGGCGGATGTTTCTGGCATTGGCCGCAGATCAAGCCCTCCATCGGCAGGGGCAGGGCGCACAGGTTGCAGTGTTCTATCAGCCACGGCAGCTCGGTTTCGCAGACGTTGCACACAGAGTCGGCTGATTCCGTTGCCTCATCGCAAATTAAACAGGTCTGGGTGTTTTTTAACCAGATGTAAACCTTGTGTTTGTAGTCAGGTTGACAGTGCATGAATCTTCCTTAAATATGCCGAGCATCCGTGTAGTGCCTGTGGGTATTGCCCTTCCCGCAGCGCTTGCCAAAGCATAATCAAGGAATCGCCCATGAGCGCCAGCACCACCGCCACCTTGCGTCACGATTGGTCCCTCGCCGAAGTCAAAGCGCTGTTCGTACAGCCGTTCAATGACCTGCTGTTCCAGGCGCAGACCGTGCACCGCGCGCATTTCGACGCCAACCGTGTACAAGTGTCGACGCTGCTCTCGATCAAGACCGGCGCTTGCCCGGAAGATTGCAAATATTGTCCGCAGTCTGGCCACTACAACACTGGCCTGGAAAAAGAGAAGCTGATGGAAGTGCAGAAGGTCCTCGAAGAGGCTGCCCGCGCCAAAGCCATCGGCTCGACCCGCTTCTGTATGGGCGCCGCCTGGAAGCACCCGTCGGCCAAAGACATGCCCTACGTGCTGCAGATGGTCAAAGGCGTGAAGGCCATGGGCCTGGAAACCTGCATGACCCTCGGCCGCCTCGATCAGGACCAGACCGAAGCCCTGGCCCAGGCCGGCCTGGACTACTACAACCACAACCTCGATACCTCGCCGGAGTTCTACGGCAGCATCATCACCACCCGCACCTACAGCGAACGCCTGCAAACCCTGGCCTACGTGCGGGATTCGGGGATGAAGATCTGCTCCGGTGGCATCCTCGGCATGGGCGAGTCCCTTGATGACCGCGCCAACTTGCTGATCCAACTGGCCAACCTGCCGGAGCATCCGGAGTCGGTGCCGATCAACATGCTGGTGAAGGTGGCCGGAACGCCGCTGGAAAACGCCGAAGACATCGATCCGTTCGACTTCATCCGCATGCTCGCCGTGGCGCGCATCCTGATGCCGCAGTCCCATGTGCGGCTATCGGCCGGTCGTGAAGCAATGAACGAGCAGATGCAGGCCCTGGCGTTCTTCGCCGGCGCCAACTCGATCTTCTACGGCGACAAACTGCTGACCACCGCCAACCCACAGGCTGACAAGGACATGCAACTGTTCTCACGCCTGGGCATCCTGCCGGAAGCCCGTGAAGAACACGCGGATGAAGTGCATCAGGCGGCGATCGAGCAGGCGCTGGTGGAGCAGAAGAGCAGCGAGCAGTTCTATAACGCTGTGGTGTGAGGGATGTCTTTCGATCTCGCCGCGCGCCTCGCTGCCCGCCGTGCCGAACACCTTTATCGCCAGCGCCCGCTGCTCGACAGCCCCCAAGGCCCGGAAGTGGTGGTGGACGGCCAGCCGTTGCTGGCGTTCTGCAATAACGATTACCTGGGCCTGGCCAATCACCCGCAAGTGATCGAAGCCTGGCGCGCCGGTGCTTCCCGCTGGGGCGTGGGCGGCGGTGCTTCGCACCTGGTGGTCGGGCATGCGACGCCGCACCATGAGTTGGAAGAAGCGTTGGCCGACCTCACCGGTCGTCCGCGTGCGTTGCTGTTTACCACCGGCTACATGGCCAACCTCGGTGCGGTCACAGCGTTGGTGGGGCAGGGCGATACAGTGCTGGAAGACCGACTCAACCATGCCTCGTTGCTGGATGCGGGCTTGCTGTCGGGGGCGCGTTTCAATCGCTACCTGCATAACGATACTGCGAGCCTGGCCAAGCGCCTGGAGAAAGCCACCGGCAATACCCTGGTGGTCACCGATGGCGTGTTCAGCATGGACGGTGACCTGGCCGACCTACCCGCGCTGGCCCGTGAAACCAAGGCCAAGGGCGCGTGGTTGATGGTGGATGATGCCCATGGCTTCGGCCCATTGGGTGCCAACGGCGGCGGTATCGTCGAGCACTTCGGCCTGAGCCAGGAGGACGTGCCGGTACTGGTTGGCACCCTTGGCAAGGCGTTCGGCACGGCCGGCGCTTTTGTGGCGGGCAGTGAAGAGCTGATCGAAAGCCTGATCCAGTTCGCGCGCCCGTACATCTACACCACCAGCCAACCGCCGGCCCTGGCCTGCGCCACCTTGAAAAGCCTGGAGCTGCTGCGCACCGAACATTGGCGGCGCGAGCACCTCAACCGTTTGATCCGCCAGTTCCGCCACGGCGCCGAGCAGCTTGGGCTGGACCTGATGGACAGCTTCACGCCGATCCAGCCGATCCTGATCGGCGACAGCGCCAAGGCCATGCGCCTGTCGCAGATGCTGCGCGAGCGCGGCTTGATGGTGACGGCGATCCGCCCACCCACCGTGCCGGCCGGCAGCGCCCGTTTGCGCGTGACCTTGACGGCGGCCCACAGCGCGGCGCAGGTACAGCTATTGTTAAACGCATTGGAAGAGTGTTTCCGCTTGTTAGGTGCCACGGAGCCCGACCATGCGTGATCGACTGATATTGCTGCCCGGCTGGGGCCTTGGTGTATCGCCGCTGGAGCCGTTGGCCGCTGCATTGCAAGGTTTGGACGAACACCTGCAGGTGCAGATCGAGCCCTTGCCGGCGCTGGATTCCAGCGACCTGCAGGAATGGCTCGACGAACTCGACGCCACGCTGCCGGACAACGCCTGGCTGGGTGGCTGGTCCTTGGGCGGCATGCTCGCTTCGGAATTGGCGGCGCGGCGTGGTGAGCGCTGCTGCGGCCTGCTGACCCTGGCGAGCAACCCGTGCTTTGTCGCCCATGACGGTTGGCGGAGTGCGATGCCCGCTGAGACCTTCGATGCGTTTCTCGCCGGTTGCCACGCCGACTCCCAAGTTACCCTCAAGCGCTTCGGCCTGCTGTGCGCCAAAGGCGCCGAAGACCCACGCGGATTGTCGCGCTTGCTGGTCAGTGGCGCGCCGAATACGCCTTCCAGTGTGCTGATGCCTGGTCTGGAACTGCTCGCTCAACTCGACACCCGCGAAGCCTTGCTGGCGTATCGCGGCCCGCAGTTGCACCTGTTCGCCGGGCTGGACGGATTGGTGCCCGCTGAAGCCGCCAGCGACCTGCTGGCGTTGCTGCCCGATGTTGAAATCGGCCTGATTGAACAGGCCGGCCACGCTTTTCTTCTGGAAGACCCCCACGGCGTCGCGGGGGCCATCCAGGCCTTTTTGCATGAGTGCGTCGATGACTGATTTATCCCACGCCCCGCTGCCAGGTGCGTTGCCCGACAAACGCCAAGTAGCGGCATCGTTTTCTCGTGCAGCCGCCAGTTACGACAGCGTTGCCGAGTTGCAGCGGTCGGTGGGCAGCCAATTGCTCGCGCGCATGCCGGCCGACATCGCGCCGCAACGCTGGCTGGACATGGGCTGCGGTACCGGTTATTTCAGCCGCGTGCTGAGCGAGCGGCTGCCAGCCAGCCGGGGTATCGCGCTGGATATTGCCGAAGGCATGCTCAATCACGCGCGCCCGCTGGGTGGTGCCCAGCACTTCATCGCCGGCGACGCCGAACGCTTGCCACTTAAAGCTGACAGCTTGGAGCTGATTTTCTCCTCCCTCGCGGTGCAGTGGTGCGCGAACTTCGAAGCCGTGCTCAGCGAGGCTTCTCGCGTGTTGCAACCAGGCGGCGTGCTGGCTTTCGCCAGCCTGTGCGTGGGCACCCTGGAAGAACTGCGCGAAAGCTGGCGCGCGGCGGATGGCCTGGTTCACGTCAACCGTTTCCGCACGTTCGAGGCTTATCAACAACTGTGCGCGGCCAGCGGCCTGCGGGTAGTGAGCCTGGAGCGCCGCCCCCATGTGCTGCATTACCCGGACGTGCGCAGCCTCACCCATGAATTGAAGGCCTTGGGCGCACACAACCTCAACCCCGGCCGGCCGGGAGGGTTGACGGGGCGCGCGCGGATTGTTGCACTGGTGCAGGCGTATGAGCGGTTCCGTCAGGCCCAAGGTCTGCCGGCGACTTACCAAGTGGTGTATGCCGTACTGGAGAAACCTCTATGACCGCCGCCTACTTCATCACCGGCACCGACACCGATGTCGGCAAGACCACCGTCGCCGCCGGCCTGTTGCACGCAGCCCGGCAAGCTGGCAGAAGCACCGCCGCCGGCAAACCCGTGGCTTCCGGCTGCCAGGTCACGCCCAAAGGCTTGCGCAACGCCGATGCACTGGCGTTGCTGGCCGAATGTTCGTTGCCCCTGACGTACGCCGAGGTCAATCCGGTGGCGTTCGAGCCGGCCATCGCGCCGCATCTGGCGGCGCGGGAGGCGGGCGTATCGCTGACTGTGCAAGCCTTGCTCAAACCCATGCAGCAGATTCTGGCGCGAGAAGCGGATTTCACCTTGATCGAGGGTGCAGGCGGGTGGCGGGTGCCACTGGCTGATCAGGCGAACCTGTCGGATTTGGCGGTGGCGCTCAAGCTGCCGGTGATCCTGGTGGTGGGCGTGCGCCTGGGATGCATCAGCCATGCCTTGCTCACCGCTGAAGCCATCTCCCGTGACGGTTTGCAGCTGGCCGGGTGGGTGGCGAATATCATCGACCCCAAGACCTCTCGTCTGGAAGAAAACCTCGCCACCCTGGCCGAGCGGCTGCCAGCACCGTGCCTGGGCCGCGTGCCGAAACTCAAGCAGGCGGGGGCTAGCGCCGTCGCGGAGTACTTGCAGCTGGACCTGCTTGACTGATTTTGGCTATCGCGAAGGCATTATGCCATTAGTGTTTTTGACGGGCATTTTGCGGGCGACTCTGCTTCAATCACGGTTCACGATTCTCTAAAGGCAGGCTTACGCCATGGAAATCTCTGGAAGCAGCGCGTTTTACTCGGGCCTGAGCAGCATTCAGACCGGGCAGAACCGTGTCGACCAGGCCGCCGGCAAAATCGCCAGCGCCGCGACGACCCAGCCCTCGGATGCGCAAAGCGACCGACTGCAAGCCAACAACCGCGCCCAGCCGTCCAACTCGGCCAGCAACATGGTCGAAATGGCCCAAGGCAAGTTCCAAGTGGAGCTTGGCGCCAAAGTCGCCAAGGCTTCGGATGAAATGCTCGGCACTTTGATCGATACCTACGCTTAATCCCGGCCGGCTCTCGCTATATGTGGGAGCTGGCTTGCCTGCGATAGCCTCGACTCGGTCCTACTGATCTACCGCGGCGCCTGTATCGCAGGCAAGCCAGCTCCCACATTTGTCCTCCGTCGTATTGTCGAACTCCTACACTCCTGAATCATGTGGCAACTCGCCGCAGACGTTGCCGTGCGCGCCTTTGATTCATGTCATGACAAACGGCATCCGGACGACGCTTGACATCCCCAGGTGGTAAACGTATGTTTCAAACACCTGTTTGACCGCCACAACAATTCCACGCGGTTGTTCATTCCAGATACATCAGCAGAGGTTTATCGCTATGCCTGACTATAAGGCCCCCTTGCGTGATATTCGCTTCGTTCGTGACGAACTGCTTGGCTATGAAGCGCACTATCAGAGCCTGCCGGCTTGCCAGGACGCTACCCCGGACATGGTTGACGCCATCCTTGAAGAGGGCGCCAAGTTTTGTGAGCAAGTGCTGGCACCGCTGAACCGCGTGGGTGACATCGAAGGCTGCACCTGGAGTGAGTCGGGCGTTAAAACCCCAACCGGTTTCAAAGAAGCCTACAAGCAATTCGTCGAAGGCGGCTGGCCAAGTCTGGCCCACGACGTGGAGCACGGCGGCCAAGGCCTGCCGGAATCCCTGGGCCTGGCAGTCAGTGAAATGGTCGGCGCCGCCAACTGGTCGTGGGGCATGTACCCGGGCCTGTCCCACGGTGCGATGAACACCATCTCCGAGCACGGTACTCCCGAGCAGCAAGAGGCTTACCTGACCAAACTGGTGTCGGGCGAATGGACCGGCACCATGTGCCTGACCGAGCCACACTGCGGCACCGACCTGGGCATGCTGCGCACCAAGGCCGAGCCTCAGGCTGACGGTTCCTACAAAGTCTCCGGCACCAAGATCTTCATCTCGGCCGGTGAACACGACATGGCCGACAACATCGTCCACATCGTACTGGCCCGCCTGCCGGACGCACCGGCTGGCACCAAAGGTATCTCGCTGTTCATCGTGCCGAAGTTCCTGCCGAACGCCGACGGTTCGATCGGCGCGCGCAACGCCGTGACCTGTGGCTCCCTGGAACACAAGATGGGCATCCACGGCAACGCCACCTGCGTGATGAACTTCGACGCGGCCACCGGTTTCCTGATCGGCCCGGCGAACAAAGGCCTGAACTGCATGTTCACCTTTATGAACACCGCTCGCCTGGGCACCGCGCTGCAAGGTCTGTCCCACGCCGAGATCGGCTTCCAGGGCGGCCTGAAGTACGCTCGCGATCGCCTGCAAATGCGCTCCCTGACCGGCCCGAAAGCACCGGACAAAGCCGCCGACCCGATCATCGTTCACCCTGACGTGCGCCGCATGCTGCTGACCATGAAAGCCTTCGCCGAAGGCAACCGTGCGATGGTGTACTTCACCGCCAAGCAAGTGGACATCGTCAAATACGGCACCGACGACGAAGCCAAGAAACAGGCCGACGGCCTGCTGGCCTTCATGACTCCGATCGCCAAGGCGTTCATGACCGAAGTTGGCTTCGAGTCTGCCAACCACGGTGTGCAGATCTACGGCGGCCACGGCTTCATCGCCGAGTGGGGCATGGAGCAGAACGTTCGCGACAGCCGCATTTCGATGCTGTACGAAGGCACCACCGGTATCCAGGCCCTCGACCTGCTGGGCCGTAAAGTGCTGATGACCCAAGGCGAAGCGCTCAAGGGCTTCACCAAGATCGTGCACAAGTTCTGCCAGGCCAACGAAGGTAACGAAGCCGTCAAAGAGTTCGTTGCTCCGCTGGCTGCGCTGAACAAAGAGTGGGGCGAGTTGACCATGAAGGTCGGCATGGCCGCGATGAAAGACCGCGAAGAAGTGGGTGCCGCCTCGGTGGACTACCTGATGTACTCCGGTTACGCGTGCCTGGCTTACTTTTGGGCTGACATGGCGCGCCTGGCTGCCGAAAAACTGGCTGCCGGCACCACCGAAGAGGCGTTCTACACCGCCAAGCTGCAGACTGCACGCTTCTACTTCCAGCGCATCCTGCCGCGTACCCTGGCCCATAAAGCCACCATGCTGTCGGGCGCAAACAACCTGATGGACATGAAAGAAGAAGACTTCGGCCTGGCTTACTAAGCCTTACCGGGTTCACTTCAAGAGCCGCCGCTCCTTCACGGGAGCGGCGGCTTTTTTGTGGGCGATAAAAAACCACAGTAAAGCGCTCAGGGATTACCGCTGGCTGCCGTTACAGTGATGGCAATGTGATACATGCGTGCCAGGTTGTGCTTAACTGTCGGCATAAAGGCACAGTGCCATCATCTTTTTGCGGGTCGGAGTTTTACCCTTGTCGCGCGTGTCCGCTGTACGTTTCAGTCATTTTTTACCTTCGTTGCTGCTCTTGCTGGCCGGGCTCTCGGCTGCGTACGTCAAGGACCTCAACGTCTTCTTCACGTCGCTGTTCAATGTGTTGCCGACCCTGGTGCTGTTGCTCGGCGGTTCGTATTGCGCGGTGTATCGCCGTCAGCGCGAGCTGTTCCTGATGATCACGGTGTACATCGCCTACTTCCTGCTGGATACCCAGACCGATTTCTATCGCGACAACGGCCGCGTGCGCGAAGACGCGGCCGTGGTGTTTCACCTGTGCTGCTTGCTGTTGCCGTTGTTGTTCAGCATCTATGCCCTGTGGCAAGAGAAGACCCACCTGTTCCGCGACTTCGTCGCCCGTGGCGCGGTGCTGTTGGCGGTGGGCAGCGTGGCGCTGGCGCTGGAGCAGAGTTATCCCCAAGCCGTGCTGAATTGGTTGGCGGAGATTCGCTGGCCGGCGCTGCATGGCAGTTGGATGAGCCTGATCCAGCTGTCGTATCCGATGTTCCTGATCGGTTTCCTGACTCTGGCGGCACAGTACTGGTACCAGCCGCGCCCGCTGCACGCGGCGCAATTGGTGGGCCTGCTGGGCCTATTCTGGATGTTGCCGCAGACCTTCATCTTGCCGTTCACCCTGAACATCATGTGCAGCCAGGTGATGCTGATGATTGCTGCCGGCGTGGCCCACGAGGCTTATCAAATGGCCTTCCGCGATGAACTCACCGGCTTGCCAGGGCGCCGCGCACTGAACGAGCGCATGCAGCGGCTGGGGCGCAATTACGTGCTGGCGATGAGCGACGTTGACCACTTCAAGCGCTTCAACGACACCCACGGTCATGATGTCGGTGACCAGGTGCTGCGACTGGTGGCGAGCAAGCTGTCCAAGGTCAACGGCGGCGGGCGGGCTTATCGCTACGGTGGCGAAGAGTTCGCCGTGGTGTTTGCCGGCAAGACGGTCGAAGAGTGCTTGCCGCACCTGGAGGAAATCCGCGAGATCATTGCGGATTACGATATCAAGCTGCGCAATTCGGACCGTCCTCAGGACGATCACCAGGGCCGTCAGCGCCGAGCGGGCAGTGGCGCTTCGAGTGTCTCGGTGACGATCAGCATCGGCGTGGCCGAGCGCCAGGCTGAGCAGCGCACGCCGGAAGAAGTGCTCAAATCCGCCGACCAGGCGCTGTATGCCGCCAAAGGCGCCGGGCGTAACTGCGTGGTCGCGGCCGGGCAAACCCGACGTGGCGCGGTGCGCATGGAGAGCGCTGCCGGTTGAGTAATGGCGCTGTATTCAGCAGCGCTACAGTGATTGTCCGAGGCAATGCCCGGCAGTAGGTTGAAGCCATCTGCTGACGGAGACATTGCCATGCCTGACTACAAAGCTCCCCTTCGCGACATGCGTTTTCTGATCGACAACGTGTTTGATTTCCACGGCCATTACGCCGCCTTGGGCGCCACCGATGCCAGCCCGGACATGGTCAGCGCGATTCTCGAGGAAGGCGCCAAATTCTGCGAAAACGTCCTCGCACCGCTCAACCGTAGCGGCGACGAAGAAGGCTGTCATTTTGACAACGGCGTGGTCACTACGCCCAAGGGTTTCAAGGAAGCCTTCGCCCAGTACGTGGAAGGCGGCTGGCACGGCGTGGCGGCAGACCCGGCCTACGGCGGCCAGGGCCTGCCGTCGTCGCTGGGCCTGGTGCTTAGCGAGATGATCGGCTCCAGCAACACGTCCTGGGGCATGTACCCAGGACTGACCCACGGCGCGATGTCGGCGATCCACGCCCACGGCACCGCCGAGCAGAAAGACACGTTCCTCACCAAACTCACCGCCGGCGAATGGACCGGCACCATGTGCCTCACCGAAGCCCATTGCGGCACCGACCTGGGGCTGATCAAGACCCGCGCCGTGCCCCAGGCGGATGGCAGCTATGCGGTCACCGGCAGCAAGATCTTCATCTCGGCCGGCGAGCACGACATGAGCGCCAACATTATCCACCTGGTGCTGGCCAAACTGCCGGACGCACCGGCGGGCACCAAGGGTATCTCGCTGTTTATCGTGCCCAAGTTCCATGCGGATTCGGGCGAGCGTAACGCGGTGCACTGCGGCTCCATCGAGCACAAGATGGGCATCAAGGGCTCTGCTACCTGCGTGTTGAACTTCGACGGCGCCAAGGGTTTTCTGATCGGTGAGGCGAACAAAGGCCTCAACTGCATGTTCACCATGATGAATCACGCGCGCCTGGGCACCGGCATGCAGGGCTTGTGCAACGGCGAAGCGAGCTTCCAGGGCGCGATCAAATACGCCAACGACCGCCTGCAGATGCGCTCGTTGACCGGCGCCAAGGCTCCGGATAAAGCCGCCGACCCGATTATCGTGCACCCCGACGTGCGCCGCATGCTGCTGACCATGAAGGCCTTCAACGAAGGCAACCGCGCACTGACCTACTTCACCGCACAGTTGCTCGACACCGCGCACCTGAGCCGCGACGCCACCCAGCGTCAGGACGCCGAAGACCTGCTGGCGTTCCTCACACCCATCTGCAAAGCCTTCATGACCGACACCGGCCTTGAGGTGACCAACCACGGCATGCAGATCTTCGGCGGCCACGGCTACATCCGCGAATGGGGCATGGAACAACTGGCCCGCGACGCACGGATTGCGCCGATCTATGAAGGCACCAATGGCATTCAGGCCCTCGACCTGCTGGGGCGCAAGGTGCTGGGCAGCCAGGGCAAGTTGCTGCGTGGGTTTACCAAGATCGTGCATAAGTTCTGCGCGGCTAATGCCGAGCACCCGCAGCTCATGGCCTATGTGGCGCAGCTCAGCCAGCTGAACGGAGAGTGGGGCGAACTGACCACTAAAGTCGGCATGGCCGCGATGAAGAACCCCGATGAAGTCGGTGCGGCGGCCGTGGATTACTTGATGTACAGCGGCTACGTGATCCTTGCCTACCTGTGGCTGCGTATGTCGATGGCTGCCCTTGAGCAACCGGACTCGGATTTTTCCAAGGCCAAGCTCGCGACCTGCGACTTCTATTTCAAGCGCCTGCTACCACGTACCGCCACCCACCGTGCTGGGGTGGAAGCGGGCAGCGAATGCCTGATGAGTCTGCCTGCGGAGGCATTTGCGCTGCAGTGACTTAAAAATACCGATCAGTCACAAGTGGACCCTATGTGTCTGAAAAGTTGTTCGGGTACACTCTGAGCCTGTAAAACCGACTCTTACCGAATTACTTTTCACGTTCTCACGAGGTTTGCCATGGCTGATTACAAAGCGCCGCTGCGTGATATGCGCTTCGTCCTCAACGAAGTCTTTGAGGTCGCCACCACTTGGGCCCAATTGCCGGCATTGGCAGACACCGTTGACGCCGAAACCGTAGAGGCCATCCTCGAAGAAGCCGGCAAGGTCACCGCCAAATCCATCGCCCCGCTCAGCCGCGGTGGCGATGAGCAGGGTTGCCGCTGGGACAACACCGCGGTGTTCACGCCGGACGGTTTTCCACAGGCCTACAAAACCTATGCCGAAGGCGGCTGGGTTGGGGTAGGTGGTGACCCGATGTTCGGCGGCATGGGTATGCCCAAGGCGGTGTCGGCCCAGGTTGAAGAGATGATCAACTCGTCGAGCCTGGCGTTTGGTTTGTACCCGATGCTGACCTCCGGCGCCTGCGTGTCGATCAACACCCACGCCAGCGAAGAACTGAAAGCCGCTTATTTGCCGAAGATGTATTCCGGTGAATGGGCCGGCTCCATGTGCCTGACCGAAGCCCACGCCGGTACTGACCTGGGGATTATCCGCACCAAGGCCGAGCCGCAGGCAGACGGTTCCTACACGGTCAGCGGTACCAAAATCTTTATCACCGGTGGTGAACACGACCTCACCGACAACATCATCCACCTGGTGCTGGCCAAGCTGCCGGACGCACCGGCCGGTCCCAAGGGCATCTCGCTGTTCCTGGTGCCGAAATTCATGGTCAATGCCGACGGCAGCCTGGGCTCGCGCAACACCGTGAGCTGCGGTTCCATCGAGCACAAGATGGGGATCCAGGCGTCGGCGACCTGCGTGATGAACTTCGACGAAGCCGTGGGCTACCTGGTGGGTGAGCCGAACCGTGGCTTGGCGGCGATGTTCACCATGATGAACTACGAGCGCCTGGGTGTGGGCATTCAGGGCCTGGCGTCGGGCGAGCGTTCCTACCAGAACGCCATTGAATATGCGCGCGACCGCGTGCAAAGCCGTGCACCGACCGGCGCACAGCATAAAGACAAAGTGGCCGACCCGATCATCGTGCACCCCGACGTGCGCCGCATGCTGTTGACCATGAAGGCCGCGAACGAAGGTGGCCGTGCGTTCTCCACCTATGTGGCGACGCAACTGGACATCGCCAAGTTCAGCGATGATGCCGCAGCCCGTGAGCGCGCCGATAACCTGGTTGCGTTATTGACCCCAGTAGCCAAGGCGTTCTTGAGCGACCTGGGCCTGGAAACCACCGTGCTCGGCCAACAAGTGTTCGGCGGCCATGGCTACATTCGCGAGTGGGGCCAGGAGCAACTGGTGCGGGATGTGCGCATCACCCAGATCTACGAAGGCACCAACGGCATCCAGGCGCTGGACTTGATGGGGCGCAAGATCGTCGGCAGTGGTGGGGCGTTCTACACCTTGTTTGCCGATGAGATCCGCGCGTTCATTGCCTCGGCGGGTGCCGAGCTGAGTGAGTTCACCAAACCGCTGGGCGCGGCGGTGGATAGCCTGGATGAGCTGACCGCCTGGGTGCTGGACCGCGCCAAGACCAACCCGAATGAAATCGGCGCGGCGTCGGTGGAGTACTTGCACGCCTTCGGCTACATGGCCTACGCGTACATGTGGGCACGCATGGCCAAGGCCGCGTTGGGCAAGGAATCTGAAGAAGACTTCTACGCAAGCAAGCTAGGTACTGCACGCTTCTACTTTGCGCGCTTGTTGCCACGCATTCACTCGCTGAGTGCGTCGGTAAAATCCGGTAGCGAATCGCTGTTCTTGCTGGATGAGGCCCTGTTCTAAGGGCTTTGAGGGCGTGTAAGCATTCTCTTACATGACGTGCTGCTAATCGTCCTCTATCGCCATATTGGATCCACGGATAATCTACTTCACATGGACGTCGCGCAGGAAGCGCAAAGCAACAACACGGACACGTAGGATTCTGCCAGGACGGCGGAGTGAAATGGATGTCAGGGAAACAGTCTGCAAAGCCCCGCTTCGGCGGGGTTTTCTTTTGCCCGCGAAAAAGTCAGCCCGCTTGAGTTCAGGGCTGTGCCTGCGGGGCATTCATCACGTCTTCCAGCAGAGTGCGCAGCAACGCCACTGTCGCTTGCTGGCGTTGCACATCGCGGCACACCAGGCCGACTTTCAGCGGCACTCTGGGTTCACTCAAGGGTTTCCATAACAGCGACTGACTGTTGTGTTCGTCCTGCGAGCGCCCCGGCAGCACCGTCGCCAGTTTTGTGTGCGGCAGACTGTCGAGAATCCCCACCATGGTGTTCAACTCTGCCTGTACTTGCGGGCGTCTTCCGAGGTTGGACAGCTGTCCTTGCCAGATCTGCCGGACCTGGAACTCCTCCCCCAGCAGCAACATCGGCAGCTCCGCCGCCTGCTTCAGCGAGACTTTCTTGAATTCCCGCAGGGGATGGTCTTCGGGGATGACGACTTTCAGCTCATCTTCGTACAGCAACACGCCGTGCAGCCCCGGCTGGCGTGGCGGCAAGTAGCTTATGCCGATATCCAGCGAGCCGTTGAGCAGTCGTCGCTCGATCTCAAGTCCGGTCAATTCGTAGATCTGCACCACCAAATGTGGCTGGGCCTTGCGCACGCGCTCGAGCATCTGCGGCACCAGGCTGGTGTGCACGGTTTGCAGCACGCCGATGGCCAAGGTGCGCATCGCCTGGCCCTTGAAGTTGCGCAGGGCTTCAACGGCTTGCTGCATGCCATCGATCAGCGGCAACGCGTGGTTGTACAACGTGTGCGCCGCCAGTGTTGGCAACAGGCGCTTGCTGCTGCGCTCGAACAGACTCACATCCAGGTTCTGTTCCAACTGGCGGATCTGCTGGGACAGCGCTGGTTGGGAGATCGACAGGCGCTCGGCGGCACGACCTACGTGGCCTTCCTCATACACCGCGACGAAATAACGCAGTTGCTTGAAATCCATAAGACTTACTTATCGAAAAAGCTGGAAAAACGAAATGGCTGTTGGCCCCTGAGGAGCCTAGTCTAGCGCCTATTCGCAGGGCTTACAGGGCCGGATCGGGCAATGAACAGCGTTTATGTTGATGGCGTTTACATAGGCAAGGCAAAAAACCTCAAGGCAGTATTGGCGTGTCGCACCGACCAAGGTCCGGTTGCTATTGGGGGTGAGCTATGAATCTGTTCCGTCGCCCCGCGCCGAGCCTGGACGATTTGATTATCGAGGCGCCCGGCGATACGTCTTCCAGCGAATCCCTGATGCCCTCCGTCGCTCGCCCGCCGCAAGTTTTCGTACGCGGTCAGGGTTCCTGGCTGTGGGACAGCGACGACCGTGCCTACCTGGATTTCAGTCAGGGCAACGCGGCCAACAGCCTCGGCCACAGCCCTCAGGTGCTGATCAAGGCGCTGGCTGACCAGACCCAGGCGCTGATCAACCCCGGCAACGGCCTGCATAACCGCGTTCAACTCAACCTGGCTGAGCGCCTGTGCCATCGCACCGGCAGCGATCAGGCGTACCTGCTCAACACCGGCGCGGAAGCCGTTGAAGCGGCGATCAAGTTGGCGCGCAAATGGGGCCAGCTGCATCGCGGGGGGGCCTATCGCATCATCAGTGCCAGCGCCGGTTGCCATGGCCGCAGTTTTGCCGCGATGTCGGCTTCGGCGGGTGGCCCGGAAAATCGTTTTGAACCGCAGTTGCCCGGTTTCAGCCATGTGCCTTTTAATGACCTGCCGGCCCTGCATGCGGCAGTCGATGCGCAAACCGTCGCCATCCTGCTCGAACCGATCCAGGGCGAAGCGGGCGTCATCCCTGCGACCGAGCATTACCTCAAAGGCGTTGAGCGTTTGTGCCGTGAACTGGGGATCCTACTGATTCTCGACGAAGTACAAACCGGTATGGGCCGTTGCGGCACCTTGCTCGCCGAGCAGCAATACGGCGTACGTGCCGACATCATCACCCTCGGCAAAGGCCTGGGCGGCGGGGTGCCCCTCGCAGCGCTGCTGGCACGGGGCAAAGCCTGTTGCTTCGACGTGGGCGAGTTGGAAGGTACTCACCACGGTAATGCGCTGATGGCTTCGGCCGGGCTGGCAGTACTCGACTCCGTGCTGGAGCACGGCTTTATGGATCACGTGCGTGAGACCGGCCTGTACCTGGGCGAAGGTCTTGCCCGCCTGGCCTACCGCTACGACCATGGTCAATTACGTGGCCATGGCCTGATGTGGGGCCTGACGTTGTCGGATGATTCTGCGGATGCTGTTGTAAAAGCGGCGCTGCACGAAGGCCTGATCCTCCAAGCTCCGCAACCCAACTGCCTGCGCTTCACCCCGGCCCTGACCGTGAGCAAAAGCAACATCGACGAAATGCTCCTGCGCCTGGCCCGCGCCTTCTCCCGCGTGCGTACCGCCCAACTGCAATGCCGCAAGGGCATCGCCGTTTAACCCCCTTATTCCTGAACCGTCTCGCGGTCTACGCGGCGCCTCCGGCGTGATTCTTTTGGCTGGGGGCGTTTTTTTGCCTGTGCAATGATGGATGGCCCAACGCCAGATCCCACTGAACCCTCACGAACGCCCAAGGTCGATTAGCTACACGGCTCACACGAGCCGATTTTCTGGAGCTGAACCCATGGATATCATTCGTATCATCATCGCTATTCTGCTGCCGCCACTGGGTGTGTTCCTGCAAGTGGGTTTCGCCGGTGCATTCTGGCTGAACATCCTGCTGACCTTGTGCGGGTACTTCCCGGGCATCATTCACGCCGTGTACATCATCGCCAAGCGCTGAGGCCGTCAGCCTTTTGCGATGAGCCGTGAGTTGCGCTCGTTGCGAAAGGCCAACTGCTCGATGGTCTGGGTGGCGTGTTCGGCTTCTTCCCGCGCTTGCAGGATGATGCCGTGCTGCTCGGACTTGCTGCATACCGGGTCGGCATTGCTCGCGTCCCCCGTGAGCATGAAGGCCTGGCATCGGCAGCCGCCGAAATCCTTTTCCTTTTCATCGCATGACCGGCATGGCTCGGGCATCCAGTCGTAGCCGCGAAAGCGGTTGAAGCCGAACGAGTCGTACCAGATGTGCTGCATGCTGTGGTCGCGCACATTGGGAAATTGCACCGGCATCTGTCGGGCGCCGTGACAGGGCAGGGCGGTGCCGTCCGGTGTCACGGTCAGAAAGATACTGCCCCAGCCGTTCATGCAGGCTTTCGGGCGTTCTTCGTAGTAATCCGGTGTGACGAAGATCAGCTTGCACGGGTGACCTTCGGCTTCCAGCTTGGCGCGGTATTCGTTCGTGATGCGCTCGGCGCGCACCAGTTGTGCCTGGGTCGGCAACAGCCCGACGCGATTGAGTTGGGCCCAGCCGTAGAACTGGCAGGTGGCGAGCTCGACGAAGTCCGCTTCCAGCGCAATACACAGCTCGATGATGCGGTCGATCTTGTCGATATTGTGCCGATGGGTGACGAAGTTCAGCACCATCGGGTAGCCGTGGGCCTTCACGGCACGGGCCATTTCCAGCTTTTGCGCGAAGGCTTTTTTCGAGCCGGCCAGCAGGTTGTTCACCTGTTCGTCGCTGGCCTGGAAGCTGATCTGGATATGGTCCAGGCCGGCTTTCTTGAAGTCGCTGATCTTCTGTTCGGTCAAGCCGATGCCGGAGGTGATCAGGTTGGTGTAGAACCCCAGCCTGCGCGCCTCGGCGATCAGCTCGGCCAGATCCTGACGCACCAACGGCTCACCACCGGAAAACCCCAGTTGTGCGGCACCCATCTCGCGGGCTTCGCGAAACACCTTGAACCATTGCTCGGTACTCAGTTCCTTGCCCTGCTCGGCAAAGTCCAGCGGGTTGGAACAGTACGGGCACTGCAACGGGCAGCGGTAGGTCAGCTCGGCCAGTAACCACAGCGGCAAGCCAACCGGCGGTTTTTCAGGCAAGGGTAATCCAGTGCTCTGCACGGGCGACCTCCATGAAATCCTCGATGTCTTTACCGAGTTCTGGCACGCCGGGGAACTGTTTATCCAGCTCGGCAATGATCGCCGACACGTCGCGCTCGCCGTCGATCAAACCACCGATCAGGGCAGCGCTGTCGTTGAGCTTGATCATGCCTTCGGGGTAGAGCAACACATGGCCTTTTTGCGCGGGTTCGTACTGATAGCGATAGCCCTGGCGCCAGGTGGGTTTCTTGCTGCGATCAAAGCTCATAGGGGGATCCCTTTATGCCAAACCCGCTGTTCGGTCACGCTGTGATACGGCGGACGC
The DNA here is from genome assembly GCF_003970195.1 of Pseudomonas sp. C 49-2. NCBI lineage: Bacteria > Pseudomonadati > Pseudomonadota > Gammaproteobacteria > Pseudomonadales > Pseudomonadaceae > Pseudomonas > Pseudomonas sp. C 49-2. The sequence continues at coordinate 704,984 of NZ_RXYG01000001.1, forward strand.
TTGAGTTCGTAGGCCATGCTCATGGCATCCAGCATGCTCCACAAAATATCCAGTTTGAACTGGAGAATTTCCAGCATGCGCTCCTGGCCTTCACGGGTGGTGTAGTGCTGCAGGGTGATCGCCAAACCATGTTCCACATCGCGACGGGCCTGGCCCAGGCGGGTGCGGAAATATTCATAACCGGCCGGGTCGATCCACGGGTAATGCTGCGGCCAGCTGTCGAGGCGCGACTGGTGGATTTGCGGCGCGAACAGCTCAGTCAGCGAACTGCTGGCGGCTTCCTGCCAACTGGCGCGACGGGCGAAGTTGACGTAGGCGTCTACCGCAAATCGTACGCCGGGCAGTACCAATTCCTGCGAGCGCAGTTGGTCCGGGTCGAGGCCAACGGCCTGGCCCAGGCGCAACCAGGCTTCGATACCGCCGTCTTCACCGGGGGCGCCGTCGTGGTCGAGCAGGCGCTGGATCCACTCGCGGCGGATCTCGCGGTCCGGGCAATTGGCCAGGATCGCAGCGTCTTTCAGGGGGATGTTCACCTGATAGTAGAAACGGTTGGCAACCCAGCCCTGGATCTGCTCGCGGGTCGCGCGGCCTTCGTACATCGCCACATGGTACGGGTGATGGATATGGTAGAAGGCGCCCTTGGCCCGCAGGGCGGCTTCGAATTCAACGGTGGTCAACGGCGTGTCAGTCATTTCGATCGCTCCTACAATTCAATGCTCATGCCGTCGTAAGCCACTTCGACATTGCGCCGCACCAGTTCCGCTCGCTCGGCGGAGTCTTCATCGAGGATCGGGTTGGTGTTGTTTATGTGGATAAGTACTTTGCGCTGCTTGGGCAATTGCTCCAGCACTTCCAGCATGCCGCCGGGGCCGTTTTGCGCCAGGTGGCCCATCTCGCGGCCAGTGCGGGTGCCGACGCCACGGCGCTGCATTTCGTCGTCATCCCACATCGTGCCATCTACCAGTAGGCAGTCGCTGCCGGCCATGATCTCCAGCAACGGCGCGTCGACCTTGCCCAGGCCTGGCGCGTAGAAGAGTTTGCCGCCAGTGCGCAGGTCTTCGACGATCAGGCCGATGTTATCGCCGGGGTGCGGGTCGAAGCGGTGCGGCGAGTAGGGCGGCGCGGCACTGCGCAGTGGCAGTGGGGTAAAGCGCAGGTTGGGGCAGGCCGGGATGCTGAAGCTGGCGTCCAGCTCGATGCGGTTCCAAGCCAGGCCGCCGTTCCAGTGGGTGAGCATGGTGAACAACGGGAAGCCGGTGCTCAGGTCTTCATGGACCATGTCGGTGCACCACACTTGGTGTGGGCAGCCTTCGCGCAGGCTCAACAGGCCGGTGGTGTGGTCGATCTGGCTGTCCATCAAGATGATCGCGCTGATGCCGGTATCCCGCAGGGCGCGCCCGGGTTGCATCGGTGCAAAGCCCTGGAGTTGCGCGCGGATATCCGGCGAGGCATTGCACAGCACCCAGTTCACGCCATCGTCGGAGATCGCGATGGACGACTGGGTGCGCGCCTGGGCCCGTAGGCTGCCATCACGAAAACCCGCGCAGTTCACGCAGTTGCAGTTCCACTGCGGGAAACCACCGCCGGCGGCGGAACCTAGAATCTGGACAAACATGGCAGCTCCATCAAGCTCAAAACAAAAACGCCCCGGGCGAACCGAGGCGTTGTATTACCCAGCGGATTAACGGCTGGCGAAGTACATGGTGACTTCGAAACCGATGCGCAGATCAGTGTAAGCAGGTTTGGACCAGGTCATATTCTTACTCCTACGAAGGGATGGGACGTTTACTACCAAGTAATACATATAGTCCACCTCCAGTCGGAGATGTTCAGATGTGTGCGTAGGAATGTTACGCAATTCTTTTCAAGTTAGCGCTGTCTTGGTGGAAAAAGGCTTTTGCAGCGGCGGCAATGATCAGTCTGCTGCTCGCCAGGCATCCGAGCGGCGCGGGCCGTTGGCCACGCAACGCCAGCCGCCTGCGGCGTCGTTCAGTTGCTGGGCGGCAAGCTGCACTGCTTCGCGGGTGCAGGTTTGGATGTGGGATTGAAGGTCAGCCAGGTAACCCGACGAGTGGCCCGCCAGATGGGCGTGCCACAACAATTCGGCGGCTTGGGCGTTGGGCAGTGTCTGTGCTGAGAATTGCTGCGCCAAAGCCGTGTTGCCCAAGTCGTCGCTGCTATCGATCAGTGCCGGTAGTTGTTTCAGGAATACTTGCAGGTGATCAACGAGGACTTCCAGCGACACGCTGGGGGATTGCACGCCGAATAGCAGACCGGTCTGGCCATTGATCTGTCGGATACCGCTGAACACGGCGTAGCCGATTTGCAGCTCAACGCGCAGGCGCTGGTAGAACGGGCCTTGGATCAGATGGCCAAGCAGTCGCCAAGCGGCTTCGTCCGCCAGGGATTGACTCGGCGTTGGGCAAAACAGCAGCAATGCGGCTTCGTCAGAGTCGGTTTTTATCGCGTGCCAGATACGTTGATCGCTGAGAGACGGCACGCGCTGAGTGAGATTCGCGGGTTGCCCTGGCAGGCGGGCCGCTGCGGACTTGATCGCGGCTTCATGCGCTGCGGAGAAGCCCAGTCCCAGGCCTTGCCAGCGCGCAGTGGACCAGGATGCCGATTCGGGATTGTGGCCGTTGCAGCAAGCGGGCAGCGCCTTGAGCAATTCACGGATGGCAATCATCTGCGGTGAGTCGGGTTGAGCCTCTTGCGGTTCATTCAGGCCTTTTGCCAACACGTCCAACACGGCTGGCATGGGCTCCAGTAGCCCAATCATTTTCACCCGCCAGTCTTGGCCCAGGCTTTCGAACGACAATTCGACGCCCGCCTGACCGGCATGCTCGCGCAACGGCTGCAAAGCGTTTTCCAGGCCGGAAGGGGCTGATTGCCATTGCAGATACAGCGCGCCTTCATCGCCATCGCCTGCCAATGCCTGACTGAAGGTCAGCGCCGACACTTCCCTACGTCCACGGGAGCGATCCTGGGCAAAGGTGCGCAAGCCACGGTGAGCGCTGGTCTGGCCGCGAATTAGGCCGGCGCGTTCTTCCTTGGCCGGTGGGCGCAGGAACGGGTTGTTCGGCGGCAACTGCCAAGTGTGTGTGGATTCTGGCAGGTGCAGCGAATCAAGCATGGCCTTGAGGGCGACAACGTCCTGTTCCGATAGGTCTTGGCTGTCGTTCCGGGCCAACGCAAGGGCGCCTTGGACCTGCTGTTGACGAGCGGCCAGCAGCGCGAACTCTTCACGCAATGAAGTCCAGTCGCTGTGTGCGAAAAAGCTCAGCCAGTCGTGCAGCAACGCCTCGATCTGCGTGGCTGATTCACCTTGAATGGTGAAGTCGATATCCAACACGGCTTGCCCGGCGAACTGATAAATCACTGACGCCTGCAGTGCACTCGCCAGTTGCCGCGCTTTCAGTTCAGCCAGCAACCCGCCGGGTCCCGAGGCGTTGAGCCAGGTGCAGAGAAACTCAAGTGCTTTGCGTGGCGCATCACAGGTCATGACGTGGTGCAGGTGATGCAGGGTGATGTGCTGATAGCTCTGCGCATCACCCTGCATCAATGCCGGCGGGGCGGATTGTGGGCGCAGAGGTCCAGAACTCAGCTGTTCACTGAATCGTTGCGCCAAGGTTTCCAGTTCTTCCAGTGATTGCGGGCCCGCCAGGCTCAATGTCATCTGCCCGCTCTGATAGAACTGCGCGTGGAATTCACTCAACGCCTGCTGAAATGCCTCACGCTCCACCGGTAGGCTATCGCGGTTACCCGCATGAAAACCCCGCAGCGGGTGGTCAGCCGCAAGCCCCTCCAGCAACGCGACCTGCTGCTGTGCCTTGGCATCCTGGGCCCAGGCGACATACTCGGCGTGCAGCACTTCGCGCTCGCGCAGTTGATCCTCCAGGGCCAGGCGTGGGTGGGTCAGCATGTCGCCCAAGCGCTCCAAACCGCCGGCAGACATTGCGTCCGGCAATTCAAAGAAAAAATCCGTGGTGCGCTCACGGGTGCTGGCATTGACCTGGCCGCCATGACGTTGCACGTAGGCCATCAGCCCATCGTTCGTGGGAAAACGCTCGGTGCCCAGGAACAGCAAATGCTCTAGGAAATGCGCCAACCCTGGCCACGCCAGCGGCACATCGTGGCTGCCTGCGCCTACGCGCAAAACGGCGGCGCAACGTTTCAGACGTAGCGCATGTTGCAAGGAAACCCGCAAGCCATTGGCGAGGGTCAGGTGACGGTGATGAGGGTGGGCCGGCGCAGGCATGGGCAGTTCCGAAACGTAGAATAGGCCTATGCTAACAAACCGGCTGGATCAGGGCTTGTGCAGCGCGCCATACAGCTCGGGGCGACGGTCCTGCAAGTAGTGATTGGCGGCGCGGGCATCCAGGATTGACTGACGATCCAGCTCCCCGACGATCAAGGCTTCGTCCAGGCCCGCCTGGGCAATGCGCTGGCCATTCGGCGCGGCGATGCTGCTTTGCCCGCAGTACTGGATCTCGCCTTCGTGCCCGCAATAGTTGGCGTAGGCCACATAACATTGGTTTTCAAAGGCCCGTGCCCGCACGGTGACGTCGGCGACAAAGTCAAATGGCACCATGTTGGCGGTGGGCACCAAGATCAGCTCGGCACCGGCCAGGGCCAGGCGCCGGGTGTTTTCCGGGAACTCCAGGTCATAACAGATCAGGAAACCCAGCTTCCAGCCGTTGAGCTCCACCAGTGGGAAATCATCGTCGCCGGCGCTGAACATCGAATGGTCCAGATCACCAAACAGGTGCGTCTTGCGGTAGTTGCACACGCGCTGGCCGTGGGCGTCGATCAACTGCACGGCGTTGTAGATCTGGCCATCCTCGGCCCGTTCCGGGTAGCCGTAGAGAATCGACAGCCCGGCGCCTTTGGCCAGTTCGGCGATCGCCTGTGCCGACGGACCATCCTGCGCCTCGGCCAAGGCGCCAACCGCCTCGGCGCCGATGTTGTAGCCGGTGAGGAACATCTCCGGCAGCACCAGCACATCGGCACTGGAGGCCTCATGCGCCAAAGCGTGCAGGCGCTGGAGGTTACCGGCCACATCCAACGGTAGCGGTGGGCATTGGTACAGGGCGACGCGCATGTTCAACTCCTTAATCGGCCAGGGCGATCGGCCCGATTTCATCGAATACGTCACCCGGCCCTGGGTTCTCCGGGTGAGTGCTGCCACCGAAGTGGGTCATGATGCCCCACACCGCGTTCAGCGAGGTCTGCACCGCGCCTTCGACCCAGGCTGGGGTCCAGGACACATCATCACCGGCAATGAAAATCCCACGTTGTTCGGCGGGCATGTCCTTCTGCATAAAGTGCGCATACATGCGCTGGTTGTAGCGATAGTGGCCGGGCAGCGCGCCCTTGAAGGCCCCGAGGAAATGCGGGTCGGCTTCCCATGACACGGTGATCGGGTCGCCGATGATGCGCGCCTTGATATCGACTTTCGGGTAGATCTTTTTCAGGGCGTCGAGGGCCAGCTTCACACGCTTATCGATGGGCTGCGGCAGCATTTTAAGCGCGTCGCTCATCCACGAGTACGACAAGCAGATTACTCCCGGCTTGTCGTCGCCGTTATCGAACAGGTAGGTGCCACGGGTCAGGCGGTCGGTGAGGGTCATGCTCATCAGGTCGCGGCCGGTCTCTGGGTCTTTGTCTTTCCAGAATGGCCGGTCGACCATCACGAAGGTTTTCGACGATTGCATGTAGCGCGTGCGGTCCAGGGCCATCCACATTTTTTGCGAGAACAGGGTTTCGTCGCATTCGATCTGGGTGGTCAGCAGCCAGCTTTGGCAGGTGGTCAGCACCGCGGCGTATTCGCGGGTGTCGCCATAGTTGTCGGTGACGGCGAAACGGCCATCGGCGGCATGGGCGATGCGCTTCACCCCGGCCCTTGGCGCTCCGCGATGCAGCGAACTCAGGCTGGTGCCGGCCGGCCAGTGGGCGCAGCGCTCCGGCACATGACGCCAGATACCCATCGGCACCTGAGCCACGCCGCCGACCACCAGATGTTGGTGGTCATCGCAGTTGGTCATCACCACACGGAAGATTTCCAGCATGGAGTTGGGGAAGTCCGAGTCCCAGCCGCCAGTGCCGAAACCGACCTGGCCAAACACTTCGCGGTGATGGAAGGACAATTTGGCAAATGCCTTGGAGGTGGCGACGAAGTCGTAGAAGGTGCGGTCATCCCACAGCGGCACGAGCTTGTTCCACAGCTCCTTGAGGCGCGGCACGTCACGGTCGCGGATGGCTTGCTGGATATCACCGAACTGCGAACCGGCTTCCAGGGCATCAGCCCAGGCGTCGGCCACTTCCTGGAACAGCACCGGCAAGTCAGAGAGTTTTTGCGCGTAGTGGGTCTGGCCTTCAAGGTCGATGACCGTGCTGCCGGACGCCGGGGTCAGTGGGTTGGGGAAGGGTTTGGTTTCCAGTCCGAGCTTGTCCACGTAGTGGTAGAACGCGGTGGACGACACTGGAAAGCGCATGCCACCCAGCTCGGCAATGATGCCTTCGGCACCTTCGAAGGCTTGGGAACGCAGGCGTCCGCCCATTTTCGAGGCTTCGTACACCACCGGCTTGAGGCCCAGTTTCATCAGCTCGTAGGCGGCCACCAGGCCCGCGATCCCGGCGCCGACGATCGCCACTTCGGCACCGTGGTTGGCCGCAGGAATACTACCCAGGCCGGCCGGGTGTTCAATCCAGTCATCGAAGGCGAACGGGAAGTCCGGGCCAAAGATGGTGATGGGCTTCTTACCGTCGGCGGGGTGGCGATTGGTCTTGCTGAGGGTGCTGGACGGAATGCTCATGGCTGACCTTACTGGCGACTAGGCGGGCGTGACCCGCTGAGTATAGGAAAAGATGGCAGCCAGTTTAGAGAGCGTAGCGTTCGTTAATAAGACGCAAAGTGTCGTCAAATTGCTCTGTTTTTAGTCAGAGTGACGAGGGCGGTGATCAGATTGGTTGTCCGCGATCCAATTTGTTACTGAGGATGATCGAAGTGGTGGTTTTCTCCACGCCGTCGACGCTGCCAATCTGATCGAGCAATTGGTCCAACTGTTCCGGCGAATCGGTGCGCAGCCACGCGACGTAATCGAACTCGCCACTCACCGCGCACAACTGCTGCACCTGGGCCATGGCACTCAACCGGCGCAACACCTCTTTGCCCGAGCGCGCTTGTACGGTGATGCCCACATAAGCCTGCAAACCACCATCGACCACCCGCTGCCCGAGGCGCACGCCATAACCGGTGATCACCTGGGTTTTCTCCAGGCGCGCCAGGCGCGACGTCACGGTAGTGCGCGCGATGCCCAGCTGCCGGGCGAGCATGGCCACGCTTTCGCGGGCGTTGAGCTGCAGGGCGGCGATCAGTTGGCGGTCGATTTCATCTAGGGCGGACAAGGGGGGGCTCCAGAGTATGGGCGGGGGCGGGAAGCATATTACAGGCTTCCAGACACACAAAAGCCGCGCAATGCGCGGCTTTCTTGTTTGGTGGGCCCACACGGACTTGAACCGTGGACCAAAGGATTATGAGTCCTCTGCTCTGACCAACTGAGCTATAGGCCCTCAGTAGGTCGCGGATTATAACGATGGTTTACCCGCTGTGCCATCCGAATAATCCTCAATGCGCATACGAAGAAACGTAGCAGCAAAAAGCTCCGGCGGTAGCGGCAGGCTGACGATGTAGCCTTGCATCTGTTCGCAGCCTTCAGCGGCCAGGAAAGCTTGCTGTGCGGGGTTCTCCACGCCTTCGGCGATGATGGTGAATTGCATGCTGTGGCCCAGGGCGATGATGGCGCGGACGATGGCGGCGTCGTGGGGGTCGTCGGGCAGGCCGCGGACGAAGGATTGGTCGATCTTGAGGAAGTCCAGGGGCAGGCGCTTGAGGTAGCTGAGGGATGAATAGCCGGTGCCAAAGTCATCAATGGCAAGCTGTACGCCGAGCTCTTTGAGCTGGTGCAACACCTCCAGCGCTTCTTCGGCCTGGCTCATGATGAAGTTTTCGGTGATCTCCAGTTGCAGGCGACCGGGGTCGAGTTGGTAGTCATGCAGCAGCTGTTTGATGCGGCCCAATAAGCCGAGGTGACGTAATTGCGCGCCGGCCAGGTTGACCGACAGCGGGCCGAAATCGTCGAAGTGGCCTTGCCAGGCGTGCATTTGCCGGCAGGCTTGTTCCAGCACCCAGTCGCCAATCTGCAGGATCATGCCGTTTTCTTCGGCCAGGGCGATGAAGTGTTCGGGGGGCACGTCGCCAAAGGTGGGATGGCGCCAGCGTATCAGGGCTTCGGCGCCGATCAGTTCGTGGGTCGTCAGGCTCAGCTTGGGCTGGTAGTAGAGGCTCAGCTCATCGCGCTCGATGGCGCGGCGCAGTTCGTGCTCCAGTGCCACGCGTTCGTTGGCCTGGGCAGTCAGGTCGCGGGTATAGCTTTCGACCCGGTTACGGCCCTTGGCCTTTGAGCGATACATCGCCGCGTCGGCGTTCTTGACCAGGGTGGCGACGTCGGTGCCGTCCTCGGGGTAGAGGCTGGTGCCGATGCTGGCGCTGATAAAAAACTCGTGCTCACCGGCCTGGAATGGGGGGGTGAAGCAGGCCAGCAGTTTATTGGCCAGGTACTGGGCGTCGCTGGCGTGCTGCAGGCCGGGGAGCAGGATGATGAACTCGTCACCGCCCAGGCGGGCGACGGTGTCGATGTCGCGCAGTTGTTCCTTGAGGCGCACGGCGATGTCTTTGAGTAGCAAGTCGCCGATCGGATGGCCGAGGCTGTCGTTGATGTGTTTGAAGCGGTCCAGGTCGAGAAACAGCACGGCACCTTGTTTGCCCGTTTCCTGGTGCCCGTTAAGGGCCGCTTGCAGTCGGCTTTCGAACAGCGTGCGGTTGGGCAGGCCGGTCAACGGGTCGTGATGCGCCTGGTAGTCGAGGCGGGCTTGAGCCAGCTTGAGGCTGGAGATGTCGGCAAACACCGCGACGAAGTGCGTGATCAACTGGTCGCGGTTGCGCACGGCACTGATCGTCAACCAGCTTGGGTACACTTCGCCGTTCTTGCGGCGGTTGGAGATCTCGCCTTGCCAGTGTCCCTGGGCGGTCAACTGGTGCCACATGGCGGCATAGAAGGCGCTGTCATGCAGGCCGGAGGCCAGCAGGCGCGGGGTGTGGCCGAGGGCTTCGGCCTCGCTGTAGCCGGTGATCTCGGTGAAGGCACGGTTGACGGCGCTGATGTTCTGCCGGGTGTCAGTGATCAACACGCCTTCGGCCGTGCTCTCGAACACCGTGGCGGCCTGTTGCAGTTTTTCCTGCATCAACTGGCGCTCGGTGATGTCCCGCGCGATGGTCAGCATGCAGTCTTCATCGCCAATCGGCAGCGGGCGGCTGGACAGCTCGCACAAGCGGATCTGCCCATCGCTGCGGCGTATATGGCAGATGAAGTCACGCACAAAACCATCACGCTGCATCATCTCCAGCATGTGTTTGCGTTCGTTGAGGTCGACCCAGATGCCCAGGTCCAAGGTGGATTGTTCGAGAGAGGTGGCGCTGGTGAAGCCGGTGATCCGGCTGAAACCGTCGTTCACTTCAATCAACAACCCATCGCGCTGTCGGCTCAGCAGCAAGCCGTCGGGGGAGGCGTGGAAGGCCTTGGCGAATTTCTCTTCGGAGGTTTGCAGTTGTTGTTGGGTTTCCTTGAGTTGGGTGATGTCGCGCACCACCACAACTATGGCCTCTGTGGTGTCGAGTTGGAACGGCTCGGCGGAGATCAGCCCAGTGAACGCCTGACCATTGCTGCGCAGAAAGGGCATTTCCAGGTTGCGGATGCTAGTGGTCTGCACCCGTTGCAGCAGGTCGGGACCGACGCCTTTGATGCCCCAGATATTCAGCTCGGTGGCGGCTTTACCAACGACCTGTTCGGCCGTCAGGCCAATCTGGTCTTCGAATGCCTTGTTCACTTCCAGCAGGCAGCCATCAGACAGCCGTGCAATCACCAGCATGTCCGGGCATTGCTGGAACACCGAGGCGAATTTCTGCTCGGACAGCTGCAAAGCCTCTTCAGTGCGCTTAGCCTCACTGATATCGATCATCAAGCCGCGCAGAACCGGCTCATGACCATGTTCGATCAGGCTGACAATGTCGCGCACCCACAAGCAACGGCCGTCAGCAGTGATCACTCGGTAATCAATGCTGTGGTCACGGTTGGCGCGGGTTTCGCGATAGCAGTAGGCTTCGGCGCGGGTCAGGTCGGCGGGGTGAATGATGTTGCGCCAGAACCCCGGGATCAGCCAATGGGCGCGCGGATAGCCCAGCAATTCTTCGGCGTGGGGCGACACGTAGCTGTAGGTGAAATCGGTGACATTGGCTTCCCAGGCGATGGCGGACAGGCTCTCCACTAAACCGCGATAGTGGTACTCGCTGCTGCGCAGCTCCTGTTCGAGGGCGACACGGCGGGAAATTTCCGAACTGAGACGACGGTTGATCCGAATCACCACGGCCAACACGGTGCTCAGCAACAGCACGGCAGGCAGCCCGTAAAGCAGCAGGTCGGTCCAGAAGGTGCGGTGATCGGTAAAGCTGCCGACCCAATGTTGCTGGATGGCGTCGGTTTCTTGCGGGCTGAGGTCCGCGAGTACCTTGTCCAGGATGCCCACCAGCATTTTATTGTCACGCGGTACGCCCATCGCCAGTTGGTAGCGGTAGGGGGTTTCGCCGCTGACGTACAAGCCATCGAGCTTGAGTTGGCGCAGGCTCCAGACACTGGAGGCGAGATCGCCGACCACTGCATCTACTTCATCGGTGGCGAGGGCTTGCAACGTCGAGCTGACATTCGGCATGGCCACCAGGTTGAGATCGGGGTGATGGGTGCGCAGCAGCTCATGGGGGGCGTAGTTTTCCACCACGGCAATCTTCAAGCCGTAGAGGTCTTTCAGGGTGCGCGGTTTGGCGCCACCTTCATGGGCCAGGATAACGATGGGGAAGTCCAGGTAAGGCCGGGTGAACGCCATATAGCCCTGGCGTTCCGGTGTGGACATGATGCCCGGCAGCAGGTCGAGTTGGTTGTTGCGGGCCTGCTCCAGGACCGCACTCCAGTTTGCAGGCTCAATCAACTTGACGCGCACGCCGAGGCGATCCTGGATCAGGCGCACATAATCTGCCGCCAAGCCTTGGTAGCGGCCACTTTCGTCACGGTATTCAAAGGGTGGCCATGACGCATCCACCCCGAGGCGCAACTCCTGATGGTCCGCCAGCCAGTCACGCTCATCATCGCTAAGAGTCAACGCGCCAGCCGTTGCGGTCCAGGTCAGCAGCCACAGCAAAAACACAGCCGGCAATCTGGGCATAACGGTCTCGTTATGGCACGGGGAATGTTTCGAGTGTAGACGGGCATTGCGGGGGAGGGGTGTTGCGCAAGGTTTTATCGATACAAAACAAAACCCCCGGCCTGGGCCGGGGGTTCTGGTATCACTCGTCGAGGAAGGAGCGCAGATGCTCGCTTCGCGTCGGGTGGCGCAACTTGCGCAGCGCCTTGGCTTCGATCTGACGGATCCGCTCACGGGTCACGTCAAACTGCTTACCGACTTCCTCAAGGGTGTGGTCGGTATTCATGTCGATGCCGAAACGCATGCGCAGTACCTTGGCTTCACGGGCAGTGAGGCCGGACAGTACGTCGCGAGTCGCTTCTTTCAGGCTCTCAACGGTGGCGACATCGATTGGCGACTGCATGGTCGAGTCTTCGATGAAGTCACCCAGGTGGGAGTCTTCGTCATCACCAATCGGGGTTTCCATGGAGATCGGCTCTTTAGCGATCTTCAATACCTTGCGGATTTTATCCTCAGGCATTTCCATGCGTTCGCCCAGCTCTTCCGGGGTCGGTTCGCGACCCATTTCCTGCAACATCTGCCTGGAAATACGGTTGAGCTTGTTGATCGTCTCGATCATGTGCACCGGAATACGGATGGTGCGGGCCTGGTCGGCGATCGAGCGAGTGATCGCCTGACGGATCCACCAGGTGGCATAAGTCGAGAACTTGTAACCACGACGGTATTCGAACTTGTCCACAGCCTTCATCAAGCCGATGTTGCCTTCCTGGATCAGGTCGAGGAATTGCAGGCCACGGTTGGTGTACTTCTTGGCGATGGAGATCACCAGACGCAAGTTCGCTTCAACCATCTCTTTCTTCGCGCGGCGGGCCTTGGCCTCACCGATCGACATGCGACGGTTGATGTCCTTGATCTCGGCAATCGTCAGACCGGTTTCGGTCTCCAATGCTTGCAGCTTTTGCTGGCAACGGATGATGTCCGGCTGCAGGCGACCAATGGCTTCGGCGTATTTCGCCTTGCCCTTGGCCAGTGCGTCGGTCCAGCTTTCATCTACTTCGTTGCTCGGGAACTGACGCAGGAAGTCGGCACGCGGCATGCGCGCGTCACGGACACAGAGCTGCATGATCGCACGCTCTTGTGCACGCAGGCGCTCCAGGGCGCTGCGAACCCGCTCAACCAGGCCTTCGAATTGCTTCGGCACCAGCTTGATCGGCATGAACAGCTCAGCCAGGGCCAGCAGCTCGGCGATTGCCTGCTTGTTGGCGCGACCGTGCTTTTTCAGGGCCTTGCGGGTGATTTCCATTTGATCGGAAACCGCACCGAAACGCTGGGCAGCGACGATTGGGTCTGGACCGCTTTCAACTTCATCTTCGTCGTCGCCGCTGGCTTCAGCGTCGTCGTCTTCGGAGTCGTCGTCCGCTTTCGCAGCCTTGGCGTCGACTGGTGGCGGCACTTCGGCGGCAGGCGGCGCAATGCCGTCGTCCGGGTCGATGTAGCCACTCAGCACGTCGGACAGGCGGCCACCTTCGGTGGTGACGCGGGTGTACTCGGAGAGAATATGGTCAACCGTGCCAGGGAAGTGCGCGATTGCGCCCATCACTTCACGAATGCCCTCTTCGATACGCTTGGCGATTTCGATTTCGCCTTCACGTGTCAGCAGCTCGACGGTGCCCATTTCACGCATATACATGCGCACAGGGTCGGTGGTACGACCGATATCGGTCTCCACAGCAGCCAGCGCGGCGGCCGCTTCTTCAGCGGCAGCCTCGTCGGTATCGGCGTCCGCCAGCATAAGGGAATCCTTATCTGGCGCAGCTTCGAATACGTTGATCCCCATGTCGTTAATCATGCGGATGATGTCTTCCACCTGCTCTGGATCTGAAATATCCTCAGGCAGGTGGTCGTTGACCTCCGCGTAAGTCAGGTAACCCTGCTCACGACCGAGAACGATCAACTCTTTGATACGAGACTGCTGTTGCGCTTTTCCGGACATAACACCCTATCCACTGAAGGTCTTGGCGGGCAAAAAACAAGCCGAGGATTATACCTGAGCTATGACCTCACGCGCCAGTTGAGGTCGGGTTTGATGTGCAAACGTTCTGTTTTAAGAGGTCGCGCATCTGTTTTGCTATCTGAATCTTCTCTTCAGCCGATAAATCCGGCTGCCTTGCTTTCTTGATCAGGTCATCGAGGGTCTGCGTGTGCTGACCCGCGGATAACCTAGTAATGGTGTCTAAAAACTGTTGTTCAAGGTTATCGCCGTCAATTAGCCACTCCTTTTCCGCGAGGGCTTTCAATAGTCGGCCCTGTTCGGTGCCGTGCCAGCGCGCCATCAACTGGATTGAGTTTAGCTTAGGATTTTTCTGTACCGCCTCGATCAAGGCGATCAGTACCTGGGCGTAAGTGTTGCTCGCATTGGCAAAATGATCAGCACTCTCGACCTTTTCCGCCAGTTGCGGGTGATGGATGAGCGTGCGCAGGGCAATGAGCGTTGGCGCTTCTACGGCGACAGGCGTTCGCGGGGCATAAGCCTCGTCACGGTCTCCGCGCTTGCCATTCTTGCTCCAGGGTTTCTTTTCCCATTTCTTGCCGTCGCTGCCAGACTTTTTCGGTGTCCAGTCCTGCTGGGGCGCGTAGGCCTCCTGCGGTTGATGGAAGTCGGAATAGTCCGGCATGGCGTCGTAATCCATGCCTGGGTCGTAGGTCGGCGGCGGTGCGTCATGCGGCGCGTTGTGCACCAGTTGGCTGACGGCTTCGCCGCTTAACCCGGTGATTTCCTGCAGGCGCATGCGCATCAGTGATTTCAGGTTGGCGCCGGGAACCTTGTCGATCAGCGGCGCCGCGAGGGTGGCCATGTGGGCCTTGCCTTCGAGGGAGCGCGGGTCGGCTTCTTCGGTCAGTTGCTGGAAGAAGTAGTCGGCCAGCGGTTGTGCATGCTGGTTGATGCGCGCGCGGAAGGCGTCAGTGCCTTCGGAGCGGACCAGGGTATCCGGGTCTTCGCCTTCGGGCAGGAACAGGAAGCGTGCGCGACGTCCGTCTTGCAGGCTCGACAGCGTGGCCTCGAGTGCGCGCCAGGCGGCGTTGCGGCCGGCCTGGTCGCCGTCGAAGCAGAACAGCACGCTGGGTACCACGCGAAACAGGCGCTTCATGTGTTCTTCGCTGGTCGCGGTGCCCAGCGTGGCGACGGCATTGCGCAGGCCCTGTTGGGCGAGCGCGATCACGTCCATATAGCCCTCAACCACGATGATCTCATCGAGGTTGCGGTTGTTCTTGCGCGCCTCGAACAGGCCGTAGAGCTCCTGCCCCTTATGGAATACCGGAGTTTCCGGGGAGTTCAGGTACTTGGGTTTGTCGTCCCCCAGTACTCGGCCACCAAAGGCGATGATGCGCCCGCGGCTGTCGCGGATCGGGAACATCACCCGGTCGCGGAAGCGGTCATAACGTTTGCCGGTCTCGGCGTTTTCCACCAGCAGGCCGGCGTCGATCATGGCTTTTTGCTGGAGCGTGTCGCTGCTCAAGTGCTTGTACAGGTTGTCCCAGCCGGGCGGGGCGAACCCCAGGCCGAAGTCCCGGGCGATTTCCCCGGTGAGGCCGCGACCTTTCAAATAGTCGACGGCGGCCTTGCGCTGCGGATGGCTTTTAAGCGCCTGACGGTAAAAGTCGGCAGCTGCCGTCAGCAGCGGGTAAAGCGGCGAATCAGTGGGTTGGCGCGGCTTGTGCGGCCGCCCGCTTTCTTCCCGAGGGACTTCCATGCCCGCGGCTTTTGCCAGGTCCTCGATAGCCTGGGGGAAATCCAGGTTGTCGTGGTCCATGAGAAAACCCAGGGCGTTGCCGCCTGCGCCGCAGCCGAAGCAGTAATAGAACTGCTTGTCGGGGCTGACGCTGAATGACGGGGTTTTCTCTTTGTGGAACGGGCAGCAGGCGGTGTAGTTTTTGCCGGCTTTTTTCAGTTGCACGCGCGAGCTGACAACATCGACGATGTCGGTGCGGTTCAGAAGGTCGTCAATAAAGCTCTGGGGAATCAGCCCGGCCATGGCGTTCTCGTCATCACTGCGTGTCAATGAGGGCCCAATGATTGCTCAAGCGCACGCAGTGCGTGGCTCGTTCATCAGTTGTCTGCTTGGGCATTCAGGAAGTGTATCTGCCGTTCATTCACTGACGTTAGTTTCAATCAGGTTTTTGGCATGGAAATGTTGCCCCGGCATCCGGTCTTGGCCAATGGCGGCCTCGGAAGCTCGTCGTCGGGCACAGTCGATACTGTTGATCGCCTGTTTGAAGAATAAGTGTGCTCGTCAGTAGCCTTGATAGGCTCGTCAGAAGAGACGTGCACCGCTGGCAAAAGAGCCAGTCCTGACGTGTGAAGCAGTTGTATCGGTCGCATGTGCGGCGTCAACAGTGAAGCATCAAGCGATATCCGCAAATGCCATTAGCCCGGCTGAGGGCCGGGCTTGGCAGAAGCTTGCTATGAACGTCTGTGTATTAGTACAGACGAACGGCGCGGCGCTGTTCGCGCTGAACTTTCTTGGCGTGACGCTTAACAGCGGCTGCTGCTTTACGCTTACGCTCAGAAGTTGGCTTCTCGTAAAATTCGCGGCTACGAACTTCAGCCAGTACACCGGCTTTTTCGCAGGAGCGCTTGAAACGACGCAGAGCTACGTCGAAGGGTTCGTTCTCTTTAACTTTGACGGCTGGCATCCAGAGCTACCTTCTTTCATTACCGGGATCAACGTTCTCGTCGCAAAAAATTCGCGGCTGAGGTCGTCGGTTTTTAAGGGTTGCGGATGTTAACCCCTCATTGCCCGGAATGCAAAGCCTCTGATCGAAAACCGCTAGTCGGGAGGGGGAGTGGCGACTATTATGCGCGCCTTCGAATTCAGCCTCTACAAGGCGCAAACCCATGCTAGTACTGGGACTTGAAACCTCCTGCGACGAAACCGGTGTCGCACTTTACGACAGTGAACGCGGGCTCTTGGCCGATGCACTGTTCAGTCAGATCGACCTGCACCGTGCCTATGGTGGCGTGGTGCCGGAGCTGGCCAGCCGTGATCACGTCAAGCGCATGCTGCCCCTGATCCGCCAGGTGTTGGATGAGGCCGGCTGCGTGCCGACCGAGATCGACGCCATCGCCTACACCGCAGGCCCCGGATTGGTCGGAGCCCTGCTGGTTGGGGCCTCTTGTGCCCAGGCGCTGGCATTTGCATGGGGTATTCCGGCCCTCGGCGTGCACCATATGGAAGGCCATTTACTGGCACCGATGCTGGAAAAAACACCGCCAGAGTTCCCGTTCGTCGCATTGTTGGTTTCCGGCGGCCATACGCAGTTGGTTCAGGTGGACGGAATCGGCCAATACACCCTTTTGGGTGAATCCTTGGACGACGCCGCCGGCGAAGCCTTCGACAAGACCGCGAAGATGATGGGCCTCAATTATCCCGGTGGTCCGGAAATCGCCCGTCTCGCCGAAAAAGGTGTTGCCGGTCGCTACACCTTCCCGCGACCAATGTGCGATCGCCCGGGCCTGATGTTCAGCTTCAGCGGTTTAAAAACCTCTGCGCTGAACACCTGGCAGCAAAGCGTCAGCGCCGGAGACGACAGCGAGCAAGCCCGTTGCGACATCGCTCTGGCGTTCCAGCAGGCCGTGGTGGAGACTTTGACCATCAAGTGCAAGCGCGCCTTGAAACAGGCGGGCATGAAGCGCCTGGTGATCGCAGGCGGCGTCAGCGCCAACAAGGCCTTGCGCACTTCGCTGGAAAAAATGCTCGGCGACATGAAGGGCGACGTGTTCTACGCGCGCCCCGAGTTCTGCACCGACAACGGCGCGATGATCGCCTATGCCGGTTGCCAGCGCCTGCAGGCTGGTCAGCATGAAAGCCTTGCAATCAGCGTGCAGGCGCGCTGGCCGATGGAGCAGTTGTCGCCGTTGTAAGGCTGCAAGGTGGGCCGGGCTCATCGACGGTATTTAAAAATGCCGTTCGCGCCCGGCAAACAGGTCGCGTAAATTGCCCCGGTGGCGCCAGACGATCAGCAGTGTCAGCACGCTCATTGGCAGCAGTGCCGCCGGTTCTTGCCAGGCCAGTAGCGGCAGGGTGAGCGGGGTGGCGATCAACGCGGCGAGCGAGCTGGTGCGGGTCAGGTAGAACGTCAGCAGCCAGGCGAGTACGGCCAGCAACGCCGCCGGCGGGTAGATCCCGAGCAACATGCCGGCTGCCGTGGCGACGCCTTTGCCGCCGCGAAAGCGGAAGTACAGGGGAAACAGGTGGCCGAGGACCGCGCATACGCCGATCCAGGCCTGCTGTTGCAGGGTCAAGCCGGCGAGGCTGGCGATCAGCACGGGCAACAGGCCCTTGCAGAGGTCGCCCAGCAGCGTCAGTACGGCGAGTTTCTTGCCGGCCAGGCGCAACATATTGGTGGCACCGGCATTGCCTGAGCCACTCATTCGCGGGTCGGGATTTCCCGTCAGGCGGCTGAGCAAAATGGCGAAGGACAGCGAGCCGAGCAGGTAGGCGAAAATCGCCAGTGACCAAAACATGCTAACTATTCCGGGCGAGGACGCCCTGATTCTAACGGGGCATCGCGCCCTTGTCGTGCTGCGGAGAAGAGTGCTTGGACAGAGTGTTTATCGAAGGCCTGGAAGTCGACACCGTGATCGGGGCCTACGACTGGGAGCGCGGAATCCGTCAATGCCTGCGCCTGGACCTGAGCTTCGCCTGGGATAACCGCCCGGCCGCGGCCGGTGATGACCTGACGTTGGCGCTGGATTACGCCAGTGTATCCGCGCGTATCCAGGCCTTTGCCGAACAATCCCAGTACCAATTGGTGGAAACCTTTGCCGAACGGTTGGCCGAAGTGCTGATGAGTGAATTTCAGATTCCCTGGTTGCACCTCAAGTTGACCAAGCCAGGCGCCGTTCCGGCGGCCAAGGGTGTGGGCGTGGAGATCGAGCGCGGATGCCGCTAACTCAGGTTTACCTAGGTCTAGGCAGCAATATCGAGCGCGAGTCTCACCTCTGCGCTGGCCTGGATGCGCTGGCGAGTTTTTTGACGGATGTGCGCTGTTCAGCGGTGTTTGAAAGCCAGCCGGTGGGCATCAAGAGCGGGCCGTTCTTTAATCTGGTGGTGTCGGCCTACACCGACCTGCCGCTGATGGAGCTGGACCGGCGGTTGAAACTCATCGAGGCCGACAACGGTCGCTACGCGCCGGATCGCAAGGGTCTGCCGCTGGATATCGATGTGCTGTTGTACGGCGATCTGGTGGGTAACTTCGATGGATTGATCCTGCCGCGTGTAGAAATCCTCAAGAACGCCTTTGTGCTGTGGCCGCTGTCGTTGATGGCGCCGGAACGTGTGTACCCTGAGGCGGGCAAGACGTTGGCCGAGTTGTGGCGCGAGGCGCAGATTGACCAGGTGCTGGCGCCTGTCGCATTTGAATGGCAGGGCCAGCAACTCACGCCGAACATTCTCCTGTAGGAGCTGGCTTGCCGGCGATGGCGTTCCTGAGCTCGCTATCGCCGGCAAGCCGGGCTCCTACAGTGCGTGGTGTTCTTTGTAGATTTTTAGGGTCTTGAGCCGTTCGCGCTTGAGCGCCTCGCCCAGCTCAGGGCCTTTGAAACCCTTCTCCAGCAAGGGTGCAACGGCCACTTCGCGAGCTGCCTTCGCGGCCCCACGCAAATAATCCGCTTGTGGATAACTTCTCTGCTCCAGACCCTTGCGGCCTCGGGCGTCCATTTCGCAAGCGACCACGAATTCCTCAAAGCGCTGCGGCCGACGGTAAACGTCGAAACTTTGCAGCAACTCCAGCAACGTCGAGGCTTTCAGCTCCAGCGCACGATGACCGTGGGTGTGATATTGGCCCACCAGCAACGCCAATTCCTGGCAATCCCTTGGCACCTTGAAGCGTTCATTGACGGCCTTGATCAGCTTCAAACCCCGCTGTTCATGGGCGATGTGCTGCGGCAACTTATCCACAGGCGTTGTGCCTTTGCCCAGGTCGTGCAGCAGGCAGGCCCAGCGCACGGTAAGGGGCTGCTGGTGCAAGGCCGCTTGTTCCAGCACGCTCAAGGTGTGAATGCCGGTGTCGATTTCCGGGTGATGGGCTTCCGGTTGTGGGACGCCGAACAGGGCATTCACTTCTGGCATCAAGGATTCCAGTGCATCGCAGTCGCGCAGTACCTGGATGAACACGTGGGGTTGGTCTTCCATCAGTGCGCGGGATATTTCTTTCCAACTGCGCTCAGGCGTCAGCGCCTCCAATTCGCCGGATTCGCTGAGCTGGCGCATCAGTTCAAGTGTTTCTGGTGCGACGGTAAACCCCAGTGCCGCGTAACGTGCGGCGAAGCGTGCAACACGCAGCACTCGCAGTGGATCTTCGGCGAACGCCGGAGAAACATGGCGCAGAATGCGGGCTTCAAGATCTCGCTGACCGTGATAAGGGTCGGTCAAGTTACCGTCGTCGTCTTCCGCCATAGCGTTGATCGTCAGGTCGCGGCGGATCAGGTCTTCTTCCAGCGTCACCTCGGGGCTGGCGTGAAATACAAAGCCGCCATAACCCCGGCCGCTTTTGCGCTCAGTGCGGGCGAGGGCGTACTCGTCACCGTTTTTTGGGTCCAAAAATACCGGGAAGTCAGCACCCACCGGCTTGTAGCCCTTGGCGAGCATCTCTTCGGCAGTCGCGCCCACCACGACGCGGTCGATATCGGTTACCGGGATACCCAAGAGGCGATCCCGCACCGCACCGCCGACTTTGTAGATTTTCATGAAAAAGCCTCCATTAGCGGCACAGGATACCGCCTGTGCCTGGCCAATGGAGGCTTTGCTGTTTCAGAGATGAACGACGGCCAGGTCCAGGCGGCCGTAGTCGTTGTCGTTGTGATCGGTGCGCGGTGGCACGTGGTGGGTTTTCATCACCTGGTCGCCCTGCAGGGTTTCCAAGTGAATATCAAAGCCCCAAAGCCTGTGCAGGTGCTTGAGCACTTCCTCGGTGGACTCGCCCAGGGGTTTGCGGTCGTGCTGCTGGTGACGCAAGGTCAGCGAGCGGTCGCCGCGTACATCGATGCTGTAGATCTGCACGTTGGGCTCGCGGTTACCCAGGTTGTACTGGGCCGCCAGGGTTTCGCGGATGGTGCGATAGCCGGGTTCATCGTGGATGGCCGGCACCACCAGGTCATCCTTGAGGTCATCATCGAGAATACTGAACAGTTTCAGGTCTCGAATGACCTGCGGTGACAGGTACTGCAGGATAAAACTCTCGTCCTTGAAGCTGCTCATGGCGAATTTTATGGTGGACAGCCAATCGCTGCCGGCGATTTCCGGGAACCAGCGGCGGTCCTCCTCGGTGGGGTGTTCACACATGCGCCGGATATCGCGGTACATGGCAAAGCCCAAGGCATAGGGGTTGATGCCATTGTAGTAAGGGCTGTCGAAGCCGGGCTGGAACACCACGCTGGTGTGGGAGGTGAGGAACTCCATCATGAAACCGTCGGTGACCAGGCCTTCGTCGTACAGGTCATTCATCAACGTGTAGTGCCAGAACGTGGCCCAGCCTTCGTTCATCACCTGGGTTTGGCGTTGTGGATAAAAGTACTGGGCGATCTTGCGCACGATACGCACGATTTCCCGCTGCCAGGGTTCCAGCAGCGGCGCGTGTTTTTCCAGGAAATAGAGGATGTTCTCCTGCGGTTCGGCGGGGAAGCGCGCATTATCCTTGTCGCTATTCTTGCCGGCGCGCTTGGGAATGGTGCGCCACAGGTCGTTGATCTGTTTCTGCAGGTGTTCCTCACGCTCCTTCTGGCGCAGGCGTTCTTCCTCGGCGGAGATCGGATACGGGCGTTTGTAGCGGTCGACGCCGTAGTTCATCAGCGCATGGCAGGAGTCGAGCAGGTCCTCCACCGCATCGATGCCGTGGCGCTCCTCGCATTGCATGATGTACTGCTTGGCGAACACCAGGTAGTCGATGATCGAACTGGCGTCGGTCCAGGTGCGGAACAGGTAGTTGCCCTTGAAGAAACTGTTATGCCCATAGCAGGCATGCGCCACCACCAACGCCTGCATGCAGATGGTGTTCTCTTCCATCAGGTAGGCGATGCAAGGGTCGGAGTTGATCACGATCTCGTAGGCCAGGCCCATCTGACCGCGGGTGTAGGACTTTTCGGTGCTGAGGAAGTGTTTGCCGTAGGACCAATGGTGATAACCCAGTGGCATGCCGACCGAGGCGTAGGCATCCATCATCTGTTCGGCGGTAATCACTTCGATCTGGTTGGGATAGGTGTCCAGGGCATAACCCGCCGCAATGCGGCTGATTTCCCGGTCATAGGCCTGGATCAGTTCAAAGGTCCACTCGGAACCCGTGGAGATCGGTTGGCGTCTTTGCTCTTTTTTGGCGGTCATGTCACTAACCTGCGCTGGAAGAGTTCACGGAAGACCGGGTAGATATCGCCGGCCGAGACCAGTTGCTGCTGGGCGAACGTGTCGGCAAAGGCTTCGCCGATGCGCTCGTATTCGAACCACAGGGCCTGGTGCTCACGGGGGGTGATTTCAACGTAAGTGTAGTACTGCACGAACGGCATGATCTGGTTGATCAGGATGTCACGGCAGATTGGGGAGTCGTCGTTCCAGTTGTCACCGTCCGAGGCCTGGGCGGCGTAGATGTTCCATTCATTGGCCGGATAGCGCTCGGCCATGATCTCCTGCATCAGTTTCAACGCACTGGAAACGATGGTGCCGCCGGTTTCCCGCGAGTAGAAGAATTCCTCTTCGTCGACCTCTCGGGCGCTGGTGTGATGGCGGATGAACACGACGTCGATCTTGTCGTAGTTCCGCTTCAGGAACAGGTACAACAGAATGAAGAAGCGCTTGGCGATGTCCTTGGTGGCTTGGGTCATGGAGCCCGACACGTCCATCAGGCAGAACATCACCGCCTTGGAGCTGGGGTTGGGTTGTTTGACCAGCAGGTTGTATTTCAAGTCGAAGGTGTCGAGGAATGGCACGCGGTGAATACGTGCGCTTAGTTTCTCGATTTCCGCCTCTATTTCCTGGATATCGCCGAAGTTGTCCGGCTCTTCACGCTTCAACCGCGCCAGCTCTTCCTTGGCGTCCCTCAGTTTGGCGCGGCTGCTGCCTGACAGGGCGATACGGCGCGCATGGGCCGAGCGCAGGGTGCGGATGATGTTGATGCGGGACGGGTTACCCTCGTTGCTGATCCCGGCGCGCACGGTTTTGAAGGTGTCGGTGCCGGTCAGGTTGCGTTTGACCAGGTTGGGCAGTTCCAGGTCTTCGAACATGAATTCGAGGAATTCTTCCTGGGTGATCTGGAACACAAACTCATCCATGCCTTCGCCGGAATTGCCCGCCTTGCCCGGCCCTTTACCGCCGCCACCGCCTTGGGGGCGCTGGATATGTTCGCCGGTCGTGAATTCCTTATTGCCGGGATGAACGACGGTCTGTTTGCCGCCCCGGCCGTGGTGCAGCACCGGTTCGTCGATGTCCCGTCCAGGAATGCTAATCTGCTCGCCGTGCTCCATGTCCGTGATGGAACGGCGGCTGACGGCCTCTTCGACGGCCTTTTTGATGTGGTCACGGTAACGCCGCAGGAAACGCTGGCGGTTTACCGTGCTCTTGTTCTTGCCATTGAGGCGTCGGTCGATCACATAGCTCATGGGGAGCCCTCCGGGCAGCTTCACGTTACAAGCTTCAAGCCGCGAGCTGGAAGCTTAGAGACAAGCGGTCAGCTGCCAGGCCAGTGGCCCGGCAGCTCACGCCTGTCGCTGCCTTACTGCGATTTGCGAACCCGCAGATACCACTCGGAGAGCAGCCGTACCTGTTTGTCGGTGTAGCCGCGCTCGACCATGCGTGTGACGAAGTCGTTGTGTTTTTGCTGATCCTCCTTGCTGGCCTTGGCGTTGAAGCTGATGACCGGCAGCAGGTCCTCGGTGTTGGAGAACATTTTCTTCTCGATGACCACCCGCAGCTTCTCGTAGCTGAGCCAGGTTGGGTTCTTGCCATTGTTGTTGGCGCGGGCGCGCAGCACGAAGTTGACGATTTCGTTGCGGAAATCCTTCGGATTGCTGATGCCGGCCGGTTTTTCGATTTTTTCCAGTTCCTCGTTGAGGGCCACGCGGTTGAGGATTTCGCCGGTTTCCGGGTCGCGGTACTCCTGGTCCTGGATCCAGAAGTCGGCGTACAGCACGTAGCGGTCGAAGATGTTCTGGCCGTATTCGCTGTAGGACTCCAGGTACGCGGTCTGGATTTCCTTGCCGATGAACTCGATGTAGCGCGGCGCCAGGTATTCCTTGAGGAAACGCAGGTAGCGTTCGCGTGTTTCGGCCTGGAATTGCTCCTGTTCGATCTGCTGTTCCAGCACGTAGAGCAAGTGCACCGGGTTGGCCGCAATTTCGTGGGGGTCGAAGTTGAAGACCTTGGACAGGATCTTGAACGCAAAACGTGTCGACAGACCGTTCATGCCCTCATCCACACCGGCGGTGTCGCGGTATTCCTGGATCGACTTGGCCTTGGGGTCGGTATCCTTGAGGTTTTCGCCGTCGTACACGCGCATCTTCGAGTAGATGTTCGAGTTTTCCGGCTCCTTGAGGCGCGACAGCACCGTGAACTGGGCGAGCATCTTCAAGGTGTCGGGTGCGCAGTGCGCCTTGGCCAGGGAGCTGTTGAACAGGAGCTTGTCGTAGATCTTGATTTCATCGCTGACCCGCAGGCAGTACGGCACCTTGACGATATAAATCCGGTCGATGAAGGCTTCGTTGTTCTTGTTGTTGCGGAAGGTGTGCCACTCCGATTCGTTGGAGTGCGCCAGCAGGATACCGGTGAAGGGAATCGCGCCCAGGCCTTCGGTGCTGTTGTAGTTGCCTTCCTGGGTCGCGGTCAGCAGTGGGTGCAGCACCTTGATCGGTGCCTTGAACATCTCCACGAACTCCATCAGGCCCTGGTTGGCCCGGCACAGTGCGCCCGAGTAGCTGTAGGCGTCGGCGTCGTTCTGTGGGAATTCTTCAAGCTTGCGGATATCGACCTTGCCCACCAGCGCCGAGATGTCCTGGTTGTTCTCGTCGCCCGGCTCGGTCTTGGCCACACCGATCTGGTTGAGAATGGACGGGTAGAGTTTCACCACGCGGAACTGGCTGATGTCACCGCCGAACTCGGCCAGGCGCTTGGTGGCCCAGGGCGACATGATGGTGTTGAGGTAGCGGCGCGGGATGCCGAAGTCTTCTTCGAGGATCGCGCCATCTTCCGTGGCGTTGAACAGGCCCAGGGGCGACTCGAAGACCGGTGAGCCCTTGATGGCGTAGAAGGGCACCTTTTCGATCAGTTGTTTGAGTTTTTCGGCCAAGGACGATTTACCACCGCCGACGGGGCCAAGCAGATAGAGGATCTGTTTCTTCTCCTCCAAGCCTTGGGCAGCATGGCGGAAGTAGGAAACGATCTGGTCGATGCATTCTTCCATGCCGTGGAAGTCTTCAAAGGCCGGATAGCGGCGGATCACCTTGTTGGAGAATATTCGCGACAGGCGCGAATTGTTCGAGGTGTCTATCAGCTCTGGCTCGCCAATTGCCAGCAGCAGGCGTTCGGCGGCAGACGCGTAGGTGCTGCGATCCTGTTTGCACAGCTCGAGATACTCTTGCAGCGTGAGTTCTTCCTGCTGTGTGGATGCGAAGCGTTGTTGGAAGTGGCTGAATATACTCATGACGTCGTCACCTCGCTCGATACGTGGAGCCGACGCCGGATCAATCAGTCGATGCTGGCAGACATTGGCAGGCGCCAATGGCCGTTTTCCCCCCAGAACACCCTGAAACGCTACCGATGACCCGCACGCCGGTGTACCGGCTCTCCCCTGATTCGGATGGCCTGCGCTTAAGGATAGTTCGGAATCAGAGAGGTCAAGGCGCGATGCGCAATTAGTTTGGCTGCGCCGTTCGTCAGAAACGGCGCGAGCCCAAGCGTCACGCGGGGTAGCGGGGTGTGAAAAAAATTATTGCGAATTGCCGGAAGAAATTTCCGCAGGATAAGTCGTACGCCACAGTTCAAAGCCGCCGTCCAGGCTATAGACGTCGGAGAAACCCTGGCTGATCAGATAGGCCGCTGCGCTCTGACTGGAATTGCCGTGATAACAGGCCACGATCACCGGCGCGTCGAGGTCGGCGGCGCGGATGAAATCGGCGATGTTGACGTTGTCCAGGTGCTGGGCGCCGGTGATGTGGGCGGCCGCATAAGTCGGCTGGTCACGAATGTCGACAACCACGGCGCCCTGCTCGCGCAGGGCCTGGGCTTGTTCAGGGGGGATACGTTTGAATTCGCTCATGGCGGGCTCCTATGGCTTGGCAGTAGCCGGCAGTGTAACGGGAAGAGGGGATTCGCACTGGCAGCTATAACGCTCGCCGGTGTCGATGTTCATCAGGGTCATGGCGCCGCCCCACACGCAACCGGTGTCGAGGGCGAACACGCCGGGTTCATCGCACTTGCCCTCAAGGGCCGCCCAATGGCCAAAAATGATCTTGGTGTCACGGGTCTTGCGCTCTTGGTGAGCGAACCACGGCTTGTAGCCCGGCAGGGCGGTGTCAGCGCCTTCCTTGCTCTTGAGGTCGAGCTTGCCCTCGACGGTACAGAAACGCATGCGCGTGAAGTAGTTGGTGATGACCCGCAGGCGCGTGACGCCGGTGAGGTCGTTGTTCCACTTTACTGGTTCGTTGCCGTACATGCCGTCGAGGTAGGCGGTGTACAGGTTGTCATCGGCCAGGGCGCTTTCGACTTCGGCGGCGCACTTGAGGGCTTTCTTCAGTGTCCACTGCGGCGGGATGCCAGCATGGACCAGGGCCATGTTGCGGCCTTCGTCGTAATGCATGACTTTCTGCCGGCGCAGCCAGTCGAGCAGCTCGGTGCGATCCGGCGCTTCGAGGATTTCCCGCAGGGTATCGCCCTTTTTCAGACGCTCGATGTTATTGCCGGCGGCCAGCAGATGAAGGTCGTGATTACCCAATACGCAGACTAGAGCGTCGCGCAGGCTATACAAATAGCGCAGCGTTTCCAGGGATTTCGGGCCGCGATTGACCAGATCGCCGACCAGCCACAGGCGATCGTGGGCTGGGTTGAAGGCTACGCGCTCAAGCAAGCACTTGAGCGGTTCGAGGCAGCCCTGCAGGTCGCCGACCGCGTACGTCGCCATCAGTGCAGGGCTCCCGGCACGGCAAGGCGGAAGGGCGCGATGATGGCGTCGAACAACTTGCCGTCGGTGGCTTTCATCTGATACGAGCCTTGCATGGTGCCGACTTTGGAGGTCATCACCGTGCCGCTGCTATAGGTATGGCTGGCGCCGCTGTCGATCAATGGTTGCTGACCCACCACGCCGGCACCGCGAACTTCTTCGACCTGACCGTCACCGTCGGTGATCACCCAGTGGCGCGACAGCAGCTTGGCCGGCACCAGTCCGTTGTTTTTCACCGTGATGGTGTAGGCAAAGGCAAAGCGGTTGTGTTCAGGTTGGGATTGGTCCGCCAGGAAGCGGGTGACGACGCTGACGTCGATCTGGTAGCGAGGATCGGACATGCAAGAGGCCTTAAAAGCGGAGGACAGCAGATGCGGGTCAGTCTAGGCCAAGAGGAGGGCACTAGGCCAGACATGTGTCTGGCCTTGCCCGGCGCTGTCAGTCTGCGGCTGGCGCAGGCTGGATCGCCAACTGGTCGGCCAGGCGCACGAACGCGGCGAGGTCCAGTTGCTCGGGACGCAGGCCGCCATCGACGCCGGCAGCTTCGATCTCGGCATTGCTCAGCAGCGCCTTGAGCGTGTTGCGCAGGGTCTTGCGGCGTTGGTTGAAGGCCTCGCGCACCACGCGTTCCAGCAACTTGTGGTCCTTGGCCGTGTGTGGCAACACGGCGTGGGGCACCAGGCGCACGATGGCCGAGTCGACCTTCGGCGGCGGGTTGAACGCGCCAGGGCCCACGTTGAACAGGTGCTCGACGCGGCAATGGTACTGAACCATGATCGACAGACGGCCCCAATCACCACCGCCAGGACCCGCGGCCAGACGTTCAACTACTTCCTTTTGCAGCATGAAGTGCATGTCGCGGATGATGCCGGCGTTGTTCAGCAGGTGGAAAATCAGCGGCGTGGAGATGTTGTACGGCAGGTTACCCACCACACGCAGGCTGTTGGGCGCGGCATTGAGGGTGTTGAAGTCGAACTTCAGCGCATCACCCTGATGCAGGTTGAAGTTGGGCTTGCCGGCGAACTGCTGGTTGAGGATCGGGATCAGGTCCTTGTCCAGCTCCACCACGTCCAGTTGGCCGCCGCTGGCCAGCAGGCCTTGGGTCAGCGCGCCCTGGCCCGGACCGATTTCCAGCAGACGGTCTTCAGGCTTGGCATGGATGGAGCGCAGGATGCGGTCGATCACGCCAGCGTCGTGCAGGAAGTTTTGCCCGAAGCGCTTGCGCGCCCGGTGTTGGTAATGCTCAGTCATATACGGGTCTCGGCCATCTGATAGGCGGTTTCCAGGGCCACGTGCAGGCTGCCGGTATCGATCTTGCCGCTGCCCGCCAGGTCCAGGGCAGTGCCATGGTCGACGGAGGTGCGGATGATCGGCAGGCCCAGTGTCACGTTGACTGCGGCGCCGAAGCCTTTGTATTTAAGCACCGGCAGCCCCTGGTCATGGTACATCGCCAGCACTGCGTCGCAGTGCTCCAGATATTTGGGGGTAAACAGAGTGTCCGCAGGCAGTGGGCCGCGCAGGTCCATGCCTTCTTGGCGCAGACGCTCCAGGGTGGGTTCGATGATGTCGATTTCTTCATGGCCCAAGTGGCCGCCTTCGCCGGCGTGGGGGTTGAGCCCGCAGACCAGGATGCGCGGCTGGGCGATGCCGAATTTCTGTTGCAGGTCGGCGTGCAGGATGCGCGTGACGCGTTCCACCCGCTCGACGGTGATGGCATCGGCAATCTCGCGCAGCGGCAGGTGCGTGGTCACCAAGGCGACCCGAAGGCCACGCGTGGCCAGCATCATGACGACTTGTTCGGTGTGGGTCAGCTCGGCGAGGAACTCGGTGTGGCCGGAAAAAGCGATACCGGATTCATTGATCACGCCTTTGTGTACGGGCGCGGTGATCATGCCGGCGAAGTCGCCATCGATGCAGCCTTGCCCGGCGCGAGTGAGGGTTTCCAGCACGAACGCTGCGTTGGCTTTGTTCAGTTGCCCGGTAACCACGTTGGCCTGCAGCGGGGTGTCCCACACATACAGGCTTCCTGCCGGGGCAGGCAGGTCCGGCCAATTGCCGGGCGCCACGTCCAACAGAATGACGGCCACACCCAGCTGCGCGGCCCGCTCAAGGAGCAGGTCGCGGCTGGTAATGGCAATCAGGGGGTGTGGCTGGGGTTGCGAGGCGAGCAGCAGGCACAGGTCAGGACCAATGCCGGCCGGCTCGCCGGGTGTCACCGCGAAACGCTGGGGTTTCACTGAGCTGCCTGGTCGGTGCCTGTCTGGGCGCCTGGCAGCTTGTTCTCAACATAGGCTTCGTCGCGGATCTGACGCAGCCAGGTTTGCAGCTCTTCGTCGTATTTGCGGTTACGCAGTACGTTCAGCGCTTGTTGCTCGCGGGCTTGGTTGGTGTTGTCGGTGGCGCGACGGCCAAGGACTTCCAGCACATGCCAGCCATATTGGGTCTTGAACGGCTTGGACAATACACCCTGCGGGGTATCGGCCATCACCTGTTGGAACTCCGGCACCAGCGCTTTCGGATCGATCCAGTTCAGGTCGCCGCCATTGAGGGCAGAACCCGGGTCTTCCGAGAAGCTCTTGGCCAGGGTAGCGAAGTCTTCACCGCTCTGGATGCGGTCATAGATCTTCTGGGCCAGTTCCTTGGTTTGGGCTTCGGTGCGGATTTCGCTAGGTTTGACCAGGATGTGGCGAACGTGTACCTCATCCTTGAGCGATGTTTCGCCGCCGCGTTTTTCCAAGAGCTTCAGGATGATGAAACCACCCGGTGTGCGCGCAGGTTGGGTGATGCCACCCACTTCCATTGCGCTCAGCTCGCGGTCGAACGGAGGAGGTAATTGAGCCGCTTTACGCCAGCCCATGTCGCCGCCTTCCAGTGCGTTGTCGCTGCCGGACTGGGCGATCGCCATTTGGGCGAAGTCGGCACCCGCCTTCAAGCGATCATAGATAGCCTGGGTCTTGGCGGCGGCTGCATTGAGCTGCTCGGAGTTGGCGCTGTCCGGTGTCGGGATCAGGATGTTGGCCAGGTGCAGTTCCTCGGAAAGCTGCATCTTGCCCAGGTCCGACGCCAGGAAGTTCTTCACTTCCTGCTCGGAGACCTGAACCCGCTCGGCCACACGGCGCTGGCGTACACGGCTGATGATCATTTCACGGCGGATCTGGTCACGGGCGTCCTCATAGGACAAACCGTCGTGGGCCAAGGCTGCACGGAACTGGTCGATGCTCATGTTGTTGCGCTGGGCAATGGTGCCCACGGCCTGGTTCAGTTCTTCGTCCGAAATACGGATGCCGGAACGATCGCCGATCTGCAGTTGCAGGTTCTCGACGATCAAACGCTCGAGTACCTGCTGGTCCAGGACGCTGGTCGGTGGCACGCCACCGCCACGCTTGGCGATGGTTTGCTGGACTTCCTTGACGCGCTGGTCCAGTTGGCTCTGCATGATCACGTCGTTATCGACGATGGCCACTACCTTATCCAGTTCTTGAACCGCAGCGTGCGCCGATGCGGTACCCAGGAACAGTGCGCCCAGCACTAGCGGGCGCAGACAATCAGAAAGCTTGGTCTTCACGTTCACGATAACCTTCAATGCCTTTGTCGAGGAAGCTCTCTACCTTGGCGCCGGTCAGGCCGCCGAGTCCTTTGAGGACGATCTGGAAGAAGAGCCCGTGGTCACCCTTTTCGTTAAGCGGGGCGATCTGGCTGTATTCGTCGTTGGAAACCCAGTAACGGTTGATGACGCGCAGTTTCCAGCAGCAGTTGTCGTACTCGAAACCACCGAAGGCTTCCAGGGTACGGTTGCGAGCGTAGTCATACTGCCAGCGGGTGATCAGGTTCCACTGGGGAATGATCGGCCACATCATCGAGAAGTCGTGTTGTTGGATTTTGTAGTAATCCTTCACGAAGTTCGGATCGCCTGGCTGGCCGTAGTCACCACCAAACTGCCATTTGCCGGTCAGTTGGTTGTAGACGACCTGGTCATTACGATAGCGATAACCAACGTTGATGATTTTGTTCGGGTTGTCTTCCGGCTGGTAGTGAAGCATCGCGCTGCCGGAACGAGGGCTGTGTTCCTCGGTGTCCCAGTTGTAGTCGGCAGTGGCGCGCCAGTCACGGTTGAAGCGGAACTCGTAGTCCAGGGCAACCGGCGAAACGTCGGACTGTGCATCGGCACGGTCAGCCGCCAGGATACCCGGCAGTTGAACTTCACGGTCCTTGAAGTACACGGCCTGGCCGACGGATACGCGCTGACGCTCGAAGCCGTTCTCTTCGATCCAGCGGCTGGTCAAGCCCAGGGACAGCTTGTTCTCGTCGCCGATCCGGTCAGTGCCGCTGAAGCGGTTGTCGCGGAACAACGAGGCATAGCTGAACGAGTATTCGCTGGTATCAAAGACCGGGATGTCGCTCTGGTCCTTGTCTGGCACATACAGGTAGAACGCGCGCGGCTCGAGAGTCTGGCGATAGTCTTTGCCGAACCAGTTGGTGTTGCGGTCGAAATAGAGGCCGCTGTCGACGCTGGCGATAGGAACTGCGCGGTCTTGCGAGCTTTTGAAGGTGCCACCGGCATATTGAGTGCCGGCTGCGGCTGCCGCATTTTGACTCGCAATGATCTGGTTCTTGCCGGTGCTATCCAGATCAAGATCGTACTTGGTGTAAACGTACTTGAGCTTCGGCGTGATAAAACCGTAGGTCCAGTTCATCGGGTAGGCGACGGCTGGTGCCACGTTCAGGCGTGTACCGTTTGCACGGGTCAGGCCGCGGACGTAGGTGTCCAGGCGAGGCGACACAAATCCGTCCTGATCGGTGAACGTGCCATTTTCAAGGCTGCGTTCAAAGCGCACGGCTTCGGTCTCGTAGCTGAAGTTCAAGCCTCCCGGATGGTATGGCAGCTGACCATTGAAGGTGATCTGCGGCAACCGGTCATACGGCGTGATCTGGGAGATCGTCGCTAGCTGGTAAGCCTGGAGGTTCAGGCGCGCCTGGTAAGAGTCGCCCCGGTAGGTCACGGAACCCTGTTGATTGAGGGCATCCCGGCTTTCAACGCCTTCCTGGAACGACTTCAGATCCTGGAAGTAGTAAGGATCGCTGATGCGGGTGTAATCCACCTGGGTCGCTACACGCGAATCCAGCCCGCCCTTATGCTGCCAATTGAGCATATAGCGGGTTTTTTCGTAGTCGGTCTGTTTTTTGCGCTCGTCGTTGTCGTCGTTCAGGTACGCACCGCCGAACTGGCCTTCGCTGGATTTGGTGAGGTAGCGGAATTCGCCTTCCATCAACAAACCGCGCTTGGTCATGTATTGCGGGTACAACGTGGCGTCGTAGTTAGGCGCCAGGTTGAAGTAGTACGGCGTCACCAGGGTGAAGCCGGTTTCGCTGCCGGTGCTGAAGCTTGGCGGCAGGAAGCCTGATTGACGACGGTCGTCGATCGGGAAATAGATGTAAGGGGTATAGAGGATCGGGATGTTCTTGACCCGCAACGTCGCGTTGGTGGCGGTACCGAAACCGGTGGCCGGGTTCAACGTGATGTTGTTGCCCCTGAGCTGCCAGGCGTTGCTGTCTGGCTCGCAGGTAGTGTACGTACCGTCCTTGAGACGGATGATCGCGTTTTCGGCACGCTTGGCGTACAGCGCGTTACCGCGGATGCGCGATTTGTGCAGCACGTATTCGGCGTTGTCGATCTGGGCCGCGCCGGTATCGAGTTGCACTTCGGCATGGTCGCCCACGATCAGTGCACCGTTGTCGCGCAGACGGACCTTGCCGTTCAGCTCGCCACGGTTCTCGGCCTGGTACAGGCTGGCTTCTTCAGATTCCAACTGCATGCTGCCCTGGCGCATGACGACGTCACCGGCCAGGGTCGCGACTTGTTGTTCCTGCTCGTAACGAGAAGCCTTGGCACCGATGAAGGTGGGCGCATCGCTCTTGTTCGTCTTGTCGTTCATGCCAGGACGAGTCGGCTCGATGTACGCACCGCCGCAGTACGGGCCGGTTTCGGCCAGTTGCGCTGCGGTCAGCTTCTCGCGTGGTACCCAGTCCAGGTGGCTGTAATCGGCGCTGCGCGAGCGCAGGCCACGGCCCTTGGATTCGGTGACCAGTGCGGTCTTGGGCTCGGCCTCGGCGTTGCCGCCAGCATCGGTCTGCGCCGTGCTGTTGGCGGAGCTGATGGCAGCGCCATCATGCACCGGGCGCGGTGGTAGCGGGGCTGCGGCGGTTTTCGGCGCGCAATCCCAGGCACCCGAAGCAGAGACTGAGCAGTCATACTGTTCCGCGGCGACCACGAATGAGGTGGCGAAGGGTTGCAAGGCCAGCAGACTGCCGGTTACCAGCAACGGAAATTTTCTACGAAACGCGGGGGATTTCAATGCCATCTTATTAGTCCGGGCTTCCTGCGTGCCATCTGCCCGCGGTTTGGGCCGCACGCCTCTCGATGGTCTGAAAAAGATGCGTGATAATAAAGCATGCCCCGCTTGACGGCTAGCGCCGTCGGAGACCCTTGTAATGCCCGAGCAAGATCTACGTTTACAACAGCTGGAAGTCTGGCTGGATGAGCAGTTACCGATCCTTTTCAACGCTCAAGGCTGGGGTGCCGTACCCCCGGCTACATTGACCGCGGCCAGCAGCGACGCGAGTTTCAGGCGCTACTTCCGTTGGGAAGGCGGTGGCCGGACCTTCGTGGTAATGGACGCTCCACCCCCCCAGGAAAACTGCAAACCTTTCGTCGATATCGCACATTTGCTGGCAAAGTCAGGGATAAATGTTCCAAAAATTTACGCAGAAGATTTGCCGCGCGGCTTTCTTTTGCTCAATGACCTGGGCAGAAAAACCTATCTGGACGTGATTGACGACAAAAACGCCGATCAATTGTTCGCCGATGCCATCGACGCCTTGCTGGCCTTCCAGCAATTGCCAATGGATGCACCGTTGCCCAGCTATGACCTTGCCTTGCTGCGCCGCGAGCTGGAATTGTTTCCAGAGTGGTACGTGCGCCGTCACCTGGGTATCGAACTGGATACGCAGCAGCAAGCGCTGTGGCAGCGTGTCAGTGATCACCTGATCGACAGCGCCCTGGCGCAGCCGAAAGTGTTGGTGCATCGCGACTATATGCCGCGCAACTTGATGATCAGCGAGCCCAACCCTGGGGTGCTGGATTTCCAGGATGCGGTCTACGGGCCGGTCACCTATGACATCACCTGCCTGTTCAAGGATGCCTTCCTCAGCTGGCCCAAGGCCCGTGTGCGGGAATGGCAGCGCGACTATTGGGCGCGTGCGGGGCAACTGAACATCCCGGTGCAGGCGGATTTCGAAGAGTTCCTGCGTGCCAGCGACCTGATGGGCGTGCAGCGTCACCTCAAGGTCATCGGTATCTTCGCGCGCATATGCCATCGCGATGGCAAGCCACGCTACCTGGCCGACGTGCCACGCTTCTTTGCTTATATAGAAGAGGTCTTGGCGGACCGTCCGGAGTTGAGTGAGCTGGGTGAGTTGCTCGCCAGCCTGCGCCAATCCGCCGGGGCAAGCGTATGAAGGCGATGATCCTGGCCGCCGGCAAAGGCGAGCGGATGCGCCCGCTGACCTTGCACACGCCCAAGCCACTGGTGCAGGCCGGCGGCAAGCGCCTGATCGAGTATCACCTGGAGGCGCTGGCCAAGGCTGGCTTCACCGATATCGTGATCAACCATGCGTGGCTCGGCCAGCAGATCGAAAGTTACCTGGGGGATGGCGCGCAGTTTGGTTTGCGCATCCGTTATTCCCCCGAAGGCGAGCCGCTGGAAACCGGCGGTGGGATTTTCCAGGCGTTGCCGTTGCTGGGGGATGAACCTTTCCTGGTAGTCAATGGCGATATCTGGACCGACTACGACTTCATCCAGCTCAAGCAGCCGCTCAAGGGCCTGGCCCACCTGGTGATGGTCGACAATCCGGCCCATCATCCTTCGGGCGGTGATTTCTACCTGGATCAAGGTTTGCTTCATGATGCAGCGGCCGGTGCCGATAACCTGACCTTCAGTGGCATTTCAGTGCTCGACCCCAAGCTGTTCGCGGGTTGCAGCGCGGGTGCCTTCAAGCTGGCGCCGCTGCTGCGGGCAGCGATGGCCAAAGGTCTGGTAACGGGGGAGCACATGGCGGGACGCTGGATTGATGTCGGCACGCTGGAGCGCTTGGCGCAGGTCGAAACCCTGCTGACAGCGGGGCAGTAACATGCTGTGGCCAGGGACGCTGATCGGCGCCGGGGCTGGCTTTGCCATTGCCAGTATTCCCGGGGCCATGTTGGGTGCGCTGTTGGGGCAGGCGCTGGACCGTCGCCTGCAATTGCACAGTTGGGCGCAGCTGCGCGAGCGCCTGGGCGGGCGACCGGCGTTGCGCAATGACGAGTTGTTATTTGTGTTGCTGGGGCGTTTGGCCAAGAGCAATGGCCGGGTAGTGGATGGGCATATCCAGCAGGCGCGTCAGGAGATGCGCTCGCTCGACATGACCGACTCGGCCCAGCGCCGCGCGATTGCGGCGTTCAATCGCGGCAAGTCCGGCTCCGACCGTGTGCGCAGCTATCTGCGCGTGCTCAAGGCTCAACCCCATGCGGCGGAAGGCGTATTGCGCGCCTGTTGGCGCATGGTTTGGGCGGACGGAAAGGCGGATGACGCCGAGCGTGACCTGATCGACCTGTGGGGCAAGTGGCTTGGTTGGACGCCGCAACAGTTGCAGGCACTGGCGGCCGACTACACACCGGAGCGCAAGCCGCTGGTCAGTCGCGGTGCTACCTATCAGGACGCGCTGCGCCTGTTGGGGGTGACTGCCACTACCGAGCCATCGGTGATCAAGCGAGCCTATCGCCGCCTGCTCAGCCGCCATCACCCGGACAAGATCGCCGGCACCGGCGCGAGCCCCGCGCAAGTGCGTGAGGCCACCGAGCGCACTCGAGAACTGCACAATGCCTATACGTTGATTCGCGAGCGGCGGGATTTTCGTTAGCTTTCACTCCTTCACGTTGATAACCCGCTCCCACAGGGGACCTGCGGTGTTCCCTCAGTCGGCGTTCGCCTGTGGGCTCAACCAGCCGCGAATCCTGCGATACAACTGCTCCTGCTCGGCAGCGCTGTTGCCGGGCAACGCTTTCAAGGACACCTGCTTGTAACCGTCATTTTTCAAACGTTTGGCCGCCTGGGCGCGGGCCAGTGCGTTTTTGCGTGATGGGTCGGTGTCCTGATAGAAGACATCGGCGGTCGGCAACTTCAGGACGGGGGCCAGTTGTTGTACATCCGGATGCCGTCCGGTGGGCGTCTGCGCCGCGACCATGACGAACTTCTGCACCTGCGACGGTTGTTTCTCGCTCAAATACCGCGCGGCCCACCAGGCACCGGTGCCATGGCCGAGCAGCACCACGCTGCGTGCGCTTTGTGTTTGGGCGAACGCCACGGCGGCATCTATGCGGGCGAAGATGCGCGAAGCGTCGGTCTTGTCCTGCTCATCGGCACCCGGCACCACCGCCGGGTCGGTGCCTTCGGCTTCGGCGCTGGCGGCTTGCTCGATCGGTTTGTCGGCGGTGCTCGCTTCCTTGCTGCTGGTGTCGACAGTCGCCTTGGGCGCTTCCATCACACGCGGTGGCAGCGTATCCACACTAACATCCGGTAACGACAGGCTGAGACTGCCCCAGTTGGCGTCCGGCAATTTGTGCCGCAACGGGCTGATTGCTTGCGGCCAGTCAGCATTTTCGCCAGCGCCGGGTACGATAATCACCACGCCTTCGGGCTCGGCGCTGTTGGCGGGTTTCCACAGGGCGAGGAAGGAATCGCTGCCGGCCTGCAATTGCTGCTGTTCTTGTTGTGGGATCTTGCGTTCGAGGGCGCTGGCTTCTGCCTGGCTGCGCTCGGGCAAAGGCTGGCGCTCGACGGGTTTTTCGGCGGCAGGTGCGGGTGGGTCAGCGGCCTGTACGGAAAAGGCGCTGGTAAAAAGCAGCGACAGGCACAATGCTGGCAATGCTGAACGGTGAAAAAAGGGCATCGTAAATTCCCGGCCAGAAGTGATTCCAGCAGCCTAATGGGTTGGTCAGTATTTGTCAGTGATGTGAGACGTGGATCATGGATTTTCGCTGTCTGCTGGTTATCGGCTGTTTGTGCCTTGGCTTGATGGCAAACGCCGCCCCTGCGCCCGTCGCGCCCCAGGCACAGTTCAATGCGCAGCAACGCGAATGGCTGGCTCAGCACCCGGAGCTGCGGGTCGGACTGGTGTTGCAAGCACCCTACGCGCAATACGATCGGCGTTTGCAGCGGCTGTCCGGGGCGAATGTCGAGTTGATGCAATGGCTGGCCAAGGCGCTGAATATCGAGCTGACCTGGCGCAATTTCCCCAATCAGGAGCAACTGGAAGCCGCCGTGCGCGAGGGCGAGGTGGACATTGCCCCAGGCCTGCAACAAACCCCGGCCGGTCTGCGCCTGTGGCTGTTCACCGACCCCTACATGCGCGTGCCGCAACACATCGTCGGCATTCGCGATGGCGGCGGTGCCGTTGAGCTGGAAAAACTCGATGAACAATCCCGCGTCGCCGTGCGCATGCCCAGCGCCGTGGCTGATTACCTGCGCAGCACTTATCCCGGCCTCAACCTGCAGGGCGTGCCGATGGAGCGCCAGGCCCTGCAATTGTTGGTGAGCCAGCAAGCGCGTTATGCGGTGGTGGATGAAGCGCAGTTGAGCCGCCTGTCCGGCGAGGCGGAGTTTGCCGGGCTGGCAGTGGTGGGCGATATCGGCCTGCCGCAATTGCTGCGGGTGGCCACGCGGCGAGAATGGCCGGAACTGGCCGGCATCATGCAAAGCGCCTTGCGCGCCATCCCCGCTCGCGACTTGGACCAACTGCACAGCCGCTGGCTGCAACCCAAATACCCGCGCCTTACCGAGTCCCCGGGCCTGTGGCAAAACCTCAGTCTGTTGCTGGGCCTGTTGCTGCTCGCCAGCCTGGCCGTGGTGTTCTGGCAACGCCGCCAGCAACGGGTGCTGGAACACGGCTTGTTGGCCGCACGGGAAGAAAGCGCCGCCCGCGCCGCCGGTGCCGAGGCCCTAAGGCTGACACAGTTTTCCATCGACCAGAGCACCGTCGGCATCCTCTGGGTCAACTGGGACAGCCATGTGCGCTACGCCAATCACGCGGCCGAAAGCATGCTCGGCTACGGCCCCGGTGCGCTGATCGAGCGGCCGCTCGCCGACCTTGATCCGAGCCTGGACATGGACCGTTGGCTCAATCTCTGGAAACGTGCACGGGCCAGTGAAGAAGGGCCGCAGAACTTCGCTACCGATTGTCGGCGAGCCGATGGCAGCATCCTGCCAACCAATGTGTCCTTGAGTTTCCTGCGTTTTGCCGAAGCTGAATACCTGGTGGTCTACCTCAACGATGTCAGCGAACTGAGGCGGACGTTGGCCGCGTTGCTGCAAAGCGAAGCGCAACTGCGCGAACTGTCCGCCCACCTGGAAACCGTACGCGAAGAAGAAAAAGCCCGTATCGCCCGCGAAGTGCACGACGAGCTCGGGCAAATGCTCACCGTGCTCAAGCTCGAAACCTCTATGTGCGAGCTGGCCTATGCGCAACTCGACCCCGGTTTGCACGAGCGCTTGAACAGCATGAAGCGCTTGATCGCCCAGCTGTTCCAGTTGGTGCGGGACGTGGCGACGGCACTGCGCCCGCCGATTCTGGATGCGGGTATCGCTTCAGCCATCGAATGGCAGGCGCGGCGCTTCGAAGCGCGCACGCAAATTCCCTGCTTGGTGCAGGTTCCGGATAACCTGCCGGCTCTCAGCGATGCCAAGGCCATTGGCTTATTCCGCATCCTGCAGGAGGCGCTGACCAATGTGATGCGCCATGCCCAGGCGCATACTGTCGAATTGACCCTTTCTCTGGAGGGCACGGATTTGCGCCTGACCATCAGCGATGATGGCGTCGGCTTCGTCCAGGCGCAGGGCCGCCCGGTGTCGTTTGGCCTGGTAGGCATGCGCGAGCGCGTGCTGATCATGGGTGGGCAATTGAGGCTGGACAGCGAATTGGGGGAGGGCACCACCCTGAGTGTCACGGTGCCATTGGATGCATAACACCAAGAGGAAGTCCCTGTGATCCGCGTACTGGTAGCCGAAGACCACACCATCGTTCGTGAGGGCATCAAGCAATTGATTGGCCTGGCCAAAGACCTGTTGGTGGTGGGGGAGGCCAGCAATGGCGAGCAATTGCTGGAGACCCTGCGCCACGTGCCCTGCGAGGTGGTTTTGCTGGACATCTCGATGCCCGGCGTCAACGGCCTGGAAGCGATTGCGCGGATCCGTGCGCTGAACAATCCGCCGGCAATCCTGGTGCTGTCGATGCACGACGAAGCGCAAATGGCCGCCCGCGCCTTGAAGGTCGGCGCCGCCGGTTACGCCACCAAGGACAGCGACCCGGCGCTGTTGCTCACGGCGATTCGCAAGGTGGCGGCCGGCGGGCGTTACATCGACCCGGACCTGGCCGACCGGATGGTCTTCGAAGTCGGCCTCACCGATACGCGACCGCTGCATTCATTACTGTCCGAGCGCGAGTTCTCGGTGTTCGAGCGCCTGGCCCAGGGCGCCAACGTCAACGACATCGCCCAGCAACTGGCGCTGAGCAGCAAGACCATCAGCACCCACAAGGCGCGACTGATGCAAAAGCTCAATATCACGTCCCTGGCGGAGTTGGTGAAGTACGCCATGGAACACAAGCTGCTCTAACCACATACCTGATAACGACACCGCGAAAACCCCGCCGAGCCCATTCTTGCCGCTTGCAGCTCGCCACTTGTCGCTGCACCGTCCCGTGCGCGCCATCCGTGTAGGGCAATCCCTACCCCAAACCTTCCATCCGGCTGATGCAATTCTCTCCTGGCCCCCGATTTCCGGGGCCTTGCGGCTGGACTACGCTTGTCTCACAGCAGTCCAAAACAAAAAGGTGCGGGTATGAGCGAGGTGGATTCAAATGATGTGCTGGTCAGCTTTCGTGGCGTGCAGAAGAGCTACGACGGCGAGAACCTGATCGTCAAAGACCTCAACCTGGAGATTCGCAAGGGCGAGTTCCTCACCCTGCTCGGGCCTTCCGGTTCGGGCAAGACCACCAGCCTGATGATGCTCGCCGGCTTTGAAACGCCGACGGCCGGCGAAATCCAGCTGGCCGGGCGCTCCATCAACAACGTGCCGCCGCATAAACGCGACATCGGCATGGTGTTCCAGAACTATGCGCTGTTTCCGCACATGACCGTGGCCGAGAACCTGGCGTTCCCGCTGTCGGTGCGGGGCTTGAGCAAGACCGATATCAGCGAGCGGGTCAAACGCGTGCTGAGCATGGTCCAGCTCGATGCTTTCGCCCAGCGCTACCCGGCGCAACTCTCTGGCGGCCAGCAACAGCGCGTGGCATTGGCCCGCGCGCTGGTGTTCGAACCACAGCTGGTGCTGATGGACGAACCCCTCGGCGCCCTCGACAAGCAACTGCGTGAACACATGCAGATGGAGATCAAGCACCTGCACCAGCGCCTCGGCGTGACCGTGGTGTATGTGACCCACGACCAGGGCGAGGCGCTGACCATGTCTGACCGCGTGGCGGTGTTCCATCAGGGTGAAATCCAGCAGATCGCCGCGCCGCGAACCCTCTACGAAGAACCGAAGAACACCTTCGTCGCCAACTTCATCGGCGAGAACAACCGGCTCAATGGCCGCTTGCACAGCCATACCGGCGAGCGCTGCGTGGTGGAGCTGGCGCGCGGTGAGAAGGTCGAGGCGCTGGCGGTGAATGTCGGCCAGGTCGGCGGCCCGGTGACCCTGTCGGTACGCCCGGAGCGCGTCAGCCTCAATGGTTCCAGCGAATCTTGCGTCAACCGCTTCTCCGGGCGCGTGGCCGAATTCATCTACCTGGGCGATCACGTGCGCGTGCGCCTGGAAGTCTGCGGCAAGGCCGATTTTTTTGTGAAACAACCGATTGCCGAGCTGGACCCAGCCCTGGCGGTTGGCGACGTGGTACCGATTGGCTGGCAAGTCGAGCACGTTCGCGCACTCGACCCACTTCTAGAGGCGAATTGATCGCCCCCTGGCTTCACCAACCCTGCACGTGGAGAGAACAACAATGTTGAGATCCCTGAAGTATTCCGCCCTGGCTTTGGGCTTGATGGGCGCGACACAGGCCATGGCAGGCCCGGACCTGACGGTCGTGTCCTTTGGCGGCGCGAACAAGGCGGCCCAGGTCAAAGCCTTCTACGCACCATGGGAAAGCGCGGGCAACGGCAAGATCGTCGCCGGTGAGTACAACGGTGAAATGGCCAAGGTCAAAGCCATGGTCGACACCAAGAGCGTGTCCTGGGACCTGGTGGAAGTGGAATCGCCGGAGCTGTCCCGTGGCTGCGATGAAGACATGTTCGAGCCACTGGACCCGAAACTGTTCGGCAACAGCGCCGACTACGTGAAGGGCGCGATCCAGCCGTGCGGCGTGGGCTTCTTCGTCTGGTCCACCGTGCTCGCCTACAACGCGGACAAGTTGGCCAGCGCGCCGACCAGTTGGGCGGATTTCTGGGACACCAAGAAATTCCCGGGCAAGCGCGGCCTGCGTAAAGGCGCCAAGTACACCCTGGAATTCGCACTGATGGCCGACGGCGTCGCGCCGAAGGACGTTTACAAAGTGCTGGCCGGCAAAGATGGCCAGGACCGTGCGTTCAAGAAACTCGACGAGCTCAAGCCATCGATCCAGTGGTGGGAAGCGGGTGCACAGCCGCCGCAATACCTGGCTTCGGGCGACGTGGTGATGAGTTCGGCCTACAACGGCCGCATCGCCGCCGTGCAGAAAGAAAGCAACCTGAAAGTGGTGTGGAACGGCGGCATCTACGACTTTGACGCGTGGGCGATTCCTAAAGGCCTGGCGAAAGACCGTGCTGAAGCGGCGAAGAAATTCATCGCCTTCTCGGTGCAACCACAGCAGCAGAAGACCTACTCGGAAAACATCGCCTACGGCCCGGCCAACACCCAAGCCGTGCCATTGCTGGCCAAGGACATCCTCAAAGACATGCCGACCACCCCGGAAAATATCGCCAACCAGGTGCAGATCGACGTGAGCTTCTGGGCGGATAACGGTGAGCAGTTGGAGCAGCGCTTCAACTCGTGGGCTGCCAAGTAACACCGCATAACCCTCGGGCGAAACCGGCTCATGTAGGGGCTGGCTTGCCTGCGATGCAGACACCTCGGTGCAACTGATGCACCGAGGCGATGCCATCGCAGGCAAGCCAGCTCCCACAGGGACCGTGTTGACCAAGGTCCCAACCGTAGATTTTCGGAGTTTGCCATGGCCATCGCCGTTCCCTCGAACGAGGTCAACAGCCCCACCCTCAAGCAGCGCCTGGCGCGTGCCGAGCGGCTCAATCGCTGGAAGGCCCAAGCCTTGATCGCGCCGCTGGTGCTGTTCTTGCTGCTGGTGTTCCTGGTGCCGATTGTTGCGCTGCTGTTCAAAAGCGTCGGCAACCCGGAAGTGGTGGGCGGTTTACCGCGTACCGTGGTGGCGGTGACGGCATGGGATGGCCGGGGCTTGCCGGGCGAGCCGGTGTACCAGGCCCTCAGTGAGGACTTGGGCGAGGCCCGTCAAAATCAGACCTTGGGCGATCTGTCCAAACGCTTGAACATGGAACTGGCCGGCTACCGCAGCCTGCTGACCAAAACTGCGCGGGCGCTGCCCTTCAGCGAAGCGCCTGCCTCCTATAAAGAAGCGCTGGAAAGCCTCGATGAACGTTGGGGTGACCCGGCGTACTGGCAGGCGATCCGGCGCAATACCAGCAGCCTGACGCCGTTCTACCTGCTGGCGGCGGTCGATCACCGCATCGATGACCTCGGTGAAGTGGCGCCGGCCACGCCGGACCAGGCGATCTATCTGGATATTTTCGCCCGGACCTTCTGGATGGGCCTGGTGATCACTGCGGTCTGCCTGCTGTTGGCCTATCCGCTGGCCTACCTACTGGCCAATCTGCCGGCACGCAAAAGCAACCTGCTGATGATCCTGGTGTTGCTGCCGTTCTGGACCTCAATCCTGGTGCGAGTCGCCGCGTGGATCGTGCTGCTGCAATCTGGCGGCCTGATCAACAGTGCACTGTTGGGCATGGGCCTGATCGATAAGCCGCTGGAGCTGGTGTTCAATCGGACCGGCGTCTACATCTCCATGGTGCACATCTTGCTGCCGTTCATGATCCTGCCGATCTACAGCGTGATGAAGGGCATCTCGCCCACCTACATGCGCGCGGCGATTTCCCTGGGCTGTCACCCATTCACCAGCTTCTGGCGCGTGTACTTCCCGCAGACCTACGCCGGTGTCGGGGCCGGTTGCCTGTTGGTGTTCATCCTGGCGATTGGTTACTACATCACCCCGGCGCTGCTGGGCAGCCCGAACGACCAGATGGTCAGCTACTTCGTGGCGTTCTACACCAACACCAGCATCAACTGGGGCATGGCCACGGCGTTGGGCGGCTTGCTGCTGCTGGCCACCGTGGTGCTGTACCTGATCTATAACCGCCTGGTAGGCGCCAGCCGCCTGCGCCTGAGCTGAGGAGACCTTGTGATGCTGAGCCCTTATATGTCGCCCGTTGAGCGGGTGTGGTTCTACAGCTTGCGGATCCTCTGCGGCTTGATCCTGTTGTTTTTGATTCTGCCGGTGCTGGTGATCATCCCGCTGTCGTTCAACAGCGGCAGTTTCCTGGTGTACCCGCTGCAAGGCTTTTCGCTGCATTGGTATCAGGACTTCTTCGCCTCCGCCGAGTGGATGCGGGCGCTGAAGAACAGCATTATCGTTGCCCCTGCGGCCACGGTGCTGGCGATGGTATTCGGCACCTTGGCGGCGATCGGCCTGACCCGCGGCAACTTCCCCGGCAAGGCATT
Source organism: Pseudomonas sp. C 49-2 (assembly GCF_003970195.1). Classification (NCBI taxonomy): domain Bacteria; kingdom Pseudomonadati; phylum Pseudomonadota; class Gammaproteobacteria; order Pseudomonadales; family Pseudomonadaceae; genus Pseudomonas; species Pseudomonas sp. C 49-2. The sequence goes on from NZ_RXYG01000001.1 coordinate 748,360, forward strand.
GGTCATGGCGCTGGTGATTTCACCCATGGTGGTGCCGGTGGTGATCATCGGCGTGGCCAGCTACCTGTTCTTTGCGCCGTTGGGCCTGGGCAACAGTTTCTTCTCGCTGATCGTGGTGCATGCGGTGCTGGGTGTGCCGTTTGTGATCATCACCGTGTCGGCGACGTTGCAGGGGTTCAACCATAACCTGGTGCGGGCGGCAGCTAGTCTCGGCGCCTCGCCATTGACTGCATTTCGCCGAGTGACCTTGCCGTTGATCGCGCCGGGGGTGATTTCCGGGGCGCTGTTTGCTTTCTCCACTTCGTTTGACGAGGTGGTAGTAACGCTGTTTCTCGCCGGCCCCGAGCAAGCGACCCTGCCACGCCAGATGTTCAGCGGCATCCGCGAAAACCTCAGCCCGACGATTGCGGCGGCGGCGACTCTGTTGATTGCCTTCTCCGTGCTGCTGTTGCTGACCCTGGAATGGTTGCGTGGCCGTAGCGAGAAACTGCGTACCGCCCAGGTCTGAGTGGGTAAACGCGATCACCTGTGGGAGCTGGCTTGCCTGCGATTGCATCGCCGCGGTTTGCCTGTCACACCGAGTCGCCTGAATCGCAGGCAAGCCAGCTCCCACATAAACCGTGCCCGCGTTGAGTCACCTGACCATTCAGACCCTGAATGCTGGGCAACCCAAAATCCCGAGCTACTCTTGTGCCAGCCCATCACTTAATAAGAGGCCGCGCACATGAGTACTTCCTCATTCAAGATCGCCCACAAACTGCTGACCGGCGCTGGCGCCATCGAACAACTGGCCTTTGAACTGACCCGCCTGGATGTGGACAACCCGCTGATCGTCACCGACGCAGCGCTGGTCAAGTCCGGCACCGTGGCGCTGGCACTCGAACATCTGGGCGAGCGCACCTACGAGATTTTCGACCGGGTGTTACCCGACCCGGAAATCGCCATTGTGGAAGACTGCATGCGCGTTTACCGCGAGGGCGGGCACGACGGCCTGATCGGCGTGGGCGGCGGCAGTGCCATCGATATTGCCAAAAGTGTTGCGGCGTATGCGGGCTACCACGGCGCGCTGGCCGACTTGTTCGGCGTCGACCAGGTGCCACGCAAAGGCCCGCCGCTGATCGCTATCCCCACCACCGCCGGCACCGGCTCGGAGGTGACCAATGTTGCGATTCTCTCCGACAAGGCCGCGCAACTGAAAAAGGGCATTGTCAGCGATTACCTGCTGCCGGACGTTGCGCTGATCAGCCCGCAAATGACCCTGACCTGCCCGCGCAGCGTCACCGCCGCCAGTGGCGTGGACGCGCTGGTGCACGCCATCGAGTCCTACTTGTCGCTGAACGCCTCGCCGATCACCGACGCCTTGGCCATCGGCGCCATCAAGCTGATCGCCAGTGCATTGCCCAAGGCCTACGCCAACCCGGCCAACCTGCAGGCCCGCGACGACATGGCCACCGCCAGCCTGATGGCCGGCATGGCGTTCGGGAATGCGGGAGTCGGCGCGGTGCACGCGTTGGCTTATCCATTGGGCGGGCGGTTCAATATCGCCCATGGCGTGAGCAATGCGCTGCTGCTGCCCTATGTGATGCACTGGAACAAGCTGGCCTGCGTGGAGCGCATGCAGGAGATTGCGCAGGCGATGGGCGTGAATATCACCGGCTTGAGCGTCAACGATGCCGCCGACCAGGCCGTTGAGGCGATGACGCGACTGTGTGCCGCAGTGGAGATCCCGGCGGGCTTGCGCAGTTTCGGGGTGCCCGAGGACGCGATCCCAGCCATGGCGGTAGAAGCGGCGGGTATTGAGCGCTTGATGCGCAACAATCCACGCAAGCTCAGCGCGGTCGATATCGAGAAAATCTACCGGGCCGCTTACTAACCGTTGAGTTAGGTCACGGTGCGCGCGGCAAAGCATGAGGTATACAATGCGCGCCATCGTGATTTAGCTCAAAAAAGGTGCGTCATGCAGCCCTTCGTCATTGCTCCATCGATTCTCTCCGCCGACTTTGCCCGCCTGGGTGAGGAAGTGGACAAGGTATTGGCCGCCGGTGCCGACTTCGTGCACTTCGACGTCATGGACAACCACTACGTACCTAACCTGACCATCGGCCCGATGGTCTGCGCTGCGCTGCGCAAGTACGGCATCACTGCGCCGATCGATGCACACCTGATGGTCAGCCCGGTGGATCGCATCATCGGCGACTTCGTCGACGCCGGCGCCACCTACATCACCTTCCACCCGGAAGCCTCGCTGCACGTCGATCGCACCCTGCAACTGATCCACGAAGGTGGTTGCAAGGCGGGCCTGGTGTTCAACCCGGCCACTCCGTTGAGCGTGCTTGAGTACGTGATGGACAAGGTCGACATGATCCTGCTGATGAGCGTCAACCCGGGCTTCGGCGGCCAGAAGTTCATCCCCGGCACGCTGAACAAGCTGCGTGAAGCCCGTGCGCTGATCGATGCCTCCGGCCGCGATATCCGCCTGGAAATCGACGGTGGGGTCAACGTCAACAATATCCGTGAAATCGCCGCCGCTGGCGCCGACACCTTTGTGGCCGGCTCGGCGATCTTCAACGCGCCCGACTACCAGGAAGTCATCGACAAGATGCGTGCCGAGCTGGCGCTGGCGCGTCCATGAGCGGCTTTGAGCAGCTGTTCCCCGGCAAATTGCCACGGCTGGTGATGTTCGATCTGGACGGCACCTTGATCGACTCGGTGCCCGACCTGGCGGCGGCGGTGGACGAAATGCTGCTCAAACTGGGGCGCAAGCCGGCCGGGATCGAGTCAGTGCGCGAATGGGTCGGTAACGGCGTGCAGATGCTGGTGCGCCGGGCCTTGGCCAACAACATCGATGCTGAAGGTGTCGATGATGTGGAGGCCGAGCATGCGCTGGAACTGTTCAACGCCGCCTATGAAGATGGCCATGAACTGACCGTGGTCTACCCCGGCGTGCGCGACACCCTCAAGTGGCTGAGCAAGCAGGGCGTGGAAATGGCCCTGATCACCAACAAGCCGGAGCGCTTCGTCGCGCCATTGTTGGACCAGATGAAAATCGGCCGGTATTTCCGCTGGATCATCGGTGGCGATACCCTGCCGCAGAAAAAACCCGACCCGGCGGCGCTGTTTTTCGTGATGAAAATGGCCAATATCCCGGCCTCGCAGTCGTTGTTTGTCGGCGATTCACGCAGTGATGTGCTGGCGGCAAAGGCCGCGGGCGTGCAGTGCGTGGCCCTCAGCTACGGCTATAACCATGGTCGGCCGATCGCCGAAGAGTCGCCTTCATTGGTGATTGATGACCTGCGCCTGTTAATCCCCGGTTGCTTGGGAGCTGGCGCTGAGATAACGTTGCCCGATACCGATCCGTCCCCTTCTGGAAATTCCATCGTGGTGGTCACTCGCAAACTCTGGATGAAAGTCATCAAGGCCCTGGCCCGCTGGCGTTGGCGCGCCTGACTGATCCTGGCCGCACTCTGCGGCGCGTTTGCATACCTGACTGTTAGACCCTCAAGCCACGAGGCATATCATGACCCGCGAAGAATTCCTGCGTTTGGCCGCTGCCGGCTATAACCGCATCCCCCTGGCCTGCGAAACCCTGGCCGACTTCGACACGCCGCTGTCGATCTACCTGAAACTGGCCGACGAGCCTAACTCCTACCTGCTCGAGTCCGTACAGGGCGGCGAGAAGTGGGGGCGTTACTCGATCATCGGCCTGCCGTGCCGCACGGTGCTGCGGGTACACGACCATCATGTGAGCATTACCCATGATGGCGTCGAGATCGAAAGCCATGACGTGGAAGACCCGCTGGCGTTCGTCGAAGCGTTCAAGGCGCGCTACAACGTGCCGACCATTGCTGGCCTGCCGCGCTTCAACGGCGGCCTGGTGGGTTACTTCGGTTATGACTGCGTGCGTTATGTGGAAAAACGCTTGGGCAAATGCCCGAACCCGGATCCGCTGGGCGTGCCGGACATTCTGCTGATGGTTTCCGATGCCGTGGTGGTGTTCGACAACCTTGCCGGCAAGATGCACGCGATCGTACTCGCCGATCCATCCCAGGAGGACGCGTTCGAGCAAGGCCGCGCCAGCCTCGAAGCCCTGTTGGAAAAACTGCGCCAGCCGATCACCCCGCGTCGCGGCCTGGACCTCAGCCGTCCGCCGGCGGCCGATCCGATCTTTCGTTCAAGCTTTACCCAGGATGACTACGAGCGCGCCGTCGATACCATCAAGGAATACATCCTTGCGGGTGACTGCATGCAGGTGGTGCCGTCGCAGCGTATGTCCATCGATTTCAAGGCCGCGCCGATCGATCTGTATCGCGCATTGCGCTGCTTCAACCCCACGCCGTACATGTACTTCTTCAACTTTGGTGACTTCCACGTGGTGGGCAGTTCGCCGGAAGTGCTGGTGCGTGTCGAAGACAACCTGATCACGGTGCGCCCAATCGCCGGCACCCGCCCACGCGGTGCGACCGAAGAGGCCGACCTGGCGCTCGAAGAAGACCTGTTGAGCGACGACAAGGAAATCGCCGAGCACCTGATGCTCATCGACCTGGGCCGCAACGATACCGGGCGTGTCTCGGAAATCGGTTCGGTGAAGCTCACCGAGAAAATGGTGATCGAGCGTTATTCGAATGTAATGCACATTGTGTCCAACGTCACCGGCGAGCTGAAAGCCGGCTTGACTGCAATGGACGCGCTGCGTGCGATTCTGCCGGCGGGCACCTTGTCGGGTGCGCCGAAGATCCGCGCGATGGAAATCATCGACGAACTGGAGCCGGTCAAGCGCGGTGTGTATGGCGGCGCCGTGGGTTATTTCGCCTGGAACGGCAACATGGACACGGCCATTGCGATCCGCACGGCCGTGATCAAGGACGGGGAGCTGCACGTGCAGGCCGGTGGCGGGATTGTCGCCGACTCGGTGCCGGCCCTCGAATGGGAAGAAACCCTGAACAAGCGCCGCGCGATGTTCCGCGCCGTTGCGCTGGCTGAACAGACCCCCAATTCCTGAGGTTTCCCCATGTTGCTGATGATTGATAACTACGATTCCTTTACCTACAACGTTGTGCAGTACCTGGGTGAGCTGGGTGCCGAGGTCAAGGTGGTGCGCAACGACGAAATGACCGTAGCCGAGATCGCTGCCCTGAACCCGGAGCGCATCGTGGTTTCGCCAGGCCCGTGCACGCCGACCGAGGCGGGCATCTCCCTGGAGGCGATCCAGTATTTCGCCGGCAAGTTGCCGATCCTGGGCGTGTGCCTGGGCCATCAGTCCATCGGCCAGGCCTTTGGTGGTGACGTGGTGCGCGCGCGACAGGTGATGCACGGCAAGACCAGCCCGGTGTTCCATAGAGATGCAGGCGTGTTTCATGGCCTCAACCTGCCGGTGACCGTGACCCGCTACCACTCGCTGGTGGTCAAGCGCGAAACCCTGCCGGAATGCCTGGAGCTGACCGCCTGGACCCAACTTGAAGATGGCTCGGTCGATGAAATCATGGGCCTGCGCCACAAGACATTGAATATTGAAGGGGTGCAATTCCACCCTGAATCGATCCTGACCGAGCAGGGCTACGAGCTGTTCGCCAACTTTCTCAAGCAGAGCGGCGGCACGCGCTAAGGACTTTCCATGGATATCAAGACTGCCCTGAGCCGTATCGTCGGCCACCTGGACCTGAGCACCGCTGAAATGAGCGATGTGATGCGCGAAATCATGACCGGTCAATGCACCGACGCGCAGATTGGCGCGTTCATGATGGCTATGCGCATGAAGAGCGAAAGCATCGACGAGATTGTCGGCGCCGTGTCGGTGATGCGCGAGTTGGCGGACAAGGTCGAGCTCAAGACCCTCGACGGCGTGGTCGATGTGGTCGGCACTGGCGGTGACGGTGCGAACATCTTCAACGTGTCGACGGCTTCTTCGTTTGTGGTCGCGGCGGCGGGTTGCACCGTGGCCAAGCACGGTAACCGCGCAGTGTCCGGCAAGAGCGGCAGCGCCGACCTGCTGGAGGCGGCCGGGATCTACCTGAACCTGACGCCGGTACAAGTGGCGCGTTGCATCGACAGCGTCGGCATCGGCTTCATGTTTGCCCAATCCCATCATGGTGCGATGAAGCACGCCGCTGGCCCGCGCAAGGACCTCGGCCTGCGCACCTTGTTCAACATGCTCGGCCCGCTTACGAATCCGGCCGGTGTGAAACACCAGGTGGTGGGTGTGTTCAGCCAGGCGCTGTGCCGGCCATTGGCCGAAGTACTGCAACGCCTGGGCAGCAAGCATGTGTTGGTGGTGCATTCCAAGGACGGCCTGGACGAATTCAGCCTGGCGGCACCGACTTTCGTGGCAGAGCTGAAAAATGACCAGGTCACCGAGTATTGGGTCGAGCCGGAAGACCTGGGCATGAAGAGCCAGAGCCTGCACGGCTTGGCGGTAGAAAGCCCGGCGGCCTCCCTGGAGTTGATTCGCGATGCCCTGGGGCGTCGCAAGACCGAGAACGGTCAAAAAGCTGCCGAGATGATAGTGTTGAATGCGGGTGCTGCGCTGTATGCGGCGGACCACGCCTACAGTCTTAAAGAAGGTGTTGCCTTGGCCCACGATGCGCTGCACACCGGTCTGGCTCGCGAGAAGCTCGAAGAGCTGGGAGCATTCACCGCGGTATTCAAGATGGAGAATGAAGGATGAGTGTGCCGACCGTTCTGGAAAAGATCCTGGCCCGCAAGGCTGAAGAAGTGGCTGAGCGCCGTGCCCGCGTGAGCCTGGCCGAGCTGGAAGCCCAGGCGAAGATCGCCGATGCGCCGCGTGGCTTTGCCAATGCGCTGATCGCCCAGGCCAAGCTCAAGCAGCCCGCCGTCATTGCTGAAATCAAGAAAGCTTCGCCGAGCAAGGGCGTGATTCGTGAGATCTTCATTCCTGAAGAGATCGCCAAGAGCTACGAGAAGGGCGGGGCGACCTGCCTGTCCGTACTGACCGATATCGACTACTTCCAGGGTTCCGACCTGTTCCTGCAGCAGGCCCGCGCCGCGTGCAAGTTGCCGGTGATCCGCAAGGATTTCATGGTCGACCCGTATCAGATTGTCGAAGCTCGTGCCCTGGGCGCCGACTGTGTGCTGTTGATCGTCTCCGCCCTGGATGACGTGAAGATGGCCGAGCTGGCGGCCGTGGCCAAAAGCGTTGGGCTGGATGTGCTGGTGGAAGTGCACGACGGTGACGAACTGGAACGCGCCCTGAAAACCCTCGACACACCGCTGGTGGGGGTCAACAACCGTAACCTGCACACCTTTGAAGTCAGCCTGGAGAACACCCTCGACCTGCTGCCGCGCATTCCGCGCGACCGTTTGGTGATTACCGAGAGTGGCATCGTCAACCGTGCCGATGTGGAGTTGATGGAGATCAGTGGCGTGTATTCGTTCCTGGTGGGCGAGACCTTCATGCGTGCCGAGAACCCGGGAGCTGAATTGCAGCGCCTGTTCTTCCCGGAGCGTGGTGTGGCGGTCAGCGGTTCGACACTGGATTGATGCTGATGCAGCCGGTGGCGATGACCGTCGAAGCAGGGCTTGCCGCCGAGCAAGACCTGCTGGCGGCTGTTTGCGCGGGTGAGCGGGAATATGGGTTGCTGTTCTGGCAACCCAGTGACCAAGCCTTGGTCATGCCACGTCGTTTGAGCCGCTTGCCGGCATTTGAGACCGCCAGCCAGGTCTCCGCGCATGCCGGTTGGCCGGTATTGTTGCGTGAAACCGGTGGAGAACCGGTGCCGCAGTCGAATGCGACGGTCAACATCGCCCTGGTCTATGCTCCGCCGCGCAGTGAAGGCGATCAGAACCGTATCGAAACCGGTTATTTGCGTTTATGCCAACCGATCTGCGATTTGCTGATCGAGTTGGGAGGCGATGCGTCCGTTGGTGAAATCGACGGCGCGTTTTGCGACGGTCGCTACAACGTCAACCTTAACGGCCGAAAAATGGTCGGCACGGCCCAGCGCTGGCGACAAAGTGGTGGTCGCCCGGTGGGGTTGGTGCACGGTGCGCTGTTGCTGGAAAACGATCGCGAAGAGCTGATCGCGGCGGTCAATCGCTTCAATGAAGCTTGCGGCCTCGACCAGCGGGTGCGTGCCGACAGCCATATTGCCCTGCACGAAGCCTTTCCGGCACCGAATGCGCTCAGCCGGCTGGACGCCCTGTACCGTCAAATGCTGGCCAGCTTCCTGCCGGTTTAGCGGGTACCGAACACCACCATCGTCTTGCCTTTGACGTGCACCAGGTTGCGTTCTTCCAGGTCCTTGAGCACGCGACCGACCATCTCCCGCGAACAGCCGACAATGCGCCCGATTTCCTGGCGTGTGACCTTGATCTGCATGCCATCGGGGTGCGTCATGGCGTCGGGTTGTTTGCACAGGTCCAGCAGGCAGCGCGCGACTCGGCCAGTGACGTCGAAGAAGGCCAGGTCGCCGACCTTGCGCGTGGTGTCGCGCAGACGCTGGGCAATCTGGCCGCTCAGGGCGTAAAGAATGTCGGGATCGTACTGGGCCAGTTCGCGGAACTTGGCGTAGCTGATCTCGGCCACGTCGCATTCGACCTTGGCGCGCACCCAGGCGCTGCGTTCCTGTTCCTTGCCGGCTTGTTCGAACAGCCCCAACTCCCCAAAAAAATCCCCGGTGTTCAGGTAGGCGATGATCATTTCGCGGCCGTCTTCATCCTCGATCAGGATGGTGACCGAGCCTTTGATAATGAAGAACAGCGTTTCGGAGCGTTCGCCGGCGCAGATGATGTTGTGCTTGGCCGGGTAGCGGCGGCGCTGGCAATGCATCAACAGTTTGTCGAGATTCTTGATTTTGGGTATGGGAGTAAGGGCAACCATGGTTGTATCCCGAAAAGACTGCGCTAAATAGTTTGAGTTGTTGTATTCATCGGGTATCGGCACTGATACGCGCTGTATAAAGGGTGGCATTACGCCATCGATTTGGCGTCAGCTTAACAGACACATTCTGACTCGATTAGCCAATTTTCCGCGCAAAGCCTGCTATTGATCGCTTTTGTTGCAAACGCTGACGCAGGCGGGCCCTGTGCTAAGCTGGCGACCCTTTTTTAGCAGTGGAGTCTGGGCGATGAAGGCACGCATCCAATGGGCGGGCGAAGCCATGTTCCTCGGTGAGTCGGGCAGTGGCCATGTGGTGGTCATGGATGGCCCGCCGGAAGCCGGTGGCCGTAACCTGGGCGTACGCCCGATGGAAATGCTCCTGCTGGGCGTAGGCGGTTGCAGCAATTTCGACGTGGTCAGCATCCTGAAGAAATCCCGCCAGGCCGTGGAAAGCTGCGAAGCCTTCCTGGAAGCCGAGCGTGCCACTGAAGACCCCAAGGTATTCACCAAAATCCACATGCATTTCGTGGTGAAGGGCCGGGCGCTGAAAGAAGCCCAGGTCAAGCGTGCTATCGAGCTGTCGGCCGAGAAGTATTGCTCGGCGTCGATTATGCTGGGCGCGGCCGGTGTGGCCATCACCCACGATTACGAAATCATCGAGTTGGGTTGATCACTCAATCGGCGGGCAAAAAGAAAGGGCGCTGTGATAGCGCCCTTTTTTCGGTTCGATGCATTCAAATTCTATAGGTGCTTTTGGTCATGACTTTGGCCAAGAGACTCATGCCGAACCGCACCGGCGCCGGAAACCGGAAACCGCCCGCATCCAGCGCGCTTTCCGCGTGGTGTTCTTCATCGATGCGCATCTGCTCAAGAATCGCCCGGGACTTTTCGTCCTCGGCTGGCAGTTGTTCCAGATGCTCATCCAGGTGTTTGCACACTTGATGTTCGGTCGCGGCGACAAAACCCAGGCTGACTTTGTCGCTGATCAGGCCGGCAGCGGCGCCAATCCCGAACGACAAGCCGTAAAATAAAGGGTTCAGCACGCTCGGGTGACTGCCCAATTGGCGAATGCGTTGCTCGCACCAGGCCAGGTGGTCGATTTCTTCCTCGGCGGCATGTTCCATGGCGGCACGGACCTGCGGCAGCTTGGCGGTCAGGGCCTGGCCCTGGTACAGCGCCTGGGCGCAGACTTCGCCGGTATGATTGATACGCATCAGGCCGGCAACGTGGCGGGTCTCGGTCTCGCTCATCTGGGCGTCGGGCTGCACGATCGCGGGCGAAGGGCGATACGGCTGGCCGCTGAATGGCAGCAGCGTGCGCATGGCCATATCGGCTTGCAGCAACAGACGGTCAATCGGCGAGTAGTGACGTTGGGTAGTCATGCTGACCTCCGGGAAGAATCTCGGCGGCCAGTTTACCGCAAGAGAGGGGGAAGCGTTTGCGCTGCATCAAGGACATGGGGTCGCAGCCTGGACTGCGACCTTTGCTGAAAGGCTGATCAGCCCGGCGGCCAGTTCATCTGGCGCTGACCCAGCACATGCATATGGATGTGATAAACGGTCTGCCCGCCTTTCGGGTTGCAGTTCATCACCACCCGGAAACCTTCTTCACACCCTTGTTCTACAGCCAGGCGCTGGGCGGTGAACAGGATATGACCGGCCAGGGCTTTATCTTCTTCAGTCAGGTCATTGAGCGTGGGGATGTGTTTCTTGGGAATGACCAGGAAATGCACAGGCGCCGCCGGATGGATGTCCTTGAACGCCAGGACTTGATCATCTTCGTAGATGATATCCGCGGGTATTTCTCTGTTGATGATCTTGGTGAACAGAGTATCCACAGCTGTTTCTCCATTATGAATGTGCAAGGTGAGTGTACTCAGCCAATCAACGTGGGCAATAGGCCTTGTTGATGGCGCCGGCAATCTTGCGGGTCAGCCAGCGTGGGCTGAAACGCGGGCTGAAGGCGATCCAGCGGTTGCGACGGCCGGGAATGATGATGGCTTTGTTCTTTTCCAGTGCGCGTACGGTGTAGAGCGCCACTTCTTCGGGGCTCATCAGCTGTTGGCTGCGGTCGAGCTTGGCGGTGTCCATCTGCGCGGTGCCGAAGAACGCGGTGCGTGTCGGGCCGGGGCAGAGCACCGAGACCTTGATGCCGCAGGTTTTCAGTTCTTCGCGCAGGCCTTCGGAGAAATGCAGTACATAGGCCTTGCTGGCGTAATAAGTGCTCATCCACGGGCCGGGCTGGAACGCCGCGATGGACGCCACATTGAGAATCTGCCCGCCGCCGTGCAGCGCCATGGTGTTACCGAGCGCGTGGCACATACGGGTCAGGGCGAGGATGTTGACCTCCATGAGGTCTTGTTCGGTCATCCAGTCCTGGGCCAGGAATGGCCCGCTGGTGCCGATACCGGCGCAGTTCACCAGCAGGTCGATCTGCCGCTCGCCTTCTTCAAGCTCCAGCAGGAACCCGGACAAGCGCAACGGCTCGCCCAGGTCGCAGGCTCGGAACAGCACCTCGACACCAAACCGTTGGGTCAATTCGATTGCAATGCTTTCCAACTGATCACGCTGGCGGGCCACCAGAATCAAGCTGCGGCCGCGACGGGCCAGGGCTTCGGCCATGGCCAGGCCAATGCCGCTGGAGGCGCCGGTGATCAGAGCGTAACGGGTCATGCCTTTCTCCATCGCAACGCCGCCGCGCCTGTGACAAAGGCATCACAGGCCGGGGGCGTTTCTTCACTGTTCTGGAGAGTCTACAGGTTCGCCCGCTTCGTCAGCACTCTGTGCTTCGTCTTCTTCGACGGTCGCGGCTTGGTCGGCATCTTCATCGGAGGTGATGGAGCTGCTTTCGTAGCTGCTGTCCATGTTGGCTTCGAGCTGGTTCAGGTAACCGTTCATGCCCAGGGTCACCACGATGGCAAGCATGACCGGGATAAACGCCAGCCACAGGGTGGCCAGGACTTTTACCGCCGTGGAGTTGCGTGGTGGTGGCGCGCCGTACTGGTTGGCGCCTGCATTGCCCGGCAATACCAGCAGCAGGATCGGGAAGACGCTGTTCACCAGCGGAACCAGGTTGAGGAAGTACAACCAGCCCGACCAACCCAGGTCGTGCAGGCGCTGCACACCGATTTGTACACTGACCCAGACCAGCGCAACAAACAATGCGAGGCCCAGCAATACGCCGAGGATGGTGCCAGCGGTCGGCGAAGCGGTGGCAACGGCAAAGCTGACGGTGCTGATGATGCCGCCGGCAACCAACAGGGCCAGGGTCAACACCAGGGTCCAGGCGAGATAACGCAGACGACCGATGCGTCCGTGGATAGTGAACACCTTGAGGGTGGCGTACTCCGGCAGGTCATCACCCACGGCGGAGCGCGGTGGTGCATACGGTGAGGCCGCAGGGCGCGAGAAACTGCCAGAGTCTGTCTCGTGAGTTTCAGCCAGGCTGAAGGCCACAGGCTGTTCGGGCTCAATGCGCGCATCGACACCGGCGTTTTTCAGTGCGGTGAGGTAGGTTTCCGCATCCGGGCGCGACAGGTCACGTTTGAGTGCGACAGGGCGACCGGTGAAGAGCTTCTCGATGGCTTCGACGTCACTCTTGAACAGCTCGGCCAGGTTCAGCTTGGCCGTGGTGCTTTCGACACCCGGGAGCAGGGCTCCATCAAACACAATCTTGAAACGGTTGTCGCTCATGCGGGCTTCCTTGTCACTTGATTCAGGGAGGTAGTGCAGGCCGGCTCAAGCAGCAGGCCATGCGATGGGTCAGCGCGGCCAGCGCAATTGAGCTGCCTGTTCACGGGCCTTGCGGTATTCGGCATCCAGACGGGCAACCAGTTCATCGACGCTGGGCAAATCATCAATCTCACCGACACCTTGGCCGGCGGACCATACAGTCTTCCATGCCTTGGCCTCGTCGCTCAACGGCTTGAGCTTGGAACCGAAGTTGACTTCGCCTTTGCCTTGCAAGGCGGCGAGGTCGAAACCGGCGTTTTCCAGGCTCTGGCGCATAAAGCTGGCGGGCACGCCGGAGACAGCGGGAGTGTGCACGATGTCGGCCGCGCGCGATGTGAGCAGCATCTCTTTATAAGCATCCGGGGCGTGACTTTCGGTGGTGCCGATAAAGCGTGTGCCGAAGTAGGCCAGGTCTGCACCGAGCAACTGGGCGGCGAGAATCTCGTGCCCGTGGTTGAGGCAGCCGGCCAGCAGCAGGGTCTTGTCGAAGAACTGGCGTATCTCGGCAATCAGTGAGAACGGGCTCCAGGTGCCGGCATGACCACCGGCACCGGCCGCGACGGCGATCAGGCCATCTACGCCGGCTTCGGCAGCCTTCTCGGCATGACGTCGGGTGGTGACGTCATGGAACACCAGGCCACCGTAGCTGTGTACGGCGTCTACCAACTCCTTCACGGCGCCCAGGCTGGTGATGACGATCGGCACTTTGTGCTCGACGCAGATCGCCAGATCCGCCTCGAGCCTTGGGTTGCTGTTGTGCACGATCAGGTTGACGGCGTAAGGCGCGGGGTTGTCCAACTGGGCCAGGCCCGCTTCGATTTCCTCCAGCCAGGCCTTGAACCCACTGCTTTCACGTTGGTTGAGCGCCGGGAAACTCCCGACCACCCCATTGCGGCAGCACGCCAGGACCAGTTGCGGGTTGGAAATCAGGAACATCGGCGCCGCCACGACGGGCAGGCGCAGGCGTTGTTCAAGCAGAGCGGGCAATGACATTGGAGGTACCCCGAGTAATTGAAGTTAGAACGGTTTGACCACGACCAAAATTACGATAGCCAGCAATATCAGAACGGGCACTTCATTGAACCAGCGATAAAAGACATGGCTGCGGGTGTTTTCGCCACGCGCAAAACGTTTTACCTGTGCGCCGCACATGTGGTGGTAGCCAATAAGCAGCACGACCAGCGTCAGCTTGGCGTGAATCCAACCGCCCGAGTGAAAGATGCTCGGGTTCAGGTAGATCAGCCAACCGCCGAAGATCAGCGCGGCAACCATTGCCGGCCCCATGATGCCGCGGTACAGCTTGCGCTCCATGACGCTGAAACGTTCCTTACTGACAGTGTCGTCGCTCTGCGCGTGGTAAACGAACAGGCGGGGCAGGTAAAACAGCCCGGCAAACCAGCAGACAATGCTGACGATATGAAAGGCTTTGACCCATAGATAAAGCATTTTTAGTTATTCCCAGGTTCACGGTAGCCGAGATAGTAGTGGCTCATGCGCCCGTACGTCACGTTGACGGTTGTCGCAGGACGATACGGCCCCTATTATCGACGGCTTTCCAGTGGGTTCGTTGAGGGCAGGTTTATGGTCAAGGTCGGTATCGTCGGCGGCACGGGTTACACCGGTGTCGAATTGCTGCGTCTGTTGGCACAGCATCCGCAAGCTGAGGTGGTGGTCATCACTTCCCGATCCGAGGCCGGGCTGGCCGTGGCCGATATGTACCCGAACCTGCGAGGCCACTACGACGGCCTGGCGTTCAGCGTTCCGGACATCAAGACCCTGGGCGCCTGCGACGTGGTGTTCTTCGCCACCCCGCACGGTGTTGCCCACGCATTGGCCGGTGAACTGCTGGCGGCGGGTACCAAGGTGATCGATTTGTCGGCGGATTTCCGTCTGCAGGACGCTGACGAGTGGGCCAAGTGGTACGGTCAGCCTCACGGTGCGCCGGAGCTGTTGGAAGAGGCGGTGTACGGCCTGCCGGAAGTCAATCGTGAGCAGATCAAGCAAGCGCGCCTGATCGCGGTGCCGGGTTGCTACCCGACTGCTACTCAATTGGGTTTCCTGCCCTTGCTGGAAGCCGGGCTGGCGGACGCTTCGCGTTTGATCGCTGACTGCAAGTCAGGTGTCAGTGGTGCCGGTCGTGGTGCGGCGGTTGGTTCGCTGTACTCCGAGACCTCGGAAAGCATGAAGGCCTATGCGGTGAAAGGTCACCGTCATTTGCCGGAAATCCGCCAAGGCTTGCGTCGTGCGGCGGGTAAGGATGTGGGCCTGACCTTTGTGCCTCATCTGACGCCGATGATTCGCGGCATTCACTCCACGTTGTACGCGACTGTCGTCGATCGCTCGGTAGACCTGCAGGCGCTGTTCGAGAAGCGTTATGCCAACGAACCGTTCGTCGATGTGATGCCTGCTGGCAGCCACCCGGAAACCCGCAGCGTGCGCGGTGCCAATGTGTGCCGGATTGCCGTACACCGTCCGCAGGATGGCGACTTGGTGGTGGTGTTGTCGGTGATCGATAACTTGGTCAAGGGCGCGTCTGGCCAGGCGGTGCAGAACATGAACATCCTGTTTGGCCTGGATGAGAAGCTGGGCTTGTCCCATGCGGGCATGTTGCCTTAAGGCCGGTGAGCCGTTAATCAAAAGGCCCGTTGATCGGGCCTTTTGTGTTTTTAATGGCGGCAGCGCAGATTGATATACCGTAACAATAGTTGACCGCTTTTCTAGGAGAAGCGGATAATGCCGCCATTACGCATATGGCGGCGGTACGCCGGGAGATTATCAGCATGAGCGTTGAATCCTTCACCCCCACGGCTTTGCAATTCACCCACGGTGCTGCGCACAAGGTGAAGAGCCTGGTCGATGAAGAGGGTAATGATCGCTTGAAGCTGCGCGTATTCGTTACGGGCGGCGGTTGTTCAGGGTTTCAGTACGGTTTTACCTTCGATGAAGATGTGGCCGATGATGACACCATTGTTGAGCGCGAGGGTGTGAGCCTGGTCGTGGATCCGATGAGCTTCCAATACCTGGCAGGTGCCGAGGTGGATTACCAGGAAGGTCTGGAAGGTTCGCGTTTCGTGATCAAGAACCCTAATGCCACCACGACCTGTGGTTGCGGGTCTTCGTTCTCGATCTGATCTGTAGCGCATACAAAAACGCCGCTTGGCTGTGATAGGCCAAGCGGCGTTTTGCTGTCCGGATATTTTAGGCGGGGTAGATCGCGCCCAGTACCCGAAGCCCGCGTGCGCCGGTGACGCTCGGGCGGTTGGCGGCAATGCCTTCGAGGCAGCAGTGGGCCAGCCAGGCGAAGGCCATGGCTTCGACCCAGTCGGGATCCACCCCGTAGGTAGCGGTGCTGCTGACGTGAGTTGACGGAAGCAGGGTGGCCAGGCGGTTCATCAGCGTGGCGTTGTGAGCGCCGCCGCCACATACCAGCAATGTTTCTGTCTGGGATTGGGCCGACTGTAGGGACTCAACGATCGTCAGGGCGGTCAGCTCAAGCAGCGTTGCCTGCACATTCTGAGGCTCAAATGCAGGCAAGCGGGCAAGGTGTTGGCGCAGCCATTCCAGGTTGAATACTTCGCGCCCAGTGCTCTTGGGGCCTTTGGTCACGAAGAAGGGGTCGCTGAGCAGGGCATTGAGCAACTGGGGCTCGACCTTGCCGCTGGCCGCCCACTGACCATCGCGATCAAAGTGTTCGCCGCGTTGTTGGTGAATCCACGCATCCAGTAGGACGTTGCCCGGGCCGCAGTCGAAGCCGGCTACAGGCTTACCGGTCTCGATAAGGCTGAGGTTGCTGAAACCTCCGACATTCAATACGGCACGGTTACCAGTGCGCTCGCCAAACAACGCTTCGTGGAAGGCGGGTACCAGCGGGGCGCCCTGGCCACCGGCGGCCACATCGCGGCTGCGGAAATCGCTGACCACGGTGATGTTTGTCAGCTCGGTGAGCAAGGCCGGACTACCGATTTGTACGGTAAAGCCCCGGGCGGGCTCATGACGGATAGTCTGGCCATGGCTACCAACCGCACGAATGTCTTGCGGCTTGAGGTTTTGCTGGTCGAGTAGAGCGTGAATGCCTTGTGCGGCGAGGTTCACCCAGTTCTGCTGGGCGATGGCTGAGCGGGCAATTTCATCCGGCCCGCTGGCGCATAGAGCGAGCAGCTCGGCGCGCAGGGTATCTGGCATTGGGATGTAGTGCGTGGCGATCAACTTGATCGCCGGGTCTTGCTCGATCAAGGCAATGTCCAGGCCGTCGAGGCTGGTCCCGGACATCACGCCTATATAGAGCGGCATACCTTAACGCTTCGCCGAAGCCAGCAGGGTGGAGCGCTCTTGATCCATGCGCGCCATCAACGGCTGGCTTTGTTGCATGAAGCGGGCGCGCTCGGCCTTGGCGATCGGGTCGGCCATCGGCAGTTTCTGGCCCAGTGGGTCGACGTGGACGCCATTGACCTGGAACTCATAGTGCAAGTGCGGGCCAGTGGACAGGCCGGTAGTGCCGATATAGCCGATCACTTGGCCTTGCTTCACGGTACCGCCAGTTTGCACGCCCTTGGCGAAACCTTGCATGTGGCCATATAGCGTACGGTAGGTGTTGCCGTGCTGGATGATCACGGTATTGCCGTAACCGCCGCGACGACCGGCCAACAGCACCTTGCCGTCGCCGGCAGCCTTGATTGGCGTGCCACGCGGGGCCGCATAGTCCACACCTTTATGGGCGCGGATTTTGTTCAGAATTGGATGCTTGCGACCCATGGAGAAACGCGAGCTAATACGAGCGAAGTCCACCGGGGTGCGGATGAATGCCTTGCGCATGCTATTGCCGTCGGCGGTGTAGTAGCTGCTGTTGCCTTGTTTGTTGGTGTAACGCACGGCGGTGTAGGTTTTGCCGCGGTTGGTAAAGCGCGCCGAGAGGATATTGCCCGTGCCGACGACCTTGCCGTTGGCGACTTTCTGCTCGTAGATCACGTCGAATTCGTCGCCTTGACGGATGTCCTGAGCGAAGTCGATGTCGTAGCCAAACACGCTGGCCATGTCCATGGTCATGCTGTGGGACAGACCGGCGCGGGCTGCGGATTGTGACAGCGAGCTGTTGATGACGCCGTGTACGTAGGCGGAGCGCATCACTGGTTTGGTCGTGATGCGGTTGAAGGCAAAGCCCTTGGCGCCTTTGGTCAGGGTAATGCTTTCAAGGTCGCTGACATTGCTATGCAGGTTGTGCAGTTGGCCGTCAGGCGTCAGTTCGAACTCAAGTTTCTGGCCGTGTTTGAGCTGGGTGAATTGCTTGGCTTGCTTGTCGCTGGCCAGTACTTCATTGACGGTGGCAGCGGGGAGGCCGACTTTCTCAAATAGGGTCGACAATGTGTCGCCCTTGGCCACGATCACTTCACGGTGTTGTGGGTTCTTGGCGGCGTCGGCGACCGGTGCAGGCGGCTCTTGGGCGGCTTGCTGGGTATCTTCGGGGCTGCTTTCTATCTGGGCGAACGGCGATTCAGTCGGTGCATTTGTGGCTTGTTGCGCGTCGGAAGCGTCTTGATCTTGTGTCAGTTGTTCAACGGGGCTTTCCAGGTCAAGGCTCAGGGATGTTCGTTTGGCTTCTACGTCACTGGAAGGGAATACCAGGAGTGCCAGGCTGAGAAGTGCGGCGATACCACTTGCGGCGAGCAGGTGGGTCTTCGGGTAAAGCGGCGGCGCTTTAGACGGTTCAGTGGTCATAGGTAATTTGACTTTGAAGATGAAATGGAAAAGATGAATGACATGATGAAGATGAAATAACTGTATAAAATATAACCAAATCATCTGTGGCGCAAGCTCGCGAACGCTGGGCTTGCTGAACGGTGTCCGTTCGCAGGGCAAAACTTGTAATTAGTCCCTGATCTTGTATGGTTGGTTCCCTTTTGAATCTGAGCCTTGCGGGTCTGTTATGAAGTCGGTTGAAGAGCAGCTAGCGCTGATAAAACGTGGTGCGGAAGAACTGTTGGTTGAAGCTGAGCTGATCGAAAAGCTCAAGCGTGGCCAGCCCCTGCGTATTAAGGCTGGCTTTGATCCGACCGCGCCGGATCTGCACCTGGGTCATACCGTGCTTATTAATAAGCTGCGCCAGTTCCAGGAGCTGGGGCATCAGGTCATCTTCCTTATCGGTGACTTCACCGGAATGATCGGTGATCCGAGTGGCAAGAGCGCGACGCGCCCGCCGCTGACGCGTGAGCAGGTGCTCGACAATGCCGAGACCTACAAGACCCAGGTGTTCAAGATTCTCGATCCGGCCAAGACCGAAGTGGCATTCAACTCCACTTGGATGGATCAGATGGGGCCAGCGGACTTCATTCGTCTGACCTCTCAGTACACCGTTGCGCGGATGCTTGAGCGCGATGACTTCGACAAGCGCTACTCCACCAATCAGCCGATCGCCATTCATGAGTTCCTCTATCCGCTGGTTCAGGGCTATGACTCGGTAGCCTTGCGTGCGGACGTTGAGTTGGGTGGCACTGACCAGAAATTCAACCTGTTGATGGGGCGTGAACTGCAGCGTGCGTATGGGCAGGAAGTTCAATGCATTCTGACCATGCCGTTGCTCGAAGGGTTGGATGGCGTCAAGAAGATGTCCAAGTCCTTGGGCAACTATGTCGGCATCCAGGAAGCGCCGGGTGTGATGTACGGCAAGCTGGTCTCCATTCCGGATGCGCTGATGTGGCGTTACTTCGAGTTGTTGAGCTTCCGCTCGATGGATGAGATCAATGCGCTGCGTGCTGATGTAGAGGCAGGCGCCAATCCTCGTGACGTGAAGATCAAGCTGGCTGAAGAGATTGTTGCGCGTTTCCATGGTGAAGAGGCTGCTGCCAATGCTCACCGTGCTGCGGGTAATCGTATGAAGGATGGCGAGCTGCCAGATGATCTGCCGGAGATTGAGCTGTCTGCTGCCGAGGCGATGCCGATCGCGGCTGTCCTTAATAAGGCGGGTCTGGTTAAGAACTCGGCCGTTGCGCGTGACCTTCTGGGTTCCGGTGGTGTGCGTATAGATGGTGAGGTTGTGGACCGCACCTTTATATACGAGCTGGGCGCTACCCACGTTTGCCAGGCTGGCAAGAAGGCATTTGCGCGTATTACGCTCAAATCCGAATAAAACTGAAATTAGGTATTGACGGCGAATTGTAACTCTCTATAATTCGCCCCACTTCCGGCGCAGTCGAAACGGAAAACTTCTTGGTAAACAATGAGTTATGTAAGTTTCGGCAGTAGGTTGCTTCAGTTCATCGAAGCCAAAAGGAAGTTGAAAAAGAGGTGTTGACAGCAGCGTGTAACGCTGTAGAATTCGCCTCCCGCTGACGAGAGATCGGAAGCGCAAGTGGTTGAAGTTGTTGAAGAAATCTTCGAAAGCTTCTGAAAA